>NZ_JBYOJT010000003.1:61486-526518 GCF_057798875.1 Cupriavidus sp. 94F1
TCGCTGGGGTTGTGGGGGGGGGGGCCCCCCCCCCCGGCCCCCGCCCCGGCGGGGGGGGGGGGGGGGGGGGAGAGGGCCGGCCGTTCCATCACCCGATGCGTTACTCGTCCCGGGCGTCGCGCTGCAGCAAGCGGTCCACGGCATCGGCCGCCGGCAAGCCGTCGAACAGCACCGCGCACACCGCGCGCGTGATCGGCATCTCCACGCCCTTGCGCGCGGCCAGGTCGGCCACCGCCCGCGCGCAGCGCACGCCTTCGGCCACGTGGCCCAGGTCATGCAGGATCTGTTCGAGCGTCTTGCCGCTGGCCAGTTGCTGGCCCACCTTGCGGTTGCGCGACAGGTCGCCCGTGGCGGTCAGGATCAGGTCGCCCATGCCCGCCAGACCCATGAAGGTCTCCATGCGGCCGCCGAGCGCCAGGCCCAGGCGCGTCATTTCGGCCAGGCCCCGCGTCACCAGCGCCGCGCGCGCATTGAGGCCCAGCCCCAGCCCGTCGCTGGCGCCCGTGGCGATGGCCAGCACGTTCTTGACCGCACCGCCGACCTCGACGCCGATCAGGTCGTCGCTGCCATAGATGCGCATCGCGTGATGGTGGAACGCCGTCTGGGCCAGATCCGCCAGCGCGTGCGTCGAGCCCGCCACGGTCAGCGCGCACGGCAGCCCCTGCGCCACCTCCCGGGCAAAGCTCGGCCCGGTCAGCACGCCGTATTCGATCTCGCCGGGCGCCACGCCCAGCGCGTCGAGTTCCTCGCGCACCATCTGATGCGGCAGCGCGTGGGTATCGGCCTCGAAGCCCTTGCATAGCCACAGCATGGCCAGCGGCCCGCGGCGGCGCGGCGCCAGCCGGCGCGTCATCTCGCGCAGGCCCGAAACCGGCGTGGCCACCACCAGCAGGCCCTGCGCGTCGGCCAGCGCATGATCGACGGCGCGGTCGAAATCGGCTTCGCAGGCCAGCCGGGGCGACAGCGTCACGCCAGACAGGTAGGCCGCATTGGTGCCTGTGGTGGCGATGTCGGCCAGCTGGTCCGCATCGCGCCCCCAGAGCACCACATCGTGGCGGGTATCGGCGGCAGCGTGGCTGGCCAGAGCGGTGCCCCATGCTCCGGCGCCCAGGATGGTCAGTTTCATGGCAGATCGAGGATCGGGCCGCACGGATGCGCGGTCATGCAGACAGTATGGATGTCACGGGAGCGTGGGCCATCAGAAAGCGCAAACGGGGCCGAAGCCCCGTTTTTCGTCTAATCCGGGCGTGGCGCGGATCAGTGGCGAGCCTGGCTGCCGTCCGGCAGCACGATGCCCGAGTCGCCGCCCTGGGCTTGCGCCTCTTCCATGGCAGCCTGCAGGCGTTGCTCGTACAGCGCCTGGAAGTTGATTTCCGACAGGTGGATGGCCTGGAAACCGGCACGCGTGATCACGTCGGCGATGTTGCCGCGCAGGTACGGGTACAGGATGGTCGGGCAGGCGATGCCCAGCAGCGGGTCCAGCTGCTCGGCCGGCACATTGCGGATATCGAAGATGCCGGCCTGATGGGCTTCCACCAGGAATGCCACCTTGTCCTGCACCTTGGTCGTCACGGTGCCCGTCACCACCACTTCGAAAATGCCTTCCTGCAGCTGGGCCGCGCCGACGTTGACCTGCACTTCCACCGACGGGGCTTCCGATTCGAGGAAGATGGCCGGCGAGTTCGGCTGCTCGAGCGACATGTCCTTCAGGTACACGCGCTGGATGTTGAAGAAGGGCTGGTCGTCCTGCTGGGTGGCTTGTTGCTGGTCGCTCATGAAAGGCTTCCGGATGGATCGGTTTGGGCGCGCTGCGCCATGCGCAGCCGGATGCCGAAGCCCCGGCTGTTTGGAAAGCGCATATGGTACATGACGCCGATGGCGAATTCACCGTACCGCGGCATTATCAGATTTATCGCTTGATCTGCTGCAGCGCAGCGAAGCCGGCGCCCCGCACTCCGGCCGCGAGCGTCCGGCCGGCTCAGGCAGCCAGCAGCGGGACGAGGCCGCCCTGGCGATCCAGCGCGGACAGGTCGTCGAAGCCGCCCACATGGGTTTCGTCGATATAGATCTGCGGCACGGTACGACGGCCCGTACGGGTCATCATTTCCTCACGCCGGCCCGGCTCGCGGTCGATCAGGATCTTCTCGATCGTTTCCACGCCACGCTGCTTGAGCAGGCGCTCGGCCATCTGGCAATAGGGGCACACAACCGTGCTGTACATGACGACGCGGGCCATGCGGATTCTCCTTGACTGAAAAACAGCGGCGCGGACCGCCCAGGGCAGTACCGCGCCGCGTGCTGCATGTTGAAGGGGGCTGTTGTATTACTTGATCACCGGCAGGCCGGCCTGCTGCCACGCAGCCATGCCGCCTTCCAGCGCATATACCTCACTGTAACCGGCTTCCTTGAGGGCTGCTTGGGCCTTGCTCGAACGCTGGCCGTTCTGGCACACCACGATGATGGGGACCGCCTTGTCCTTTGCAAGGCCGGCCGCGCGGTTGCCGATATCGGCAAGTGGCGCACTCTTGGCCTGGGGCAGATGGCCCTTGGCAAATTCGGCGGCGTCGCGGATGTCCACCACCACCGCGTTGCGCTTGTTGATCAGCTGCGTGGCGGCAGCCGTATTGACGCGCTTGCCGCCCGTGCCGGCCTTGATTTGCGGCCAGGCCAGCAGGCCGCCCGAGACCACGGCGATCGCGATCAGAGCCAGGTTGTTGTAATCGGCGAAGAAATTCACGTTGGCATTCCGTTGGGTTGGGTCGGCGGCATTATAAAATACGCGGTTTCGCGCCAGCGCCGATTATTTCGGGCGGCGCCTGCCACGCCCGGGCGTGACGCAGGCGCCGCGCGCCGCAGGTTACTTACTACCCTGGAAGCTGCAATGTACAAGCTCGTTCTCATCCGCCACGGCGAATCCACGTGGAATCTCGAAAACCGCTTCACCGGCTGGGTTGACGTCGACCTGACCGATACCGGCGTGGCGCAGGCCAGACAGGGCGGTCAACTGCTGAAGGAAGCCGGCTTCACGTTCGACGTGGCCTACACGTCGGTGCTCAAGCGCGCCATCCGCACGCTCTGGCACGTCCAGGACGAAATGGACCTGATGTGGATTCCGGTGCGCAATGAATGGCGCCTGAACGAACGCCACTACGGCGCCCTGGCCGGCCTGAACAAGGCGGAAACCGCAAAGAAGTATGGCGACGAGCAGGTGCTGGTGTGGCGCCGCAGCTACGACACGCCGCCGCCCGCGCTGGAGCCGACCGACGAACGCGCCTCGTTCAACGACCCGCGCTACGCCAATGTGCCGCGCGAGCAGGTGCCGCTGACCGAATGCCTGAAGGATACGGTCGCCCGCGTCATGCCGCTGTGGAACGAATCCATCGCTCCCGACATCAAATCCGGCAAGCGCGTCGTGATTGCCGCTCACGGCAACAGCATTCGCGCGCTCGTGAAGTATCTGGATCAGATTTCGGATGACGATATCGTCGGCCTCAATATCCCCAATGGCACCCCGCTCGTCTACGAGCTGGACGCCGACTTGCGCCCCCTGCGCCACTACTACCTGGGCGACCAGGAAGCGATTGCCGCTTCGCTGGCCGCCGTGGCCAACCAGGGCAAGGCCCGCTGACCGCCGCCGGTGCGCGCACGCGCCGGCCCGGGCGGCATCCGGGTAGGCGCGACACGGCCTTGTGTGGCCGCCCCCACCATGGTGTGGTGGCCCGCAGGTCTTTTTCTGCGCACCCTCTTATACTGTCGGTCAATCCGCGCCGGGCGTAACCCGTCCGGCCAGGGATTTCCCTTTCGCATCATCCACAAAAGCTCAGGCAGCCCTCATGCGTAAGACGCTCAAGAACATTAGCCTCGTCTCAGTCGGCGTCGTCGCCGGCGTGCTGGCCACGCTGCAAATCTCGGCCACCGCGCAGAACAGCTCTGGGCCGCTGCCGCTCGACCAGTTGCGGCTGATGTCCGACATCTTCGGGCAGATCAAGCGCGAGTACGTGGAGCCGGTCGACGACAAGAAGCTGCTGACCGAAGCCATCAAGGGCATGGTCGCCAGCCTCGACCCGCACTCGGCCTACCTGGACGAGAAGGACTTCAAGGAACTGCAGGAAGGCACCCGCGGCCGCTTTGCCGGCCTGGGCATCGAGATTTCGCAGGAAGAAGGCCTGGTCAAGGTCATCAACCCGATCGAGGACACCCCCGCCTTCCGCGCCGGCATCCAGCCGGGCGACCTGATCACCCGTATCGACGACAAGCCCGTGCGCGGCCTGCCGCTGGAACAGGCGGTCAAGCGCATGCGCGGCGAGCCGGGCACCAAGGTCACGCTGACCATCTACCGCAAGAGCGAGGAACGCACGTTCCCGGTCTCGATCACGCGCGCCGAAATCCGCGTGCAGTCGGTCAAGACCAAGATGCTCGACAACAACACCATCGGCTGGGTGCGCCTGACGAGCTTCCAGGAACGCACCGTGGCCGACCTGGGCCGCCGCCTGAAGGACATGGCGGACAAGAACCCGAACCTGAAGGGCATCATCCTGGACCTGCGCAACAACGGCGGCGGCGTGCTGCAAGGCGCGGTGGGCGTGGCGGCAGCCTTCCTGCAGGACGATGCGACCGTGGTGTCCACCAACGGACAGGTGCCCGACGCCAAGCGCGTCTACAAGGCCACGTTCAACAACTACCGCCTCTCGTCGCTCGAGGACGATCCGCTCAAGGACCTGCCCGCGCAGTTCAAGAAACTGCCGATGATCGTGCTGACCAATGCCTACTCGGCATCGGCCTCGGAAATCGTGGCCGGCGCGCTGCAGGACCACAAGCGCGCGCTGATCATGGGCAAGACCACGTTCGGCAAGGGTTCGGTGCAGACCGTGCGCCCGCTGACCAACGACACCGGCATCAAGCTGACGATTGCGTACTACTACACGCCGTCGGGCAAGTCGATCCAGGCCAAGGGCATCCGCCCGGACATCCCGGTCGACCAGAACCCGGAAGGCGATCCGGATGACGCACTGATCACGCGCGAGATCGACACCGAGCGCCACCTGCACAACAAGCAGGAGTCGGAAGAGCCGGAAATGAACGAGCGCGAACAGCGCCGCGTGGACGAGCTGCGCCGCCTGGAAGAGGAAAACGCGAAGAAAACGCCGGAAGAACGCGAGAAGGATCGCAAGAAGAAGCCGGTGGAATTCGGTTCGGCCGAGGACTTCATGCTGCAGCAGGCCATCGCCCAGCTCGACGGCAAGCCGGTGCAGAAGTCGAAGTCGCGCCTGGAAGCCACGGGCACGGCCGGCAAGCCCGACACCAAGGAAGAAAAGGCAGGCAAGGCCCCGGCCAAGCCGGCCGCCAAGCCCGCTCCGGCTCCGGCCAAGCCCGCGCCGGCCAGCCAGCCGCCCGCGAGCGCGCCGATCGGCCAGCCGCTGGGCACGCCGACCGGTCAGAAGTAACGGATACGCGCTGCCCGTCCCAGGGCGCGCGGCGCGCTTCCCCCCTCATCCTGCGGCCCGCGGCATGCCACCGTCGGGCCGTTTTTCATTTGCCGCCAAACCATGAACGACGATCAGCTGCTGCGCTATTCGCGCCATATCCTGCTGGATGAAGTGGGCATCGAGGGCCAGGAGCGTCTGCTGGCTGGCCATGCGCTGGTGATCGGTGCCGGCGGCCTCGGTGCGGCCGCCCTGCCCTTCCTGGCGTCGGCCGGCGTGGGCCGCATCACGATCGTCGACGACGACGATGTCGACCTGACCAACCTGCAGCGCCAGATCCTGCATACCACTGCCAACGTGGGGCGGCCCAAGGTGGAGTCGGCCCGGGAAGGTCTGCTGCGCATCAATCCCGACGTCGATATCCGCCCGGTGGCGCAACGCGTGGGCGGTGTGGAGCTCGATGCACTAGTGGCACAGGCCGATGTCGTGCTCGATTGCTGCGACAACTTCGCCACGCGCCAGGCCGTCAACCGGGCCTGCCTGAAGCATCGCCGGCCGCTGGTCTCGGGCGCGGCGCTGCGCTTTGACGGCCAGGTCAGCGTGTACGACCTGCGCGACCCCGAGGCGCCGTGCTACGGCTGCCTGTTTCCGCCGTCGGAACCGGCCCCGGAAGCGGCTTGCGCCACGATGGGCGTGTTCGCGCCGCTGGTCGGCATGGTCGGCACCGTGCAGGCGGCCGAGGCGCTGAAGCTGCTGACCGGCGTGGGCGAAACGCTGGCCGGCCGGCTGCTGATGGTCAATGCGATGACGATGGAATGGACCACGATGCGCCTGGCGCGCACGCCCGGCTGCGAGGTCTGCGGACAGGCGCATTAGGGCCGGCGAGGCCGAACCGCGTAGGAAAACGGAAAAAGGCAGGAATGTCGCCTGGAAACCTGGCGACCCGCGGTGGAGCCCCCTCCCCGCCGGGTCGCCATTTTTGGCGCAATGTGACTGGATGGAGACAAGAATCCGAATGAGAAGGGTTACCAACCCGCTCCGCACCGGGGCGTGGCGCCATCCTGCGCCACGCGCTTGCCCTGCCGCGCCTGCCGGTGATCGGTCAGGCCGCGACTGGGTCGGAAGCCAGCGCGCTTATTGCTCGCCCGGTTCCAGCTGCGACTGCAAGTAGTTCTGCAGGCCGACCTTGTCGATCAGGTCCAGCTGCGTCTCCAAGTACTCGATATGCTCTTCGGTGTCCGTGAGGATATCGACCAGGAGTTCGCGGCTGACGTAGTCACCAACGGATTCACAGTACGCAATGCCTTCCTTGACCGTGGCGTGCGCGGTCTGCTCCAGCTTCAGGTCGCACTTGAGCATTTCGGGCGTGTCTTCGCCGATCAGCAGCTTGTGCAGGTCCTGCAGGTTGGGCAGCCCGTCGAGCATCAGGATGCGGTCGATGAGCCGGTCGGCGTGCTTCATTTCGCCGATCGACTCCTTGTACTCGACATCACCGAGCTTCTTCAGGCCCCAGTGGCGGTACATGCGTGCGTGGAGGAAATACTGGTTGATCGCGGTCAGCTCGTTCTTGAGCTGGGCGTTCAGATGCTGGATGACCTTCTTGTCACCTTTCATTCGGGGCTCCTGATGCGGATGTTGCAGACCACAAACGGACCCGGCGAATGGACGAAGGCGACGAAATGCAGCGAGATGCAACGGTCGGGAACGACAAAACGCGCCGCGGACGAATCCGTGGGCGCGCTTTTCAATTCACGCGTTGTTCGGTGTGTGAACGCTTCCTGAATCAGGCAACCAGCGCGGTACGCTGGTCGTTCGCGACTGCCGGGTCACGAGCGTCCATTATGGCATGTGACGCAGCCGGCGAACAGGCTGAAATGTCAACGATCTGGATGGTCTTCACAGCGGCAACGCCTTCGCAAAGCACTTGCTTCGCGCAGTCGCGGCAGCGGCCGCAGCAGGTTCCCACGCCTAGCGTTTCGGCCAGCTCGTCGAGCGTGGTCACGCCAAGATGAGCGGCACCATGAATCTCATGGTCGGTAACCTGATTGCAGATGCAGACGTACACAACTTGCCTCCTGAGGGCTGGCGGCACCGGCATGCCGCACGCGATGAGAGGCAGAATAACAGAGATCGAAAATGATAACAATTCCCATTAATCCACATGGGAAGCGTCGTGCACAGCGCCATGGAAATGACCGGAAAAGGCATCTGGCACGCCACTTTTCGCATGGAAAAGTGGCGTCAGATCCGCCAACATCGAGACAAAAACCCTAAGGATTTAAGGGTTGTGCTATGCCGACAGCAGCTTCAGGGCGGCCGCCTGTTCCTCGGGCTCGTAGCAGGTCAGGATCTGGTCCACGACCTTGCACAGCCGCTCGCAGTCGGCGTGGATGACTTCCTGCTTCACCCGCAGCAGCTGGGCCGGATGCATCGAGAATTCGCGCAGGCCCATGCCCAGCAGCAGGCGGGTCATCGCCGGATCGCCAGCCATTTCGCCGCAGACCGCCACCGGCACGCCGGCGTGGTTGGCGTCACGGATGGTGCGTGCAATCAGCTGCAGCACCGCCGGATGCAGGGGGTCGTACAGGTGGGCCACGGCGTTGTCGGCGCGGTCGATCGCCAGCGTGTACTGGATCAGGTCGTTGGTGCCGATCGACAGGAAGTCCATCCGCTTGAGAAACAGCGGCAGCAGCAGCACGGCAGCGGGGATCTCGATCATCGCCCCGATCTTGATGCCCGGATCGTACGGCTGGCCGCGCGCGTCCAGCTGGCGCTTGGCCTGCGCGATCAGGTCCAGCGTCTGGTCGATCTCGCTGGCGTGGGCCAGCATCGGGATCAGCAGCCGCACCGGCCCGAACGCCGACGCCCGCAGCAGCGCGCGCAACTGGGTCAGGAACATCGCCGGTTCCGACAGCGACCAGCGGATGGCCCGCAGCCCCAGCGCCGGGTTCAGCGCGGTCTCGAAGTCTTCGCCCAGGCCGTCCAGCGGCTTGTCGGCACCCACGTCGATCGTGCGGATCGTCACGGGCAGGCCGTGCATGGCCTCCACGGCATTGCAGTAGGCCAGGAACTGTTCGTCCTCGTCGGGCATTTCGTTCCGGCGGTTCATGAACAGGAATTCCGAGCGGAACAGGCCCACGCCAACCGCACCGGCGGCCAGCGCCGCACCGGCATCCTCGGCCAGTTCGATATTGGCCAGCAGCTCGATTTCCAGCCCGTCCAGCGTGACGGCCGGCATGTGCCGCAGCCGCTGCAGCCGCTTTTTCTCCAGCGCGCGTTCGCTCTGGCGGTGGCGGTATTCCTCGAGAATGATGGCCGACGGATCCACGATGACCAGGCCGGCATCGCCGTCGATGATGATCCAGTCGTCCTGGCGGATCAGCTCGCTGGCGCTCTTGACGCCCACGGCGGCCGGAATGTCCAGACTGCGCGCCACGATCGCGGTGTGCGACGTGCGCCCGCCCAGATCGGTCACGAACCCGTGGAACACCGTGTGCTTGAACTGCAGCATGTCGGCCGGGCCGATGTCGTGCGCCACCACGATCACGCCGGGCGCGGCCTCGCCATCGGGGGCCAGGGCCGGCACCGGCGCGGGGGCCAGCACGGGCGCGCCGGCCAGCACCTTCAGGATCCGCTCCACCACCTGCTGGATATCGGCCTTGCGCTCGCGCAGGTACTCGTCCTCGATTTCGTCGAACTGCCGCATCAGTTCTTCAAGCCGCGTGGTCAGCGCCCACTCGGCGTTGTACCGGCGCTGGAGGATCAGTTCCTCGGGCTCGCGCGACAACGCCTCGTCGTCGAGGATCATCGCGTGGACGTCCAGGAACGCGCCCATTTCCTCGGGCGCGTCGCGCGGCAGGTCGCGCTTCAGGGTCACCAGTTCCGCCCGCACGGCCGCGCGCGCCGCGCGTAATCGCTCCACCTCGGCGTCGAGACGGTCTTCGTCGACCAGGTAGTGCGAAACATCCAGCGCAGCCGGCGCCAGGATATGGGCCCGCCCGATGGCGACCCCACGAGAAACCGGAATGCCGTGCAAGGCAAAGGGCATGACCCGCTCCGTCAGGAACGTTAAGGAATTCTGGGTGTGGCGCCAGGCCTCACTCGCCTTCGCCGAAGCGGTTGGCAATCAGCGCCAGCACGGCGTCCATCGCCTCCTGCTCGTCGGGGCCGTCGATTTCGATGGTGACCGTCGAGCCAATGCCGGCGGCCAGCATCATGACGCCCATGATGCTCTTGGCATCCACCTGGCGGCCGTTCCGGGACATCTTGACCTGGCTTTTGAAATTGCCCGCCAGCTGCGTCAGCTTGGCGGATGCGCGGGCATGGAGCCCGAGCTTATTGATGATGGTGGTGTCCCTCTGCAGCATATTTGTCGGGATGATTTGCGGTTTGATTCTGGACGGCGGTCGTGCCAATCTGCAGCACCCCTTGCGAGCCGCCGGCCAATGCCTTGGTGGCCAGCTGGTCAAGCTTTTCGGCGCGATAGCAGATCGCGCGCACGAGCATCGGCAGGTTCACGCCAGCCAGCACCTTGACGCGGCCCGGCTCGGCCAGGCGCGCGGCAATGTTGGCGGGCGTGGCACCAAAGATATCGGTCAGCACCAGGGCACCGTTTTCTTCGCATACCGCGGCCAGGCTGCGCTGGGCCTCGGCCAGCACGGCGGCCGGATCGGCGTCGGCGACGACGTCGATGGCTGCCAGCCGGGGCGGCTGGCCACAGTAGACGTGGGCAGCGCAATCGCGCAGCGCCGAAGCAAGCGGCGCGTGCGCGATGATCAGAATTCCTGCCATGATGGTGAATCCGTTGGACTGCCCAAATTGTAGCAGGCAGCCTTGCGGCCTCTCCCGTGTTTATGTGCGCCCCCGCGACTGTGGCGCCTTCGCATCAACCCCGGCGTACCGCCCTGCCTGCCGGCTCAACGGCGGTCGCTGGCCACGGCCTCCTCCAGCGCGTCGATGAACATCGCCCCCACGTTGAAGCCGGTCTGCTGGGTGATTTCCTGGAAACAGGTCGGACTCGTCACATTTACCTCGGTCAGGTAGTCGCCGATCACATCCAGGCCCACCAGCAGCAGGCCCTGCTTGAACAGGCCCGGCGCCAGCGTCTCGGCGATCTCGCGGTCGCGCGCGCTCAGTTCCTGGGCGCGGCCCACGCCGCCGGCGGCCAGGTTGCCGCGAATCTCGCTGCCTTGCGGAATGCGCGCCAGCGAGTACGGCACCGGCTTGCCGCCGATCAGCAGGATGCGCTTGTCGCCCGCCTTGATTTCGGGGATGTACCGCTGGACCATCAGCGTGCGGGCGCCGTTGTCGCTGAGCGTCTCGACGATCGAGCCCAGGTTCATGCCGTCGGCCCCCACGCGGAAGATGCCCATCCCGCCCATGCCATCGAGCGGCTTGACGATGATGTCCTTGTGTTCGGCGTGGAAGGCGCGGATGCGGCCCGCGTCGCGCGTGACCAGCGTCGGCGTGACGAACTGCGGAAACTGGGCAATCGCCAGCTTCTCGGATTGGTCGCGGATGGCCTGCGCCTTGTTGAACACGCGCGCGCCCTGCTTTTCCGCCAGTTCCAGCAGCCAGGTGCTGGTCACGTATTCCATGTCGAACGGCGGGTCCTTGCGCATCAGCACCGCATCGAAGGTGGCCAGCGGCAGCAGCGCGGCCTCGCCCAGGCGGAACCAGTCTTGCGCATCGTCAAGCAGCGTCAGCGGCCGTGCCACGGCCTCGACCACGCCGGCCGACAGCGACACCTGCGACTGCAGGCAGAAGAACAGCTCGTGCCCGCGCGCCGCCGCCTCGGTCATCATGGCGTAGGTGGAATCCTTGTACGTCTTGAAGGTTTCCAGCGGGTCGGTGATGAAAAGGATGCGCATGATGGCTCGTCGCGTTGGCGTCAGGTGAAAAGCGTCCGGCGGGTTCGGATCGACCGCGCCGGACCGGGGGCGTGCGTGACAGGCGGCGGGCGCCGCAGGTCAGAGGATCGGGTTGGGATCGGTCTTCTCGAGCTCCACCGAGGCTGCCAGCAGCGCCAGGCGAGCCACCACGCCATACATGTAGAAGCGGTTGGGCACCGCCGCGCCAGGCTTGGCGTGGCTGTCCGGAATACCGTTCGGGGCAAACGCCAGCGGCACGAAATGCATGCCCGGCGCATTCAGGTTCTCGTCGTTGCCGCGGCCCGTGTGCACGCGGTAGAAGCCGCCCACCACGTAGCGGTCGATCATGTAGACCACCGGCTCGGCCACGGCCTCGTTGACCTTCTCGAACGTGTGCACGCCTTCCTGGATGATGACGTCGGAGACCTCCAGGCCTTCCTTCACCACGCTCATCTTGTTGCGTTCCTTGCGGTTCAGGCCCTTGATCTCGGACGGGTCGCGCACGGTCATGATGCCCATGCCGTACGTGCCCGCATCGGCCTTGACCACCACGTACGGCGTTTCCTTGATGCCGTACTCGCGGTACTTCTTGGCGATCTTCTTGAGCACGCCTTCGACGGAATCGGCCAGTTCTTCCTCGCCGATGCGCTCGTGGAAGTTCACGCCCGACTGGCGCGCGAAGTACGGGTTCACCATCCACGGGTCGATGTCGATCAGCTTGGCGAACTTCTTGGCCACTTCGTCATAGGCGGCGAAGTGGCTGCTCTTGCGGCGCGTGGACCAGCCGGCATGCAGGGGCGGCAGCAGGTACTGCTCGTTGATGTTCTCCAGGATCGGCGGAATGCCGGCCGAGAGGTCGTTGTTGAGCAGGATCGAGCAGGGATCGAAATCCTTGAGCCCCAGGCGGCGGCCCTTGGTGCCCAGCCGCGCCAGCGGCTCGACCACCAGCGTCTGGCCGTCGGGCAGTTCGATCGGGGTCGGTTCGGTGATTTCCTCGGACAGCGAGCCCAGCCGCACGTTCAGGCCGGCCTGGCGCATGATCAGCGACAGCCGCGCCACGTTCTGCAGGTAGAACATGTTGCGCGTGTGGCGTTCCGGGATCAGCAGCAGGTTCTTGGCGTCCGGGCAGATCTTCTCGATCGCGGCCATGGCGGCCTGCACGGCCAGGGGCAGCATCTCGGGCGCCAGGTTGTTGAAACCGCCCGGGAACAGGTTCGTGTCGACCGGGGCCAGCTTGAAGCCGGCATTGCGCAGGTCGACGGAACAGTAGAACGGCGGGGTATGTTCCTGCCATTCCAGCCTGAACCAACGCTCGATGGACGGGGTAGCGTCCAGGATCTTCTTTTCCAGTTCGAGCAGCGGACCGTTCAGCGCGGTGATGAGATGCGGGACCATATCCATCCTAAGGAATCAGCTTTATTGTCCGCCCCGATTGTAAGGGAACGGCTATCTGGCTGCAGGCTCGCCTTGCATAACCTTATGCGGAACCTGGCCAGGGATGGGGATATGGGGCTGATCGGCGGTTTTCAAACCCCGGAGCCGGGCCGGCCGGGGTGCCGCCGGGGGGCCGGAACGGCCGCAGAAAAAAAAAGCGCGGCGTGGTGCCGCGCTTTCAAATGGCCTGACAGATACGGGGAGCGTTCTGCAGGTGGAGGAAACTGCCTCACTGGCACTCTATGCGCGCACCCCATTAAATACAATTGAGACTTTTTAAGATCCGATTTAAGCACCCTGCGAATAGGGCCGGCAGCCCTTGTCCCGCCTTGGGGCGTGCAAAACGGGCGGTTCCGCAGCGCGGAATGCCAGTCAGCGATCACACTGGGATTCCGCGCCTGAAAATAAAAAAGCCCCGGCGCAAGGCCGGGGCAAAACTCCTGAGAGAAGATTCCCAATCAGCTCTCCAGCACAACTCTGTTGTGGATATCAACCTTCATAGGCGGTTTCGCCGTGCGAAGTGATATCCAGGCCCTCGCGCTCTTCCTCTTCCGGCACGCGCAGACCAATCAGCATGTCCACCAGCTTGTAGGCCACCAGCGACACCACGCCCGACCACACGATCGTGGTCAGCACGCCTTCGAACTGGATCCACAGCTGGCCAGCGATCGAATAGTCGTCGGCCACCTTGTTGGCCACGTAGTCGTAGATGCCCACGCCGCCCAGGCTCGGTGCCGCGAACACGCCGGTCAGCAGCGCGCCGACGATACCGCCCACGCCGTGCACGCCGAACACATCCAGCGAGTCGTCCATGCCCAGCATGCGCTTCAGGCCGGTCACGCCCCACAGGCACAGCAGGCCAGCCACCAGGCCCATCACGATCGAACCCATCGGGCCGACGAAGCCGGCTGCCGGGGTAATGGCCACCAGGCCGGCCACGGCACCCGAGGCACCGCCCAGCATCGACGGCTTGCCCTTGCCAATCCACTCACCGAAGGTCCAGGCCAGCACGGCGGCGCAGGTGGCCAGCAGCGTGTTGACGAAGGCCAGCGCGGCACCGCCGTTGGCTTCCAGGCCCGAACCGGCGTTGAAGCCGAACCAGCCGAACCACAGCAGCGACGCACCCACCATCGTGAAGGTCAGGCTGTGCGGGCGGATTGCCTCGCGGCCAAAGCCGATACGCTTGCCGAACATGAAGGCACCCACCAGGCCCGCCACGGCGGCGTTGATGTGCACCACGGTGCCGCCAGCGTAATCCAGCGCGCCCTTCTGGAACAGCCAGCCCGACTTGGCCGTGGCTGCGGTTGCGGCAGCGGCGTCGGTGTAGGCGTCCGGGCCCGGCCAGAACCAGACCATGTGCGCCATCGGGATGTAGGCGAACGAGAACCAGAGCACCACGAACACCAGCACGGCCGAGAACTTGGCGCGCTCGGCGAAGGCGCCGATGATCAGGCCGCAGGTGATGCAGGCGAACGCGCACTGGAACGCGAAGAACACCAGTTCCGGGATCACCACGCCCTTGCTGAAGGTGGCCGCCACGGCATCGACGTTCAGGCCCTTCATGAACAGCCGGTCGGTGCCGCCGAAGAACGCGTTGCCCTCGGTGAACGCGAAGCTGTAGCCGTAGATGGCCCACAGGATCGCCACCAGCGAGAAGATCACCAGGCACTGCATCAGCACCGACAGCATGTTCTTCGACCGGACCAGGCCGCCGTAGAACAGCGCCAGACCGGGCAGCGTCATCAGGATCACGAACGCCGTGGCCACCAGCAGCCAGGCGGTATCGCCCTTGTTGGGAACAGGGGCCGGCGCGGCGGCGGGTGCGGCTTCGGCCGGCGCGGCGGCTGCCGGAGCCGCTGCCGCTGCCGCTGCCGCCGGGGCCGCCGCGGGCGCGGTGGCCGCTGCCGGGGCCGAAGCCTCGGCGGCGGGCTTGTCCTGCGCCACGGCATGGGTGGACAGGCCGAGGCCGGCCGTGCCGAGCGCCAGCGTCATCGCGCCAGCCGTCAGGAATCGCTTGAACCAGGTTTTCATGGGTCTAACCTCTGTCTCTCGTAGTTCTGTCGTCACAGCGCATCGCCGCCGGTCTCGCCGGTGCGGATGCGGATGACCTGTTCAACGGGGGCGACAAAGATCTTGCCGTCGCCGATCTTGCCGGTGCGGGCCGACTTCTCGATGGCCTCGATGGCGCGTTCCACCACATCGTCGGGCACCGCCACCTCGATCTTCACCTTGGGCAGGAAGTCGACGATGTACTCGGCGCCCCGATAGAGTTCGGTGTGGCCCTTCTGGCGGCCAAAGCCCTTGACCTCGGTAACCGTGATGCCCGATACGCCCACGTCCGAGAGGGCTTCGCGCACCTCGTCGAGCTTGAACGGCTTGATGACTGCAATGATCAGTTTCATTGGGGTTCTCCTTGAGGCGGCCCGATGGGCTCGGGCCGCCCGGCTGGGATGTGTGCTGTTTGCGTTAGAACGTCTTGGTGATCGATGCCCAGGCGGCTGCCTTGCCCAGGTAGCGGCCACGGTTGGCGCTGGTGTAGAACGACTCCTTGGCGTTGGTGTCCACATAGGCCACCGACAGCGCAAAGCCCTTGCCCAGGTCCTTGGTCAGGCCGATCTTCCAGTCCGTGTACGACGCGTCGCTGTGATGCGTCACGCCCTGGTAGCCCACGTGCGCGTTCAGCGTCAGATCCCAGAAATTGAGCGGCACGTTGGCCGACAGGTCGACGTAGTAGCTGTTCTTGCTGTCGTCGATGCCGAACAGGTTGGTCACCGCGTGCGAGTACTTCAGGAACACCGGGCCCCAGCCGATGCCGGCGTAGAGTTCGGTCGTGTACGGGCGGGTGGTCGTGTAGCCGCCCGGGTAGTAGTACTGCAGCACGCCGACGTCATAGTTGAATTCCTCGCCGCCAACGCCGAACTTGTTCTTGTAGCCGCCGTAGAAGTCCATTTCCACGGGCGCCGAGACCGACGAGTCCGCATCCTCGAGCCAGCTGATGCTCGAGTTCCAGTTGCCGACGTAGAAGCCGCTCTCGTGCGAATAGTCGAACCCGCCCTGGATGGCCGGACGCAGGTTGGTCTGGCTGATACCGCGATAGCGGTAGTCAGACACCAGCGACACGTTGGCACTGAATGTGTGGGGCGATGCCGGCTCGGCGGCGGGTGCGGCTGCCGGCGCGGCGGTGTCCGGGGCGGTCTGCGCGAACGCCACCGGGGCTGCCAGGCTCAACAGGACCGCAGCGGCGCTGACTGCGAGGCTCGACGTCTTCATCTGGTTCTCTCCTTTTCCTTGAAATCTTCGCGGGCTCGTTTTTGAGGATCTGCTGCTTTATTGCTTTGTGGTGTTGACGCTCCTGGCAATCGATACTGCAACAGCCGTGCCAGCTATCGCCGCCCGGCGGCGACGCATGCTGGCAGCAGCGTCCACGGGGCTCCGGAACCACATGGAACGAGACCGCGCAGTGCCCTCGGCCGCGCCCGGAAAGCGTTAAAAGATGTGACCAGCCCTTGTCAGAGCTTTCATGGCGGGCGCCGAAGCGCCATAATCCGCGTCATGACGGGTCAAGTGCTGCGTGCTTGGCGTCCCGGTGAGACAGCCGGGCCAGCCCGGCGAGCAAGCGGCGCGATACGCCCCAGTCGGGTGCATCGGCCTGCTGGTCCCGTGTGCCCGGGGCCCCGGGCCGTCGCCCCAATGCGGTGCATGGCTGGCCGATTCGCCACTGCCCGTCGCCTGGGCCACTGCCTGCCCGGCGCGGCCTGACCCGAACGATCCATTGGTCACAACAGGAGCTTCACCATGAAACCGACCGATCTCTTCAACGACCTGCAGCAAAAGGTCAGCGAGGCGCTGCGCAATTCGCCGGCCAAGGACATCGAGAAAAACGTGCGCAGCATGATGACCCAGGGCTTTGCGCGGCTGGACCTGGTCACGCGCGAGGAATTCGACGTGCAATCGCAGGTACTGGCACGTACGCGCGCCCGGCTGGAGGAACTGGAGGCCCGTGTGGCCGCCCTGGAAGCCCGCGCCGGCGTCAATCCGCCACCTTCGACCGGGGTATGACCCCTAGGCACCAGCCGCCTGCCCCGCATCGCCAGAAAGGCCACCGTCACCCGGTGGCCTTTTTCTTTAACAAATCCGCAAACGTATGAGCCTTGCAGTCCTGCGCAGCCGCGCGCTGAGCGGCATCGACGCGCCGCCGGTGTCGGTGGAGATCCACCTTGCCAATGGCCTGCCCGCACTCAATATCGTCGGGCTGGCCGATACCGAAGTCCGCGAAAGCCGCGAGCGCGTACGGGCGGCGCTGCTCAACAGCGACTTCGAGTTTCCGAACCGGCGTATCACGGTCAACCTTGCGCCCGCCGACCTGCCGAAAGAGTCGGGGCGCTTCGACCTGGCCATCGCGCTGGGCATTCTGGCCGCTGGCGGACAGTTGCCGGTGGAAGGGCTCGATGCGTTCGAGTTTGCCGGCGAGCTGTCCCTGGCTGGCGATCTGCGCCCGGTGCGCGGCGCCCTGGCCATGGCGATGGGCCTGGCGCGCGACAACCGGGCACGGATGGACGCCGGCCAGCCCCCGCGCGCGTTTATCGTCGCCATGGAAAACGGCCCGGAGGCCGCGCTGGTGGAGGATCTGACGGTCCATGCCGGCGCCACGCTGCGCGAGGTGTGCCATCACGTGGGGCTGCCGCCCGAGCAGGCACTACGGCGCGCCCGCCCGCCGCAACGGGTGGCCGATACGCGCGATGCGCCCGACCTGCGCGACGTGCGCGGGCAGCTGCAGGCCCGGCGTGCCATGGAAGTGGCCGCGGCGGGCCAGCATTCCGTGCTGCTGGTGGGGCCGCCCGGCACGGGCAAGTCGATGCTGGCCCAGCGATTTCCGGGGCTGCTGCCGCCCATGACCGAGGCCGAGGCGCTCGATGCCGCTGCCGTGCTGAGCCTGACGCCGGGCGGTTTCCAGCCATCGCAATGGGGCCGACGGCCGTTCCGCAGCCCGCACCACACCGCGAGCGGGCCCGCGATGGTGGGTGGCGGCGGCAATCCTCGCCCCGGAGAGATCTCGCTGGCCCACCATGGCGTGCTGTTTCTGGACGAATTGCCAGAGTTCGAGCGCCGCGTGCTGGAAGTCCTGCGCGAACCGCTGGAAACCGGCCAAATCACGATTTCCCGTGCGGCGGCGCAAATCGACTTCCCGGCCCGCTTCCAGTTCATCGCGGCAATGAACCCGTGCCCGTGCGGCTACCTGGGACACCCCACCCGCATGTGCCGCTGCACACCCGACCAGGTGCAACGCTATCAATCGCGGATCTCGGGCCCGCTGCTCGACCGCGTGGACCTGCAGATCGAGGTACCCGCCCAGGGCCAGCACGACATCCTGGACGGCCCGCCCGGCGAACCGAGCGAAACGGTCCGCGCCCGCGCCGTGACCGCCCGAGACCGCCAGCTGGCGCGCCAGGGCATGCCCAACAGCGAACTGTCCGGCCGCGCCATCGACACCCACTGCCCGCTCGACAACGCCGCGCAGACCCTGCTGCGCGGCGCGATGGACAAGCTGGGCTGGTCGGCCCGCGCGTACTTCAGGGTGCTGAAAGTGGCCCGCACCATCGCCGACCTGGAAGGCGCCGAGGTGCTGAACGCCGCCCATGTGGCGGAGGCGATCCAGTATCGGCGGGTGCTGCGGTCGGCTTAGCTTGGGGATTGAACAATGACTACTTCCGTTGCATTCGAATGGTTTTCCGAGTTCTGGTGGTGGATCGTGTTCGCGACGATCCTGCTTTCCGGTATTGGCGGTGGCATCGCCCGGTTCATGCAGTGGCGCACCGGAACCCGGGAGCCCGGCTGGATTACCAGCGCCGTCGTGGGGGTTGCCGCAGCATTTCTGGTGCCGATGTTCCTGAATTCGATTTCAAGCGCCTTGATCGCCCAATCCAGGGAACACCCGGAAAAGCTCTTCGTACTGATTGGCTTTTGCATTGCGGCAGCGTACTTCGCTCAGCAATTTATCGATTCAGTCGGCCGCAGGGCCCTGAGAATATCGCAAGAGGCAAAAGCCATTGCAGAGACGGCAGAACGCACGGCACGAAGTGCAACAGATCATGCGCATCGCGCGAACAATCGTGCAGTTGCCATGTGGAAAGTCATGCAGTTGGTCGACAACGGCCAGTATGCAGACGCACTTGCCGCAGCAGACCGCGTGTTGACTACGGACCCGGACCATGCGGGCTGCCTGGCATGGCGTGCCTACTGTCTGAAGCGTCTTGGTCGGGCTGCCGAAGCAGTAGCCGCCATCGACCGCGCGCTGGCGCTGGACGGCAGCGAGGTGTTTAGCTGGCTCTTCAACGCCGCGTGCTATCGCGCGCTAATCGATACACCATTTATCCAGATCAAACCCTTGCTGTTGAGAGCGTGGCACTGTGCCACGGCAAGCCAGCGCGACTGGCTTGTCGCCGCGCTCACGTCCGAGGACGATCTCGAGCGCGTGCGTCAGGATCCGGAATTCTCAGCCCTTGTCTCAATTTTCAAAAGGAATGCCACATGAGCGACACCCCTCCGACCCATTAAGCATGGCGTATCCCCAGACAAAAGGCCCGCATCGCGGGCCTTCGTCATGTCACACCGGCGGTTCCAGCGGCGGCGGGGGCGGTTCCTCGATGGGCGGCTGGTCCGCCGGGAAGCCGGGCGGGGGCGGCTCGTCGGGAGGGGGTTCGCGGTGGGCAGTCAGGGGGACATCGTGCATCGGGGGCTCCATGTACGCCGGGTCACTCCCCATTGAAGCAAACGCTGCCGCACTACGCCAGCCATTCGGCCGCCGGGGTGGCTTCAGGTGTGATGCCGGCGCACAAAGAACAGCGCGGTGCCCACGGCCACCAGCACGCCGCCGAAGAAGCGGTTCTGCCAGCGCACGGCGCGGGCGTTGCGGAACAGGCCCTGCATGCGCGACGCCAGCAGCGCGTAGCCGTGCATCACGATCAGGTCCACAAAGCACATCGTGGCGGCCAGGATGGCCAGTTGCACGCCCAGCGGATGGCCCGGGTCGATGAACTGCGGCAGGACCGCCACCATGAAAATGATGCCCTTGGGATTGGTGACATTGGTCAGCAGGCCCGTGGCAAAGCGGCGCCGACGGCTCATGACCGCCGTGCGTACCGCGCCGCCCTGGCCGTTGGCGCCGTCCTCCGGGGTCGTCTCCACTTTGGATCGCCATTGCTGGAAGCCCAGGTAGATCAGGTACATCGCGCCAATCGTCTTGACGACCAGGAAGGCTTCCTCGGACGCCAGCAGCAGCGCGCCAAGGCCGCCGCCGGCCACCAGCAGGATGATGACCAGGCCGGTCTGCAGACCCAGGATCGTCGTCGACGTCTTCTTCAGGCCATACGACAGGCCATGGCTCATGGACAGCACCGCGCCCGATCCTGGCGAAACGGCGATCACCCAGCACGCGGCAAAATATGCCAGCCACACTTCCCAACGCATCACTGCACTCCTGAAGGTAACAACGGTTAAAGACGAAAGGCTAAAGGCAAAAGGCTAAAGCCGGTTCAATCGGATCAAGCGGTCGAGTCTGCCTCAGAACGGGTGGAATCCGGTCAGGAACTGTTCGACCTGCTCGGACTGGCGCGTATCGCGGGCGGCGTCGCCCGCTTCCAGCACCACGGCCTGGTAGACGCGGGCGCCCGACGCCACCAGCCGCGCGGTGAGGCGGCGCGGCGCCTTGTCCTGCGGCGATACGCCGGCCACCGACACTTCCACGCCGGCTAGCGACACGGGCGGCTGGGCCGCCGACATCACCGTGACGGGGTGCGCCTGGGCCGGTGCCCCGGGGTGCGCACCCAGGTTAGCCACCAGTCCGGCCTGCATGGCGTCCATGGCTTCGCGGCGCATGGCGGCATCGTCGCTGGGCAACGTCACCACGCCCACCGCGAACAGCGTGCCCTCGATGTTCGCGGCATCCATGGTCATCGGCAGCTTGTGGCCGGCAATCGATACATCGCGCGCGGCGCTGGTCGGCTTGGCCGGATACATGGCGGTGTACTTGCCGTCGTTCGACACGATGGTCCGCCAGTCATAGCGCGGCGAGCAGCCGGCGAGCGCCAGCCAGAGCAGGGCGAGCAGCGGCAGCCGGCAATGACCGGGGCGAAACAGGCCGGGACGGGACGAGCTGGACGAACCGGACGAACCGGGCGGACGGGGGCGGAGCGTGGATGGGGGCATCGGCATGGGCAGCGCATTCGTGCGCAAGCCGGTATTATCCGGGAAGCCGCCCGCCCGCGCATGTCCGACCCGTGGCTTTCATCGCCCATCGTCCCTTGCCGACCACCCAGGCGCCGGCCGGCCCGTTTTCCCGTGAGGTGACCATGCCCTTCCGTTCCCTGCCCCGCCTTGCCGCACCGTGGCTGGCCAGCCTGGCCGCAGTGGCCGGCTTCAGCGCCGTGGCCGGCACCGTGCACCTGCCTCCGGTGACCGATATCGGCGCCCAGTCGGCCGCAGCCGCCAGGCAGGGCGAGCCGCTGGTGGTGCTTGTCAGCCTGCCCGGCTGTACCTATTGCGAGACGGTGCGCCGCAACTATCTGGGCCCGCAGGTGGCGGCCGGGGACATTGCCGCGCGGGAAATCGACATGACGGCCGATACGCCGGTCCGTGACGTCGATGGCACCATGACCACCGCCAAACGCTGGGCGCAGGCCCACAACATCTCGGTCGCCCCGACCGTGATGTTCCTGGACCCGCACGGCCGCAACCTGGCCAAGCCGCTGCGCGGCATGCAGCCCGATTTCTATGGTGCCTACCTGGAGCAGGCCATCGACGAGGCCCGCGCCAAGGTGGCCGCCCGGCCCGGCGCGCAGCAGTAGCGCGGGCACACGCTTCCATATTGCGGCGAATTGCCGCAGCCCCGGCGGGCTTGACCGTCCACGATGCCGGCTTCCGCGCCCGGCAGTAGAATAGCCGCTGTCCGATGGCTGTCCCGGTACCGTTATTCCATGTCCAATACTGCTGCTTCCGCCACTTCCCCGCGCAAACGCTGGCCGCTCGCCGTCGCGGTCGTGATCGTCGCCCTGCTTGGCGTCTTTGGCTATCGCGCCATGTCGCCAGCCAGCAAGGTGCCCGATGCCACGTTCACGCTGCTGTCGGGCCAGAAAGTCAGCACGGCCGATCTGAAGGGCAAGGTCTACCTGGTCAACTTCTGGGCCACCAGCTGCGCCACCTGCGTCAAGGAAATGCCGCAGATGATCGACACCTACAAGCAGTTCAAGGACAAGGGCCTGGATTTCGTGGCCGTGGCCATGAACTATGACCCGCCGATGTACGTGGCCAACTACGCCAAGACGCGCGAACTGCCGTTCAAGGTGGCCATGGATTCGGACGGCTCGGCGGCCAAGGCCTTTGGCGACGTCCAGCTCACGCCCACCACGTTCGTGGTCGACAAGAACGGCAAGATCCTGAAACGCTACGTGGGCGAGCCCGAGTGGGATGCGCTGCACAAGCTGCTGGATGGTGCGCTGGCCAGCGCGGCCTGATTGCGTGCCGTCCCCGGTCGAAAAGGTGCCCAAGCGGCACCTTTTTTGTTGCCCGGACGCCGCGCAGGCACGTGCGGCTTGCCAGTCGAAGCTGTATGGATATACAGTGGGCGCCAGATTTTTCTCAATCCTCCCCTCTGCCCTTCCCGCTGTGCTACCGGATCTCGCCCCTGAAGCCGACGTGCCCGCCGATTTCTCCCCGGAGACGGGCGACGCGGCTGCCTACCTGTCCAAGCTGAATCCGGAGCAGCGCGCCGCCGTGGAATATGCGGGCGAGGCGCCGCTGCTGATTATTGCCGGCGCGGGCTCGGGCAAGACCAATACGCTGGCGCATCGCGTCGCGCACCTGGTGGTGGGCGGCGCCGACCCGCGGCGCATCCTGCTGCTGACGTTCTCGCGCCGTGCGGCGTCCGAGATGGGCCGCCGCGTGGAGCGCATTGTCGATCAGGCACTGGGCATCCAGTCCGGCGCAGGGCGTGCCGCGCTGCAGTGGTCGGGCACCTTCCACGCCATCGGCGCCCGGCTGCTACGCGAATACGCCGAGACGCTTGGCCTGGCGCCGAGCTTCACGATCAGCGACCGCGGCGATTCGGCCGACCTGATGCACGTGGTGCGCCACGACCTGGGATTGTCCGAGCAGGCGTCGCGCTTTCCGCGCAAGGAAACCTGCCTGGCCATCTATTCGCGCGTGGTCAACACCCAACTGCCGATCGAGGTGGTGCTCAAGACCCAGTTTCCGCGCTACGCGATGTGGGCGGACGCGCTCAAGACGCTGTTCGCCGGCTATGTCGAGGCCAAGCAGAAGCAGCAGGTGCTGGATTACGACGACCTGCTGCTCTACTGGGCGCAGGCCATGACCGAGCCCGCGCTGGCGCGGGACATGGGCGCGCGCTTCGACCACGTGCTGGTCGACGAGTACCAGGACACCAACGCGCTGCAGGCGTCGATCCTGATGGCGCTGAAGCCGCAGGGCCGTGGCCTGACCGTGGTGGGGGACGACGCGCAGTCGATCTACGCCTTCCGTGGCGCCACGGTGCGCAACATCCTCGATTTCCCGACGCAGTTCACGCCGGCTGCCGAACAGGTCACGCTGTCGCAGAACTACCGTTCCACGCAGCCGATCCTGCAAGCCGCCAACGCAGTGATCGGCCTGGCGGCCGAACGCTTCACCAAGGACCTCTGGTCGCTGCGCGAGTCGGCCGAAAAGCCCGGCGTGGTGGTGGTCAACGACGAAGCCGACCAGGCGCGCTTTGTGGTCGAGCAGGTGCTGGCACGACGCGAATCGGGCCTGGCGCTGATGCAGCAGGCGGTGCTGTTCCGCGCCGCCGACCACAGTGCGCAGGTCGAAATCGAACTGGCCCGGCGCAACATCCCGTTCGTGAAGTTCGGCGGCCTGAAATTTCTGGAATCGACGCACGTGAAGGACGTGATGGCCGTGTTGCGCTGGCTGGAAAACCCGCGCGACCGCATGGCCGGCTTCCGCACGCTGCAGCTGCTGCCCGGTATCGGGCCGAAGACCGCCGCGCGCGTGCTCGAAGGGCTGGAAGCGGCCACCGAGCCTTTGGTGGCGCTGGAGGCCTTCGAGGCCCCGCCCGCTGCCGCGCCCGCGTGGGACGACCTGCTGACGCTGGCCCGCACGCTGATGGCGCCCACGTCGCCGTGGCCGTCGGAGTTCGAACAGGTGGTGGCGTGGTACGCGCCACATCTGGAGCGCATGCACGACGATGCCGCCGCGCGCCAGGCCGACCTGCAGCAGATCGAGCGCATCGCGGCCACCTATGCGTCGCGCGAGCGTTTTCTGACCGAACTGACGCTGGACCCGCCCAGCGCGTCCAGTGACGAATCGGGCGTGCCGTCGCGTGACGAGGACTACCTGATCCTGTCGACCATCCATTCGGCCAAGGGCCAGGAATGGAAGGCCGTGTACGTGCTCAACGCCGTGGACGGCTGCATGCCGTCCGACCTGGCCACCGGCACCACCGAGGAAATCGAGGAAGAACGCCGCCTGCTGTACGTGGCCATGACGCGCGCGCGCGACCATCTCGACGTGATCGTCCCCCAGCGGTTCTACGTGCACAACCAGGTGGGTTTTGGCGACCGCCATGTCTACGCGTCGCGCACGCGCTTCCTGCCGAACCGCGTGATGCCGAATTTCTACAGCCGGTCGTGGCCGCCCCCGCCGATGCCCGGCGAAGGGCAGGACAAGGCGTCCTTGCCGCAGGTCGATCTGGCATCCCGCATGCGCAACATGTGGAAATAGGCGGCCATCAGGCCAGCGCCACCCCCGCCTGACGCACCACTTCCACCAGCGCCCCGTCGCGCAGCAGCGCGGCCACGCGTTCGATCTCGTCGGTCATGTAGCGGTCCGTGTCCAGGAACGGCACGTGTTCGCGCACGAAGGCGAAGACCGCGCGGCCGGCTGGCGACAGGTGCTCGACCGCGCCGGCCAGTTCCGCCGCCTGGCACGCGGCCAGCAGCTCCAGCGCCAGGATGTACTGGTTGTTATCCAGGATGCGGCGCGCGTTGCGGGCCGAGATCAGCCCCATGCTGACCACGTCCTGGTTGTCGCCGTTGGACGGCACGCTCTGGATGCTGGCCGGGCTGCAGATCGTGCGGTTCTCGGCCACCAGCGCCGTGGCCGGGTACTGGGCGCCGGCAAAGCCGCACGACAGGCCTTCGTTGGCGGCGGCCAGGAAGGCGGGCAGGCGATTGTTCAGGTGCGGGCTCAGCAGGCGGTTCAGGCGGCGTTCGGCCATCACGCCCAGTTGCGTGGCGGCGATGGCCAGGAAGTCCATCGCGAAGGCCACCTGCTGGCCGTGGAAATTGCCGCCGTGGAACAGCGCGTCATCGTCAAAGAACAGCGGGTTGTCGTTCGATGAATTGAGTTCGCGCGTCACCACGTTGGCACAGTGATCCAGCGTATCGCGCACGGCGCCGAGCACCTGCGGGATGCAGCGCAGCGTGTAGGCCTTCTGGATGAACACGCCCGTGCCGGTGTTCTTTTCGTCGCCGGCGCGATGCTTCATCTCCGCGCTGAGCGTGTCGTGCCCGGCCAGCCGCGTCGAGCCGGCCAGCAGCGCGCGCAGGTTGGCGGCGGAGCTGACCTGGCCGGGGTGTGGCTTGGCGATGTCGTGGCCGTGCGCCATGAACGCATCGGCCGATGCCGACAGTCCTTCCAGCGCCAGCGCCGCAATGGCTTCGGCCTGCCGGACCTGCGCGCGCAGCGTCTCCAGCAGCAGGCACGACACCCCGGTCATGGCGGAAGTGCCATTGATCAGCGCCAACCCTTCCTTGTACGCCAGCGTGATCGGGGCAATGCCGTGCTGTCGCAGCACGTCGGCAGTGGGCGCCGTGCCGCCATCGGCGGTCAGCACCTTGCCTTCGCCGATCAGCGTGATGGCCACGTGCGATAGCGGCGCAAGGTCGCCGCTGGCACCGAGCGATCCCACCTGCGGCACGGCCGGCGTGATGCCGGCGGCCAGGTATTTGAGCAGCTGCTCGATCACCACCGGGCGCACCGCCGAATAGCCACGCGACAGCGCGTTGGCGCGCGCCACCATCATGGCCCGCACTTCATCGCGCGAGAACAGCGGCCCCACGCCGGCGCAGTGGCTGCGCAGCAGGTTCTCCTGCAGCGCGCGGCCGTGTTCGATATCGACCCAGTTGTGGACCAGTTCGCCAAACCCGGTGGACACGCCATAGATCGGCACATTGGTGGCTGCCACTTGCTCGAAGCGGGCCCGGGCGTCGCGCACCTTGTCGAGGACGTCGGCAGGAACGTGCGCGGTCAACTTGCCTTGGGCGATGGCGGCGACGGCTTCGGGGCGGAGCTGGTAGCCGTCGATGGCGGCTTGGGATGCGGTGTCGGTCATGGGGCGTGCGGTAGGGATCAAGGCAGGGGCGAGAGTGTACCGCGCCCGATTCGCCCTGCCGCAGCCGTTACAGTCCGTAGCGTTTGATCTTGTCGTAGAGCGTCGCCTTGCCCACCTGCAGCAGATCGGCGGCCTGGCTGACGGCGCCGCCCGTGCGCGCGAGCGTATCGGCGATCACGGCGCGCTCGTAGCGCTCCATCCGCTCGCGCAGCGGAATCGATTCGTCGCCGCCTTCGGCCTTGCCGGCATGGCCGCCCTCGGGCACGCCCAGCACCAGGCGGTCTGCCGCATTGCGCAGCTCGCGCACATTGCCGGGCCACGGGCGTTGCATCAGCTGCTGGCGCTGCATCTCGGACAGGATCGGGGCCGGCCGCTGGTAGCGCACGGCGGCCACCAGCATGAAGTGCTCGAACAGCGGCACGATATCCTCGCGACGCTCGCGCAGCGGCGGCAGCGGAATCGTCACCACATTGAGGCGGTACAGCAGATCCTGCCGGAACGCGCCCTGCGCCACCAGCGACTCCATGTCGCCCTTGGCGGCGGCGACGATGCGCACGTCGATCGGCAGCGATGCGTTCGAGCCCAGCCGCTCCAGCGTGCCTTCCTGCAGCACGCGCAGCAGCTTCACCTGCAGCGCCAGCGGCATGCTCTCGATCTCGTCCAGGAACAGCGTGCCGCCCGACGCATGTTCGAGCTTGCCGATGCGGCGCTTGCCCGCGCCCGTGAACGCGCCCGCCTCGTGGCCGAACATCTCGCTTTCGAAGATCGATTCCGGCACCGCGCCGCAGTTCAGCGCGATGAATGGCGCGTCGCGGCGCGTGGACAGCGCGTGCAGGCTGCGCGCCACCAGTTCCTTGCCGGTGCCGGTCTCGCCGTTGATCATCACCGGCACATCGGTTTCGGCCACATTGGCGATCAGCCCGCGCACCTGGGCAATGGCCGGCGACCGGCCGATGATGCGCGTGCCGGCCGCCGGGCCGGCCAGTTCACGGCGCAGCGCCACGTTTTCGAGTTCCAGTGCACGGCGCTCCAGCGCCCGGCGCACGGTATCGGTCAGGCGGTCCGCGCCGAACGGTTTCTCGATGAAGTCGTAGGCGCCCTCGCGCATCGCCTGCACCGCCATCGTAATATCGCCATGCCCGGTCACCAGGATCACCGGCAGGCCTGGCGCCACGTTGCGGCAGTGGTGCAGCAGGTCCAGCCCCGACGCGCCGCCCAGGCGCACGTCGGTCACCAGCACGCCCGGGAAGTCGGCGCTCAGGTGCGGCATCGCGGCCTCCGCCGACGGCAGCGCCAGCACCGCGAATCCGGCCAGTTCCAGGCTCTGTGCCGTGGCCTGGCGCACCAGCGGTTCGTCTTCGACAAACAGCACGCGCAGCCCGTCTTGCATCGCAATCATTTCGCGTTTCCTCATCACGCCGCCACGGGCTGGCGCGCCCGCCGCAACGTCACCACAAATTCCGCGCCGCCGCCTTCTGCATCGCCGGCCACCAGCTGGCCGCCGAACTCGCGCACGATCGACGACGAGATGGCCAGCCCGAGCCCCAGGCCCTGGCCGATTTCCTTGGTCGTGTAGAACGGCTCGAACAGGCGTGGCAACGCGTCCGGCGCAATGCCGGTGCCATTGTCGCGCACCGCGATACGTACCTGCTCGTCGGTGGCGGCGACGTCGATGTCCACCCGGCCATCGGGTCGGCCCACGGCGGTAATGGCGTCGAGCGCGTTGCCCACCAGGTTCAGCAGCACCTGTTCGAGCTTCAATTCGTCGGCCCACACGGCCAGGTCGGCGGACTCGCCGTCCAGCCCGCGTATGCGCAGCATCACCTGGCCCAGGCGCGGGGCGATCAGCTGCAGCACATGATCCAGCGCGGCACGCACACGCACGGCATTGCGGCGCTGGCGTGCCTTGCCGGCAAACAGCTTGAGCTGGCCCGTGATCTTGCCCATGCGCTCGGTCAGGTCGGCGATGGCCGACAGGTTGCCCGTCGCGGCATCGAGCTGCCCGCGCTCCAGCAGCACCCGGGTGTTGTCGGAGAACGTACGCAGCGCCGCGAGCGGCTGGTTGAGTTCGTGCGTGATGCCCGCCGCCATCTGGCCCAGCGCGGCCAGCTTGCTGGCCTGCACCAGTTCGTCCTGGGTCGCGCGCAATTCGCCTTCGGCGCGCGTGCGCTCGGCCACCTCGCCTTCGAGTTGTTCGTTGATGGCCATCAGGTCGGCGGTACGCGCTTCGACGCGGCGCTCCAGCTCGTCGTAGGCGGCTTCCAGCAGGCGGCGGCTGTACAGCATGTCGCGCGCCCGCTGGCGGCGCTGGCGCAGGTTCACCAGCAGCAGGCAGATGCACGCGTACGCCAGCGCGGCGCCGATGGTCGCGCTGCGGGCATTGGCCAGCACCGGGTCCAGCGGCGCCATGACCTGCATGTTCCATCCGGCCGGGCCTACCGTGCGGTTGATTTCAAGGTAGCGGTCGCCGCCGGTGTCGGCCAGGCCGAAGCCCAGGCCCGCACCCTCCCCGCCATCGGACGCGCCCTCGCCATCGCGCCGGCCGGTCGGGCCTACCCGCACCAGGCGCTGGCCATCGGACAGCGTGTTGTCGGCCAGCCAGCGCATGACGGGCGACGCCAGCGACTGCATCGGCAGCGGCGTGACGTCCACATCGTGGTACTGGCGCGTGCGATGCAGTTCGGCCTGCAGCGCCGGCGGCAGCGGCCGCAGCGTGCGGTACTGCCAGCCGGGCACCGACGACAGGAAGATCACGCCGTGGTCGTCGGACACCATCAGCGGCTCTCCCCGGCCCGAGCCGGCGCGTTGGAACCATTCCAGGTTCAGCTTGACCACCGTCACGCCGATCACCTTGCCGCCGGCCTCGATCGGCTGGGCGATGTAGTAGCCCGGTTCGTCGCTGGTCACGCCAATGGCATAGAAGCGGCCCACCTCGCCGCGCGAGGCCATCTGGAAATACGGACGGAAGCGATAGTCGGTGCCGACGAAGCTGCCCGGCTCCCCGTGGTTGCTGGCGGCCAGCGCCAGGCCGTTCGCGGCGATCACGTAGGTGGCCGATGCCCGGGCGCGCCGGTTGACCTCCACCAGGTAGTCATTGACGGCCGCGATGCGTGCCGGGTCTTGCGGCGACGCCAGCAGCGCACGCACGGACGGGTGCAGCGACACCAGCGCAGGCAGGAATTCGTAGCGGTCGAGCGTGGATTCGAGGGTGCCGGCGTACCGGTCGGCACGCATGGCCGTGGACTGCTGCAACGCGACGATGCCGCGCTGCACCGACAGCAGCCAGGTCAGCGTGCACAGCACCAGCAGGCCGGCCAGCAGCGCAACGGCAAAGCCCCACCAGCGCGAACTGTGCTCCGGCGCGTGCACGGAGTCAGGCGGTGCGGGGTCATGCACGGCAAGGAAGTCGTCGGAATGGGGCATCGGCGCGGGCGAAAGCTCTCGCGCCGATGATACCCGCTGGCCGCCTTGGGGGGCTCCCGAGCCAGCGGAGGGATGCTGCGGGGTGCCCGCGACGCCGTTCAGCGGGTCGGCGGGCACCTGGCCAGACATGTCAGGCGCTGGCGTCGGCGAGTTCGACGTTGTCATCGCCACCACCGCGCAGCACGCGGTTCAGGCGGGCGCGGTCAAGCTCGCGTTCCCAGGCCGACACCACCACGGTGGCCACGCCATTGCCGATGATGTTGGTCAGCGCGCGGCATTCGCTCATGAACCGGTCGATGCCCAGGATCAGCACCATGCCGGCCACCGGGATGGTCGGCACCACGGCCAGCGTGGCCGCCAGCGTGATGAAACCCGAACCGGTCACGCCGCTGGCGCCCTTGGACGTCACCATGGCCACGGCCAGGATGGTCAGCTGCTGCATCAGGGTCAGCTCGATGTTCGTCGCCTGGGCGATGAAGATCACGGCCATCGTCATGTAGATGTTGGTGCCGTCCAGGTTGAACGAGTAACCGGTAGGCACCACCAGGCCGACCACCGACTTCGAGCAGCCCAGCTTTTCCATCTTCTCCATCAGGTGCGGCAGCGCGGCTTCCGACGAGCTGGTACCCAGCACGATCAGCAGTTCTTCCTTGATGTACGCGACGAAGCGGATGATCGAAAAGCCGGTCAGGCGCGCCACGGTGCCCAGCACCACCAGCACGAACACGATGGCGGTGAAGTAGAACGTGCCGATCAGCTTCAGCAGCGGAATCAGCGAACCCAGGCCGTACTTGCCGATCGTGAAGGCCATGGCGCCGAACGCGCCGATGGGGGCCACCTTGGTGATCACGTGCACGATGTGGAAGAACACCTTCGACACCTGGTCGACCATGTCGTGGATGATCTGCGCGCGGTCGCCGATGATGGCCAGGGCCGAGCCGAAGAACAGCGAGACCAGCAGGATCTGCAGGATGTCGCCATTGGCGAACGCGCTGAAGATCGTGTCCGGGATGATGTGCATGAAGAACTCGACCGTGCTCTGGCCGTGGGCCTTCGACACGTACTGCGAGATCGTCTTGGTGTCCAGCGTGGCCGGATCGATGTTGAAGCCCACGCCGGGCTTCAGCACGTGCGATGCGATCAGGCCGATCAGCAGCGCGAACGTGGACACGATCTCAAAGTACAGCAGCGCCTTGCCGCCCACGCGTCCCACCTTCTTCATGTCGCGCATGCCGGCAATGCCGGACACCACGGTACAGAAGATGATCGGGCCGATGATCATCTTGATCAGCTTGATGAACGCGTCACCCAGCGGTTTCATTTCCACGCCGGTGGCCGGCGCGAAATGTCCCAGCAGGATGCCCACGGCAATCGCGAACAGGACCTGCACGTACAGGATCTTGTAAAAGGGTTTCCTCATGATGTCGTCCTCGGTGTTTTGACCGGTGCCGGGCGCTCGGAAGGCGCCCACGTCGCACGCCTGGCCCGCGATGAGCGGGCGGCGCGTCTGGAAGTAACTATTTGCAACAGCCGTGCCACGCACGCCGGCGCCGCCAAGTCCTTGATTTGCAAGAGAAGACATCCGTACCGGCGGGCGGATCGATCCGGGAGTCCGGAAATCCGGAATCGGTGCCTCCGGGAATTCGGACGGCTACCGGCCGATTTCGGCCCAAAAAGTGCCGCGTCAGGCACGTGTGAGGCCGTCTCCGGCCGCCGGAGCCCCCGCCGGACGGCCACGCGCATCGCGATTTCCGGCATTCCGGGCAGCGCCGCCGCGCGGAACGGCGCGCGCGACCACGTATAATTCCGAGCTTCCTCGATTCATGCCGCGCCAGGCGCCCGCGTTACCGCGGTCCGGCGCCACGCAGTCCAGTTCGCCGCCATGAGCAGCTACTACAAGCACCACGTTTTCTTCTGCCTGAACCAGCGCGACGACGGCAAGGCCTGCTGTGCCGATCACAATGCGAAGGCCATGCAGGAATACGCCAAGAAGCGCTGCAAGGAACTGGGCATCGCCGGCGCCGAAGGCCGCGTGCGCATCAACAAGGCCGGCTGCCTGAACCGGTGTGAACTTGGTCCGGTGCTGGTGGTCTACCCCGAGGCCGTCTGGTACACCTTCGTCGACGAGCAGGACATCGACGAGATCATCGACAGCCATCTGATTCACGGCAAGCCCGTCGAACGCCTGATGGTCGATCGCTGATCCGGTACCCGCCGGGCCGTGCCGGGCCGCCTGCCCGGTTTTTTGTTGTGCCGCTTTTGCCGTGCCGCTTTTGTCGTGCTGTTGTCGCCGAACCTTCCTGCCCTCTCGCCATGAACGCGCATACCCAGGTCACCACCATCGCCGGCCCCGTCGGCGCCATCGACATCTCGATCGATCTGCCGCAGAACGAGCCGGTGCGTGGCCTGGCGCTGGTGGCGCATCCGCACCCGCTATTCGCCGGCACCAAGGACAACAAGGTGGCGCAGACGCTGGCACGCACGTTCGTGGCGCTGGGCTATGCGACGGTGCGGCCGAACTTCCGCGGCGTGGGCGGCACGGCCGGGGAGCATGACCAGGGCATCGGCGAGCAGGACGACCTGCTGGCCGTGATCGACTGGATGCGCGCCCAGACCGCGTGGTCGCCGGACGTGGCCGCGCTGCCGCTGGCGCTGGGCGGCTTCTCGTTCGGCAGCTTCGTGCAGACGCACGTGGCACGCCGCCTGGCCGAAGCGGGCACGCCCGCGCAGCGGCTGGTGCTGGTGGGCACGGCCACCAGCCGCTGGGACGTGGCCACCGTGCCGGCCGACACCATCGTGATCCACGGCGAACAGGACGACACCGTGCCGCTGGCCAGCGTGCTGGACTGGGCCCGTCCGCAGGAACTGCCGGTCATCGTCATTCCCGGCGCCGACCACTTATTTCACCGCAAGCTGCACCTGATCAAGCAGCTTGTCGTCAACGCGTGGGAACGGTGAACCGTCCCGCCCGCGCCATCCCTTTATCGTTGGAACACTACCCATGCTGAACAGAGCCACGCCGCATTTCGCATCCGCCCTTGCTCCCGTTGCCGTCGCCGCAACGCTTGCCACCGTGCTTGCCGCCGCCCCCGCCGCCGTCCTGGCGCAGGGCGTCCCGATGCCGCAGGTGGCCGCCAAGTCGTGGATGCTGTACGACGTGACCAGCGGTCAGGCCCTGGCGTCGCAGAATGCCGACCTGCGCATCGAGCCCGCGTCGCTGACCAAGCTGATGACCGCCTACCTGGTGTTCGAGGCGCTCAAGGAAAAGCGCCTGACGCTGGACCAGACCGTCACGCCGACCGAGATCGTGCGCAAGGTCAAAAGCGATGAATCGCGCATGTTCATCGAGGCCGGCAAGCCGGTCAGCGTGAACGACCTGCTGATGGGCCTGATCGTGCAGTCGGGCAACGACGCGTCGCTGGCGCTGGCCGAGGCCGTGGGCGGCTCGGAAGAAGGTTTCGTGGCGATGATGAACCGCGAAGCGCAGCGCATGGGCATGAAGGGCACGCACTTCACGAACACCGACGGGGTGCCCGATCCGAACCACTACACCACGGCGGTCGACCTGGCCACGCTGTCCACGCGCCTGATCAAGGACTTCCCCGAGTACTACGGAATGTACTCGCAGAAGGAGTTCACCTATAACAAGATCAGGCAGCCCAACCGCAACCGCCTGCTGTACATCGACCCGACCGTGGACGGTCTGAAGACGGGGCACACCAAGTCCGCCGGCTACTGCCTGATCTCGTCGGCCCAGCGCCCGCTGGCCAATGTGCCGAATGGCACGCGCCGGCTGGTGTCGATCGTGATCGGCACGGCCACCGAGCAGATCCGCACCCAGGAAAGCCTGAAGATCCTGAACTACGGCTTCCAGTTCTTCGACACGCTGCGCCTGTACGACAAGGGTCAGGTGCTGGCCACGCCCGACATCTACAAGGGCCGCGCCAGCACGGTCAAGATCGGCGTGGCCAACGAGACGTTCGTGACGGTGCCCAAGGGCACGGGCGGCCGCCTGAAGCCGGTGCTGGAGCGCCAGGAACTGCTGATCGCCCCGATCGCCGCGGGACAGCAGGTGGGCACGGTCAAGCTGATGGACGGCACCAACAAGGTGGGCGAGTTCCCGGTGGTGGCACTGGAGGAAGTGCCCGAGGCGGGCTTCTTCGGCCGGCTGTGGGATACGATCCGCCTCTGGTTCAAGCGCAAGTAAGCGCAAGCAGGCGCAATGGAGCGCGCACAAGGTTACGCAAGATGACGACAGATTCCAGCAACGGTCCGCTGATCCCGGGTGACATCCCGCCCGAGCAGTCGCTGATCGAATACCCGAGCGAATTTCCGATCAAGGTCATGGGCGCCATGCAGGACGGCTTTGCCGAGGCCATCGTGACGCTGATCCAGGAATTCGACCCGAACTTCCACGCCGGCAAGATGGAGATGCGTCCGTCGCGCAACGGCAATTACCTGGGGCTGACCGTGACCGTGTACGTCACGAGCCGCGAGCATCTGGACAGCGTGTACCGTGCGCTGACGTCGCACCCGATGGTCAAGGTGGTGCTGTAACCACATGAACGTCATCACCCTGAAGCCCGGCAAGGAAAAATCCCTGCTGCGGCGCCACCCGTGGGTCTACGCCACGGGCATCGCCTCCACCGAAGGCCGCTGCGAGGCGGGCTCGACCGTGGTCGTCCGCAGCGCGGATGGCCGCTTCCTGGCGCGCGGCGCCTACAGCCCCGAATCGCAGATCCGGGTGCGCGTATGGACATTCGACGAAAACGAGCCGGTCGACCACGCCATGTTCAAGCGCCGCGTGTCGGCCGCGCTGGCCCACCGCCAGCGTTGGGTCAGTGACACCAGCGCGGTACGCCTGATCTTCGGCGAATCCGACCGCCTGCCGGGCCTGATCGTCGACTACTACGGCCAGGGCGAGACCGGCCAGCTGGTCTGCCAGTTCAACGCCGCGGGCGTGGAGCAGTGGAAGGACGCGCTGGTCCAGGCGCTGATCAAGGAAACCGGCTGCCCGAACGTATATGAGCGCTCCGACGCGGCCGTGCGCCAGCGCGAAGGGCTGGAACTGGTCACCGGCGTGCTGGCCGGTGCCGAGCCCGATCCGCAGCTGTCGGTGACCGAACACGGCGTGCGCTACTACGTGGACGTGCGCAACGGCCACAAGACCGGCTTCTATGTCGATCAGCGCGACAACCGCAAGCTCGTGGGCGACCTGGCCGAGGGCCGCGACGTGCTGAACTGCTTCTGCTACACGGGCGGCTTCTCGCTGGCCGCGCTGCGTGGCGGTGCGAAGTCGGTGACGTCGATCGATTCGTCGGGCGAGGCGCTCAAGATCGCGGCCAGCAACGTGACGCTGAACGGTTTCGACGCCGGGCGCGCCACCTGGCTCGATGCGGACGTGTTCAAGATGCTGCGCGAGTTCCGCGCCGAAGGCCGCCAGTTCGACCTGATCGTGCTGGACCCGCCCAAGTTCGCCCCGTCGGCCCAGCACATCGACCGTGCCGCGCGCGCCTACAAGGAAATCAACCTGGTCGGCATGCAGCTGCTGCGCCCAGGCGGCCTGCTGTTCACGTACTCGTGCTCCGGTGCCATCAGCATGGAGCTGTTCCAGAAGATCGTGGCCGGCGCCGCCACCGATGCCCGCGCCGACGCCCGCATCCTGCGCCGCCTGTCGGCCGGCACCGATCACCCGATGTCGGCGGCCTTCCCCGAAGGCGAATACCTGAAGGGTCTGCTGCTGGAAAAGATCTAGTCGGGGCCGGGAAACGCGTCCGGTGACGGGTTTTCCGGAATTGCCTCGGAACTGTCTTCCGGTGGTCATATTCACTGCCTAAGATTCGTCTCACGGTAAGGCATTGGCAGGTGCCTGACCGTCTCTTCTTATCAGTCTTCGTGGTAATCGCCCCGCTAACCCAGCGGGGCTTTTTTTGCCTCCAGCCCTTCTTTCTCCCCTCTCCCACTGCATGGGATAGGGGAGGGCATCGCTGCCGGCATCGCATAGACTGGAGCCTCTACCCCGACTCCGCGCCCCAGCGAAACTCCCTATAATCGAACGACCGTGCATTTCGCACCGCTTGTCCGCGTCATTTCATCAGACGGATTCGAGGAGACACCATGCCTGCCGCCAAACACATTCCGCCAGCCCTGCAGAACCTTGCCCTGCCCGTCATTGCGTCGCCAATGTTCATCGTCAGCTATCCCGAACTGGTGCTGGCCCAGTGCAAGGCCGGCATCGTCGGATCGTTTCCGGCGCTCAACGCGCGCCCGGCCGAGTTGCTCGACGAATGGCTGACGCAGATCCAGGAAGAACTGGCGGCATTCGGGGCGGCCAATCCCGGCAAGCCCGTCGGCCCGCTGGCCGTGAACCAGATCGTGCACGCGTCCAACGCGCGGCTGGAACATGACGTGAAGGTGTGCGTGGAGCACAAGGTGCCGATCTTCATCACGTCGCTGCGGGCGCCGCCCAAGGAAATGATCGACGCCGTGCACAGCTACGGCGGCATCGTGCTGCACGACGTCATCAACCTCCGCCACGCCGCAAAGGCCATCGAGGCCGGCGTGGACGGGCTGATCCTGGTGGCGGCCGGCGCCGGCGGCCATGCCGGTACGCTGTCGCCGTTCGCGCTGGTCGGCGAAGTGCGCAAGATCTTCGACGGTCCGATCGCGCTGTCCGGATCGATCGCCACCGGCGATGCCGTGCTGGCCGCCCAGGCCATGGGCGCGGACTTCGCCTACGTGGGCACGCGCTTCATCGCGTCGCAGGAAGGCCATGCCAGCGCCGAGTACAAGCAATCGATCACCAGTTCGGCCGCTTCGGACATCATCTACACGAACCTGTTCACGGGCGTGCACGGCAACTACATCCGCGAGAGCATCGTCAATTCGGGCCTGGACCCCGAAGACCTGCCCGTGGCCGACAAGAGCAAGATGGATTTTTCGAGCGGCAGCTCGAAGGCCAAGGCCTGGAAAGACATCTGGGGTGCCGGCCAGGGCGTGGGCCAGATCCACGACATTCCCACCGCCGGCGAGATCGTGGCGCGCATGAAGGCCGAGTACGATGCGGCGCGCGCCCGGCTGGGGCTGGTAGCATAAGGGCGTTTTGGCGCCCCTTTTCCTGAACCGTTGCCTTCTTCCGACCCCGAAACACCGACCGGCCCCGCCGACCTGCCCGGCACGCTCACGCACCGGGAGCGCGTGATCCGCGCATTCTGGGTCACGCTGGGCGTCATCAGCCTGGTGCTCGGCTTTATCGGCATCTTCCTGCCGCTGCTGCCGACCACGCCGTTCGTGCTGCTGGCGGCCGCGTGCTTTGCGCGCGGGTCGGAAAAATTCCACAACTGGCTGATCACGCACGAGCGATTCGGGCCGCTGGTGCGTGACTGGCAGGCCCACCGCAGCATTCCGTTCCGCGCCAAGTGCCTGGCGCTGTCGATGATGTGGACGTCGATGAGCATCACGGCCTGGCTGCTGCGCGCACGGCCCGTGTCGTCGCTCACGCTGATCGCCATCGGCATCGCCGTGACGGTCTGGATGGTACGGCTGCCCACACGGCCGCGCGGCGGCTATCCCGAGGCCAGCGACGGTCCGTCGTCGCAAGCGTAGGGCCGCCGCCGGCCCTGAGCCACGGCAATCAGTCGTAGCTGCGCGCGTCCTCGATCGATTTGCCGTCCTGCGGCAGCGACCCGGGCGGGACGAAGCGGACCTCTCCCCGCAGCCGCATGACCTCGCGCATCGAATCGGCCACGGCAAGCGCCAGGCCCTCGTCGATGCGCGTGGTATCGCAATGGAGCGTCATCACGTCGGCGCCGATCGTGCCGGTCACCACCAGCCGCGCCGCGCGGATTTCGGGGTGGCGCCGCACCACTTCGGCCACCTGCCCCGGATGCACGAACATGCCCTTGACCTTGGTGGTCTGGTCGGCGCGCCCCAGCCAGCCCTTCAGCCGGATATTGGTCCGCCCGCACGGGCTGGCGCTGTGCGACGATTCGGCCACGATGGCCGACAGATCGCCGGTGCCGAAACGGATCAGCGGGTAGTCGCCGTTGCCGAGCACGGTGACCACCACCTCGCCCACCTCGCCTTCGGGCATCGGCTTCGTGCCGCCCGGCTCGACGATCTCGACCAGTACGCCTTCGTCCACCACCCAGCCGTCGCCGCCGTCGGTCTCGAAGGCGATCAGTCCGACATCGGCCGTGCCGTACATCTGGCGCGCCGTGACGCCGTGGTTCTGCAGCCAGCCCCGCAGCGCGGGCGGGCAGGCCTCGCCCGACACCAGTGCCTTGGACAGGCTGGCGCACGGCAGCCCCATCTCGTCACCTTTCTCGATCAGCAGCTTCAGGAACGAGGGCGTGCCCGCGTAGGCGGTGGGCTGCAGGCTGGCCAGCGCCTGCACCTGCGATTCGGTCTGGCCGACGCCCGCCGGGAACACGCAGCACCCCAGCTTGTGGGCGCCCGATTCCATCATCATCCCGGCCGGCGTGAAGTGATACGAAAACGTGTTGTAGACCAGCTCGCCAGACCGGAAGCCGGCCGCGAACATCGCGCGCGCCGTGCGCCACCAGTCGGCGGCAAAGCCATCGGGCTCGTGGATCGGCCCCGGCGACTGGAACACATGGCGCAGGCCGCCCAGCGCCGTGGCATTGAGCCCGCCCAGCGGCGGCACCACGCGCTGGCGCGCACTCAGTTCGGACTTGCGCGTGACCGGCAGCAGCGCCAGCGCATCGCGCGAGGTGATCTCGCGTGCATCGAAGTCGCCCAGGATTTCGGCAAAATACGGTGCATGTGCCTGCGCATGCGCGACCTGGCGCGCCACGGCGGCAAGCAGCGCGGCCTCGCGCTCCGCAGGGGCGCGCGTCTCCAGCGAATCGAAGTATTCAGCCATATCGGTGTCCAGGGGAGATTCAGGCCAGCCAGCGTTTGCGGCGGCGATAGCTTTTCACGTCGCGGAACGATTTGCGCGCGCCGCCTTCGGCGTCGTTGGCGGCCACGCCCAGGTAGAACTCCTTGACATCCTCGTTGGTGCGCAGCGATTCGGCTTCGCCGTCCATCACCACGCGGCCGTTTTCCAGGATGTAGCCGTAGTCGGCATAGCGCAGCGCCACCATCGTGTTCTGCTCGGCGAGCAGGAAGCTCACGCGCTCGCGCGAGTTCAGGTCGCGCACGATCTCGAAGATCTCCTCCACGATCTGCGGCGCCAGGCCCATCGACGGCTCGTCGAGCAGGATCATCGACGGCTTGGCCATCATGGCCCGCCCAATCGCGCACATCTGCTGCTCGCCCCCCGAGGTATAGCCAGCCTGCGACTTGCGGCGCGTCTTCAGGCGCGGAAAGTAGTCGTAGATCTTCTCCAGCGCGTCGCGCGTCTCGCCACGCGACAAGCCGCGCGTATAGGCCCCGGTCAGCAGGTTTTCCTCGATGGTCAGGTGCGCGAAGCAGTGGCGGCCTTCCATCACCTGGATCACGCCGCGCTTGACCAGGTCGTTGGGCGTGAGCTGGTCCACGCGCTGGCCGCGGTACTCGATCGATCCCTTGGTGACATCGCCGCGCTCGGCATGCAGCAGGTTCGAGATGGCCTTGAGCGTGGTGGTCTTGCCCGCGCCGTTGGCGCCCAGCAGCGCCACGATGCGGCCCTCTGGCACATCGAGCGACACGCCCTTGAGCACCAGGATCACGTGGTCGTAGATGACTTCGATGTTGTTGACGGATAGAAGGGTCATGTCTTGTCCCTGTACTGGTTTTACTCCCCTCTCCCAAAGCAACGGGAGAGGGGAGTAAAACCGATGGTGCTTCAGATGCTGCTGATCCGCTCCCCTCTCCCACTTGTGGGAGAGGGGTTGGGGGAGAGGGCCCGGCGCATCAAGACTCGGCACGTCGCAATTTGAGCCTCAATACCCTCTCCACCGGCCCCTCTCCCGCACAGCGGGAGAGGGGAGAAAACCGTCGGCAAGCGGACACTACGACTTCATGCAGGCTGGCGTGATGCCCTTCTCCTTCGCGTACTGCGCGGCCGTGGCCTTGAACAGCGGATGGATCAGGTTCTTGTTGCCCTCGATCCAGTCCGACACCACCACCCACTTGGTGCCGTCCCACTGCTGGATCTTCACCTTGCCCGATCCCTCGTGGTTATCGCAGCTGGTCTTGATCTCTGGCAGCAGGCCCGTGGCGCCCAGTTGCTGCAGGCGCGCGCTGGTCAGGTTCAGGTTCTCGAAGGCCCAGCGCATCTCGTCGCCGGTCATGACCTTGCCCTTGCCGAACTTGGCCTGCGCCACGCGGATCGCCTCCACCGTCACCACCGCCGCCGACACGCCGCGGTTGTAGAGCACCGAGCCCACCTTGTTGCGGTCCTGCATGTTGCCCTTGTTGGCGCCGTAGACCACCTTCTCGATATCGGCGATCAGCGGCACGCTCTTGCCCGCCACGTTCCACGTGGCGCTCATGTAGCCCTTGGCGGCGTCGCCGGCCGGCGTGGTGTCTTCCTCGGAGCCGGCCCACCACGACCCGATCATCTTTTCGCGCGGGAAGCCCACCTTCTGGGCCGCCTTCAGCGCGGTCTGATTCATCACGCCCCAGCCCCAGAAGATCACGTAGTCGGGATTCTCCTGGCGGATCTTCAGCCACTGCGCGCCCTGCTCGTTGCCCGGGTGCGCCACCGGAATCTCCACCAGGTTGAACTTGCCGAGCCGGGCCTCGGCCTCCAGCGCGACGATCGGTTCCTTGCCGTAGGCCGAGTCGTGATACAGGTAGACGATCTTCTTGCCGGCCAGCGACCCGCCGTTCTTCGACGCCAGATACTTGACGATGGCCGACACCTGCATCTGGTACGTGGTGACCAGCGGGAACGCGTACGGGAACACCGAGCCATCGACGGCATCGGTGCGGCCGTAGCCCATCATCACCAGCGGCACCTTGTCGGCGGCGGTCTTGTCGACCAGCGCGTACGAAATGCCGGTAGACATCGTGTGGTACGCGGTGCCCTTGCTCTGGCCGTTCTTGGCCTTCAGGCGCTCGTAGCACTCCACGCCCTTGGCGTTGTTGTACTCGGTCTCGCACTCTTCCCACGACAGCTTCACGCCGTTGACGCCCCCCTCCTTGAGGTTGACGTAGTTCAGGTAATCGACAAATCCGCCATAGAACGATTGACCGTTCGAGCCATACGGGCCGACTCGGTAGCTGGGCAGCGCCACGAACTGGTCATTGGCCTGCGCCAGGGCCGGCAGGGCCGGCGCCAGCAGCGCAGCCGCGACGCTGACCACCAGGGCGGCGCGCTGCACATTGCGGAATACGGTTGTCATCACAGTCTCCTTCACCTCGAACGGGCGTTGTTATGGGAACGACTAATGCGGGAATGGCCAGAGGCGCAGCTTCTCCTTGGCAATCTGCCAGAGCCGGGCCAGGCCATGTGGCTCGACGATCAGGAAGAAGATGATCAGCGCGCCGAATACCATGAGCTGGATATGCGACACCGTGGCGTTGGTGAACGGCAGGTGCAGCAGCGCGGCCAGCGTCGGCAGCACGTTATCGAGAAAGATCGGCAGCAGCAGGATGAATGCCGCGCCCAGGAACGACCCCAGGATGCTGCCCACCCCGCCGATGATGATCATGAACAGGATGCGGAACGACAGGTCCAGCGAGAAGCCGTCCGGCTCCACCGATCCCAGGTAGCAGAACGCGTACAGCGCCCCGGCCACGCCGCAGTAGAACGAGCTGACGGCGAAGGCCAGCAGCTTGGTGCGCATCAACGGGATGCCGATGACCTCGGCGGCCACGTCCATGTCGCGCACGGCCATCCAGGCGCGGCCCGTGGCCGAGCGCACCAGGTTCTTGGCCAGCATCGCCAGTACCGTGACGATGGCCAGCACGAACAGGTACTTCCGGATCGGGGTATCGATCGCCACGCCGAACAGGTCCAGCCGCTGCGCCGTGATCACGCCCGACGAACTGTTGTTCGAGAACCAGGGGAACTTGGTCAGCGCCCACACCACGAAGAACTGCGCGGCCAGCGTGGCCACGGCCAGGTAGAAGCCCTTGATCCGCAGCGACGGCAGCCCGAATGCCACCCCCACCAGTGCCGACGACAGTCCGGCCAGGATGAACGTCAGCACCACCGGAATGCCTTCGATCCGTAGCTGGAAGTTGTAGGCCGCATAGGCCCCCACGGCCATGAAGGCCGCCGTGCCCAGCGACAGCTGTCCGGCATAGCCGGTCAGGATGTTCAGGCCCAGCGCCGCCAGCGAGAAGATCAGGAACGGCGTCAGGATGGCGTTGAACCAGTATTCGCTGCCCGCGAACGGGATGACGACAAACGCCACCACCATCAACAAAGCAAAGAAAATACGATCTTGCCGGATCGGGAAGATCTGGCTGTCGGCAACGTAGCTGGTCTTGAACTGTCCGGATTCGCGGTAGAGCATGAAATTCTCCGATCTCGGCATGCGTGACGGCAACGCGGATGCTTTGGCTTGCGGCCGCCGCTGCGCGACTTCAATTTGCTGCGCTATACGCGGTCGATGTGTTTTTCTCCGAATAGCCCCTCTGGCCGCACGAGCAGGAACAGCAACGCAAACACATACGGGAACCAGCCTTCGATCCCGCCGAAGTTGCCCCCGAACGCCGACTGGAACACGGGCGGGATATAGATCTCGGCCAGCTTTTCCGATGCGCCGATGATCAGCCCGCCGACGATGGCGCCCGGCACCGACGTAAAGCCGCCCAGGATCAGCACCGGCAGCGCCTTGAGCGCGGTCAGCGTCAGCGCGAACTGCACCCCGTTGCGCGATCCCCACAGCATGCCCGCCACCAGCGCGACAAAGCCGGCCACGCCCCAGACGATGGCCCAGATGTTCTGCAGCGGAATGCCCAGCGACAGCGCCGCCTGGTGATCGTCGGCCACCGCGCGCAGCGCGCGGCCCACCTTGGTGTACTGGAAGAACAGCGCCAGCACCGCCACCAGCACGGCGGCAATCAGCGCGGCGGCCAGGTCGAACTTCGACACCACGATATTGAAGTGGGTCAGGATCGAATCGATGGGCTCATCGACGATGCCCAGCTGGATCGGCCGCACCTCGTTGCCGAACAGCAGCGGTCCCAGGCCTTCCAGAAAAAACGACAGGCCGATGGTGGCCATGAACAGCGTGATCGGCGGCTGGTTCACCAGCTTGCGCAGCACCAGGCGCTCGGTGCTCATGCCGACCACGATCATGACGACAAAGGCGCCGATCACGGCCGCCCACATCGGCAGGCCCTTGTCCATCAGCCCCACCACCGCCAGCGCGGCAAAGTACACCATCGCCCCCTGCGCGAAGTTGAACACGCCCGACGCCTTGTAGATCAGCACGAAGCCCAGCGCCACCAGCGAGTACATCAGCCCCGAGAGCAGCCCGCCGATCAGGATTTCGAAGAAGAATGTCATCGTAGTTTCCTGATTTCTTCAGTGGGAAGTACCCAGGTAGGCCTTGATCACGTCGGGGTTGGCCTTGACCTCGGCCGGCGTGCCGTCGCCGATCTTCTTGCCGTAGTCCAGCACCACCACGCGGTCGGAAATATCCATGACCACGCCCATATCGTGCTCGATCAGTACGATGGTGGTGCCGAACTGCTGATTCACGTCCAGGATGAAGCGGCACATGTCCTGCTTCTCTTCCACGTTCATGCCGGCCATCGGCTCGTCCAGCAGCAGCATCGACGGTTCCGCCGCCAGCGCGCGCGCCAGCTCCACCCGCTTCTGCAGCCCGTACGGCAGGCGCCCCACCGGCGTCTTGCGGATGGCCTGGATTTCCAGGAAGTCGATCACTTCCTCGACCTTGCGGCGATGCCGCATTTCCTCGGCGCGCGCCGGGCCCCACCACAGCGCATGCGCCAGCAGGCCGGTGCGAAACTGTGTGTTGCGGCCCGTCATGATGTTGTCGAGCACGGTCATGCCCTTGAACAGCGCGATGTTCTGGAACGTGCGCGCGATGCCCTGGCGGGCGGCGGCCGTCGGATGCATCTTGCGGCGCTCCTGCCCCCGGAACACGATGCGGCCCTGCTGCGGGTGATACACGCCGTTGATCACGTTCAGCATCGAACTCTTGCCGGCGCCGTTCGGGCCGATGATGGCGCGGATCTCGTGCTCGCAGACATCGAACGAGATATCGGTCAGCGCCTTCACGCCGCCAAACGACAGCGAGATGTTCTGCAGGTCCAGAATCACGTCGCCGCGCGTGCTGGCGTGGGCCGGGGCGTCGGGCCGATGGGCGTCGCCGGTGCGCGGGCTGTCGCCGTGGAGGGTGTCCGCGTGGCCCGGCGGGGCGAGGGTGCCGGGCGACGCCATGGCGCCCGTGGCATCGACGCGGGTCATGCCGCCCTGCCACGCTGTCTGGGTTGCCGTCATCTGTGCGTCTCCCTGTCTCACGCCGCGCGCGCGCCGCCCACGGGCGGGAATCGCTTGACGTCCACCAGCTTCAGCGTGGCCGACACACTGCCCTCGCGGCCATCCTCGAACTTCACGCGCGTGTCGATGAACTGCTCCGGCTTGCCCGCGAACAGCGCGTCCACCAGCACCGCGTATTTCTCGGCGATAAAGCCACGCCGCACCTTGCGCGTGCGCGTCAGTTCGTCGTCATCGGGGTCCAGCTCCTTGTGCAGGATCAGGAAGCGCGCCACCTGCGAGCCGGCCAGCATCGCGTCGGCAGCCAGGTCGGCGTTCACCTGCTCCACGCATTCGGCAATCATGGCGATGACATCGGGCTGGCCCGCCAGGTCCACGTAGCCGGCGTACGGCAGGTGACGGCGCTCGGCCCAGTTGCCCACCGCATCGAAGTCGATATTGATGAACGCGCAGACGCGGTCACGGCCGGTGCCAAACGCCACCGCCTCCTTGATGTACGGGAAGAACTTGAGCTTGTTCTCGATGTACTTGGGCGCGAACATCGACCCGTCGGCCAGCTTGCCCACGTCCTTGGCGCGGTCGATGATCTTCAGGTGCCCGTCGGCATCGATCACGCCGGCGTCGCCGGTCATGAAGTAGCCCTCGTCGTTGATGGCCTCGCGCGTGGCATCGTCGCGCTTGTAGTAGGCCTTGAGCAGCCCCACGCCGCGCACCAGCACCTCGCCGTTGTCGGCGATGCGGATCTCCATGCCCGGCGCGGCCGGCCCCACCGAATCGAACTTCACCTGCCCGTCCGGCTGCAGGCACACATAGGCGCAGGTCTCGGTCTGGCCGTAGAACTGCTTCAGGTTGATGCCGATCGACCGGTAGAAGCGGAACAGGTCCGGCCCGATGGCCTCGCCCGCCGTGTAGCCCACGCGGATACGGCTCATGCCCAGCACATTGCGCAACGGGCCGTAGATCAGAATTTCGCCAATTCCGTAGCGCAGGCGATCCAGCGCCGGCACGGGCCGCTTGTCCAGGATGTCCGATCCGCACCGGCGCGCCACGCCCATCGCCCAGTGGAACAGCCGGCGCTTCACCCAGCCCGCGTCTTCCATGCGGATCATGACCTGCGTGAGCAGCCCCTCATAGATCCGTGGCGGTGCAAAGTAGTAAGTGGGGCCGATCTCGCGCAGGTCGGTCATCACGGTTTCGCGCGATTCCGGGCAGTTCACGGTGAAGCCGGCCACCATGGCCTGCGCGTACGAGAACAGGTTGTCGCCTACCCAGGCCATCGGCAGGTACGACAACACGTCGTCATCGGCGCCGAGCCCGTCGAACTGGCAGCCGTTGCGCGCGGCACCAATCAGACCGGCATGCGCATGGCAGACCCCTTTCGGCTTGCCGGTGGTGCCCGACGTATAGAGGATGATCGCGGTGTCATCGGGCGCGCCGGCCTGCACCTGCGCATCGTAAAAGCCTGGATTTGCGCGATCGAATTCGCGGCCGATTTCCTGCACGCGTGCGTACGACAGCAACGACGGATGATCGTAGTCGCGCAGCCCGCGCGGGTCTTCGTAGATGACGTGGCGCACGGCGCGGCCGCGCGATGCCAGCTGCGATTCCACTTCGAGCAGCTTGTCGACCTGTTCCTGGTCTTCGACGATGGCGAACTCGATCTCGGCGTCGTCCAGCACGTAGACCATCTCGCCCGCGATGGCGTCCTGGTAGAGCGGCACGGGCACGCCACCCAGCGCCTGCGCGGCGGTCATCGCCCAGTACAGGCGCGGACGGTTGTCGCCGACCACGGCCAGGTTCATGCCCCGGCGAAAGCCCAGCGCCGCCAGGCCGCAGGCCAGCGCGCGCACCTCGGCCGCTGCCTGCTGCCAGCTGTAGGTCTGCCAGATACCGAGATCCTTCTCGCGATAGGCCGGATGATCGGGCCGCTGCCGGGCATGCGCCAGCAGCCATCGCGGAAAGGTCGTTGCCGACGATTCCTGCATCGCTGTCTCCTCTCCCCTTCGGATGGCCTAGGGACCATGCCGGGTATCAAGCCGCCAGACCGGTCGCTATACTGGGCGCCTTGTCCGGTGCGACGATTGCCGCACCGCATCACGCCCGCCTTGCCTTGTTGGGTGAGGATTGCTGGCAGGGGCGGTTCCGGGTGATCGTAAGATAGCCGATGCCATTCCGCCGGGTTGTCGCGCCGGCGACAATTCCGGGTTAATCCCTACGGGAGCGCAATGCCTGCCGCCGACCCCTTCTCGTTCATCGACCGCTGTGCCTGGGCCGCCGACCTGAGCCCGGAACAGCGCGACCGTGTCAAACGTGTGATGACCGTGCGCGAATACGCACAAGGTGATTACGTCTGTCACAAAGGTGAAATGGCCGAGCACTGGCTGGGCGTGGTGGAAGGCATCGTCAAGATCACCACCGTGTCGCCGTCGGGCAAGTCGGTCACCTTCACCGGCGTGCCCACCGGCGGCTGGTTCGGCGAAGGCGCAGTGCTCAAGCAGGAGATCCGCAAGTACGACGTGATGGCGCTGCGGCGTTCGCGTATCGCTTTCGTCCCACGCGAGACTTTTCAGTGGTTGCTGGATACCAGCCTGCCGTTCACGCGCTTCCTGCTGATGCAGTTCAACGAGCGGCTCGGCCAGTTCATCGCGGCGGTCGAATACGAACGGCTGCTCGACATCGATTCGCGCGTGGCCCGCGCGGTGTCATCGCTGTTCAACGAACACCTGTATCCCAGCATCGGCTCGACACTGGAAATTTCGCAGGAAGAGATCGGCCTGCTGGCCGGCATTTCACGCCAGCGTGCCAACCAGGCCCTGAAGGTGCTGGAACAGCAGGGCCTGGTGCGCGTGGACTATGGCGTGATCGACGTGCTCGACCTGGAGGGGCTGCGACAGTACGGGGAGTAGTGGTTTCTCCCTTTCCCGCAAGGCGGGAAAGGGGAGCAAACAATCGGTGAACGACGCCTACTTGCTGTACACGTACACGCCACGGCCGGTCTTGCGGCCCAGGTAGCCCGCGGCCACCATTTCGCGCATCAGCATCGCCGGGCGGTACTTCGGATCGGCGAACTCGGTGTACAGCACTTCCATCACCGCCAGCATCGTATCCAGGCCAATCATGTCGGCCAGGGCCAGCGGGCCGATCGGATGGTTGCAGCCCAGCTTCATGCCTTCGTCGATCTCTTCCGGCGACGCCAGGCCTTCGCCCAGCACGCAGAACGCCTCGTTGATCATCGGGCACAGGATGCGGTTGACCACGAAACCGGGGCTGTTCTTGACCGTGATCGGGTACTTGCCCAGTTGCTTCGCCAGGGCCTCGACATCGGCGTGCGCGGCGTCGCTGGTCTGCAGGCCCCGAATCAGTTCCACCAGGGCCATCATCGGCACCGGGTTGAAGAAGTGCATGCCGATGAAGCGGTCGGCGCGCGACGTCACGGCGGCCAGCTTGGTGATCGAGATCGACGACGTGTTCGACGCAATGATCACGTCCGGGCCGACGATGCCGTCGATCTGCTTCAGGATCTTGACCTTCAGGTCGAAGTTTTCCGTGGCGGCCTCGATCACGATGTCGGCGCGCTTCAGATCGTCGTACGACGTGCTGCCGTGGATGCGCGCGAGCGCGGCCGCCTTGTCGGCCTCTGTCGCCTTTTCCTTCTTGATCAGGCGGTCCATGCTGCCGGCCACCGTGGCGATACCCTTCTGCACCGCGGCGTCGCTGATATCGACCATCACCACGTCCAGCCCCGCCACCGCGCAAGCCTGCGCAATGCCGTTGCCCATCGTGCCGGCACCCACGATGCCCACTGTCTTGATTGCCATGTCTCGCTTCCTTGCTATTTCACTGATTGGATTGGTCTGCTTGATTCGGTGCGGCCGGGGTGCGGCTGAACGACGGCCGTTCAGCCCTGCAGCTTCGCCAGGGCCGCCACCACGCGTTCGGCATGCTGCTTGAGCAGTTCCATGTCCTGCTGCTGGCGGGCATGGCCGCGCAGGGACTGGTCCGCATAGCGCGGCACGATATGGAAATGCACGTGCGGCACGGTCTGGCCGGCCGCCGCGCCGTTGAACTGGCTGATCACCACGCCGTCGGGCTGGAAGGCCTCGCGCACGGCGCGCGCCACGATCTGGGTGGCGCGGATCGCCGCGGCCGCGCCCTTTTCGGAAAGGCCGAACAGATCCACGGCAGCCTCCTTCGGCACCACCAGTGCGTGGCCGTCGGACTGCGGCATGATGTCCATGAACGCGATGGCGTCGGCGTCCTCGTAGATCTTGAAGCACGGGAGTTCGCCACGCAGGATGCGGGCGAAGATGTTGTTGCTGTCGTACTCGGCTTGCATGGGTGTCTCGGGAATGGATGGCCTGACGGCGACGGAGCAAAGAGTGTAGCCCCAGTGCTCCGTGCCGTGAACCGGCCGCCCGCCATTCACGGCGGCTTTTTCACATGTTGCGACGGTACTGGCCGCCTACCTCGAACAGCGCATGCGTGATCTGCCCCAGCGAGCACACGCGCACCGCATCCATCAACACCGCGAATACATTGCCATTGTCGATCACGGCCTGGCGCAGCCGGTCCAGCATGGCCTGGGCGTCCCCGGCATGGCGGCGGTGGAATTCCGCCAGGCGGGTCAGCTGGCTCTGTTTTTCCGCCTCGCTCGACCGCGCCAGTTCCAGCGTTTGTGGCGTCGGGTCGCCATTCGGGTTCCGGAAGGTATTCACGCCGATGATGGGCAGCGTGCCGTCGTGCTTGAGCTGCTCGTAGTACAGCGATTCCTCCTGGATCTTGCCGCGCTGGTAGCCGGTTTCCATCGCGCCCAGCACGCCGCCGCGCTCGGCGATGCGTTCGAACTCCTGCAGCACCGCCTCTTCCACCAGGTCGGTCAGCTCTTCGGTCAGGAAGCTGCCCTGGTTGGGGTTCTGGCACTTGGCCACGCCCCATTCGCGGTTGATGATCAGCTGGATCGCCAGCGCCCGGCGCACCGACTCGGCCGTGGGCGTGGTGATCGCTTCGTCATAGGCGTTGGTGTGCAGCGAGTTGCAGTTGTCGTAGATGGCGATCAGCGCCTGCAGCGTGGTGCGGATGTCGTTGAAGTCGATCTCCTGCGCGTGCAGCGACCGGCCCGACGTCTGGATGTGGTACTTGAGCTTCTGGCTGCGCTCGTTGGCGCCGTACCTGTCGCGCATCGTCACGGCCCAGATGCGGCGCGCCACGCGGCCCAGCACGCTGTACTCGGGGTCCATGCCGTTCGAGAAGAAGAACGACAGGTTCGGCGCAAAGTCGTCGATATGCATGCCGCGCGCCAGGTAGGCTTCCACGAAGGTGAAGCCGTTGGCCAGCGTGAAGGCCAGCTGCGAGATCGGGTTGGCGCCGGCCTCGGCAATGTGATACCCCGAGATCGACACCGAGTAGAAGTTGCGCACCTGGTGGTGGACGAAATATTCCTGGATATCGCCCATCACCTTCAGCGAGAACTCGGTGCTGAAGATGCAGGTGTTCTGCCCCTGGTCTTCCTTGAGGATGTCCGCCTGCACCGTGCCGCGCACATTCTGCAGCACCCAGGCGCGAATCTTGGCCTCTTCGTCGGCGGTCGGCTCGCGCTGGTTGTCGGCTCGGAATTTGTCCAGATTCTGGTCGATGGCCGTGTTCATGAACATGGCCAGGATGGTTGGCGCCGGGCCGTTGATGGTCATCGACACCGACGTGCTGGGGCTGGTCAGGTCAAAGCCCTCGTACAGCACCTTCATGTCGTCGAGCGTGGCGATCGACACGCCCGAGTTGCCCACCTTGCCGTAGATGTCGGGGCGCTCGTGCGGGTCTTCGCCGTAGAGCGTGACCGAATCGAACGCGGTGGACAGGCGCTTGGCGTCCATGCCTTCGGACACGAGCTTGAAGCGGCGGTTGGTACGGAATGCGTCGCCCTCGCCCGCGAACATGCGCGTGGGGTCTTCCCCCTCGCGCTTGAAGGCGAAGACGCCGGCCGTGTACGGGAAGCTGCCCGGCACGTTCTCGCGCATCAGCCATTTCAGGATCTCGCCTTCGTCCTCGAAGCGCGGCAGCACGACTTTGCGAATCTTCGTGCCGGACAGCGTGGTCGTCACCAGCCCGGTGCGAATTTCCTTGTCCCGGATCTTGACCACGTATTCGTCGCCGCTGTAGGCGGCCTGCATCTGCGGCCACATCGCCAGCAGCTTGCGCTCCACGCTGCCCAGCGACGCCTCGCGCTCGGCGGCCAGCGATGCCAGCGCCTGCCCATCGGCATCGCTATTCGACGATTTCAGCATTGCACCGGCGGCGCGCAGTTGCTGACGTTCGCGCGCCAGCCGGCTCTGTTCGGCCACGCGCCGATGGTAGGCGCGCACCGTATCGGCAAGCTCGGCCAGATAGCGGTTGCGCGCCGGCGGCACGATCACGTTCTGGCCCGTCGAAATCCGGCCGGCCAGCTTCGGCAGCACGCCCGGCCCGACATGCAGGCCGCGCCCGGCCAGCGACGCCACCAGACCCTGGTAGAGCATGGTCACGCCGTCGTCGTTGAAGCGCGATGCCTGTGTGCCGTAGACCGGCATCTCGTCGGGCCTGGCGTGCCACTGCTCGCGGTTGCGCTGCACCTGCTTGGCCACGTCGCGCCAGGCGTCCTGCGCGCCCTTGCGGTCGAACTTGTTGATCGCGACGAAATCGGCAAAGTCGAGCATGTCGATTTTTTCCAGCTGGCTCGCCGCGCCAAACTCGGGCGTCATCACGTAGAGCGACAGGTCCACATGCGGCACGATGGCCGCGTCGCCCTGGCCGATCCCGGACGTTTCGACGATCACCAGATCGAACGCGGCCGCCTTGCAGGCCGCGATCACATCCGGCAGCGCCTGCGAGATTTCCGAGCCGGCATCGCGCGTGGCCAGAGACCGCATGAAGATGTTCGGATGGTTGATCGCATTCATGCGAATGCGGTCGCCCAGCAGCGCGCCGCCGGACTTGCGCCGCGACGGGTCGATCGAGATCACGGCAATGGAAAGCGCGTCCTGCTGGTCCAGTCGGAAGCGGCGGATCAGCTCGTCGGTCAGCGACGACTTGCCTGCCCCGCCCGTGCCGGTAATACCCAGCACCGGCGTGGTGGAGGCCCCGGCCCGCTCCTGCAGCGCGCCGACCAGCGCCGGCGCGGCCTTGCCGTTTTCCAGCGCGGTGATCAGCTGCGCCAGCGCGCGACGGTCGCCAGCGGTCACCGCATCGAGCGTGGACGGCGCGTAGCGCGTCAGGTCGATATCGCACCGCTGGACCATGTCGGCGATCATGCCGGCCAGGCCCATGCGCTGGCCGTCTTCGGGGCTGTAGATGCGCGCCACGCCGTAGGCCTGCAGTTCGCGGATCTCGTCGGGCACGATCACCCCGCCGCCACCGCCGAACACCTGGATGTGTTCGCCGCCGTGCTGGCGCAGCAGGTCGATCATGTACTTGAAGTATTCGACATGGCCGCCCTGGTAGCTGGAGATGGCAATGCCCTGCACGTCTTCCTGCAAGGCGGCGGTCACCACCTCGTGGACGGAGCGGTTGTGACCCAGATGGATCACTTCGCAGCCATGCGACTGCAGAATGCGCCGCATGATGTTGATCGATGCGTCATGGCCGTCGAACAGCGACGCGGCGGTGACAAAGCGCACCTTGTTGGCCGGGCCCTGCCCCTGGGTTGCCGGGGTCGCCCGCGGCCGGGTGGCCGCCGTCCTGCTCACATCCGAAAGATCAGTCATGGTCTCCACCGCTCTGTTATGTGGCTGGCTGCCCATGCTGGCGATGCGCCGGCGGTTCTGCGACCGCGCTGACAGGGGCGGGACGATTATATGACGTTTACGTTAACGTAAGTCCAGGGGCGCGGGAAAGCACCGAGGGCATGGCTGGCATCGTCGCACAGCGGCCGGGGCGGAAACAGGGGGAAGGCGGGGAATACGGGGGGAAGAATGCGCAAGAAGGGCCCGGAAGCCGCCGCTTCGCCGCGGGAGGTCGGCAAAGGTGACGATGGCGGCTCCGGATCCCAGGAGAGCGTGCCTGACGCCCGGTCAGGCGTGGATTTGCGGGCAGTCGCCGAAGGCGTCGGTCTTGCGGGCGTCCCAGCGGCGCTTGAACTGGCGGAGGACGCACCAGGCGCGGCGCAGCGACCATGGCGCCGGCGTCTCGGTCAGCAGGAAGCGGGACACCGGCGCCTCGCCGGACAGCCAGACCCGCTCGCCTTCGACCAGTGCGTACACATCGCCGGGGCGCAGCCAGATGTCGGCCATCTGCCCTTCCAGGGTCAGCCACAGGCTGCCTTCCAGCGCGGTCACGCTCTGGCCATGGCGCGCACGCCAGCTGACGGGCCGGCCCGGTTCATCGAGTTCGAAAGTCCTGAGTTCACGCATGGGTGTCTCCTTGTCTTGCCGGTGCAGCCGCTCTGGATCAAGGGATCGGAGGCAAAAGGGGGGCGCCGCACCACGCTTCCATTATTCATGGCGGGGACTACAATCCCATGCACAGTTCCGAACAGTTTTCGTTGAACTGTTCAGTAGTTTTGACTGACAGTTGCCGTTCCCGTCACCCATGAAACTCGTCATCGATTCCTCTACCGGCGTGCCCCTGACCGAGCAGATCGTGCTCGGCGTGAAGGACTGGATCCGCTCGCGCGAGGCCGCGCCGGGCGCCCGCCTGCCGTCGATCCGCGCACTGGCCGCCGAACACGGCATCAGCCGCTTTCCGGTGATCGAGGCGTACGACCGGCTGGTGTCGCAAGGTCTGGTCGATTCGCGCCAGGGTTCGGGCTTCTACGTGGCCGAAAGCGCGCTGACGGGGCGCCGTGGGCGCGGATGGTCCGACCCGAGCCTGGCCGAAGACCTGTCGCTGCATATCATCGACCAGTTCCACCATCCCAGCGGCACGCTGAAGCTGGCGGGCGGCTTCGTGCCCGAGGAATGGCGCGATGTGGAGGGGCTGACGCAGGCCATCCGCCATATCACCCGGCACGACATCGACAGCGTGATCCACTACGCCACGCCGCTGGGCCACCCGGCGCTGCGCAAGCATGTGCTGACCCGCGCGCGGCAGGTGGGAATCCAAGCGGAACTGTCGCAGGTGCTGATCACGTCGGGCGCCAGCCAGGCGCTGGACCTGATCGTGCGCCACCTGCTCAAGCCCGGCGATACGGTTTTCGTCGAGGACCCGGGCTACTACAACCTGTTCGGGCTGCTGCGCATGCATGGCGTGCAGCTGGTTGGCGTGCCGCACACGCCGAACGGCCCGGACCCCGAGGCCTGCGAGCGGCTGCTGCGCGACCACAAGCCCAAGCTGTTCTTCACCAACAGCGTGCTGCAGAACCCCACCGGCTCCACGCTGGCGCCGCCCGTGGCGTTCCGCCTGCTCGAACTGGCGCGCCGGCACAACTTCCGCTTCGTCGAGGACGACATCTTTTCGGACTTCCAGCTCAATTTCACCGACCGGCTGGCCACGCTGGACCAGCTCGAACACGTGATCTACATCGGCGGATTTTCGAAGACGGTGTCGGCCGCGCTGCGCGTGGGCTATATCGTCGCCGACAAGGCTCTCATCAAGGACCTGATCGACGTGAAGGTGCTGACCAGCGTGGCGGGATCGCATTTTGCCGAAGCCGTGACGGCGACGATGCTGGAGCGCGGCGCCTATCGCAAGTACGTGGAGCGGCTGCGCGTGCGTACGCGCGAGGTGACGGCCGATGCCGTGAAGATCCTGGGCCAGTACGGCTGGGAGGTGTTCTGCGAGCCGGCCGGCGGCAACTTCCTGTGGGCGCGCTCGCCCGCGATCGAGGACTCGCGCGACCTCGTGGCGATGGCCGAGACCCATGGCATCTCGCTGGCACCGGGGCATTTTTTCCGCCCCGGCGGCGAGACATCGGCCTGGGTGCGCATCAACTCGGCCTACGCCGGCGAGCCGCGCTCGCGCGCCTTCTTCGAACAGGCCGGCGCGCGCTGATCAGCCCTGGGCGTCGCCGCCGTGGTTGTGCAGCACGGCGTTGCGGCGCGAATAGGCGAAATAGATCACCAGGCCCAGCGCCAGCCAGCAGAGGAACGCGATCCACGTCAGCGTCTGCAGGTGCGCCATCAGAAATAGACAAAACGCTACGGACAGCAGCGGCACCACGGGCACGCCGGGGCAGCGGAACGTACGTGGCAGGTGCGGCTGCGTACGGCGCAGCACCAGCGTGGCGATCGAGATCAGCGTGAAGGCCGACAGCGTGCCGATGTTGATCAGCTCCGCCAGCACGTTCAGCGGCACGAACCCGGCGATGGCCGAGAACACGATGCCCACCGTCCACGTGGCCGTGAACGGCGTGGCGTGAACGGGGTGGACGGCCGACAGCGCCTCCGGCAGCAGGCCGTCGCGTGACATCGCAAAGATGATGCGCGTCTGGCCGTAGGTCATGACCAGGATCACCGTGGTCATGCCCAGGATGGCGCCCAGGTCCACAAACCCGGCCACCCAGTTCTGCCCCGCGTACTGCAGCGCCAGCGACACCGGATGATCGACGCCCTCGAACTTCATGAACGGCACGATGCCGGTCATGATGGCCGCCACCGCCACGTACAGGATGGTGCAGACCGCCAGCGATCCGATAATGCCGATCGGCAGGTCGCGGCCCGGGTTGCGCACTTCCTCGGCCGCCGAGGTCACGGCATCGAAGCCGATGAACGCGAAGAACACCAGCGCCGCCGCGTTGAAGATGCCCGTGAAGCCGAACGGCGCGAACGGCTGCCAGTTGGCCGGCTTCACATGCCAGATGCCCACCACGATGAACAGCAGCACCACGGTGATCTTGATGGCCACCATCACGTTGTTGAGCCGCGCCGATTCGCGCACGCCGTACGACACCACCCACGTGATCGCCAGCATGATCAGGATGGCGGGCAGGTTCACCAGCGTATGGACGCCCGGCACCGAGCCCGGCGCGGCCGTGATCGCGGCCGGCAGGTGCAGCCCGAAGCCGGCCATCAGCGACTGGAAGTAGCCCGACCACCCCACCGACACCGCCGAGGTCGCCAGCCCGTATTCGAGCAGCAGATCCCAGCCGATCATCCACGCGATGATCTCGCCCAGCGTGGCGTAGCTGTAGGTGTAGATCGATCCGGAAACCGGAATCGCGGACGCAAATTCTGCGTAGCACAACGCTGCAAAGCCACAGGCCATGGCCGCAATCACGAACGACACGGTCAACGCCGGCCCCGCCGTCAGCGCGCCGGTGCCGGTCAGCACGAAGATGCCCGTGCCGATGATGGCGCCAATGCCCATCAGCACCAGATCCACCGGCCCCAGCACCTTGCGCAATCCATCATGCTCGCTCACATCCAGCATGGATTCGATGTTCTTGGTGCGGAAGAGACTCATGGGCGGCTCCGGGCGATAGTCCGTGCATTGACTATAGGTTGTACAAGTCGCACCGGCGGCCTGGACCGCACATCTTTTGGATCGTGGGAAGACAGGGGCGCCGGCGGAAGGGCGCGATGATACGCGCAAGCGGCCGCGTTGTCATGGCGGACCGGCCGCACCGCGATGCCCGCCACCGTGCCCGCGCACGCACAAAAAAAGCGCCCTGTTCAGGGCGCTTTCAAGACGACGATGCCAGCCGGCATCGGGAAATCAGAGAAATCAGGAATCTGCGATTTACTTCGCCACCGGCATGGTGAATTCCGCGCCCTTGGCGATGCTGTCGGGCCAACGCTGCATCACGCTCTTGTAGCGCGTGTAGAAGCGCACGCCTTCCTCGCCGTAGGCGTGGTGGTCGCCGAACAGCGAACGCTTCCAGCCGCCGAACGAATGCCAGGCCATCGGCACCGGAATCGGCACGTTGATGCCGACCATGCCCACCTGGATCTGGCGCGCGAACGCGCGGGCGATGCCGCCGTCGCTGGTGTAGCACGACACACCGTTGCCAAATTCGTGACGATTGATCAGGTCCACCGCCTCGGCAAAGTCGTGCACGCGTACCACCGACAGCACCGGGCCGAAGATCTCTTCCTTGTAGATCGTCATGTCCGGCTTGACGTTGTCGAACAGCGTACCGCCGACGAAGAAGCCGTTCTCGTGGCCGTCCACCTTGTGGCCGCGGCCATCGGTCACCAGCTTCGCGCCCTCGGCCACGCCCTTGGCGATATAGCCCTCGACCTTGGCCTTGTGCGCGGCCGTGACCAGCGGACCCATCTCGGCGTCGCCTTCCATGCCGTTGCGGATCTTCAGCGATGCGGCACGTTCGGCCAGGCGCGGCACGAGCTTGTCGGCGACCTCGCCCACCGCCACGGCCACCGAGATCGCCATGCAGCGTTCGCCGGCCGAACCGTAGGCGGCACCGACCAGCGCATCGACGGCCTGGTCCAGATCGGCATCGGGCATCACCACCAGGTGGTTCTTGGCGCCGCCCAGTGCCTGTACGCGCTTGCCGTGCTTCGTGCCTTCGGTGTAGATGTATTCGGCGATCGGCGTGGAGCCCACGAACGACAGCGCCTGCACGTCGGGGTGCGCCAGCAGTGCGTCCACGGCCACCTTGTCCCCCTGCACCACGTTGAACACGCCATCGGGCAGGCCCGCCTGCTTGAGCAGGTCGGCGATCAGCAGGCTCGGCGACGGGTCGCGCTCCGACGGCTTGAGCACGAACGTGTTGCCGCACGCCAGCGCCACCGGGAACATCCACATCGGCACCATCACCGGGAAGTTGAACGGCGTGATGCCGGCCACCACGCCCAGCGGCTGGCGCAGGTTCCAGTTGTCGATGCCACCGCCGATGTTGTCGGTGAAATCGGTCTTTAGCAGGTTCGGAATGCCGCAGGCGAACTCCACCACCTCGATGCCGCGCGTGACTTCGCCCTTGGCATCGGAAAAGACCTTGCCGTGCTCGCGCGTGATCAGCGCGGCCAGGTCGTCATGGTGGCGGTCCAGCAGTTCCTTGAACTTGAACAGGATGCGCGCCCGGCGCAGCGGCGGCATCTCGGCCCAGGCAGGCCAGGCCGCCTTGGCGGCGGCCACGGCAGCAGCCACGTCATCGGGCGTGCCCAGGGCCACGCGGGCAGCCACGTCGCCAGTGGCCGGGTTGAACACATCGGCAAAGCGGTCCGTGCCGGCGCGCTGCACGCTGCCGCCGATGTAGTGATGGATTTCGGCAATCTGCCGGTTTTCTGCGATGTTCACTGCGGTCTTCCTCTATGTCTCGGGCGGGTCTTACTGGATGCTCTGCAGGGCCTGGCGCACGGTATCGAACAACTGGTCGATCTCGGCCTCGGCAATGATCAGCGGCGGCGAGAACGCCAGGATGTCGCCGGTGTAGCGTACCAGCACACCCAGCTCCAGGCATTTCAGGAACGCCTCGTATGCGCGCGCACCCGGTGCGCCGGGGCGCGATTCCAGTTCCACACCGGCCACCAGGCCCAGGTTGCGGATGTCCTTCACATAAGGCGCGCCCCGCAGCCCGTGCACGGCGGCCTCGAACTTCGGCGCCAGCTCGGCCGCGCGCTCGAACAGCCTGTCGCGCTTGTACAGGTCCAGCGTGGCGATACAGGCCGCCATCGCCAGCGGGTGGCCGGAATACGTGTAGCCGTGCGGCAGTTCGATGCCGCCCTGCGGCGTGGCGTTGATCACGGCGTCGTGGACTTCGCGGCGCACGGCCACGGCACCCATCGGCACGGCGGCATTGTTGATGGCCTTGGCCATCGTGATCAGGTCCGGCGTGACCTTCAGGCGCTCTGCCGCGGTGGCGGCGCCCAGGCGGCCAAAGGCGGTGATCACCTCGTCGAAGATCAGCAGGATGCCGTGCCTGCTGGTGATCTCGCGCAGTTTCTCCAGATAGCCGACCGGCGGAATCAGCACGCCGGCGGAACCCGCCATCGGCTCGACGATCACGGCGGCGATGTTCGACGCATCGTGCAGCGCGATCAGCCGCTCCAGGTCATCGGCCAGATGGGCACCCCATTGCGGCTGCCCCTTCGAGAACGCCGCCTCGGCAATGTTCAGCGTGGCCGGCAGGTGGTCGGTGCCCGGCATCACGTTGGCCGACCACATCTTGCGGTTCGGGCCGATGCCGCCCACGCCCAGCCCGCCGAAGCCCACGCCGTGGTAGCCACGCTCGCGGCCGATGATGCGCGTGCGCTGGCCTTCGCCGCGGGCCCGATGGTAGGCCAGCGCGATCTTCAGCGCCGTGTCGACCGACTCCGAACCCGAATTCGTAAAGAAAATACGATCCAACCCCTTGGGCATCAGGGCTGCCACCTTGGTGGCGGCCTCGAATTCCAGCGGATGGCCCATCTGGAACGGCGGCGCATAGTCCAGCGTGGCCGCCTGCTGCGCGATCGCGTCGACGATCTCCTTGCGCGAATGGCCGGCGGCCACGCACCAGAGACCGGCGCAGCCATCGAGAACCTTGCGGCCATCGTGGGTCGTGTAGTACATGCCGCTGGCCGATGCCAGCAGGCGCGGGGCGGCCTTGTACTGGCGATTGGCGGTAAACGGCATCCACAGGGCTTCGAGATCGGGAATCACGGTCTTGGCGGCGTCCATACGTTCTCCTGGTGCGGTATGCAGGGCGGCGCGCGCGAAATGCGACGCCGAGGTTTCCGGCAACTCTACCGGCGGGGTCCGGCGTAAAGAATATACGGTCAGGAGATCGCCACCTTACCGTACAGTTTAGTCATCGGCAACCGTACAGGCATGCACGCCGCGGGCGGCACGACCGCACGGAGGGCCGTGCGCTGTGACAGCCCTGAAACCGATCAGACACAAGGCCTGCGCGCTGCAGCGCACCAATTCTGGCGTCCTGCCCGCGAGCCAGTACACTGTACAGGTTTCGCACCTTGCAGCCGTCCCATGCTGAACCTGAACCTCGCACGAAGCCGCCGTGGCGGTGAAACCCTGACCGAACAGATCGTGGCCGGCATTGCCGGGCTGGTGGACCAGCGCGCCCTGCGTGCCGGCGCCCTGCTGCCATCGGTGCGGCGCTTCGCCCAGCAGCACAACGTCAGCACCTTCACGGTGGCCGAGGCCTATGGCCGCCTGACCGCGCTGGGCTACCTGACCGCGCGGCCCGGCTCGGGCTACACCGTGGCCCATCGGCATACGCCGGCTGGCCAGGCGCGCACGTCGCAGTGGGAGGCCCCGGCGCTCAACGCCGCCTGGCTGCTGTCCGACGTCTTCGCCGACCATTCCGTGCCGATCAAGGCCGGCGCCGGCTGGCTGCCCGGCGACTGGCTCAACGAAGAAGGCCTGCACCAGGCCATGCGCAGCGCGGCGCGCGTACCGGCCGCGCAGGTGTCCGGATACGGCCACCCTTACGGCTTCGGCGCCTTGCGCGAACACATCGCCACGCACCTGAGCCAGTACGGCATGCCCGTGCAGGCACAACAGGTGGTGCTGACGCAGGGCGCCACGCAGGCGCTGGACCTGGTGGTGCGCACCCTGCTCCGGCCCGGCGACACGGTGCTCGTGGAATCGCCGTGCTATTGCAATCTGTTGCAGATCTTGCGGCTGGCCGGCCTGCGCGCCGTGGGCGTCAATCGCACCGAGGCCGGCCTGGACACCGATGCGCTCGAAGACGCCATCCGCCAGCACGCGCCGCGCGCACTGTTCGTCAACACGGTGCTGCAGAATCCGACCGGCGCCAGCCTGACCAGCATGAACGCGTTCCGTGTGCTGCAACTGGCCGAGCAGCACCGGCTGCTGGTGGTGGAAGACGATATCTATCGCGAACTGGCGCCGGCCGGGTCGCCGATGCTGGCGGCCATGGATGGCCTGTCGCAGGTGATCTACGTCAACGGGTTTTCGAAGACGATCACGCCGTCGCTGCGGGTGGGCTACCTGGCGGCCAGTCCGGACCTGGCCAAGGCCTTTGCGCAGACCAAAATGGCGGTGGGCCTGACTTCATCGGAAGTCACCGAACGGCTCGTGTATTCGGTGCTGACCAGCGGCCACTACGGCCGGCACGTGGCCGCGCTGGCCGAACGGCTGCGCGCGCAACAGGATCGCGTGGCGGAAAGGATGGAAGCGCATGGTCTGGAGATCATGCTGCGGCCCGACGGCGGCATGTTCGCCTGGGCCCGCCTGGCGCACGAAGATGGCGCGCCGGCACTGACTGGCAACCAGCTGGCAACGCTGGCGCTGGAGCACGGCATCTGGCTGGCGCCCGGTTCGTACTTCGAACCCGATGAAACCGATTCGCCGTGGATCCGCTTCAACGTGGCCACTGGCGATGCACCCCAGTTGTGGGCGTTTTTCGACGCGCTGCGCGGCGGCCGGGCCCGCACCCGGGCCGCCTGACGCAGGCAATCAGAAGCGATAGCGCACGTAGCCGGTGTAGAAGTTGCTGCCCGGGTTAGGTTCCTTGATGCCGGCATTGGAAATGTGCTGGAACCGGAAACCGACTTCGGTATTGGCGTTCTTGCCAAAGCCCACGCCCACGCCAAGCATGTCGGAGAACTGGAAGGCGCTGCCCATGCGATGCTCGTCGGACGTACCGGTGTGCGTCAGCACGCGCACGCCCACTGAAGCCTCTGCGAACGGCACGAAGTAGCCACCGCGCTTTTCAACGCGCAGGATCGGCGAAATGCCAAATTCGAACAGGTTTTGCTGGTTGGTGCCCCCGCGCGCGTCCCAGCCGGCCACATTGAATTCGGCCTGCAGCCTGAACAGCCAGCCTTGCGGGTTGCCGTACTGGATCGGCGTGTTGAAGTTGACGCCCAACTCGTACTTGTTGACGTCGTGGCTGGTATCGCGGCCATAGGCCACGTGCACGGCCGGATGGGCCCAGCCCACCAGCTCTTCGGCGCTGGCGGCCGAACTGGCACCAGCGACGGCTGCGGCGACGGCCAGGGTACGGAGGACGAACAGGGATCGGGGTGACTTGGCGAGATGCATGCGGCGTTCTTGTTGTGCTGTCTTCATGCTGAAGACATCGAAGAGAGTGACTCGGCAACTAGACGAAATCGACTGCCGGCCCCGCCGAAGCACCTTGGCGCTAGGGACGGGTCAGGCCCAGAGCCGCTCTACCACCCAGCTCGCGGCAACACAGATCCCGAGCCAGATGGCGAGGCAGCTTGCAATAAATCGGTACGTCATTGTGGGAATTAACAGCTGAGGAGAAGTTTTAACCGGAATTTTTGCGACGGATTATACATACATTCACGAATGCATGTAAATCGCCCAGCCGGCTGCCGATGTGCGGGCAACGCGGCAATTCCACTAAAAACATCCTCCAGCTCGCGATGATGCCAGCACATGGCCAACCGTGCAGACCGAAGGTGAAACAGGCGTATCGGCGTAAATGGCATCGCACCGCGGCCAGATGTGATGCGAGGGCCTCATGAGCCGATCATGCAGAGGCCGCCCGACACCGGCCAGTCCAAGGCACCGCGCGCAGCCGGGCGGCCGCGGCGGGCGAAGAAATCTCTGAGAAATCAGAGAGTTGCCGATCGTCAGCCGCGCAGGAACGGCAGCACTTCGGCCAGCAACAGCTCCGGCGCTTCCTCGGCGATGTAGTGCCCGCACGGCAGGGCGTGACCCGTCACCTTGCGTGCGACCTTGCGCCATTCTTCCAAAGGTGAAAAACACTGTTCCACCGCACCGTTGGCGCCCCACAACGCCAGCATGTCGCATTCGACCTTTCGGCCGGCCTCGATGTCGGCGCGGTCGTGCTCCAGGTCGATGCCCGCGCTGGCCCGATAGTCCTCGCACAGGCCATGCGCGGCGCCCGGCAGCTTCAGGCAGCGCAGGTATTCGGCCAGTGCGGCGTCGGTGAACGGCGTCATGCCGGCGCTGCGCCCGCCCATGGTCTGGCGCAGGTACAGCGCCGGATCGGCCTCGATCAGCGTTTCGGGGAACGGCGCCGGGCGGATCAGGAAGAACCAGTGGTAGTAGGCCCGCGCAAAGGCCTCGGTGGTCTGCTTGTACATGGCCAGGGTCGGCGCGATGTCCAGCGTGACCAGCTTTTCCATGGCCTGCGGATGATCGACCGCCAGCCTATGCGCCACGCGGGCGCCCCGGTCGTGCGCCAGCACCCGGAACCGCTCGAAGCCAAGCTGGCGCATGACGGCCAGCTGGTCGGCCGCCATCACGCGCTTGCTGTAGTTGCTGTGGTCCGGCAGCCCGGCCGGCTTGCCGCTGTCGCCATAGCCGCGCAGGTCGGTGGCCACCACCGTGAAATGGCGCGCCAGTTCGCCCGCCACCTTGTGCCAGATCACGTGCGTCTGCGGGTGCCCGTGCAACAGCAGCAGCGGCGGCCCCTCTCCGCCCACCACGGCGTGGATCTGCACGCCATCATGGTCGATCCAGTGCGTCTTGAAACCTTCGAACATCGTCCTGTCTCCTTAGCCCGCCAGTCGCGCCATGGTAGTGCGGGCCACATCGCGAAGCCAAGGGCTGGCCGCATGGTGGCGGCCCGCGAATGCCGCAATGGCGTCGGCGTGGGTCAGCGACATGCCAATGATGTCCAGGCCGCGCCGGAACATGTCGAGGTGCCGGTCCGACAGCGTGAACGGTGCCGTGAAGTCGCCGGCGGCCACGGTCATCGTGTCCAGATCGATGCGGATCGATGCCGGTGCCGCCGGGTCGCTCACGGCGCGCATCAGCACATCCACCTGGGCCTGCGGCAGCATCACCAGCAACAGGCGGTTGTTCATGGCGTTCGAGTAGAAGATCTCGCCGAAGCTGGGCGCGATGACCGCGCGGATGCCGTACTGCTGCAGCCCCCAGACGGCGTGCTCGCGGCTGGAACCGCAGCCGAAGTTGGGGCCAGCCACCAGCACGCCGGTATTGCGCCAGGCCGCCTGGTTCAGCACGAAATCCGGGCGCGGCACGCCATGCTCGTCAAAGCGCATGTCGTAGAGCAGGCCACGGTCCAGCCCGGCCTTGTCGATGCCGCGCAGGAACTGCTTGGGCATGATCTGGTCGGTGTCCAGGTTCGGCAGCGGCAGCGGTGCGCCGGTGCCTTCGATCAGGGTGAATGCGGACATTGTGGGTCTCCGGTCAGCGGGAAAGGCCAAGCTGGCGCACGTCGGTGATGCAGCCCGTGATGGCGGCCGCGGCGGCCATGGCCGGGCTCATCAGGTGGGTACGGCCCGCCCGGCCCTGGCGGCCCTCGAAATTGCGGTTGGTGGTGGATGCGCAGCGTTCGCCCGGTGCCAGCACGTCGTCGTTCATCGCCAGGCACATCGAGCAGCCGGGCTTGCGCCATTCGAAACCGGCTTCCCGCAGCAGCGCGGCAATGCCCTCGGCCTCGGCCTGCTCGCGCACGGCACCGGACCCCGGCACCACCATCGCCCGCACGCCTTCGGCCACCTTGTGCCCGCGTACCACATCGGCCACGGCGCGCAGGTCTTCGATCCGCCCGTTGGTGCAGGAGCCGATGAACACGCGCTGCACCGGCAGGCCCTGCAGCGGGATGCCGGGCGCCAGGCCGATATAGTCGAGCGCACGTTCGGCCGAAGCCCGCGCGATGTCGTCCGCGGCGTCCGCCGGATGCGGCACGGCGGCGCTGACCGGGATGGCCTGGTCCGGGCTCGTGCCCCAGGTCACATAGGGTTCCACCGCCGAGGCATCGAACACCAGTTCGGCGTCGAAGCCCGCATCGGCATCGGATACCAGTTGCGCCCAGGCCGTGCGCGCGGCCTGCGCCATCGCCCCGTCGATATCGGCGGCGCGCTCCAGCACATAGTTCACCGACGTGGCATCCGGCGCGATCAGCGCCCCACGCGCGCCGGCCTCGACCGTCATGTTGCACAGGGTCATGCGCGCCTCCATCGACAGGGCGTGGATGGCGCTGCCCGTGAACTCCACCACGTAGCCGCGCGCCCCCTGGGCGCTGATGCGCGAGATGATGTGCAGGATCAGGTCTTTCGACGTGGTACCCGGCGGCAACAGGCCGTCCACGCGGATGCGCATGTCGCGCGCCAGCCGGTAGACCAGCGTCTGCGTGGCCAGCACATGCTCCACTTCGGACGTGCCGATGCCAAACCCGAGCGCGCCAAAGGCGCCATACGTGGTGGTGTGGCTGTCGCCGCACAACACGACCATGCCGGGGCGGATCATGCCGTGCTCGGGCGTGATGACGTGCTCGATGCCCTGCAGCGGGTCATTGGTATCGAACAGCGGAATGCCATGCAGGTCGCAGTTGCGCTTGAGATTGCGCGCCTGCAGCGCCGACGCCGGGTCCTGGATCACGCGCGGCGACTCCGCATGCGTGGGGATGATGTGGTCCACCACGGCCAGCTGCTGGCCCGGCGCCGGCACCTTGCGGCCGTGCTCCACCAGCCCCGCGAAGGCCTGCGGGCTGGTGTACTCGTTCATGATGTGCAGATCGGCGTAGAGCAGCACGTTGTCAGCGTCCAGCGTGACCACCGTGTGCGACTCCACGAGCTTGCGATACAGCGTGCGTCCGGCCATGTTGCTTGCCTGCCTGTTGTGGGGGATGGAATGACAGGCAGTCTAATCGCGGAATCCATCGCTATAATTTCGCGAATCGCATTTCATTCGTTCCATAAATTCACCAGTATGGCTGGTGGATTGCCAGCACGATCCCCGCCATGGACACCTTTTCGGACCTCGCCTTCTTCATCCTGCTGGTCAAGCGCGGCAGCCTGGCCGGCGCCGCGCAGCAGTTGGGCCTGACGCCCTCGGCCGCCAGCAAGCGGCTGGCCGCGCTGGAGGCCCGGCTCGGCGTGCGGCTGCTGAATCGCACCACCCGGCGCCTGTCGGTGACGCCCGAGGGCGAGGCCTACCTGGACCAGGGCGCACGCATCCTGGCCGAACTGGAGGAACTGGAACAGGGGCTGGGCGGCAGCCGGGTGGCGCCGCGCGGGCTGCTGCGGGTGAATGCCACGCTGGGCTTTGGCCGCCGGCATATTGCGCCGGCCGTGGGCGATTTCCTGCAGGCGTATCCCGATGTCGAAATTCAGCTGCAGCTGACCGACCGCGCGCTGAACCTGGCGGAGGAAGGATTCGATGTCGGCATCCTGGTGGGCGACCTGCCCGATGCCCGGCTCAACGCGCGCAAACTGGCGCCGAACAGCCGGTTGCTGTGCGCCGCGCCGGCCTACCTGGCGCGCCATGGCGAGCCAGCGTCGCCGCGCGCCCTGCAGCAGCACCGCTGCATCGTCATCCGCGAGAGCGAAACCGCGTACGGCACCTGGCACCTGCAGGCGTCGGGCCGTCAGGAGACCGTCAAGGTGCGCGGCCCGGCGGCCACCAACGATGGCGAGGTGGCCGTGAACTGGGCGCTCCAGGGGCACGGCATCGTGCTGCGGTCCGAATGGGAGGTGGCGCCGCTGCTGCGCTCCGGGCGGCTCCGGCAGGTGCTGCCCGAATGGTCGGCGCCGTCGGCCGATATCTACGCGGTGTATCTCTCGCGCGACAAGCTGTCGGCCCGCGTGCGCGCCTTTGTCGACTTCATGGCCGACCACTTTGGCGGATACGACACGGCGGCCGGCTATCACGGCTGGTAGCCGGCCCCGCGCGCGGCGGCGCAACAACCCCCGCGCCCCCATGGTTGTCAGATGACTGTCGGGATGCGGCTGCTACCCTAGGGACTGCATCCCTCCCGCATCACGGACTTCCTCATGCACACGCACAATTTCTCGGCCTGGACCCATTCCCACGTCTTCGACACCGGCAACCAGGCCGCCGAACGCGGTACCCGCCTGGTGATGTGGATCACGCTGGCGATGATGGCCATCGAGATTGCCGCCGGCCTGGGCTTCAATTCGATGGCGCTGCTGGCCGACGGCTGGCATATGAGTTCGCACGCGGTGGCCATCGGCCTGTCGGCATTTGCCTATGCCGCGGCCCGGCGGCTGGCGCAGGACGCGCGCTTCACCTTCGGCACCTGGAAGATCGAGGTGCTGGCCGCCTTTGCCAGCGCCGTGTTCCTGCTGGGTGTGGCCGGCCTGATGGCCTTCGGCTCCATCGAACGGCTGTTCAGCCCCGCGCCGATCCACTACCGCGAAGCCATGGCCGTGACCGCCATCGGCCTGCTGGTCAACCTGGGCTGCGCGCTGATCCTGGGCGGCGCCCACCATGGACACGACCACGGGCACGGGCACGGCCACGGGCACGACCACCACCACGGCCATGGTCACGATCACGGCCACCCGCATCACGACATCAACCTGCGCGCCGCCTACCTGCACGTGATTGCCGATGCGGCCACGTCCGTGCTGGCCATCGTGGCACTGGCCGGCGGCTGGTGGCTGGGCTGGAGCTGGCTTGACCCGGTGATGGGTCTGGTGGGCGCCGTGCTGGTGGGTCGCTGGGCAGTCGGCCTGCTGCGCCAGAGCGGTACGGTGCTGCTGGACCGCGAGATGGACCACCCCGTGGTAGCGGAAGTACGCGAAGTGCTCGACGCATTCGCCCACGGCGAAAGCCACACCCGCGTGGCGGACCTGCACGTCTGGCGCGTGGGCCGCGAGCAGTTTGCCTGCATCGCCAGCCTGGTCACCCACGACGCCACCCTGACGCCGCAACGCGTGCGCCAGGCCCTGTCGGTTCACGAGGAACTGGTGCACGTCAGCGTCGAGATCAACCAGTGCGACGATGGCCCGGCACCGGGCCGGACCCCGCACCGTCACTAGATCGCGGCCGACGTCAGGGGGGGCAGGGCTGCAGCAGGATCGCGCCGGTCGTCTCGCGGCGCTCGGCTGCCTCGTGGGCGCGCGCCACGTCGGCCAGCGGGAAGCGGGCGCCGATATCGACCTTCACATGGCCGGCGGCGATGGCATCGAACAGATCCTTGGCATTGGCGCGGAAGCGCGCCGCATCGGCGTTGTGCGGGAACACCGACGGCCGGGTCAGGAACAGGCAGCCCTTCTTGTTGAGCAGCTCGGGCTCGATGGCCGGTGCCGGCCCCGATGCCGCGCCGTACAGCACGACCATGCCGAAGGTCTGGGCGCAGTCGAGCGACCCAAGGAAGGTGTCCTTGCCCACGGCGTCGTAGACCACCGTCACGCCGCGCCCGTCGGTGGCATCGCGCACCTGCTTGACCCAGTCGCCATGGCTGTAGTCGATGGCGATATCGCAACCGGCTGCCCGCGCGCGCTCGCACTTGGCCGCCGAACCGGCCGTGCCGATCACGCGCGCGCCCAGCGCCTTGGCCCAGCCGCTGAGGATCTGGCCCACGCCGCCGGCCGCCGCATGCACCAGCACCGTGTCGCCCGGCTTGACCGCATGGGTATGACGCACCAGATACTGCGCGGTCATGCCCTTGAAGATGGTGGCGGCGGCCTGTTCGTCGCTGACGTTGCCGGGCAGCTTGACGAGCTTGTCGGCCGCCACGTTGCGGCCTTCCGCGTAGGCGCCCAGACCCGCGTTCATGTAGGCCACGCGGTCGCCGACCGCCACGTCGGTCACACCGGGGCCCACGGCCTCCACCACGCCGGCGGCCTCGAAGCCGAGCCCGGTCCCGGCCGGCAGCGGATACGTGCCGCGGCGCTGGTAGATATCGATGAAATTGAAGCCGATGGCCGTGTGCCGCACGCGCGCCTCGCCGGGGCCTGGATCGGGCAGTTCCACCGATTCCAGCCGCATGACCTGCGGCAGACCAAATTCGTGAAGGCGGATGGCGCGGACGGTCGTCGGCATGGGGTCTCCTCGATGGACTGGCTGAACGTGAAGGCCCGATTATTGACGCTTTTACGAAACCTTGCCGGCGCTCACGTCAGATCAGTTCGGCGCTCATGCACAGCGCGCTGGTATCGCGCAGCCGTCGGAACTCCTGGCTCTCCAATACCTCGGTCGGCAGCTTCGACGCGTGGATCAGCGAGAAACCGTAACGCGCGAAGTAACTGGGGCAGGTGGACGTCAGCAAGACCGCGCGACGGCTGCCGTTGGCGCGCGCGCGCATCATCACGGCGTGTACCAGATGGCTGGCCACGCCCTGGTCGCGCCATTCGTGCAACACGGCCACCGATCGGATAATCGCCGTATCGCCAAATAGCTCGGCACAAGCGCAACCCACCAGTTGCGCTTCGAGCACGGCCACATGAAATTCGCCGACGAGTCGCGGCAGATCGTCTATCGGCAAGCCGCACCGCTCAAGAACGGTACCGATAGCGAGCGCATCCGACGGCTGCGCCATCCGGATTCGCAGGTCTTTAATCATTGGGAGCCTCTGTTTCTCTCATCACGTTGCGACGGATACGCCATGGAAGCCCTGCATGGTGAAACGTGTGCGCCAGCGCCGTGCCGCCACGACCCGCCGGTCGTACGACAACGGCACCAAAGAGAGCGGTGATTTGCTGACGATTGGTGCACGCGGGCCTCACAGTATCGCAATCGCGTCGCAGTTTCCAGAGGGAAATCACCGAATGCGACGCGTGCCATGCATGACCGGAAAGCGAGCATAAATAGCGCCAGGCCTGCCCGTCAGTATCGGCATGTTTCGTGAAGATAATGCGTGCGCGGGAAACTTCGTCCGGCCAGGCGACGTCAGCGGAAAAACCGGGGAGAGAAGACGGGATACGCGTCGGGGAGTGGAGGCGGGGATACGGAATCGAACCGTCGTAAACGGCTTTGCAGGCCGTCGCATAACCACTCTGCCACCCCGCCCCGGGATGCCGGCCCGAATGGGCCGTTCTGTGGTGCGGGGCGCAGTGTAGCCGAAGTCAGAAAAGTCTGCTGGACGCGGATCTGTCCTGCCGGCTGGCGAAGGGGCTGGCCCGGCTATTCCCCCGGCTCTCCCATGGCCGACTGCAGGTAGTTCTGCACGCCGACCTTGGCGACCAGTTCGATCTGGGTCTGCAGCCAGTCGATATGGTCTTCGGTGTCATCCAGGATATCGGTCACGATATCGCGCGACACGTAGTCGCTCACCGATTCGAAGTACTTGATGGCTTCCTTCAGGCTGGCCTGCGATACCAGTTCGAGCTTCAGATCGCAGCCGAGCATTTCCTCGGTGTTCTCGCCGATCATGAGCTTGTCCAGATCCTGCAGGTTGGGCAGGCCATCGAGCATGAGAATACGTTCGATCAGCCGGTCGGCATGCTTCATTTCCTCGATCGACTCTTCATACTCATGTTTGCCCAGCGCCTGGAGCCCCCAATGACGGTACATGCGGGCGTGCAGAAAATACTGGTTGATTGCCGTCAGTTCGTGCTTGAGCTGACCGTTGAGCAACTGAATTACCTTTTTGTCGGCTTTCATGACCTTGGTCCCCTTCCATCCTCAATACGGGCCGGCGACGATTTTCATGGTAATTCCCCCAACCGGAACTTCAAGCTCCGCGCGGCTTTCCGGTCGATCATTGCTCGCAAACCAGAAAATACCTCGCAACGATGATTATGCGAGTGATACTGATTCCGATTCAGACGAAATAAAAAGGCGCCTCGCAATGGAGGCGCCTTCCTTATATTGGGCGGACCCTTCATTCACCGCTGGCACGATAGCGATTGCGCAGATCCCGAATCAGGTCGTGATTGCGCAGCACGCCCTGATATTGCCGTTCGATCAGTGCACGAATATCGAAACTGAGATCGGGTTCCTGCAGCGCATCGGCGTACTTCTTCTTCGCAACGTCCTCGCCCTTCTCGGTTTCTTCCAGAATGGCCAGATCGGTGCGGTCCGTGACCGCCGTGCGCAGGCTCAGCCAACCGCGATGCAGCGCACCGGCCACGCTGCCGTGGTCTTCCGGTTTGCCGCCCAGCGCGGCCACCTGCCCCTGAAGCTCGCGCACTGCCGCACCAATCTCCATGGCGCGGCTCGAAAACAGCGTCTTCAGTTCCGGGTTCTTGGCATCTTCGGCAGCCTTGCGAAACCCTTCCTCGCCGTCCCGCGAGACTTCAATCAGGTCGTTAAGCACAGAGACGTTGTTGTCAGCCATGTCGGACTCCTCTCATCAGCGCGCACGCACCGCGCGACGCGCATGGAACATCCCGCACGGCGCCTGACGCCATGCGGCCCTTGTGTTCCAAGATAGAAGAGTGGCCCCGGCGGGGATGTCGGGGGGCCTCGCAAGCCGCTGTCGGCCTATGCCTACAGGCCGGCAGCGCGCCGGAAGTCAGTCCAGCAAGTGACCCATGCGCGATCGCTTGGTCGCCAGGTACTTTTCGTTTTCGGAGTTGGCCGGCACGATGTGACGCATCTGCTCCGTCACCTTGATGCCAGCGTCTTCCAGTGCCTTGATCTTGATGGGATTGTTGCTCATCAGGCGAACCGACGTGACACCCCATTGGCGCAGGAAATCGGCGGCAAACGCATAGGTCCGCGAATCGATGGCCTGGCCCAGCGCCAGGTTGGCATCGACGGTATCGAGGCCGGTGTCCTGCAACGCGTAGGCGCGGATCTTGTTGGACAGGCCGATGCCGCGGCCTTCGTGCCCGCGCAGGTATAGCAGCACGCCGCGGCCTTCCTCGGCGATCTTCTTCATGGCCAGATCGAGCTGCTCGCCACAGTCGCAGCGGCACGAGCCGAACACATCGCCGGTGAGGCACTCGGAATGCAGGCGCAGCAGCACGTCCTCGCCCGAGATATCGCCCATCGAGAGCGCCAGGTGTTCGGTGCCAGTGTCCACGCCCTGGAAGGCATGGGCGGTGAATTGGCCATAGCGGGTCGGCAGCCGGGCGGAGCCGATCAGCTCACTTTCTAGGTCTTTCATATTGATGTTCGCTGGAGGCGCCATGGTGCCCGCGCGGCATGATGCGGGCGCGGGGCAGGCGCGCCACGGAGCGCCGATTGGGAGAGGCGCCGACGCGGCATGCCGGCAAGGATACCGCGAAATGCAATCCGCCATCCGCAGAGGGGTTACCGGGCGGTAGGCCGCAGGCGGGTGCGCAAGGCTCAATCGGGGACGAACAGGCCGCTCGACCGCGCGCGGCGGACCCGAACCGGCTGGTTGTTCCGGCCGATCAGCGTAAAGCGATACCGGAACTGAGCCGGCGTCAGAACCGCTGGATCGGGCACATGCTTGCGGCAACGATACCGCTGGAGGCCACGCTCGGTGAGCAGGAAGTCCAGGCGTTGGCGCCAGGAGGCTGCCCGCAGGTCGTCCCGCATGGCGCGATCGATGAAACCGGCGGCGTCTTCGATCAACGCCAACAGCCCGCGCAGGCGGTCGATGCTTTCGGCAGGACTTCTGGAAGGGAGCAGGTTCGTGGCGTCCGGGGTCCCGGAGGCATCCCGCATCGCGCCAAATTTCCACAATGGTTCGTGATGCGCAAGACGGTTCCTGAATGCGTGCAGTTCAAAGACGAACGCCAGCGCCCGACGACGCACCTTCGTGTCACGCCATTGCGGCACCGGCGCACTCAGCGGATGAAAGGGAAATACGGCCGGCAGGATCAGATTGGCGTGCGCATGATCGATATTGCGAAGGACAGCGGGCCAGAAGCCAAGCGAAAGACTTGCCACCATCTCATCCGCGTCAAGTGTCACCTTGGACCTGCGCTGGCGCACCTCTTCGATGCGCCGCTGAGTCGTCGGGCTCAGCGTCTTCCAGATCAGGGTCATACCAGTGCGCGCTTGTGCTCCGGCCCCTTGTGCAGAACATCGACATCGCGCGATGGACGCTGTTGCGCAGCACGATCTCGAAGTATGCAAGGTGCGACGCGAAGCACGATGAAACCTCGCCATTCCATAAATACAAACCGATGGCTTCGTCCATCGTTTTTGTCTTGAAGTATCTCCGGTAGCTGTTCAGGCGTCGCGACGAAACGACGCGTTCAAAGTTCTCGATGGATGATGTCCGCATAGCGATTGACAGTGCCTATTGGGTTCTCTAGGATCCCTCCTGAGACGTCGATCGGCATACCCCGCAAGGGCGCCCCGGCGTAAGGAGTAAAAGGCCTCCCAAGCGGGAGGCCTTTTGCTTTGTAGCGCGCCGGAAACGCAACGGCTACCGGAAGGCCGGCCACGACGATGTTTTCCCATGATGTCGTCCACGGACAGGCCATACTCATCCATCAAGGCGCGAATTCTCTCAATCACGCCTGCGACTTCTGAGGCATGCATTTCCGCGAGTTGCGCTTCGAGTGCGTCCTTTTGTGCCAGCAGCTGCTTGTACGTTGCCATGCATTCTCCTGTTGGGGTGTTCCAATAATAGCTTGCAGTGTGCCTCAAAAGCGTCCTGCACGGATACACTCATCGGCAGCCTTTCTATATTCGACACGGTTATGAACAGACTTCTCGAAATTGGATTTCAGGTCGCCGGACATTGGTCAGTTGATAGCGGTCGGTTGCGGATATCGATTCGCCAGCATGGGACGCAACGCAATGTGCTCTACGCTTTTGTTTGCGACGGCGACGTAAAGTACGTCGGGAAATCCACCAAAATGCTTCGAGAGCGGATGAGCGGCTACGCGTCTGGGAGCCCTTCTGCCACAACGAACTTCCGTGTCCGACAGCTCATTCACGACTTAGTCGTTGCGGGCTCGACCGTATTCGCCAGAAGGCGTTGCACCGAGGCTTGCGAAATCACTTCCATGCGAGAAAGCGACCAAGCCATCGCTTCGTAGCTCATCCCCAGGCGAAGAGACAGCTGATACACGACAGATGGATTCTCGAGATGATTCTTCGACCAACCCTTCATCCGCATGATGGCGATGACGAGCCATCTCGGTGCCAGCAACGAATAGGCAAACTGATTTGCCTGGCGCTCGATGAGCTGCGCGCTCATCCCGATTTCTACCGTCTCGTCCGTAGTGCTGTCATGACCGAGGAAGTAGTGTCCTAATTCATGGGCACATGTCATATGCACCAAGCCCCGGGGCCGGTCCACGTTGACGAGGATTCCGGCTTCGCCATCTTCCCGAAGGAAGCCGCCGAGCAGCTTCTTCAGCGGTCGATACATGACCGTTACTTCGGCCGCGCTAGCAAGCAGTGTCGGGTCGACGCGCGTGTAACCTTCGTTGATGCGGTCCTTGGCGGAGAACTTCTCCAAGACTTCCGCGGCGCGGCGTGCGGCCTCCAGCAGTTCGTCACGAGCCATCATGGACCTCGACGTTTGGATTTGCCGGAGCTGCGCAGAAAATCTGCAAAGCGGCCCAGTTCTTCAAGGTCCTGCTCACTCAACCCCTGAGTCGCGCGAGCAAGAAACGCCACTTTCGCATCGGTCTTCGGCGATTCCCCCGTGAGCAGGTACGCAACCGTCTGCCCGTACAGCTGGCTCAGCTTGTCGAGCTCTACAGCTTCGACCTTGCGAACGCCGGCCTCGATGTTGGTTACCGCCGGCCTAGAGATTCCGAGCGTTGCCGCAACGTCTTCTTGCGAAAGGCCAACGTACTCGCGCGCCTCTCTCAGCCTCTGAGCCAAAGCTAAACGCTGTTCATCGGCCGAGTCCGATTTCTCTTGGCTCATTGCTTCTTCGCCATGTGCTCTAGGACTTTGGCAGACAGAAGATTAACGAACTCTTCTTTCGTCTTGTAGCCGCCGGCTTGGATGACGGTATTTGGCAGTTTCGCCCCCACAATTTTGTCGAGGGTGAGCAGTACCTCGACCGCCGTCATGGACTCGATTGGCTCCAGCAGTTCATCGACGGTGCTTGGACCACCCCCTGCAGGTATCAGCGCGTGGTCATCCCAGAACGTTTCCAACGCCGATTTGAGTTGCGGCTCGAGGTTTGCCATGGATGCTCTCCGGAGTGCAGAAGTCGATGTATGAAAATCGTACAAACAAGGTTCGATTTTGTCAACCGAAGTGCTAAATGAGGGGAGGAGAGCATGGCACGGAGGGAGGGGTGTGCCGGTAGGAAGGACTACAAGCACGTGAAATTAATGCCGCAGAAATGGGCATTATGGGCATTTTAATTAGTTAATCCGACACTCCAAGCCCTTGAATAAAAAGGCTTTTCGGAAATGTCGGACTAACTATTTTGTTGCGTCGGACTACCTAATCAAAGTCACTACCGATGGCCGGGGCCGGACGGAGGATTACTCCACCGTCACCGACTTCGCCAGGTTGCGCGGCTTGTCCACGTCGGTCCCCCGGGCGCAGGCCGTGTGGTAGGCCAGCAGTTGCAGCGGCACCACGTGCAGGATGGGCGAGAGCGCGCCGTAGTGCTCGGGCATGCGGATCACCTGGATGCCGTCCGACGACTGGATGTGCGTGTCCGAATCGGCAAACACGTACAGGCGGCCGCCACGGGCGCGCACTTCCTGGATGTTCGACTTCAGCTTTTCCAGCAGCGCGTCGTTCGGGGCTACCGTCACCACCGGCATGGCTTCCGTCACCAGCGCCAGCGGGCCGTGCTTGAGCTCCCCCGCCGGATACGCCTCGGCGTGGATGTACGAGATTTCCTTGAGCTTCAGCGCGCCTTCCAGGGCAATCGGGTAATGCAGGCCACGGCCCAGGAACAGAGCGTTCTCGCGGCGGGCAAAATCCTCGGACCAGGCGATGATCTGCGGCTCCAGCGCCAGCACGCCGTGCAGCGCGGAAGGCAGGTGCCGCAGGTTGGTCAGCGCATCGGCTTCCTGCTGCGCGGTCAGGTGGCCGCGTACCTTGGCCAGCGCCAGCGTCAGCATATACAGCGCGGCCAGCTGCGTCGTGAACGCCTTGGTCGATGCCACGCCGATTTCGGTGCCGGCGCGCGTCAGGAAGCGCAGTTCCGTCTCGCGCACCATCGCGCTGGTGGCCACGTTGCAGACGGCCAGCGTGTGCGTGTGGCCCAGCGATCGGGCGTGGCGCAGCGCGGCCATCGTGTCGGCGGTCTCGCCCGATTGCGAGATCACCACCACCAGGGCGCGCGGGTTCGGCACGGTATCGCGGTAGCGGTATTCGCTGGCCACTTCCACCTGGGTCGGGATTCTGGCGATCGATTCCAGCCAGTACTTGGCCGTGCAGCCCGAGTAGTAGCTGGTGCCGCAGGCCAGGATCAGGATGCTGTCGGTCTCGGCAAACACCTGCGCGGCGTTGTCGCCGAACAGCTCCGGCGTGATGGCGGCGATGCCTTCCAGCGTATCGCCCAGCGCACGCGGCTGCTCGAAGATTTCCTTCTGCATGAAGTGGCGGAACGGGCCCAGTTCCACGGCGGCGGCATGCGCTTCCACCACGCGCTCCTCGCGCTGCACTTCGGCGTCATGGACGTCGCGGATCGTCGCGCCGGCGCGGGTCAGTTCGACCACGTCGCCCTCTTCCAGATAGATGATGCGGTTGGCGGTGCCGGCCACGGCCAGCGCATCCGACGCCAGGAACGACTCGTCGTTGCCCAGCGCCACCACCAGCGGCGAACCGGCGCGCGCGCCGACCACCACGTCGGGCTGGTCCTTGGCCACCACGGCAATCGCATAGGCGCCATGCAGGCGTTTGGTCACCGCGCGGACCGAGCCGAACAGGTCGCCACGGGTGGCGCTGCTGGGATAGGTGTAGGCCTGGTGGATCAGGTGGGCCACCACTTCGGTATCGGTCTGCGACTCGAAACCGTAGCCCACCGCGCGCAGTTCGTCGCGCAGCGGCTCGTAGTTCTCGATGATGCCGTTGTGCACCAGCGCGATGGTCTCGTCCGAGAAATGCGGGTGCGCGTTGACGGTATCGGGCTTGCCGTGCGTGGCCCAGCGCGTGTGGGCAATGCCCAGCTGGCCGCCCAGACCCGACGACTGGGTCTGCGTGTCGAGGTCGGCCACGCGCGACACCGTGCGCGCACGCTCCAGGATCGCGTCGCGCACCACGGCCACGCCGCAGGAGTCGTAGCCACGGTATTCCAGGCGACGCAGCCCTTCAACCAGGACGGGAACGATATTGCGGTGCGAAACCGCGCCGACGATGCCACACATAACTGAACCCCTTTATTTTTTCGGTTGCTTGACCGGACGCTGCCAGGCGTCGATCGTCATCTGCTTCGCGCGCGACAGCGTGAGCTTGTCGGCCGGCGCTTCCTTGGTCAGCGTGGTGCCCGCGCCGATCGTGGCGCCGCGGCGCACGGTCACCGGCGCCACCAGCTGCGTATCGGACCCGATGAAGACATCGTCCTCGATCACGGTGCGGTGCTTGTTCACGCCGTCATAGTTGCAGGTAATGGTACCCGCGCCAATGTTCACGCGCTGACCCACCGTGGTGTCGCCCACGTAGGCCAGATGGTTGGCCTTGCTGTGGTTGGCGATCTGGCTGTTCTTGACTTCGACGAAGTTGCCGATATGCACGTCCTGGCCCAGCTCGGTGCCGGGTCGCAGACGCGCGTAAGGGCCGATGCGGCCATCCGGCCCGATCTTTGCTTCCTCGAAGTGGCAGAACGGTTGCACACGTGCACCAGCGCCGACCACGGTGTTGCGGATCACGCAGTGCGCGCCGATGTGTACGCCATCTTCCAGGTGCACGCGGCCCTCGAACACGCAGCCTACGTCGATGGTCACGTCGCGGCCGCAGGTCAGCTGGCCACGCACGTCGATGCGAGCCGGGTCCAGCAGCGTGACGCCCGCTTCAAGCAGGCGTTGGGCGATGTTGCGCTGGTGGATGCGTTCGATGTCGGCCAGCTGAACCTTGCTGTTGACGCCCAGCGTTTCCCACAGTTCGGCGGGCTGGGACGACACGATCTCCACGCCGTCGGTGGCGGCGCGCTCGATCGTGTCGGTCAGGTAGTACTCGCCCTGCGCGTTGTCGTTGCGCAGCGTGGACAGCCAGCGGCGCAGGTGGGCGGTCGGGCAGACGATGATGCCGGTGTTGATCTCGCGGATGGCGCGTTCTTCCTCGCTGGCGTCCTTCTGTTCGACGATGCGTACGACATTGCCGGCCGCATCGCGCACAATACGGCCATAGCCGGTGGGATCGGGCATTTCGACGGTCAGCACGCCCAGGCGTTCGCCGCCGGCGGCCTGCACCAGGTGCTGCAGCGTGGCGGTCGAGGTCAGCGGCACGTCGCCGTAGAGCACCAGCGTGGGCTGGGCGTCATCGAGCAGCGGCAGGGCCTGCATGACGGCGTGGCCGGTGCCCAGTTGCTGCGCCTGCTCGGCAAAGGCAACATCGTCGGCACCCACCGCCTGGCGCACCTGCCCGGCGCCGTGCCCGACCACGACCACCAGCCGCGACGGCGACAGCGTGCGCGCCGTGTCGAGCACGTGGGCCAGCATCGGTTGGCCGGCTACCGGGTGCAGCACCTTGGGCAGCGCGGAGTTCATGCGCTTGCCCATGCCTGCGGCAAGAATGACGATATTCACAAGGAGGTTCCTAAGTGAGTGTGTCTGAGAAGAAGCTGAAGAATCCGAGCCTGGGAGCACTGTGGCCGATGTGGCTGAACCGTTGCCACGACTGGGCTGGCGGGCGATTCGCCGGCCCCGGAAACATGCGCGCCGATTCTAGCACGCGGGCCTGTGCCGCATTGGGTCCATCACCTCGCGTTACCGTTGTTCACATTTGGTCACGCGGCGTTTTTGCATGGTTTGCAGCATTTACCATGCTCATGGCGTTGGCTGGATGCAACGCCATGAAGCTCGGATACCAGCAGGGCGACCGCCTGGCCTACTGGTGGGTGGACCGCTATGTCGATGTCTCCGACGCCCAGGAGCCGCCCACCAAGGAAGCCATTGCGCGCTTCTTTGCCTGGCACCGGCGCGCCCAGCTGCCCGAAATCGCCACCGTGCTGACCCGCGTGCGCGGTGAAGTCGCGGGCGAAGTCACCCCGGCCATGGTGCGGCAGGTCCAGCAGGACTCCCAGCGCCTGGGCCGCCAGGCCTTCGACAACGCGGTGCCCGACCTGGCGGACCTGCTGCTGACGCTGGAGCCCGACCAGATCCAGCGGATGGAGGCCAAATTTGCCGAAAGCAACACCAAATACCGCAAGGAATTCCTGAAATCGGACCCCGCCGCCCGTACCGACGCCCGCTTCGACAAGATCATGAGCTACGCCAAGCTGATCTACGGGTCGTTCTCCAGCGAGCAGGAACGCGCCATCCGCGACGCGATGGGCCCCTACATGCAGAGCGCCGACGCGCGCTATGCCGAGCGCGTCAAGCGGCAGCAGGAATGGGTGGCCCTGGCGCGCGAAGTCTCTTCGACCCGCCCGCCTAAACCCCAGGTGGAAGCCATGCTGCGCAAGTATGCCGACGACTGGCAGCGGCCCGGCAGCGGCGAGCAGCGCAGTACCTCGGCCGGGGTGGATCTGACCGTCAGGATCGCCAACATGACCACGCCAGAGCAAAAGGCGCATGCCGTCAAACGCTTCGACGGCTGGATCAACGATACGCGCCAGCTGATGGCCGAGAGCGGCCGGGCGCCCCAGGCAGCCAGGTAGCCGCCGGGTTCGCCCCCCATCGACAGGAAAGCCCCGGGCCAGGCCACGGGGCTTTTTCGTTGCCCGGCGCGGCGGCGCGACTCAGGCCGCTGGCTGGCCCGCCGGCTCGGAAGCAGGTGCGGCGGCAGGCTCCGAGGATGGCGCCGCCCCCTTCTGGATCTTGTCGAAGCGCACGAATTCCATGCGGTTCGGTTCCACGCTGCCGCTGAACTGCAACGCCTGCTGGCTGTAGGTGGTCTCGCCGAACAGCGACGCCTCGTCCACCTTGGCGAGGCCGGTGGCCAGCCCCGTGAACGGGAACAGCTCGGTATCGGCCAGGTGCGACGGCACCACGTTGCGCAGCGCCGAGAAGATGTTGTCGATGCGGCCCGGGTGCTCGCGCTCCCACTGCTGCACCATCTCGCTCACCTTCTTGCGCTGCAGGTTTTCCTGCGAGCCGCACAGATTGCACGGGATGATCGGAAATTCCATGGCGCGCGCGTACGACGCGATGTCCTTTTCCGCGCAGTAGGCCAATGGACGAATGACGATGTGCTGGCCGTCATCGGTGGCCAGCTTGGGCGGCATCGCCTTCATCTTGCCGCCGAAGAACATGTTCAGGAAGAACGTGTTGACGATGTCGTCGCGGTGGTGGCCCAGCGCAATCTTGTTCGCGCCCAGTTCCTTGGCCGTGCGGTAGATCACGCCACGGCGCAGGCGCGAGCACAGCGAGCACGTGGTCTTGCCCTCGGGCACCTTCTCCTTGACGATCGAGTACGTGTCGGCCTCGACGATCACATACTCCACGCCCGTGGACTTCAGGTATTCGGGCAGGATGTGCTCCGGGAAGCCCGGCTGCTTCTGGTCCAGGTTCATCGCGATCAGCTTGAACTGGATCGGCGCCCGCTTCTGCAGCGCCATCAGGACCGACAGCATCGTGTACGAGTCCTTGCCGCCGCTCATGCAGACCATGACGGTGTCGCCGTCCTCGATCATGCCGAAGTCGCCGATGGCCTTGCCGGTCAGCGACTGCAAACGGGTTTCAAGGCGATAGAAGTTGGCCGAGTGACTCATAAGACGTACCTGTAACGGATGCGGCGCTGAATAATGGCCGCGCGCCCGATAGAAAATGCCGGAATTGACGGGGCGGTATTCTACTGGACCGGCCCGTCCGGCGCTGCAGGCGTCCCGAGTTGCCGCGGCCGCCGTCAGGCCTGCTTGATGTGGAACACCTCGACGCCGACCGAATCGCAATCGGGATAGACATCGGGCTTTTCGGTCGACACCCGCACGGCGCGCACCTTGGGATGCTGCAGCATGGCGCGGGCCACGTCGTCGCACAGCGTTTCCTGCAGGTGGATATGGCCCTGGGCCATGCGGGCCGCCACCGTGTTGCGCATGAAGTCGTAATCGACCACTTCCTCCAGGCGGTCGGCGTGCGGGGTGGTTTCGGACAGCGACACGAACAGGTCGATGTTCACCAGCACGCGCTGTTCGCCCTTTTTCTCGAATTCATGCACGCCGATGTTGATCTGCACTTCGTAGTTGCGCAGGAACATGCGGCGGCAGTCTTGCAGGCTGGGATGGGAAAGGGCGGCAAAGGTCATGGCAGGGTCAATCAAGGTACGGCTTCATTCAGTCAAAAACATCACGTCACGGGCCAGCGGCATCAGATGCTGCCCGCCGTCGACGTACAGCGTGGTGCCGGTCACGGCGCGCGCCCCGGCCAGGTAGGCCACGGCCTGGGCGATGTCGTCGGGGGTGCTCGACTGGCCCAGCGGCGTCATGCCGTGGGCCCGCACGAAGCCAGGGTCGGACTGGTCGCCGGACACCAGCGTGATACCCGGCGCCACGCCCACCACGCGCAGGCGCGGGGCCAGGGCCTGCGCCAGCTGTACCGTCGCAGTCTGCAGCGCGGCCTTGGACAGCGTATACGACAGGAAGTCCGGATTCAGGTTGTTGAGCTTCTGGTCCAGCAGGTTGATCACCACCCCGCGCTGCTCGCCGGCATTGCCGGCACCGTTGCCGTCGGCGCCAAGCGCCTTGTGCATCTCACGCGCCAGCAGCAGCGGGGCCGCCACGTTCGTGCGCATATGGGTGTCGAGCGATCCATACGAAAAGCTCGTCGCCACGTCGTACTGGAACAGCGAGGCGTTGTTGACCAGGCAGGTCGGCGCGCCGAGCGCATCGACGCAGGCGGCCACCAGCTTGCCCGTGGCAGCCTCGTCGGACAGGTCGGCCTGCAGCACGGCGGCCCGGCGGCCCAGCGCGCGGATCTGCGTGGCCAGCACCTCGGCTTCGTCACGCGACCGGTTGCAGTGGACGGCCACGTCCCAGCCCTGCGCGGCAAGCTCCAGCGCGATGGCACGGCCCAGCCGGCGCGCCGCGCCGGTCACCAGCGCCACGCCGCGCGATTGGACGCCCGCGGCGCCCTGAGTATTCGAATCTGGCATTGCTACAATTCGCGGTATGCAGAAAGTCGCTAGTCTACCCCTTCCCTCCGCCGATGCGCTTGACGCATCCAAGGCCCTTTCCATCGTGATCGGCGACGCCATCGCGGCATCCGGCGGCTGGATCGGCTTCGACCGCTACATGTCGCTTGCGCTCTACGCCCCGCGCCTGGGCTATTACAGCGGCGGCGCGGCCAAGTTCGGGCGCGGCGCCGACGACGGCAGCGACTTCATCACCGCCCCCGAACTGACCCCGTTCTTCGCCCGCACGCTGGCCCGCCAGTTTGCGCCGCTGGTCCGGATGTCGCTGCCGCGCGTGATGGAATTCGGCGCCGGCACCGGCCGGCTGGCCGCCGACCTGCTACTGGCCCTGGAATCGGAAAATGCGCTGCCCGAGTCGTACAGCATCGTCGAGCTGTCCGGCGAACTGCGCGCCCGGCAGCAGGACACGCTGGCGCAGCGCGCCCCGCATCTGGCGGGCCGCGTGCAATGGCTCGATGCCCTGCCCGACAGCTTCGAAGGCGTCATCGTCGGCAACGAGGTGCTCGACGCCATGCCCGTGCGGCTCTTCGCCCGCCTCGGCGGCCAATGGCACGAGCGCGGCGTGGTGCGGCAGGGCGATACGTTCGCGTACGAAGACCGGCGGCTCGACCCCGCCGCCTTGCCGGCGCAGCTCCACGAAATGCCCGGCGACCACGATATGGTCACCGAGACCCATGCCGAAGGCGAAGGCTTCACGCGCGCCGTGGGCGCCCTGCTCCAGCGCGGCGCGGCGTTCTTTATCGACTATGGCTTCCCCGCATCGGAGTACTACCACGCGCAGCGCGTGGGCGGCACGCTGATGTGCCACTACCGCCATCATGCGCACCCCGATCCGTTCCTGTACCCGGGCCTGCAGGACATCACCGCCCACGTGAATTTCAGCGGCATTGCCGAAGCGGCGGTCGATGCGGGTCTCACCGTGGCGGGCTTTGCCTCGCAGGCGCGCTTCCTGATGAACGCCGGGATTACCGAGCTGATGATGTCGCTCGACCCGTCCGACGCGCGCAACTTCCTGCCGCAGGCCAACGCGGTGCAGAAGCTGCTCAGCGAGGCCGAAATGGGTGAGTTGTTCAAGGTCATCGCGCTGGCACGCGATGTCGACGATGCCCTGCCGCTGGCCGGATTCGCTCGCGGCGACCGCAGCTACGCCCTCTGACCGATCCACACGCCATCACCATGTTGCGCTGGACCTTCACCATCTTCCTGTGCGTGATCGTGCTGTCGGCGGCCTTGCCGTGGCTGCAGAAGATCGGCCTCGGACGCCTGCCCGGCGACGTGCGCTTCCGGCTCTTCGGCAAGGAATACGTCTTGCCGTTCGCCTCGACGATCCTGCTGTCGCTGGTCGCGCTGGTGATCGGGAAGGTGCTGTAGGGCCCGGACGGAAGCGATCTAGTCCGGCAGCCCCAGCTTTTCCGCCACGGCCGCCACGCGCGCCTTGTGCACCTTCTCCTTGATCAGGTCCACCCGATCGCCACACGCCTTCGCCACGGCCCCGGCATCGACCGATGCCGCCGCCTCGCGGGCCGCCAGCAGCCGCGCGGTCTGCGGATAGTCGCGATCCTCGAACCCCAGCCGGCCACGGGCGTCGGCCTCGCAGGCCTGCAGCGCCTCGGCGAACCGGTCGGGCTTGCGCAGCGCGTCGCTGCGCTCCACCAGCCGCGTCAGCGCGGCCGCGCCGAACGCTTCCGAGCGATGGATATTGCCGTGCTCGCGCGCCACCAGCAGCGCCAGTTCGCGGCAGTCGTTCGGCACGCGCAAGCGCTTGCACACCGCTTCCAGCAAATCCACGCTGCGTTGCTCGTGGCCGATATGGCGCGGCAGCACGTCCTCCGGCGTGGTGCCCTTGCCCAGGTCGTGGGTCAGCGCCGCAAACCGCACCGGCAGCGACGCGCCCTGCGCGGCGGCGTAGTCCACCACCATCATCACGTGCACGCCGGTATCCACCTCGGGGTGGTAGTCGGCGCGTTGCGGCACGCCCCAGAGCCGGTCCAGCTCCGGCAACAGCCGCGCCAGCGCGCCACATTGGCGCAGCACGTCGAACATGCGCGATGGCCGGGCCTCCATCAGGCCGCGCGCCAGTTCCTGCCAGACGCGCTCGGGCACCAGGGCGTCGACCTCGCCCGCCTCCACCATCTTGCGCATCAACGCGACGGTTTCCGGCGCCACCGAGAAATCATGGAAGCGGGCGGCGAAGCGTGCCGCGCGCAGGATGCGTACCGGGTCCTCGGCAAAGGCATCGGACACATGGCGGAACAGCCGTGCCTGCAGGTCCTGCCGGCCGCCGTATGGATCGATGATCGGACCCACCAGGTTGTCCTGGTCGTCCACGGCCTGCGCCATCGCATTGATGGTCAGGTCGCGGCGCACCAGGTCGTCTTCGAGCGTGACATCGGGCCCGGTATAGAACGCAAAGCCCTTGTAGCCCACGGCCGTCTTGCGCTCGGTCCGGGCCAGCGCGTACTCGGCCCGCGTCTGCGGATGCAGGAAGACCGGAAAGTCCTTGCCCACCGGCTTGTAGCCGGCGGCTTCCATCTGCTCGGGCGTGGCACCCACCACGACGTAGTCGCGATCCTGGCTCGGCTTGCCCAGCAGTTGGTCGCGGATGGCCCCGCCGACGGCGTACACCTGCATGATCAGCCCGTGACGATGATCGCGTCGGCCCGTTCAGGCTGCGTGCGGTAGGGTTCGTCGGCCGGCACGAAATCGCGCTCCTCGCGGGCGCCCGCCACCCATTCCTGCATGGCCGGCAAGGCCAGGATGAAATCGGCGTAGGTCTTGGCGGCTTCGGGCAGATGCACGCCATAGGTGGCGAAGCGGCTCACCACGGGCGCGTAGAACGCGTCGGCAATCGTAAATTCGCCAAACAGGAACGGCCCGCCGGCGCCATGGCGCGCACGCAGGTCGGTCCAGATCGATGCGATGCGGTCCACATCCTGCTGCACGGCCACGTTCCAGCCCAGGCCCGGCAGCACGGCGGTGCAGTTCATCGGCATCTGGCTGCGAAGGTTGCCGAAACCCGAGTGCATCTCGGCGCAGATCGAGCGTGCCATGGCGCGTGCGGCCACGTCGGCCGGCCAAAGCTGCTTGTGCGGAAACCGCTCGGCCGCGTATTCGGAGATCGACAGCGAATCCCACACGGTCACGTCGCCGTCGATCAGCGCCGGCACCTTGCCGGCGGGCGAGTAGCGGGCAATCTCCGCCCCGAAATCCTTCGTGAACAGGCGCAGCGGGATTTCCTCGAATTCGATGCCGGCGTGGCGCAGCAGCAGCCACGGACGCAGCGACCAGGACGAATAGTTCTTGTTGCCGATGACGAGCTTCATCGTAAATTCCTTGGGGGCGGAAACAGAGGCGGACAAATGCGACGCGCGCAAACACGAAGACGCGGGCGCCGGTCAATCGCCAGGCGCCCTGAACCAGACATTCTATCGATGCGGCGCGCGGCGTCCAAATGAATTGCGCTCGCAAGGCTGTGAGCGCCAATCACATCGGTGCAAATTGCGTGCCCCGTCGCGCCGGCGCTTCAGCGATGCACGCTGCCGCGCAAGGACTGGAAGAACGTGTCGCGGCTGCGGCCGGCCAGCACGTCGGTCATCACGACCTCCAGGCTCACCGGATGGACACCCAGTTCCGCCGCCATGGGCGCGCCAAGCACGTTGTCCAGGCGCATCGAATCAAGGTTGTCGCGCGACAGCACCGTGCCGCCCGGCATGTGTTCCAGCACGGCCGCCTGCATGCGCGCCAGCGCATCGGGCAGGGCGATGATCGGCCGCGGATGACCCGACGCATGGCCCGCGAACTTGACCAGTTCCTCCAGCGTGTACACCTGCGGGCCGCCCAGTTCGTAGGTCTGCCCGACCGTCGATCCGTTAGCCATCGCGTTCACGAAAGCCTGCACCACATCCATCACGAACACGGGCTGGAAGCGCGCATGGGCGCACGCCAGCGGCACCACCGGCGCCATCTGCTGCAACTGGGCGAACAGGTTCAGAAAATGATCGTCCGGGCCGAACACGACCGATGGACGGAAAATGGTCCAGTCGAGTCCGCTCTCGCGCACGACGCGCTCGCCTTCCCCCTTGCTGCGCAGGTACATCGACGGCCCTTGCGGGTCGGCGCCAAGCGCGCTCATGTGGATCAGCCGGCGAACGCCGGTGCGGCTGCAGGCCTCCACCAGCTGGCGCGGCAGATCGACATGCGCGGCGGCAAACTGGGGGCCGTACGGGTCGCCGCGGTCGCCGTGCAGCACGCCCACCAGGTTGACGACGATGCCATCGACGCCCAGCGGGCCGATCGCATCGTCCAGCGAAGCCGCATCGGCCAGGCCCAGCTCGGCCACTTCCACACGCGGCAACAGCAGCAGATGCTGCGCATGTTCGACACTGCGCGAGCCGACCACGATGCGGTCGGGCGCGATGGGACTATCGGGATTGGAGGCCGGATCGAGCGGCGCGCCGGAAGCGGTCGCCGCGCCGGCCAGGCGGGACACGAGGTGGCTGCCGATGAAACCGGCGCCCCCCACGACAAGGACGTTGCTGGTCTTCATGCTTCGGACTCCGTGACGATTCGTGTGACGCTGCGTGATGCACGCGTCCCGACAGTCACGGAGCCGCTGCCCCGGCCCCATGCGGGGCTTTGCAGGCTTAGGGCAGGCTGGTCGTCGTGAGAGAGGACGGCGCGACCACCCCAAGCCGGTCTTTCAGCGACTGGGGACGGCCACTCATCAATGCAGCATAGTACGTCGCGTTGGAAAGCACATTCTTGACATACGTTCGCGTTTCCGTGAACGGGATCGTCTCTGCAAAGATCGCGCCTTCCACGGGCCGCGACAGGCTCGAACGCCACGATTTCGGGCGTCCCGGGCCGGCGTTGTACCCGGCGGACGCCAGCGTCCATGAGCTGTCGAGGTCCGTCAGTACCATGCTCATGTAATTTGTACCGAGCAGGATATTGATATTGGGGTCGCCCATCATCGACGGCGAGAAGTCGGCCATGCCGATCTTCTTCGCGACGTACTTGGCCGTGGCCGGCATCACCTGCATCAGGCCGTGCGCGCCCGCCGACGAGCGCGCATTCATGATGAAGCGCGATTCCTGACGGATCAGGCCATATGCCCAGGCTATGTCCAGGCCCACGTCGTCGGTGGCCCGCTGCATGATGTCGCGATACGGCATCGGAAAACGCTGGGCGAAATCGTGTTCGGCCTTCGTACGGTCCGACGTGTTGACCGTGCGGTCCAGCAGGTCGATCTTGCGCGCGTACTCGGCGGCGGCGATCAGTTCGCGATCGCTCATGCCGCGCAGTTCCCAGTTCCACTCGCGATTGCCCTCGAAGCGCAGGTTCAGGTCATAGAACTTCTGCGCGCGGACAAAGCCGGGGCGCGTGCGCATGGCCATAGCCTCGGCGTCGCTGACCGTGGTGCGGGCCGGCAGCGTGATCCGGTTGCCCAGTTCCTCGCTGGCCAGCTGGCCGTAGAAATGGAACTGGCCCGCGATCGACTGGAATTGCGCCTGGGCTTCGGCGCCACGGCCGTCGGCCTTCAGCGCGCGGGCGTACCAGTATGTCCACGCCGGGTCCTTGGCGCGCAGCTCGGGGCGCATCAGTTCGATCGACTGGCGCACCTGCTTCCAGTCGCCCTGGCGCAACGCGGCGCGCACGCGCCACTCCTGCGTTTCGTCCGACAGCCACTGGTTGCCGCCCAGGTCCATCTGGCGGCGGTAGTAGCCTGCAGCTTCCGGCATCAGCTTCTTGGCCGCGTACTGGCCAACCACGCCCCAGGCGGCGCCTTGCTCGTCGCGCGACAGGCCCCCGGCGATGGTGTTCAGGTACGACGCGGCCTGCGACGGGTCGTTGCGGGCCATCTTGACCACGGTGGCCAGCGCGTCGCTGTCCACGCGTGCATCGGGCACGGCGGCCGCGATCTTCGCGGCCAGCGTCGTGTAGTTCTGTTCCAGCGCCTGGCGTGCCTGGAACGCCACGTCGCTACGCTGGATCTGCTGGCTCTGCGCCAGGTAGCCCACCAGATCGACGCAGCCGTCGCCGTAGTAGCGCGGATCCACCAGCGTGGCGCGCGCCTCGGCGGCCACGTTCTGGCCCTTGAGCGCCTTCGACAGCAGCGCGTAGCACTCCACCTGCGTGTCGTCCTTGAGCACGAACTGCGGGTACTGGATATCGAAATTGGCCCAGTCGCGCTTCTTGCCCAGCACCAGCAGCCAGTCGTTGCGCATGCGGTCGGCAATCGCCTCGCCCTGGTAACGCTGCAGGAACGCCGCCACTTCGGCGTCGGGCGCGTCGATGCGCGCCTGCCCGCCGGCATCGAACAACTGCGGCTTGATGCGGAAGTATTCGACGTACGACGGAATCGGGTAGTCGACCAGCGTGGCCGAAATGGCGGCGGCGCGGTCCACGTCGTTCTTGCGGGCCGCTTCGCGCAGCGCCACGAAGGCGTCGTCCGGGCTGGACGGAATCATCGTCGACGCGGCCGGCTGCTGCGGCGCCGGACGCGACGGCGCCGGCTTCTTCTGTGCGTATGCCGGCATGGCCAGCACCGCGCCTGCGAACGCGAGCCAGGCGAAGCGGCCGGCCCGGCGCAGATATACTCCCTTCGACATTCTTGGCTATCCCTTATGTGGTGGCGCGTGCCCATTCAGGAAGACAGGCACGCATCCTTCATCTGTTTCTGATTGTCTGATCGCGGTCATTATTGCACGCCATGCCCCCATCCCAAGCCCCGGACAACGGGCCGGACGCCCGTCAATTCCAGGCCGTCACGGACCAGCCTGCCGCCCCCGCCAACGACCGGCGCGCCCTGCGCCGCGACCTGCTGGCGCGGCGCGCCGCGCTGCCCGATCGTGCCGCATCCGATACCGCCATCGACCATGCGCTGGGCGCCCTGCTGGAACGCCTGGGTGTACGGAAGCTGGGGTTCTACTGGCCGATCCAGCAGGAATTCGACGCCCGCGGCACGGTGGCGCGCTGGCTGGCCGGGATGCCCGGCCGCGTGGCCGCCCTGCCCGTGGTCTCGGCCCCGGGCACGCCGCTCGACTTCCATTTCTGGACCCCTGACACGACGATGCGCGCCGGACACTACGGCATTCCGGTACCCGACGGCACCGAGGCCGTGACGCCCGACGCGCTGCTCATTCCCTGTGTCGGTTTCAGCGCCAACAAGTTCCGCCTCGGTTACGGCGGCGGCTTCTACGACCGCACCCTGGCGGCCCTGGCCGGGCTTGGCGTCACGCCCATCGCCATCGGCATCGGCTTCGACGCCTGCGAGATCCCGCTTGTTGCACAAGCGCACGACCTGCCGATGGACTGGATGGTGACGGAATCTGGGGCGTGGTAGCACCCGCGCCGGGTTCCCGTCGGCAAGCCGGCTGGCTGGTCAGCCTGGCGCATCGTCGGGGGCGGGCTCCGTGGCGTGCACCAACCCCTCCACCAGCTCGCGCATCCGCCTCCAGTGCGAGCCTTCCCAGAACACCCTGCGGCAATGCGGGCATGTGACAAAGCGGTCGTGGCGCGCGAACACGCCGTCGGGCACGCGGCCCTGTGCGTCGGCCTTGTCGATCCGCCGCAGCGGCACGTTGCAGGTCAGGCAGAGCGAGAACGGGCGGGCGCTGCGTGCCAGGTCGAGCCGCGCGAAGATCTCGTGTGCCTGCAGCGACGGCTTGATCGCCCGCACATAGCAGCCGTGCGTGATCTCGCGGCGCTTGAGCAGTTCGCGGTCGCGCGTCAGCACGATGCGCTGCTCGTCGGCCGCGATGCGGGCAATCTCGCTGTCTTCGAAGTGGTTGTCGTAGAGCGTGTCGAAGCCGGTCATGCGCAGCAGGTGCGCCAGGCCGCCCAGGTGCGCATCGGCGACAAAGCGGAGGTCGCGCAGCGGATGCTCGCGCACGCGCAGCAGCGGCGTCACGTCGAGGGACTCAAATTTTGGATAAACGGCTACGCGGTCGCCGTCCTCGACGAGGCGCTCGAACGGCACCGATTCGCCGTTCACGAGGATCAGTTCCACCTCGGTATGCGGCACGCCCAGCGCCTCGATCATGTGCTTGACCGTGGCGGCGCGCGCGCAGGGGCACGACAGGTCCCGGCGGCGCTGCGATGGCGCCAGAAAGTCGTTCAGTTCCTCGTAGAAACGGAAGGTGGCGGTGACCATGGCGGCGAGTATGCCACCATCGACCCCGGTTGCCGATATGCCTACTTCGCGTTGCCCAGCCGCAGCGCGGCTTCCACGGCCATGCGCGCCCAGGGCGTCATGGCGGACGGCGACTCCAGGCAGACCGCCGGCAGGCTCAGGTAGTGACGCATCGTCACCTCGCGCCGGGCCGACTGGTAGCGGAACGGCTCGCTGCCCTCGGCCGCGAAGCGGGGCAGCGTAATGTCGTCCGCCTTCAGGTAGCACTGGCCTCCGCTTGCCAGCGCGAACATCAGCCCGTCATAGAACAGGCCATGACCGCCAAACATCCGCCTGGCCGTGACCGGCCCGATGCTGGCCGCCAGCGGCGCCATCAGTTCCAGCAGATGCTCGACGAACGGGTCCGGACGGCGCGCGGCGGGCATGCGATCAGAGCTTCAGGCGCTGCCAGATGGCCTTGGTGGCGCCGGCCGTGTTCAGCGTGTAGAAGTGCAGGCCGGGCACGCCCGAAGCCAGCAGGCGTTCGCACAGCGCCGTCACCACGTCCAGGCCGAACGCGCGGATCGATTCCTTGTCGTCGCCGAACGATTCGAGCCGCTTCGCCACCCAGCGCGGCACTTCGGCACCGCACATCTCGGAAAAACGCATCAGCTGGGAGTAGTTGGTGATCGGCATGATGCCGGGCACGATCGGCACTTCCACGCCCATCGCGCGGACATCGTCGACAAAGCGGAAGTAGGCGTCGGCGTTGAAGAAATACTGCGTGATGGCCGAGTTCGCGCCGGCCTTCACCTTGCGCACGAAGTTGTCCAGGTCGTGGCGCGGCGAACGGGCCTGCGGGTGGTATTCGGGATAGGCCGCCACCTCGATGTTGAACCAGTCGCCGGTTTCGGCGCGGATGAACTCCACCAGTTCGTTGGCGTAGCGGAATTCGCCGATCTCGCCCATGCCGGACGGCATGTCGCCGCGCAGCGCGACGATATGGCGGATACCGCCGTCGCGATAGGTCTTGAGGATGTCGCGGATGCTCTCGCGCGACGACCCCACGCACGACAGGTGCGGCGCCGCCTCGATGCCCTCGCGCTGGATTTCCAGTACGGCGTCGAGCGTGCCCTGCTGCGTGGTGCCGCCGGCGCCGAACGTCACCGAGATGTACTTCGGCTGCAGCGGCGCCAGCTGGGCGCGGGTGTTGCGCAGTTTCTCGGCGCCCTCCGCCGTCTTGGGCGGGAAGAATTCGAAGCTGTAGTAGCGATCAGTCATGGTTGGCACGCCGCCCGCGCGGCGCCCCGAAGAATTTCAGTCGCGCTTAATCCCGGTCGCCAAGCAGTACGCTGGCGAGAATCGTGGAGATCACGCTATAGAGAATCGAGCCAAGCAGCGCGGCGCCAAATCCGGCCACGACAAACCCCTGCAGCAGGTTGCCGACGAACAGGAACAGCAGCGCATTGATGACGAAGATGAACAGCCCCAGCGTCAGCAGCGTCACCGGCAGGGTCAGGATGACCAGGATCGGCCGGATCAGCGTATTGACCAGACCCAGCACCAGCGCGGCAATCATCGCCGCGCCAAATCCGCGCAGTTCGATACCGCCGATCAGATAGCTCACCAGGAACAGCGACGCGGCGTTGATGATCCAGACGGCCAACAGTCTCATTGGGACTCCTTGTTATTGGATGACATCGGAACTGCACGCTTCTGGCGGAGCCCGGTCGCGCAGTCAGCTCAACGCCCTCTCCCCCGGGCCCCTCTCCCGCCGGGCGGGAGAGGGGAGAACACCGTCGGGGAGAATCTCGGGCCGATCAGTAGCGGTAGTGGTCGGCCTTGTACGGGCCCTGCTTCTGCACGCCGATGTAGGCGGCCTGCTGGTCGGTCAGCTCGGTCAGCTGCGCGTTCAGCTTCTTCAGCTGCAGGCGCGCCACCTTCTCGTCCAGGTGCTTCGGCAGCGTGTAGACGCCCACCGGGTACTTGCCGCTGTCGCGCTCGGCCCACAGTTCGATCTGGGCGATCGTCTGGTTGGCGAACGAGCTGCTCATCACGTACGACGGGTGGCCCGTGGCGCAGCCCAGGTTCACCAGGCGGCCCTTGGCCAGGATGATGATCTTCTTGCCGTCCGGGAACTTGACGTGGTCCACCTGCGGCTTGATCTCCTCCCATTCGTACTTCTCGACCGATGCGATGTCGATCTCGTTGTCGAAGTGGCCGATGTTGCAGACGATGGCCTGGTCCTTCATCCGGGCCATGTGGTCATGCGTGATCACGTGGTAGTTGCCCGTGCAGGTCACGAAGATGTCGCCGTGCTCGGCGGCGTAGTCCATCGTCACCACGCGGTAGCCTTCCATGGCGGCCTGCAGTGCGCAGATCGGGTCGATTTCGGTGACCCACACCTGGGCCGACAGCGCGCGCAGGGCCTGGGCGCTGCCCTTGCCCACGTCGCCGTAGCCGGCAACCACGGCGACCTTGCCGGCGATCATCACGTCGGTGGCGCGCTTGATGCCGTCCACCAGCGATTCGCGGCAGCCGTACAGGTTGTCGAACTTGCTCTTGGTCACCGAGTCGTTGACGTTGATGGCCGGGAACTTCAGTTCGCCGCGCTGGGCCATCTGGTACAGGCGGTGCACGCCCGTGGTGGTTTCCTCGGTCACGCCGCGGATGGCGGCCAGGTTGCGGCTGTACCAGGTGGCGTCCTTGGCCAGCTTTTCCTTGATGGCGGCGAACAGGTAGGTTTCTTCCTCGCTGGTCGGCTTGCTGATCAGCGATGCGTCCTTCTCGGCGCGGGCGCCCAGGTGCAGCAGCAGCGTGGCGTCCCCGCCATCGTCCAGGATCATGTTCGGCGTGCCGCCGTCGGCCCAGTCGAAGATGCGGTGGGTGAAGTCCCAGTATTCCTTGAGCGACTCGCCCTTGAACGCGAACACCGGCGTGCCCGATGCGGCGATCGCGGCGGCGGCATGGTCCTGGGTCGAGAAGATGTTGCACGAGGCCCAGCGCACGTCGGCGCCCAGTGCCTTGAGCGTTTCGATCAGCACGGCGGTCTGGATCGTCATGTGCAGCGAACCGGCGATGCGCGCGCCCTTGAGCGGCTGTGCAGCGGCGAATTCGTCGCGGATGGCCATCAGGCCGGGCATTTCGGTCTCGGCGATCGCGATTTCCTTGCGGCCCCAGCCGGCCAGGCCGATGTCGGCGATCAGGTAGTCTTGCTTCAGGTCAGTCACAGCGTTCATGTTCACTCCGATGTAAGAGTGGCGCATACGCGGGACGGGAGACGGATAAGGCCCATGAAACCAGGGCCTGGGCCGCGTCACGGGTGCCTCACGTGAGGCCATGACGGGCAGACAGGTCGACTCGCGCCCCGTGCGAACCACGGAACAGCGAGCGCCGTTGAGACATTCCGAGCCTGGCGGATGGCAGGGCATCCGTTGCAACGCTCCTCGGAGTGGCGGTATTGTAGCGTGCCTGTTCGCGCCGAGCAGGCAGAAATGCCAGATTTTTTCCCGCCTAATTGTTTCGGACTGTTCCCGCCCGTTCCCGCCTTGCACATGCTCCCAACGCCACCCCGCACCCTGACCATCGCCGGTTCCGACTCCGGCGGCGGCGCCGGCATCCAGGCGGACCTGAAGACATTTGCCGCGCTCGGCTGCTTCGGCATGAGCGCGATCACCGCCATCACGGCCCAGAACACGCTGGGCGTGACCGGCGTACATGCCATTCCGGCCGACATGGTGGCCGCCCAGATCGATGCCGTGGCCAGCGACATCGGCGTGGATGCCGCCAAGACCGGCATGCTCGGCACGGCGGCCATCGTCGAGGCCGTGGCCGGCGCGGTGGACCGGCACGGCATCCGCAAGCTCGTGGTCGATCCGGTCATGATCTCCACGTCGGGCGCCACGCTGTCGGACGACGCCACCAGCCAGGCCATGGTGAAGCAGCTCTTTCCGCGCGCCATCCTGGTCACGCCGAACCTGCCGGAGGCCTCGTACCTGCTCGGGCGCCGCATCGCGCGCCGCGCCGAGATGGAAGCCGCCGCCGCCGACCTGCTGGCGATGGGCTGCCAGGCCGTGCTGCTCAAGGGCGGGCACCTGGAGGACGATGGCCCCGACGCCACCGGCCTGGACGACCTGCTGATGCTGGCCGACGGCACCACGCGCATCTACACGCATCCGCGTATCGACACCCCCAACCTGCACGGCACCGGCTGCACGCTGGCGGCGGCCATCGCGTCGCAACTGGCGCGCGGCGACGCGCTGCCCGACGCCGTGGGCACCGCGCTGGACTACGTGGCCCGGGCCATCGCGGCTGGCGCGCCACTGCGCCTCGGTGCCGGCAACGGCCCGCTCAACCACAGCTTCGCCCCGCGCCAGCTGGGCTGACACGGCATCGGATTCGACATGGAAACCCTGAAAGACATCGACCTGCGCGACGATCCCGCCGCGCGCTGGTACGTGAAGGACGAAACCGTGCAGGTGGCGTTTGCCGCCGAGCCCGGCGAACTGATCAGCCGCGAAGGGCCGAACCGCTACCAGCGCGGGGATGCCATCGTGACCGGTGCCACGGGCGACCGCTGGGTGGTGTCGCGCGGGCGTTTCGACGCGCGCTATGTGGCCGTGGGGCCGAACGCGCACGGCGAGGCCGGCCCGTATCGCAACAAGCCGGTGCCGGTGCTGGTCAAGGAAATGCCGGTCGCGTTCGCACTGGAACGCTCGGCCGGCGGCGATGTGCTGACCGGCAAGCCGGGCGACTGGCTGATGCAATACGCGCCCGGCGACTATGGCATCACCGAGCGCGCAAGGTTCGTGGCGGTCTATCGGCCTACGGAAGGCCCGCCGGACGGGCCGGACGCCTAGTTCCCGCCGGCCAGTTGCACCAGCTTGAACGACGCGCGGGCCACGCAGCAGACCGTGCCCGATGCGTCGCGGGCCTCGCCCTCGCAGAAGGCGATCTTGGCGCCCCGGCGCAGGATGCGCGCCTCGAACGTCAGCGCGCCGCGCGCGGCGGCCAGGAAATGCGTGGACATGTCGATCGTGATCACGCCCACGTCCAGCGGCGCATGCGAGCGCGCCGCGCCGCTCAGCGTGAAGTCCAGCACGGCCATCAGCGTGCCGCCATGCACGTCACCACGGCTGTTCACCACGTTCGGGCTGGCCGGCAGGCGCGTACGGCATAGCCCTTCCTCCATATGCACCGGCTGCAGGCCCAGCAGGCGCATCAGCGGAATCTCGATACCGAAATAGGGCTTGTCGGGGGTGCCCGGGGCGGCGGGGATGATCTCGTTCACTGCTGTTTCCTCTCTGCGGGTCCCGTTCCGTATTGCGGAACCTCTATCCATTGGTGACTGGATGGAGAGGATATGCGGATTGTCCGGTCGCGACCAGCCGGGGTGGCCGGTCAGCGCCCAATCTGTGAGTTCCTGATACGCCAGCCCTCTCCCGGGGGGTATCCATTGCTGATGGTTCGCTCCCCTTGCTTGCACCGGAGGGCGCCGCTCCCCTCTCCCGCCTGCGGGAGAGGGGTTGGGGGAGAGGGCTAGCGTGTCCGCACTTGCCGAACCGGGTTAGCACCCCATGCGCCTGCCCTCTCCCCCGCACACCGAAGGGGTATCAACCATCAAATAAACAAGGCATTAAGCCCCGCCACCGCCGCCGGCACATCGCTGGCTTCCGTGATCGCCCGCACCACGGCGGCGCTGCCCACGCCGACGTCGAGCACTTCGCGCATATTGCCGGCGTTCACCCCGCCGATGCCCACCAGCGACGGCATCACCGGCTTCATCAGCGTCACATACGACTGGAAGCGGCCCATGCCTTGCGGCTGGGTCGGCATGACCTTGGTCGTGGTCGGAAAAATCGCGCCCAGCGCCAGGTAGCTGGGCCGGATCGCCGCCACGCGCAGCATCTCGGCGTAGCCGTGCGTCGACACGCCCAGGCGCAGGCCCGAGGCGCGGATGGCATCGAGATCCGCCTCGTCCAGGTCTTCCTGGCCCAGGTGGATGCCATAGATGCCGCTGTCGCCGCCGCAGGCCGCGTGATGGTCGACCGCCACGCGCCAGTGGTCATTGATGAACAGGCGCGATGTCGAACCCTTGGCAGCGTTGGCCGCCCGCACCACTTCGGCCGTCACCTCGGCGGCGTCGGACGACTTGAAGCGCAGCTGCACGGTCGGCACCTGCAGCGGCACGAGCTGCTCGATCCAGGCGGCGGTCGGCATGACCGCATACAGGCCCAGATCAGGCGGGCACGGCGCGAAGGCCGGCGCCGGCTGGTCGGGCGAGACCAGCGCGGCATGGCGCACGCGCGGGAAGCGCCCGAAATCGGCGGGCCACGCGGTGCTGCCCGGCTCCCAGGCGCGGGCGATGCACAGCGCGTCGTGCGCGGGAAAATGCAGCGACAGCGCCGCCGCCAGCACCGCCACGAAGCCCGGCGAGTGCGCGGTGTCATCGTCGGCGTGCGAATCGAACACCCAGGTACCCATCCACGAGCGCACCGTGTCGATCCAGCGGCCGCCTTCGCGCTCCGACACGATCAGCACGGCATTGGCCGCCGCCACACGGTCGATGAGGTCGGCGGCAGCCTCGCCGTCCGCCAGCACCACGTCGTGACGGCCCAGCGTGGCCGGGGCATTGGCCAGCGGCCATACCTGCCACGGCGATTCGTCGCGACCGAACATCGCGGCAAAGCGCCGCATCACGTCTTCAAACAGTGCGGCATCGATGGCCGCGGCAACCCCCTGGCGCGTCATGCGCGATCCTCCGCGCCTTCGGCGTGCCAGAACGGCATGCCGACCACCGGCGTGCTGGCCTGCGCCACCTCGCGCTCGGGCATCGGCCCGGCCAGGTACGCGGTGCGGCCGGCTTCCACGGCCAGCGCAAACGCGCGCGCCATGTTCACCGGGTACGCGGCCTGCGCCACGGCGGTGTTCAGCAGCACGCCGTCGTAGCCCCACTCCAGCACCTGCGCCGCGTGCGACGGCAGGCCCAGGCCGGCATCGACGATCAGCGGCGTGTCGGGCAGGCGGTCGCGCAGCGTGCGCATGGCGTGTGGATTCACGGCGCCCCGGCCGGTGCCGATCGGGGCCGCCCAGGGCATCAGCGCCTGGCAGCCCACGTCGAGCAGGCGGCGGCACAGCACGAGGTCCTCGGTGCAGTACGGCAGCACCTTGAAGCCTTCCTTGATCAGCGTCTCGGCCACGGCCGGCAGGTTCAGCGTGTCGGGCTGCAGCGTGTAGTCGTCGCCGATCAGTTCGAGCTTGATCCAGTCGGTCTCGAAGACCTCGCGCGCCATCATCGCCGTGGTGATGACTTCCTGCGCGGTAAAGCAGCCGGCGGTGTTGGGCAGCACGGGCACGCCCAGCGAGCGCAGCATCTGCCAGAAGGTGTCGCCGCCCAGCGTCTGGCCGTCGCCACTGCCCACGGCGGTCTGGCGGCGCAGGGCCACGGTGATCATGGCCGGGCGCGAGGCTTCCACCGCGGCCTGCAGCGTGGCCGGCGACGGATAGCGCGCGGTGCCCAGCAGCAGGCGCGAATCGAAGGATTCGCCGTACAGCACGAACGGGTCGCGCAGGGTTTCAGCAGGTTCGAATGTCATGGAGAGTCCCTTTAGCCGCCCGTTACCGGTTGCACGAGGTCGATCTGGTCGCCCGCATTGAGCGATGTGGCCGCATGCGCGGCGCGCGGCACGAACTGGCCGTTCACCGCGGCGGCGAACGGCGGCGCGATGGCTGCCGCCGTCACGGCGTCGGCGAGCGTGGCGGCGTCCGGCACGTCGAGCGGTTGGCCATTGAGCAGGATTTGCATGATGGTTATCGGTTAATGCAGCGTGCCGCCGCCGGGGTTGACGACCACGCTCGGCGCGGGGCAGACCACCTCGCGCACCTGCTGGATCATGCCGGGCCAGCGCAGCGCGGACGGCACGGCATAGGCGGCGGGGTCGTCGTTGAGCAGGGCACGTACCACGTGGCAGGCCGCTTCCGTCACGGCCGGGGCGATCAGCCAGCCATGGCGATACAGTCCGTTGATGCGCACCACGCGCGCACGCTGGTCCACGCGGATGGACGGCAGGTGGTCTGGGCGCGTCGGGCGGCGCTGCACGTTCAGTTCCAGCACCCGCGCCTCGCCAAAGGCGGGATGCAGCGAGTGCGCGGCCGACAGCAGTTCCAGCGCGGAGCGCACGCTCATCGGCGAATCGTCCTCGCTTTCGATTTCGGTGGCGCCGATCACGTACAGGTCGTTCGGCTTCGGTGCGATGTAGATCGGGTAGCGCGGATGCAGCAGGCGCACCGGCCGGTGCAGCTTCACGTCGGGCGCATGCACGCGCACCACTTCGCCGCGCAGGCCACGCAGGCCCGGCACGGGGTTGCCCTGCGCGTCCTGGTCCATCCAGGCGCCCCGGGCGCCCAGGCCACGGCAATCGAGCACCACGTCGGCCTTGATGCCCAGCGATGGCAGCGATTCGGCGTCGATCTCGCCGGCTTCCCACACGCAATGCAGCCCTTCGTCGATGGCACAGTGGAGCAGGGCCCGCAGCGCGCCACGATTGTCGAGCTGGCCTTCGCCCTGCAGCAGCAGGCCTTGCGCGAAGCGCCCGGCCAGCTCGGGTTCCACATCGGCCACGCCCTTGCCGTCCAGCGCGCGCAGGCGCGCCTGCACCAGTTCCGGCGGGGCGACGGCGCGCATGCGGCTGGTGAACAGCGACACCTCGCTGCGGTCCCGCGCATGCCAGACCACCAGCGTGCCGTCCTCCTGGAAGAACACGGGCTCGGGCAATTCCTGGATCCAGGTGCGCCACAGGTCGACGCTGGCAATGCCAAGGTCGACGATGCGCCGTTCGGCGATGGCCGATTCGGCCAGCGGCGCCAGCATGGCCGCGGCCACGTGCGCGGCCGAGCCGCTGCCGTCGGGGCCGCCACGCTCCACCAGCGCCACACGGGCGCCGGCACGCACCAGCAGCCAGGCGGAAATCCGCCCGGCCAGGCCGGCGCCGAGAATGGCGACATCGAAGGACTGTACTGCTGTCATGGGCTTGTATGCCGGCGGCATTGGCCAGGTAAGTGGCGCCGACCGGCCTCCGGTTGGGTGAATACCGCCGCGCTGCGTGGGGGCGCCGCGCGCGGAACTCTCAGGTGCTACGGTACTGCCGGGCGGCGCCGCGTGGGCGGCCGCCCGTCCTGCAAGACAACGCTTACGAGTAGATCTTCGAGCCCGACTTCACGAACTCGATCGACTTCTCTTCCATTCCCTTCTGGGCAGCCGGCAGCGATGCCGCGTAGTCGCGCACTTCCTGCGTGATCTTCATCGAGCAGAACTTCGGCCCGCACATCGAGCAGAAGTGGGCGATCTTGGCGCCTTCGGCCGGCAGCGTGGCGTCGTGGAACGACCGTGCGCGCTCCGGATCGAGGCCCAGGTTGAACTGGTCTTCCCAGCGGAACTCGAAACGTGCCTTGGACAGCGCATTATCGCGCAGCTGCGCGCCGGGCCAGCCCTTGGCCAGGTCCGCGGCATGGGCGGCGATCTTGTACGTGATGATGCCTTCGCGCACGTCTTCCTTGTCCGGCAGGCCCAGGTGCTCCTTCGGCGTGACGTAGCACAACATGGCCGTGCCCATCCAGCCGATGTTGGCGGCGCCAATGCCGCTGGTGATGTGGTCGTAGCCCGGCGCGATGTCGGTCACCAGCGGTCCCAGCGTGTAGAACGGGGCTTCGTAGCAGTGCTTCAGTTCCTCGTCCATGTTGGCCTGGATGCGCTGCAGCGGCACGTGGCCCGGGCCTTCGATCATCACCTGCACGTCGTGCTCCCACGCCTTGGCGGTCAGTTCGCCCAGCGTGCGCAGTTCACCAAACTGGGCGTCGTCGTTCGAATCGGCGATGCATCCCGGACGCAGGCCGTCGCCGAGGCTGAACGACACGTCGTACGCCTTCATGATTTCGCAGATCTCGTCGAAGTGCGTGTACAGGAAGTTTTCCTTGTGGTGCGCCAGGCACCACTTGGCCATGATCGAGCCGCCGCGCGACACGATGCCGGTCACGCGGTCGGCCGTCAGCGGCACGTAGCGCAGCAGCACGCCGGCGTGGATCGTGAAGTAGTCCACGCCCTGTTCGGCCTGCTCGATCAGCGTGTCGCGGAACATTTCCCAGGTCAGGTCCTCGGCGATGCCGCCGGTCTTGTCCAGCGCCTGGTAGATCGGCACCGTGCCGATGGGCACCGGCGAGTTGCGCAGGATCCATTCGCGCGTTTCGTGGATGTGCTTGCCCGTGGACAGGTCCATGATGGTGTCGGCGCCCCAGCGGATCGACCACACCATCTTTTCCACTTCCTCGGCCAGCGACGACGTCACCGCCGAATTGCCCAGGTTGCCGTTGATCTTCACGCGGAAGTTGCGGCCGATGGCCATCGGCTCCAGTTCCGTGTGGTTGATGTTGGCCGGGATGATCGCGCGGCCAGCGGCCACTTCACGGCGCACGAATTCCGGCGTCATGTCTTCCGGACGCAGCGGCAGCGCGGCCCCCAGCGCGTTGCCGGGATGCTGGCGCAGCAGCGCCTTGTATTCGGGCTTGTCGTACAGCGCCTGCAGGTTCAGCGATTCGCGCAGCGCCACGTATTCCATCTCGGGCGTGATGATGCCCTTGCGCGCGTAGTGCATCTGCGACACGTTGGCACCGGCCTTGGCGCGGCGCGGGTTGGTCAGCTGGGCAAAGCGCAGGTGAGCCGTGGCGGGGTCGTTGGCGCGCGCCAGGCCATATTCCGACGACAGGCCGGACAGCACTTCGGTATCGTTGCGCTCTTCGATCCACTTGGCGCGCACGGGCGGCAGGCCGGCCTTCAGGTCGATATGCACGTCGGGGTCGCTGTACGGGCCCGACGTGTCGTAGACGGGAATTGGCGGATTTGCCATCTCGCCCTTTTCGGTGCGGGTGGCGGTCTGCAGGATCGTGCGCAGCGGCACGCGGATATCGGGGCGGCTGCCCGTCAGGTAGGTCTTGGTCGATGCCGGATAGGCAAATTTCTGGTCGAGATCGCTTTCCAGCGACTCAAACGATGCAGCGGGGGCAGTACGGGCCATGGGTGTCGTCCTCTCTCTTGCGGGGATGGACGAAACCAGGAGCCCTGTGAGCCGGCCTGCGCGGCATGGCCGGCGGCGGCGTCCCGGTGCGGTAAAGGCGGCTTTCCCGCGGGACAAGAGGCAAATCGGTTTTTGTGAAACTTCCCACGCCGGTACTAGCCGGATCGGGTTCGAAGGGACTCTCTCAGCGCGCCCGGCCCATCCGGACGGCACCCCTGTTTCATCCAACGGGGTGAATTTAAGCACAAGCCCCGGCCCCGCGCCACCCGAAATTCGGTTCCAGCTGTCGTGCTTCACGGTATCGGAATCATGGTGCCTTGCAGCATTGCGAACGGGCGAGTTGCCGTACCATGGCCGCAGCCCGCCGAAGTGCCGACAAGCATTGCCGCCCAGGAGATGCCATGACCGCCACACCCGCCGCCGACGTCGATCACGCCCGCATCGCAGATACCCACAGCGTGTTCAACCAGGTGCCCGACCTTGCCCACTACAACCTGTTCGACGCCGACCCCGGCCTGCGTGCCGCGCTGGATCGGCTAGGCGGGACGTGGCATGCCGACGCGCTGTCCGGCTACGGCGCCCGGCTTGGCGACCCCGAAGTGCAGGCATGGGCCGCCGAGGCCAACCGCCTGACCCCCACGCTGCACACCCACAGCCGCACCGGCGAACGGATCGACCAGGTGCAGTTCCACCCCGCCTGGCATCACCTGCTGGCCCTGCTGCGCAGCCAGCAACTGCAGGCGCTGCCTTTCGCGCAACCGCGCGAAGGCGCCTGGGTGGCACGCACGGCCGGCTATTTCCTGCAGGCCCAGGTGGAATCGGGCTCGCTCTGCCCCACCACAATGACATTTGCCAGCATCCCGGTGCTCAGCAAGGAACCGGCGCTCTATCGGGATCTGCAGGCCCGGCTGTTCTCGACCGGGCACGATCCGCGCGACCTGCCCTGGCGCGACAAGACCGCCGTGATGATCGGCATGGGCATGACCGAAAAACAGGGCGGCTCGGACGTCCGCGCCAATACCACCGTGGCCATGCCGGTGCGCGGCGAAGGCCGTGGCGCCGAGTACGCGCTGACCGGCCACAAGTGGTTTTTCTCGGCGCCGATGTGCGATGCCCACCTGGTGGTGGCGCGCATGGGCGCGGCCGACGGTCCGCTGTCGTGCTTCTTCGTGCCGCGCTTCCGGGACGACGGCAGCAAGAATCCGATCCTGATCCAGCGGCTCAAGGACAAGCTCGGGAACAAGTCCAATGCCAGCAGCGAGGTGGAATTCCGGGGCGCCACCGGCATCCTGATCGGCCCGGAAGGCCGCGGCATCCCCACCATCATCGAGATGGCCACCAACACCCGGCTGGACTGCGTGATCGGCAGCGCCGCGCTGCTGCGTGCGGCGCTGGTGCAGGCGCTGCATCACGCGCGACACCGTATGGCGTTCGGCCGGCTGCTGGCCGACCAGCCGCTGATGCGCAACGTGCTGGCCGATCTGGCGCTGGAATCCGAGGCCGCCACGCAGATCATGATGGCGCTGGCCCACGCGTTCGAGCATGCCGGTCAGGACCCGTTGGCTGCCGCCTGGAAGCGCGTGATGACGCCGGCCGCCAAGTTCTGGATCTGCAAACGTGCGCTGGAAGCCACCGGCGAGGCGATGGAGGTCTGGGGTGGCAATGGCTATGTCGAAGAAGGCCCGATGGCCCGGCTGTACCGCGAGGCGCCGGTCAATTCGATCTGGGAAGGTTCGGGCAACATCATGTGCCTGGACGTGCTGCGTGCGCTGCAGCGCAATCCCGACGATGGTGTCCGCATCCTGCACGACCTGGCGCGCCTGTCGAACGGCCACGCTCTTGTGCGCGCGGAGCTTGCATCACTTCAGGCAATGCTTCACGGTCCGGCGGAGGCGCTCGAAGCCAGTGCCCGGCGGTTTGCGCAGGGCCTCGTGCTGACCGCGCAGGCCGCGCTGATAATCGCCCACGCGCATCGGGAATCGGCCGAACAGTTCGTGGCCAGCCGCCTGGGCCGCCAGCATGGCCGCGTGTTCGGCACGCTGGATGCCGATATCGCCACTTTGGCCCGTATTTCCAATCGCGCCTGGCCCGCCTGACACTTATAGTGTGCGGACATCGCACATTGCATGCTGCACGGCAGTATCCCCACCTTCAGGGGATATGGCACCTGCCGTAAACGTTGTGGCGACGGGCCCCGGCCCGCCTGCGAAACCTTCCAAGTCGTCGTCACAACGGACGGTCCACGCCAAGTAACGTGGCCGCCAAGCCACCCCATGAATATCAGCAAACGTCTGCTTCTTACGCTGTCCCTTGCATTGCTCGCGCTACTCTTCGTTGGCCTGGGCGGCATCTGGCAACTGTCCAGGGCCGAGGACCGGTTCGAGTACTTCAACGACAACACGCTGACGAGCGTGCGCGATCTCAACAATGTCAGCGGCGCGTTGGCCAATATCCGCGTCTCGCTTTACCGGCATGCCATGACCACCGATGCCGGCGCCAAGACCGAAGCCGAGGGCATGCTCGACAGGTCCAACAAGCGTTTCGACGATCTGCTGGCCAAGTACGAGCGCGAGGACATCTCGGACGAGACCGACCGCAAGTTGCTGGAAGCCGATCGCGCGGCCATCAAGGCCTATCGCGAGACCCTGGGCGCGTTCCTGGAAAAATCCCGCGGCAATGATTTCGACGCCACGCGGGAAATGATCACGTCGGGTCCGGTGCACCTTGCATCGACCGCCGTGCGCAAGGCCCTGGACGAGCATCTGGACTACAACACCAGGCTCGGCGAAGAGGCAGTGGCCTTCAACAAGGCCCAGTACCACACGTCGGTGCGCGTGTTCGTGATCGTCATCGTGGTCGCCGTGGCACTGACCGCGTTCCTGGCCTTCGGCCTGTACCGGCGCATCCGCACCAGCCTCGATGAAATTCAGGGCACACTCGCGCACGTCAGCAACACGCTCGACCTCGACCACCGCGCCCCGGTGGACCGCCTCGACGAGATCGGCCTGACGGCCCAGTCGTTCAACGCGCTGATCGAGCGTGTGGCGGGCACGCTGCGCGAAGTGCGCCGTTCCACCGATTCGGTGAGCGTGGCCGCCGCGCAGATCGCCGCCGGCAACGTCGACCTGTCGTCGCGCACCGAAGAGCAGGCCGCGTCGCTGGAAGAAACGGCGTCGAGCATGGAACAGCTCACCGCCACCGTGCGCCAGAACGCCGAAAACGCCCGCCAGGCATCGTCGCTGGCGTCAAGCGCCGCGCTGGTGGCCGACGAAGGCAACCAGTCGGTACAGCAGATGGTGGGCACCATGGGCGCCATCAGCAGCAGCTCCGAGCGTATCGCCGAGATCACCAACCTGATCGAGGGCATCGCCTTCCAGACCAACATCCTGGCGCTGAACGCCGCCGTGGAAGCGGCGCGTGCCGGCGAACAGGGCCGCGGCTTTGCCGTGGTGGCCGGCGAGGTGCGCAGCCTGGCGCAGCGTTCGTCGAGCGCCGCCAAGGAAATCAAGGAACTGATCGAAGCATCGGTCGATACGGTCCGGACGGGTTCCGGCCAGGCCGAGGAAGTCGGCAAGACCATGACCGACATCCGCCAGGCCGTGAAGCGCGTGTCCGACATCATCGCCGAGATCTCGGCCGCGTCGCAGGAACAGAGCGCCGGCATCGAGCAGGTGGGCCACGCCGTGGGCCAGATGGATCAGGTCACGCAGCAGAACGCCGCGCTGGTGGAAGAAGCCGCCGCCGCCGCGCAATCGCTGGACGAGCAAGCCGGCCGCCTGCGCGACATGGTGGGCCAGTTCCAGATGCGCGGGTAAGGCCGGCATCTGTGTTGTGCCGTTCTCCGCTCCCCCACTGGTGGGAGAGCGGAGAACCTACATCTCAGTCCGCTACGGCCGCCTCGCGGAACCGCAGCGTCACATGGGGGGCGAAGCGGATCAGGTCGTGGGCGCGCTCGCCGATCATGATGGCCGGCGCGTTGGTATTGCCGCCCACCAGCGTCGGCATGATCGACGCATCGACCACGCGCAGCCCCTCCACGCCTCGCACCCGCAATTGCGGGTCCACCACGGCCAAGGCGTCCATGCCCATGCGGCAGGTGCCCACCGGGTGGTAGATCGTGTCCGCGTGCCGGCGGATCAGCGCCCGCACCGCCTCGTCGTCGCTGCCATCGAGCCGCAAGGCGTCCGAATACAGTTCGCGGCCGCCGAAAACCGCCAGCGGCGCCTGCATGAAGATGCGCCGCACGATGCGCAGGCCTTCCAGCATCGTTGCCATGTCTTGCGGATCCGTCAGGTAACGGGGGTCGATGCGCGGCGCCTGCCGCATGTCGGCCGATGCCAGCCTGACCTCGCCCCGGCTGCGCGGACGCAGCACGCAGACATGGCAGGAATAGCCATGACCCAGGTTGACACGCCGCATGTGGTTGTCGGCCATGCCGACCACGAAGTGCAGTTGCAGGTCGGGCTCGGCCAGGTCCGGACGGCTGCGCACGAACGCGCCGGCTTCGGCAAAATTCGATGTCATCATGCCGGTCCGCTCGCGCCGATAGCGCAGGACTTCGGCCACCAGGCGCCTGGCCCCGCCCAACGAGATGCCGAACAGGTCGGACGCCGGCACGCGCTTGTGCAGAATGATGTCCAGATGATCCTGAAGGTTGCCGCCGACGCCGGGCAGATCATGCACCACGTCGATACCGTGCTCGCGCAGATGGGCGGCCGGCCCCACGCCTGACGCCATCAGCAGCTGCGGCGACCCGAACGCTCCGGCCGACACGATCACCTCGCGGCGCGCGCGCAGCACGATTTCCTGGCCGTCGCGCCACACCAGCACGCCCACGGCGCGCCGTTTATCGAACAGGATACGCAGCACCTGCGTGCCGGTCATCACATGCAGATGGCTGCGCCCGCCGTTGCAGTGGCGGTCGCGGACATTGCCCCCGTGCAGGTAAGCGCGCGCAGCGTTCCACCGTTCGCCGTTGTGCTGCGTGACCTGATACCAGCCCACGCCCTCCTGCTCCTCGCCGTTGAAATCGTCGTTGCGCACGATGCCCGCATGCTGCGCGGCATCGATGAAATGCTGGCCGAACGGATTGGGCGAGCGCAGGTCGCTGACATGCAGCGGGCCGGTGCCGCCGTGCAGCGGATCGTCGTCATGGCCGGCCACGCGTTCATTGCATTCGGCGCGGCGGAAGTATGGCAGCACATCGTCCCACGACCAGCCGTCGCAGCCCGCCGCGGCCCATCCGTCGTAGTCGGCGGGCCGGCCACGCATATAGATCATGGCGTTGATCGAAGACGACCCGCCCAGCCCGCGCCCGCGTGGCTGATAGCCACACCGCCCGTCCAGACCAGGCTGGGGCGCGGTCAGGTAGCCGTAGTTGCGCGCGCCGGCGCGCGGCAGCATGGCCGCGCAGCCGGCAGGTGTGCGTACCAGCACATGATGGTCGTGGGCGCCGGTTTCGAGCAGCGCGATGGTGTCATTGCCACTGTCGGCCAGCCGTCCAGCCAGCGCACAGCCTGCCGAGCCCGCACCCACGACGAGATAGTCAAAGGTCGTTTCCATCTGTCTCCCCGCGTGTCCGGCGCCGGTCCAGTCTCCCCGCGGACGCCCGCCGCGAAAGTCCAGTGTAGGCGTTGCCGCCGGCGTGGTGAAGCGGGGCGGCCCCGGAATCCGGGCGGCCAGCGCGCGGTGCCGCACGCCCCGCGTTTGGGAGCCGTCCTCCATTGATATAACCGACGCTCTGCCTTATGGTGCGCGATGGCCCACGCAAAACAGATCGCGCCTCAAGGAGACCGCCGATGAGAGAAGTGCCCGCCATGTCCACGGTGTTCAACGCCATGCATGCCGCGTCGCGCCACGACCAATCGCCGGCGTGGCCGGTCCGGGCCGACCGGCTGCGGCGCCTCAAGGCGCTGGTGCGCGACAACCACGACGCCATCGCGGCCGCGATCAACGCCGATTTCACGAACCGCCCGCGCCATGAAACCGCGCTGCTGGAAGTATTCCCGAGCATTTCGGGCATCGATGACGCACTGCGGCATGGCAAGCGGTGGATGCGCGTGCGCCGGGTAAAGACCGGGCTGTGGTTCAAGCCGGGCAAGTCGCGCCTGATGCCGCAGCCGCTGGGCGTGGTCGGCATCGTGGTGCCCTGGAACTACCCGCTGTACCTGGCCATCGGGCCGCTGACCGGCGCGCTGGCGGCCGGCAACCGCGCGATGGTGAAGCTGTCCGAATTCACGCCACGGTTTTCCGACCTGTTCGCGCGGCTGGTGCAGGCCACGTTCGCGCCGGACGAGGTGGCGGTCATCAACGGCGACGCCGAGGTGGCCGCCGCTTTCAGCGCGCTGCCGTTCGACCACCTGCTGTTCACCGGCTCCACCAGTGTCGGCCATCACGTGATGAAGGCCGCCGCCGCGAACCTGACGCCAGTGACGCTGGAACTGGGCGGCAAGTCGCCGGCCATCATCGGCCCCGGCGCCGATTTCGAGCGCGCCGTGGAGCGCATCCTGGTGGGCAAGCTGCTCAATGCGGGGCAGACCTGCATTGCGCCGGACTATGTGCTGGTGCCGGCCGATCAGCGCGACCGGCTGGTCGACACCGCACGGCGCGTGGTGAGCCGGCTCTATCCCGACATCGCGCGCAACCCGGACTACACGAGCATCATCAGCCCGCGCCATTTCGACCGGCTGGTATCGTTGATCGACGCCGCCCAGTCGGCCGGCGCCCGCGTGGTGCCGCTGACCGATGCCGGCCCCAACGCCGCCGTCCGGCAGCTGCCGCCCGTGCTGCTGACCGACGTTCCGGACCACGTGCGCGCGATGCAGGAAGAGATTTTCGGGCCCGTGCTGCCCGTGGTGACCTACCGCAACCTCGACGACGCGATCGGCTTCGTCAATGCGCGCCCCCGGCCGCTGGCGCTGTACGTGTTCGACAAGGGCGGCGACGTGGTGGATCGGGTGATGCGCCAGACCGTGGCCGGCGGCGTGACCGTCAACGACACCCTGTTCCATATCGCCCAGGACGATTTGCCCTTCGGCGGCGTGGGGCCCAGCGGGATGGGCGACTATCACGGCGCGGCCGGCTTCGAGACGTTCTCGAAACTCAAGCCCGTGTTCTATCAGGCCGGCCTGAACGGGGCCGGGCTGCTCAAGCCGCCCTATGGCAAGCGGTTCGCGTCGATGCTGAAGATGCTGATGCGCTAGCTGGCGAACTCAGGCAGCCAGCATCGGCTTGCCCAGCATGCGCGACAGCACGGCCTCGGGCGAATGGGTCCGGTCGCCGATGGCGGCCGGGTCCAGGTAGATCGTCTGTTCCATCATCGCCTTGCCGCGCATGGCGGCATGCAGCAGCTGGTCGCTGAACACGATCCAGGTGGCGCCCGGCGGGAAATGGAATTCCTGCTGCGGCACGGACTTCTGGTAGTCCAGGTCGGCCTTGGCCAGGTCGTGCAATTGCAGCATGCGGTGATCGTATTCGCTGCGCTCGCGCTTGGTGATGTGCAGCGTCTTCATCAGCCAGGCCTGGCCCGGCCACATGCCGTGCGTCTTTGGCACGAATCGCGCAGCAAAATCGCCAAATGGCTCGCCCACCCGCCACACACGCGGCGCTTCGGGGTCGATGTTGTGGAACACGCGCAGCAGGCGCTTGCCCAGCATCGGGTTCGACGGGAACGAATCCACGTGCAGCCGCGTATCGTCCTTGCGCCAGCTGACCGGGCGGCCGGCGATTTCGCTCGGACGCAGCGACGTGCCCGCACGCGTCATGTGCCCCTCGTACTCGGGAAACAGCGTGCGGATCAGCGTCTCGCTCGACGTGGCATAGCGATGGATCAGATTGTAGAGATCGGTCAGGTCCTGCTCGGTGCCGGCCGCCCCACGCACGGCGCGGTCGTTGGCGCGCAGGTTGATGTTCTTCGACTTGCCGTCGGAATAGCGCGGGTCCAGGAACCGTTCCTCGCCCGGCTGCAAGCGGAACGCCAGGTTCGGGAAGTACAGCACGGCGCCCTGCTCCAGTTCGCGGCGCAGCGTGGCGCGCGTCTCGGGCGTTACCTCGGGCGACCAGTCGGTATAGGGCTGGGTGCGGATCAGGTCCAGGGACATGGCAATTCCGATAATTTCAGGTTGACCGGATTCTACCTCCATGCGGGCGCCGGCCCAGGTGCCGCCCGCGCAACAAAAAACCCCGCGGATCCGTGAGGACCGGCGGGGTCTTGCAGCCGTGAAGGCGCCCTGGGCGCTTACAGGCCGGCGGCGGCGCGCAGCGCGGCGGCCTTGTCGGTGGCTTCCCACGAGAATTCCGGCTCCTCGCGGCCAAAGTGGCCGTAGGCGGCGGTCTTTTCGTAGATCGGGCGCAGCAGGTCCAGCATTGCCACGATGCCCTTCGGGCGCAGGTCGAAGTGTTCCTGCACCAGCTGGGCGATCTTCTCGTCGGAGATCTTGCCGGTGCCTTCCGTGTAGACGGTCACGTTGATCGGACGCGCCACGCCGATGGCGTAGCTGACCTGCACCTGGCACTGGCGCGCCAGGCCGGCGGCCACCACGTTCTTGGCCACGTAGCGGGCGGCGTAGGCAGCCGAGCGGTCAACCTTCGACGGGTCCTTGCCCGAGAACGCGCCACCACCGTGCGGCGAAGCACCGCCGTAGGTATCGACGATGATCTTGCGGCCGGTCAGGCCGCAGTCGCCCTGCGGACCACCGATCACGAAACGGCCGGTCGGGTTCACCAGGTACTTCGTTTCCTTGAGCATGTCGGCCGGCAGCACGGGCTTGATGATCTCCTCGATCACCGCCTCGCGGATCTGTGCCTGCGAAATGTCCGGCGAATGCTGGGTCGACAGCACCACGGTGTCCACGCTGTGCGGACGGCCGTCCACGTAGCGCACGGTCACCTGCGACTTCGCATCGGGGCGCAGCCAGGGCAGGCGGCCATCGCGGCGCAGTTGCGACTGGCGCTCCACCAGGCGGTGCGAGTAGTAGATCGGGAACGGCATCAGTTCCGGCGTCTCGTCGCAAGCGTAGCCGAACATCAGGCCCTGGTCGCCGGCGCCCTGGTTCAGGTAGTCGTCCGACGCGCGGTCCACGCCCTGGGCGATGTCCGGCGACTGCTTGTCATAGGCAACCAGCACGGCACAACCCTTGTAGTCGATGCCGTAGTCGGTGTTGTCGTAGCCAATGCGCTTGATGGTGTCGCGTGCGACCTGAATGTAGTCGACGTTGGCGGTCGTGGTGATTTCGCCAGCCAGCACCACCAGACCGGTGTTGCAAAGGGTTTCCGCGGCCACGCGGGCGTACTTGTCCTGGGCAAGGATGGCGTCCAGGACGGCGTCCGAAATCTGGTCAGCGACTTTGTCGGGATGGCCTTCGGAGACGGATTCCGAAGTAAAGAGGAAATCGTTCGACACGATCTAGTTTCTCCAGGTTGGCTTTTCGGCTATTGCGTGCCACCTTCGGAAACGATGCGGCGACGCTTTAGCGGTATTTAGGCTGCTCCGGTAGAGCGGCATCGCCCCGCAAGTTGTCAGTTAACTCGGCGATGGCAGGTATTATACCGCCCTGCCGCTTCCGTTGCAGGCCGCTAATTCTTCAAATAACGGCAGGAAACGGGCGTATCTCAGAAATCCCTGACTGCTTTTGCGGTTATTACGCTTTATTTTCGGCTTTACCGGCTTCGTCTCGCCCGCACCGACATGACCTTTCTGTTCTGGCTCATCTCCCGCCTGCCACTGCGCGTGCTGCACGCCGCCGGCGGTGCATTGGGGCTGCTCGTGGCGCGTCTGCCCGGCCGCTATGGGCGGCGTCTGGCCGAGAATTTTCGCCATGCCTACCCGCAGGCCACCGACGCCATGATTGCTGAGTCGGCGCGCCACACGGGGCGCCTGATCATGGAGATGCCGTACTTCTGGAGCCGCAAGGCGATCACCGTGCGCACCGACAATTTCGATGCATTGTGGTCGGAAACGGCCCGGCTCGGCGCGGCCGGCAACGGCGTGATCGTGCTGACCCCTCACCTGGGCTGCTTCGAGGTATTGCCGCAGGCCTACGCCCGGCAACAGCGCGTGACCTGCCTGTTCAAGCCGCCCCACCAGCCCTGGCTGCGCGATTTCGTCGAGCACATGCGCACCCGCCCCAACATTGCCATGGCGCCTGCCACGCCGCGCGGGGTGCGTATGCTGGTCAAGGCACTCAAGCGCGGCGAGACCATCGGCATCCTGCCCGACCAGGTTCCAAGCGGCGGAGAGGGCACCTGGGCGCCGTTCTATGGCAAGCCCGCCTATTCGATGACACTGGTGCATCGGCTCCAGCAACTGACGGGGGCACCGATCGTGATGGTCTTTGCCGAACGCCTGCCGCGCGGCGCCGGCTACCTCGGGCATCTGCGCGTCCTGTGCGGCGGCGGCATGCTGCCGGAAGACCCGGCCGCAGCGTCGGCTGTCATCAATGCAACGATCGAAGAGTTGATCCACATCGACCCGACGCAATATTTGTGGGGATATAACCGCTACAAACATCCGGCCGGGGCCGGGCTGCCACCGGATATGGCCCCCGCCATGCCGGCGGTCACCAACAACGAGAATCAATGAGCCGCATCCTTACCTGGCTCGGCATCGGCTTGCTGACGGTGCTGGGCAAACTCCCCTACGCCTTTGTGGCGCGCTTTGGCGAGGCCCTGGGCAGCATCCTCTATCTTGTGCCAAACCCGCGCCGCGAGGTGGTGCGCGCCAACCTGCGCCTGTGCTTTCCGGAGCGGTCCGACGCCGAGATCGAGGCCATGGCTCGCGAGACCTATCGGAAGGTGTTCCGCAGCTTTGCCGAAGGCGGCATCTTCTGGACCTGCGGCGAAGCCAAGATGCGCCGCCTGGTGCAGATCAAGGACCACGGCAACCTGCCGGCGCTGGACGGCACGCCGCATATCCTGGTGACGCTGCACCTGTCGGGCCTGGAAGCGGGTGCCATCCGCCTGACCATGCACCTGCGCGACACCGTGGGCCGCTCTGGCGCGTCGCTGTACACGGTGCAGAAGAACAGGCTGTTCGACGATTTCCTGAAGGTGGCGCGCGGCCGTTTTGGCGCGAACATGATCTCGCGCAACGACAGCGTGCGTAACATTCTGCGGGTTTTGAAGAAGGGCGAGGCACTGCAGCTGATTTCCGACATGGACTTCGGCGAGCGCGACTCGGAATTCGTGCCGTTCTTCGGCGTGCAGGCGCTGACGCTGACGTCGGTGTCGCGCCTGGCGCGGCTTGCCGGCGCCCGGGTGGTGCCGATCTACACCGAGCAGTTGCCCGACTACCAGGGCTACGTGCTGCACCTGCTGCCGCCGTGGGAGGATTACCCCGGAGAAAGTGTCACGGACGACACCCGACGCATGAACGCGTTCTTCGAAGAGGCGATCCGTCCGCGCATCACCGACTATTACTGGGTGCACAAACGCTTCAAGCACCGGCCGCCCGGCGAACCGGACATCTACTGATTACAATCGGCACCATGAAACTCCAGTTCACCAAGATGCACGGCGCCGGCAACGATTTCATCGTGCTGGACGGCATCCACCAGAAGCTCGACCTGACCGACGCGCAATGGCGCGCCCTGGCCAGCCGCCATTTCGGCATCGGCGCCGACCAGATCCTGATCGTCGAGAAATCGGCGCGCGATGACGTCGACTTCCGCTATCGCATCTTCAATGCGGACGGCGGCGAGGTGGAGCACTGCGGCAACGGCGCCCGCTGCTTCGTGCGCTTTGTCACCGACAAGGGCATGACCGACAAGCGGTCCGTGCGCGTGGAAGTCATGAACGGTGTCATCACCCTGACGCTGCAGGACGACGGCCAGGTCACGGTGGACATGGGCGCGCCCGAATTGACGCCGGCCCGCGTGCCCTTCATCGCCGACGGCCTGCCCACGCGCACCGAGGGCGACGACACGCTGTACGGCCTGGAAGTCAACGGCCGCACCGAGTGGATTTCGGCCGTATCGATGGGCAACCCGCACGCGGTGCAGGTGGTGGACGATGTCGAGCAGTTTCCGGTGCTGCAGGACGGCCCCGTGATCGAGCATCACAAGTCGTTCCCGAACCGCGTCAATGCCGGCTTCATGGCCATCGCCGATCGCCACACGATCCACCTGCGCGTCTTCGAGCGTGGCGCGGGCGAGACCCTGGCCTGCGGCACCGGCGCCTGCGCCGCCGTGGTGGCCGGCATTCGCCGTGGCCTGCTCGATTCGCCTGTCAAGGTGCATACGCACGGCGGCGACCTCAGCATTGCCTGGCAGGGTGTGGGTCAGCCGGTGCAGATGACCGGTCCGGCGACGACCGTGTTCGAAGGGTCTATTGACCTGGCGACGCTCCCTGCCTGACCATAAGGGCTCGCCCCCGCGCCTGGCGGGGGCCGTGTGGAACGCGGGACGACACCGGTCCCGCCACCGGAGAGCCCATGAGCCTGGACGATTTCCGCATCACCACGGGCAAGCAGTTCAAACTTGCCGCCTTCGACGCCGCCAGCAAGCCGCTGTCCACCGGCAACAAGACTTCCGATAACGCCCATCTGGCCGAACTGAGCGGCCAGCTCGATGCCGTGCAGGACATCTTCTACGCCGAGCACAAGCACAAGCTGCTGATCGTGCTGCAGGGCATGGACACCAGCGGCAAGGACGGCACTGTCCGATCGGTCTTCCGCAGCTTCGATCCGCTGGGCGTGCGCGTCGCCAGCTTCAAGGCGCCCACCCCCGAGGAACTGGCGCGCGACTACCTGTGGCGCGTGCATGCCCAGGTGCCGCGCAAGGGCGAAATCGTGATCTTCAACCGCAGCCACTACGAAGACGTGCTGATCACGCGCGTGCACGGCTGGATCGACGAAGCCGAATGCAAACGGCGCTACCGGCAGATCCGCGAATTCGAACAGATGCTGGTGGAGACGGGCACGACCATCGTCAAGTGCTTCCTGCATATATCCAAGGGCGAGCAGAAGCAGCGGCTCGAGGAACGGATCGCCGATCCGCAGAAGCACTGGAAGTTCGACATGCAGGACCTGGCCGAACGCAAGTTCTGGAAGGAATACCAGCAGGCCTACGAAGACGCCATCGCGGCCACGGCGGCGCCCGAGGCGCCCTGGTATATCGTGCCGGCCGACTCGAAGAGCCATCGCAACCTGATGGTGGCGGAGATTCTGCGGGCCACCTTCGACAAGCTGCGGCCCGATTACCCGCCCCCCAAGCCGGAGCTGGCCAAGGTCGTGGTCGAGTAAGGGTCAAGTAAGCGCAGGGGCCGCGTCATGGCGGGCCCCGGCATCAGCCGTCGCCGTTGCCGCGATGCACGTCGTGGGTGACGAACGGGCGTTCGGGGCCGGGCATGGCCAGCCAGTGCGGATGCTTGAGCGTGTCACGGATATCGTCGAGCCCACTGGACCAATGCTCGTGCATCGTCAAAACGCCAAACTGGTAATCCTTGGCGCTGCCTTCGAAGCTCTTGTCGCGATAGATCAGCTGGATCACGTTGCGGCGCGCGTCGCAGGCGTGCTCGGCGGCACGCTTGTACCACGCGTCGTCGCGCTTTGATGGCGGCACCAGCGCCATCAGTTCACTCAGCATGCGGCGATAGTTCTGCTGTTCACGCATGGCGTCGGTGATGGCGCGCGTGCGGCTCGAATACTGGATGTCCTTCTGGCGCTCGGCCACGTCCAGCAGGTTATGCGGCAGCTTGCCGCGCGCGCTCCACAGGTCCACCTGGAAGATCAGTGCGTCGCGCCGTGGCTGGGCCGTCAGAACTTCCTGCAGCGGGGTGTTCGATACCAGCCCGCCATCCCAGTAATACTCGCCATCGATTTCGATGGCCGGGAAGCCCGGCGGCAGCGCGCCCGATGCCATGAAATGCTCCGCGCGCAGCGTCATGCGAGTGTTGTCGAAGTACGCGAAGTTGCCGGTGCGCACATTGACCGCCCCCACCGACACGCGCATTTCCTTCGGCCTGTTGATCCGGTCGAAGTCGACAAACCGCTCCAACGTGGCCTTGAGTGGCGCAGTGTCGTAATAGCTGGCGCTGCCCGGATCGTCGAAGCGCGACCAGAGATCGGCGATATTGCGCGGCGAGAAAAAGCCGCGCTGGCCTTCCAGCAGTGCGCGCGTGGCGTTGATCCCGTCGAACCAGATGCGCATGGGCTCCGGCCACATCGGCGCGGCCTCCGTCAGCAGGTCCAGCGGCAGGCCGGGCAGCCACGGCTGGGCGCAGATGTATTCCCAGAACGCCCGCAGTTGCGCGACCCGCGTTTCGGGCGGGTTGCCGGCGATGACCGCTGCGTTCAGGGCGCCAATCGAAATCCCGGCGATCCAGTTCGGATGAATGCCGCCTTCGGCCAGCCCCTGGTAGACGCCGGCCTGGTAGGAACCAAGCGCCCCGCCCCCCTGCAGCACCAGCGCGCGGATGGCGTAGGCTTCATGGGCCGGGCCCGCGTGCGGCGGCGCGTCCGGCGCGCAATGTTCGCGCGGCAGCGCCTTGCGGCGGTTTGCGGGCCGTTTGGCCTTGGACGGTGTGGCGGCATCGGCCGCCGAATCCTGGGGCGGCGCGCCCTGTTCGCCAATCTCGCGCTGGATCGCTTCCTGGTTCTGCCGCCGCTTTTCCGCCACGCCCCTGCTCCCCTGAAAATGAAAACGGCCCCAGGCGGGGCCGTGTGCAACACAACTGTCAGACGCCGTACTTCTGACGATAGGCTGCAACCGCGTCGCGAGAGTTCCCGAGCGCCGGATCCTGCGAGGCATCCAGATAGGCCAGCAAGTCCTTCAGCGACGCGATGGCGATCACCGGCACGCCGTATTCGCGCTGCACGTCCTGCACGGCCGAATGGGTGCCGATGTTGTCGGCGGTGCCGCTCTTTTCCATGCGGTCCAGCGCGATCAGCACGGCGGCCGGCTCGGCGCCGGCGGCGCGGATCATCTGCATCGACTCGCGCACCGAGGTACCGGCGGAGATCACGTCATCGACGATCACCACCTTGCCCTGCAGCTTGGCGCCCACCAGCGTGCCGCCTTCGCCATGGTCCTTGGCTTCCTTGCGGTTGTACGCAAACCCGACATCGCGGCCCATGCCGGCCAGCGCGACGGCCGTCGCCGACGCCAGCGTGATGCCCTTGTAGGCCGGCCCGAACAGCACGTCGAACTGCAGACCCGAGTTGATCAGGGTCTTCGCGTAGAATTGCGCCACCTGGCCCAGCATCGCACCCTGGTTGAACAGGCCTGCGTTGAAGAAATACGGCGACTTGCGGCCAGCCTTGGTCACGAACTCGCCAAAAGACAGCACGCCTGCATCCAGTGCAAAGCGGATAAAGGTCTGGCTCAGGTCGGCCGGCGTCGTCTGCTGCGTCATCTTTTCTCTCTGAATTCAAAATTTCCCGAGATGTTACGGATTATCAGCGCCAACCTCAACGGCATCCGTTCGGCCCACAAGAAGGGCTTCTTCGAGTGGATGGGCAAGCAGAACGCCGACATGGTCTGCGTCCAGGAACTCAAGGCGCAGCAAGCCGACATGACCGAGGCGTTTCTGGCGCCACACGGCTATCACGGTTTTTTCCACTACGCCGAAAAGAAGGGCTATAGCGGCGTGGGCCTGTACACACGCCACCAGCCCGAACGCGTGGTCACGGGGTTCGGCTGTGCCGAATTCGACGCCGAGGGGCGTTACGTGGAAGTGCAGTATCCGCACCTTGCGGTCATTTCGGTCTATGTGCCGTCCGGATCGAGCGGCGAAGAGCGCCAGGCGGCAAAGTTCCGCTTCATGGAAGCCTTCCTGCCCCACCTGCTGCAACTGAAGGCCACCGGCCGCGAAATCGTCCTGTGCGGTGACGTGAACATCGCCCACAAGGAAATCGACATCAAGAACTGGAAGGGCAACCTCAAGAACTCCGGCTTCCTGCCCGAGGAACGCGCGTGGATCGGCGCCCTGTTCGACACCCACGGCTACGTCGACGTGTTCCGGCAACTCGACCCGCGCCCAGAGCAGTACACCTGGTGGAGCAACCGCGGCCAGGCCTACGCCAAGAACGTCGGGTGGCGCATCGATTACCACCTGACCACCGCCAGGATTGCCGCCACGGCCAAAGCCAGCGCCATCTACAAGGACGAGAAGTTCAGCGACCACGCCCCGCTGTCGATCGACTACGACTTTCCGTTGTGATGGGGCGCACTGGCGCAAGGCTGGGGCGGCTGACAGTTTCCGATCTCAGATGGATCGGATTTCGTCGAGCAGGTTCGGGTGGCGGTCGAGTAGTTTCAGAAGCTTGACCAGGGCCAGCGGCGGCTTGGTGCGGCCAGTCTCGTAACGCGAAAACGCGTTCACACCGCCGCCGAAGATTTCGCCGGCCTCCTTCTGGTCCAGATGCAGCTTCTTGCGGACTGCGATGATGAAGGTGGGATCGACAAGGGACGCATTGACCTGCTTGTTGAAGGCCAGGGCAAGGTCGTCCAGCCTCTCATGCGCCTCTCGGGAAAGAATCCCCTCGCCGCAGAGCGGACACCACTCGCCGTCCACGTCCTCGAACACTGTCGACTCGCCGCGATAGGCATAGGGCAGATCACGCCGTCCCTTGACCAGCTCGGCGCCGCCACATTCAGGGCATTTCATTTCGTTTCCGTTCCTCGGCCGTTGCCGGCCCGCCATCACCGTATCTTGAACGACACCACCAGCAAGTCGTCCCGAACGGTCAATTTCACGTAAAGGCTCCCATAGGGTGTGCGTGGGTGATACACATCCTGCCAAACGCGGTGGTCCCGATACGTCGTCATGCTCTTGTAGAAGTCAGCGGAACCCAGCTTGTCCACCACCGCCAACGCTTCGGCACGCGACATCGACATGGCCTGGTGTCCTTGAGCGGCCGATGCCGTGAACACGACCCGCCTTTCGGCAATCAACGCCCTCACCTGGGGCCAGCTTGTAATGCGCCGTCGATTTCTCCATGCGAGATTAACCTAGTTGGTTATTTTTCACCAACCCGGAACGCTGCCCCGCCAACACGCCTCTTTTGGCGTAAACCCTGCGTCCGGCAGTCAATCTCGCTACAATGCAGGTTCTCCGCCCCCAAGGACAGGAGACTCTTCGCATTTTTCATAGTGAGTCCGCCATGGTTTTCAAAGTGTTCGTCGATGGTCAGGAAGGCACCACCGGTCTCCGGTTGCTTGACTATCTCTCGGGTCGCTCCGATGTGGAGCTGCTGCGCATTGCCGATGACAAGCGCAAGGACCCGCAGGAGCGAGCACGCTTCCTGAATGCCTCAGACGTCTCTTTCCTGTGCCTGCCCGATGTGGCTTCGCGCGAGGCCGTGTCGCTGGTCACCAATCCGAACACGTGCGTGATCGACGCCAGCACGGCGTTCCGCACCACCGACAGCTGGGCCTATGGCCTGCCCGAACTGACCCGCGGCCAGCGCGAGAAGATTCGCGCCAGCAACCGCATCGCCGTGCCGGGCTGCCACGCCAGCGCCTTCGTGCTGGCCGTGCGTCCGCTGGTGGAAGCGGGGCTGATGCCGGCCGATTACCCGATCTCGGCGTTCTCGCTGACCGGCTACAGCGGCGGTGGCAAGTCGATGATTGCCGAGTTCGAAGCCGGCGGTAACCCGAAGCTGAACAGCCCGCGTCCGTACGCGCTGGGACTGGCGCACAAGCACCTGCCGGAAATGCGCGTGCAGGCAGGCCTGGCCCAGGCGCCGATCTTCAACCCGATCGTCGGCAACTTCCTGAAGGGCCTGTCGGTGACGGTGCCGGTGTATCCGTCGCTGCTGCGCACGCAGGCCAATGCCGAAGCCATCCTCGACATCTACCGCAAGCACTACGAGGGCGAGCAGTTTGTCCGCGTGCATCCGTACAACAGCGACGACAACCTGGACCACGGTTTCTTCGACGTCCAGGCCAGCAACGACACCAACCGGGTGGACCTGTTCGTGTTCGGTAACGAAGAGCGCCTGAACCTGGTGGCCCGTCTGGACAACCTGGGCAAGGGTGCGGCGGGCGCGGCGGTACAGTGCATGAACGTGCGAATCGGCGCGGACGAAGCCAGCGGCCTGAAGGCTTGAAGGCTTGAAGGCCGCACGCGAGCGCGTGAGGCACAAAAAAACCGGCTCCGTGGAGCCGGTTTTTTCATGGGGCGCCTGGCTGGCGGCAGGCTTGGATCAGCCCCCCACCTTGACCAGCGTGGCCTTGAGCGCGACGCCGATATAGGCCGCGCCCTTGGCGCACACATAAGTTTTGTCGCTCGACGTCTCGTCGTCCTTCCAGTTGCTGCGGATCTCCATCAAGGCGTTGTTGCCCGTGCTTCTGGCCCGTTGCTGCAATTCCTGCAGCGCCTCGACGAACACGGTCTGGCACAGTTCGGCATCGGTCGGCACAGGCGTGTCCTGCACCCGGCTCACAGGCCGGCGCACGCGCTTCACCGTCTTGAACAACACCGGATTCTGTTCGCCGTCGAGCCTGTTGAAGCCCCACGACATCTGGATGCCCGGGTCGATCCGGGTCGCCGCCGTGGGCGACTTCAAGGCGGCATCGATTGGCATGTTCATGAGTTGGTCGGCCGCGCTGGCGGCGCCCGATGCCAGTAAGGCGGTTGCGACGAGGGCACTGCGCAATGTCTTGTTCATGGGGCCTCTCCCTGGTTGAGTCGATCCTCGGCATCGGCGGCGCCACGCGCCTCGAACGCCACCCGGATGATGCTACCCGATCCGCCGCCGCACGAATCAGATTGCAGTGTTTACTTTTTTAGTGGCCGCCGCTGGTCTTCGTCGCCAGCGTCCACCGGCGCGCCGGCCAAGCCAGCCATGTTGGCCTGATGCGGCGCCAGCTTGTCCATCGGCATGTTCATGGTCTTCGCGTAGATCGGCAGCACCTCTTGCATGTGCGCCTCCAGCACCGCGATGCGGCTGCGGCCCGACGGATGGGTCGACGAGAATTCGTCGCCCGCCTGCAGGAACTTGCCCATCTTCTGCCACAGCGTGATGGCCGCGCGCGGGTCGTAGCCGGCGCGGGCGGCAATGTCCATGCCGATGAGGTCGGCTTCGGTCTCTTCCAGCCGCGAGAACCGCAGCGACAACATCTTGGCGTTGGACCCGATGTCCATGTTGCCCAGGTTGCCGAAGCCGGTCAGCTGCGACACCACGTTGGCCCCCAGATTCGAGATTTCCGCCTGCGCCGCGCGCTGGCGCGCGTGCTCTTCCAGCGCATGGGCAATCTCGTGGCCCATCACCACGGCCACTTCGTCGTCGGTCAGCTTCAGTTCGTCGAGCAGCCCCGTATAGACGGCCATCTTGCCGCCGGGCATGCAGAAGGCATTGATCTGCCTGGCGCGGATGACGTTGATTTCCCACGGCCAGCGGCCTGCGCGCGGGTTCCAGAGCACGGTCTGCGGCAGCAGCCGGATGCCGATCTCGCGCAGGCGCTGCACCTGCGGATCGGCGTCGTCCAGCAGCGTATGTTTGGCGATGGCTTCCTGCTTGACCTGTTCGTACTCGCGGGCGGCCTGCTGGTCGATGACTTCCATCGGCACGATCTCGCGCACCTTCGAATAGCGCCGCTCCACGCGCACGCCATCGTCGGGGGCTGCCACCAGCGCCACCTCCTGGGCCATCACGGGCAGCGCCGGTGCCAGCGCCACGGCGGCCAGGATGACGCGCAGGCAGGACTGACGCATGGTCTCGGGCATGATGGGATTCACGGCGGGGCTCGATGCGAAATAAGTCGTGACGGGTTCGGGGGCAGCGCGAACGGGTGATGCAATAATACACGCCAGCCTTGGCGCCACCCCATCATGAATTTCCAGACCTATCTCGACATCTTCCGCAACCGCCGCATCGGCGCCATGCTGACGCTCGGCTTTGCCTCCGGCCTGCCGCTGGCACTGACTTCGGGCACGCTGCAGGCCTGGATGACCGTGGAAGGGCTCGACATCAAGACGATCGGCTTCTTCTCGCTGGTGGGCCAGGCCTATATCTTCAAGTTCCTGTGGGCCCCGCTGATGGACCGCTACACGCCGCCGATGCTGGGACGGCGGCGCGGCTGGCTGCTGGTGACCCAGCTGGCGCTGGTGGGCAGCATCGCGGCGATGGCCTTCTGCCCGCCGCACCAGGCGCTGTGGGCGCTGGCGGCACTGGCCACGCTGGTGGCCTTCCTGTCCGCGTCGCAGGACATCGTGTTCGATGCCTACAGTACCGACGTGCTGCGGCCCGCCGAACGCGGGGCGGGCGCGGCAGTCAAGGTGCTGGGCTATCGGCTGGCCATGCTGGTGTCGGGCGGCCTGGCGCTCTACCTGGCCGACCGCGTGCTGGGCTGGTCGAACATGTACCTGCTGATGGCCGCGCTGATGAGCGTGGGCCTGCTTACGCTGATGTGGGCGCCCGAACCGGACACCCCGGCGCGCGCGCCCAGATCGCTGGAAGAGGCGGTACTCGGCCCGCTGCGCGACTTCTTCGGCCGCCAGGGCGCCTGGTGGCTGCTGCTGCTGATCGTGCTGTACAAGCTCGGCGATGCCTTCGCGGGCAGCCTGTCGACCACCTTCCTGATCCGGGGGCTGGGCTTCGACCCCGGCGAGGTCGGCATCGTCAACAAGACGCTGGGCCTGGCGGCCACGATCATCGGCGCGCTGTTCGGCGGATCGCTGATGGTGCGGCTGGGGCTGTATCGGTCGCTGATGCTGTTCGGCGTGCTGCAGGGGGTGTCGAACCTGGGCTACTGGGTCCTGGCGGTGACGCCGCCGCACCTGTGGACCATGGCCGCGACCATCGCGGTGGAGAACATCTGCGGCGGCATGGGCACCGCGGCCTTCGTGGCGCTGCTGATGACGCTATGCAACCGCTCGTTCTCGGCCACGCAGTACGCGCTGCTGTCGGCGCTGGCGTCGATCGGCCGCGTCTACGTGGGCCCGACCTCGGGCTACATGGTCGAGGCGTGGGGCTGGGCGCCGTTCTACCTCGGCACCGTCATCGCGGCCGTGCCCGGCGTGGCGCTGCTCTGGGGCATGCGCAACACCGTCCACCGCTATGAAGCCCAGGCACGCGAGCCAGCAGAAGCGGCGGCGGCCCGGCCGGCATAGTTCAGGGCGCCAGGCCGGCCCGGCCAAGGCGCACCGCGCAGGTCCCGGACTTACTCCTTGTAATAGACGATCTGGTGCGAGGTGGCGAGCAACGCGCCATCGGGGCTCCAGATCTCGGCGCTCTGGTCGAAGAAGCCCTGCCGGAACACGCGCGCCTGGGCGCTGCCCAGCACGTGGCGGTCGTCCAGCGCGGCCAGCGTGGCCGCATCGGCGTGGAAATACGGGGTCAGCGATACCGTGCCGGCCGGCACGAAGCCCGCGCGCTTGAGGAAGATGCGCGGATAGAACGCGTCGCACCAGGCCGCCACGGAAGCATAGTCGGGCGTGCGCGCCGGTTCGTCGCGGATCCAGAATTGCGTCAGGCTGTCCGGATTCTCCGTGCCCGGCGCGGCCGCGGGCTTGGCGCCCCGCACCGCGCGCATGTCATAGCTGTTAATCCATTTCACGGGTGCGAAGCCACCCATTTTCGGCAATGTCTGGGCGGCGGGCACGTCCGGCATCGCCGCTTCGCCACAATTCCATGTTTCGCGGCGCACCGCGAACACGGCGCTGCCGGTGGTGGTGACTTCGCCGTTCTGCAGCACTTCCAGATGCCAGTGCTGGGTCGACCGGTTGGTCCGCGCCGGCCGCGCGACGATCTCGAACGCCCCTTCCGCGATCGGGCCGGCAAAATTGACGGTCAGCGCGCTGGGATCGCCCAGCCGCTCGGGATGGATCAGCGCCGCCTGCAGCATCGCTGCCGCCGTGGCGCCGCCGAACGGCCCGATCATGTTCCAGTAGGCCTGGCTGGTATGTCCCCGGAAGCGGTGTTCGCCGGCCGGTTCCAGTTGCAGGGCGTGATCGAGCGGATGCAGGGGCGCTTGCGTCATGGCGGTGGATACAGGAAAAAGTACGGTCGTTCGGTAACGACGTACGGTATGCCCGCCGGAAGCTTGCGTCAAGCTAGGGATGCTTCGATTCGGCCCTGCAGCGCGCCGGGCGGAATCGGGAAGGCCATGTCAGGTGGCCGTCACCCGGTACACCGCCAGGCTGCCGCGCCAGTTGACGCCCCAGTTCACGGTCACGCCTTCGTGCATCACCACGCGGTCCAGCACGCGCAGGCCCACCTTGGGCGCCAGTTCCTCGAAATCGCGGATCGTCAGCACGCGCACGTTCGGCGTGTTGTACCACTGGTACGGCAGGGCCTCCGACACCGGCATGCGGCCCTGGAACACCGACAGCCGGTGCGGCCAGTAGCCGAAGTTCGGGAACGACACGATGCACTCGCGGCCCACGCGCAGCGTGTCGCGCAGCACCTGCGCCGTGTTGTGGATGGTCTGCAGGGTCTGCGACAGGATCACCGTGTCGAAGCTCTTGTCCTCGAACAGCGCCAGGCCGCCCTCCAGGTTCTGCTGGATCACGTTGACGCCCTTCTGGGCGCAGGCCAGCACCTCTTCGTCACGGATCTCGATGCCGTAGGCTTTCACGTCCAGCTCGTCCTGCAGCACGCGCAGCAGGCTGCCATCGCCGCAGCCGGCGTCGAGCACGGTGGAGTTCGGCTCCACCCAGCGGGCAATCGCGCGAAAGTCGGGACGCAGCGCGAGGATATTGGGATTGGCGGCGTTCATGCACCGATCTCCTCGGCAATGCGTTCGTAGTAGGCGCGCATCAGGTTGTGATAGCGCGGATCTTCCAGCAGGAAGGCGTCGTGGCCATGCGGCGCGTCGATCTCGGCGTACGACACCTGCCGCTTGTTGTCGAGCAGCGCCTTGACGATCTCGCGGCTGCGGTTCGGCGCGAAACGCCAGTCCGTGCTGAAGCTGACCACCAGGAACTTCGAGTGCGTCTGGGCCATGGTCTTGGTCAGGTCGCCCTGGAAGGCCAGCGCCGGGTCGAAATAGTCCAGCGCGCGCGTGATCAGCAGGTAGGTGTTCGCGTCGAAGTACTCGGCGAACTTGTCGCCCTGGTAGCGCAGGTAGCTTTCCACCTGGAATTCGACGTCGAACGAGAACTGGATGTCCTCGGCCTTCAGCGTCCGGCCGAATTTCTCGGCCATGTCCTCGTCGGACAGGTACGTGATATGGCCGATCATGCGCGCCACGCGCAGCCCGCGCTTGGGCTTCACGTTGTGCGCGTAGTAGTTGCCGCCGTGGAAATCGGGGTCGGACAGGATGGCGCTGCGCGCCACCTCGTTGAACGCGATGTTCTGCGCCGACAGCTTCGGCGTGGAGGCCACCACGATGCAGTGGCGCAGGCGGTCCGGGTACATCAGGCTCCAGGCCAGCGCCTGCATGCCCCCCAGGCTGCCGCCCATCACCGCCGCGAACTGATCGATGCCGAAGTGGTCGGCCACGCGCGCCTGCGCGTTGACCCAGTCCTCGACCGTCACCACCGGGAACAGCGCGCCGTAGGGGGCGCCGGTGGCCGGGTTGGCGCTCATCGGCCCCGTCGAGCCGAAGCACGACCCGAGGTTGTTCACGCCGATGACGAAGAAGCGGTTGGTATCGAGCGGCTTGCCGGGGCCCACCATGTTGTCCCACCAGCCGATATCGCGCGGGTTGTCGGCGGCGATGCCGGCCACGTGGTGCGAGGCGTTCAGGGCGTGGCACACCAGCACGGCATTGCTGCGCGAGGCGTTGAGCGTGCCGTAGGTCTCGACCATCAGGTCATAGCCGGCGATCTGGCTGCCGTTGCGCAGCTTCAGCGGTTCGGCGAAATGCAGGCGCTGGGGCGCGACGACGCCGACGGAATCGGTCGGCACATCGAGCACACCAGCGGGAGGAGCGACATCGGTCATGGAGCAGGCCCGCGTCAAGTCAGCAGGCGAAAAAAAACCCGACCGGCCAATGCGTAGGGTTCGCAGCCAAGTCGGGCTTTTCGCGGGATTCCGCGTGTCGGTGCTGGAGCGTGGATGATCCATCCGCGAGGCACCGACCCAACCTCTTTAGCCGCATTTATATTGGCAACCGGAGCATTTTCCCCGGGTGCCGCGCGCCCGCAAGCCAGTCATCAAATCGGCGCGACCCGCACATTATAGTGCAAAGCGCCGGCAGCACGCATGACCGCTTGCCGGCGCGGGGCATTTACCCCAGCAGCACGCGCAGCTGCGCGTCGATGTTATCGCTCGGCAGCTTGCGGAACCCGCTGCGCGCGTAGCGGTGCCAGTGGCCCTGCACCGTGGCGGTAATCAGCGCCACGCGCCCCGGAATATCGGCGTCGGCCGGAAACGCGGCCTGCGTGACCGCCACCTTCAGGCACTGGCGCAGCGATGCCTCGATGCGGTCCACCATCTGGTTGATGCGTTCCTGCAGGCGCTCGTGCTCGCCCACCAGAGCCTCGCCGGTCAGCACGCGCGTCATGCCCGGGTTCTTTTCGGCAAACGTCAGCAGCATGCGCACGATGGCCTGCACCTGGCGCAGGCCGTGTTCTTCCTGCGTGGTGATCTGGTTGATCAGGCCGAACACCGTCTGCTCGATAAAGCCGATCAGGCCTTCGAACATCTGCGCCTTGCTGGCGAAATGGCGATACAGGGCGGCCTCGGACACCGACAGCCTGGCAGCCAGTGCGGCCGTCGTGATCTTTTCCCCGCGCGGGTGCTCGAGCATGCCGGCCAGCGTCTGCAGGATCTGGATGCGGCGTTCGCCCGGGCGTGGTCGCTTGCGCGCCGGGGTCTCCGGCTCGATAGCCGATGGGGCGACTGGCATGAGAGCCTCTGCCTCGCGAGCGATGGTTTGCGTCATGACCCGATTCTCCGCTTTTGTCGTAGGAGTTGATGCATCAATTGTACTTTTATGTCCACATATCCCGGGCGATTCACCACGCGGGCACGCATTCTGGGGGCGTGATCGGCCTGCATCTGTGGCGCCGTTGCCGCAGTCCGGGCACTTGACTCGCCGTCCAGGCCGGCCGACGGGTCCTGGCTCTCGGCCGCGACCAGCGTCACCGAACGCTCCTGGGCCGTGTGGCCCACATGCTGGCGATCCTCGGCCGACAGCATCGAGCGCGTGGCGGCATCGCGTGCGGCGCCAGCCTGGGCCGGCACCCCATGGGGCCGCGACGGCGCCAGCGTGCGCAGGAAGCCGGTGACCCACGCCGTGCGGATGCCCATGGCCGCATAGTGCTTCAGGTGCGACACGGTGTCCTCCACCAGCACCACGCGGCGCGGCGCCACGCCAATCTGCGTCAGCAGCCGGCGCAGCATGCGCCGGTCGGGCTTGGGCCGCAGATGGCCATGCACCCACATGTCCTCGATCGCCACCACGCGCTCGAAGCAGCGGTCGATCCCGGCCACCGCCATCACCGCCATCGCGTAGTCGCGCGGCGCGTTGGTCACCAGGATCTTGCGGCCCGGCAACCGGCGCAGCGCGGCCACCAGCCCGCGGCGCACGCGCACCATGTCCGCCAGTTCGGGGAAGTCATGCGCGGCACGCAGGAAATCCGCCGGGTCCACCTGGTGATGGCGGATCATGCCGAGCAGGGTGGCGCCGTAACGCTGCCAGTAGTCCACGCGCACGCGGCTGGCCGTGGCCTCGTCGCTGCCCAGTACCCTTGCCACGTAAGCGGTCATCAGCCGGTTGATGGCCGGAAAGATCGCATGCGAGGCATCGTGCAGCGTGTTGTCGAGGTCGAACAGCCACACCGTATCGCCGGAGGCATTTCCTGCCGGGTCGCGCAGCAGATGCCGGCGCGGACGGTGGACGGAAGCCTGTCCGGACGTAAGACGGCGTGCGCGATCCCTGCCGCGACGCTGGGTGGGCTGACGGATAAACACGCCTGGATTGTGAACCTGAATGGAGAGGAAGACCGGGAACCCGCACCGGGCGGGCTCCCTGACGGACGCGCTCAGTGCGAGCGGATCATCGTGCCGAAGGCCTGTTCGGTCAGGATTTCCAGCAGCAGCGAATGTTCGATGCGGCCGTCGATGATGTGGACCGAATGCACGCCGCTCTTGGCGGCATCCAGCGCCGACGAGATCTTCGGCAGCATGCCGCCCGAAATCGTGCCGTCGGCGAACAGTTCCTCGATCTCGCGCGCCGACAGGTCGGTCAGCAGGTTGCCCTTCTTGTCCATCACGCCCGGGATGTTCGTCATCATGACGAGCTTCTCGGCCTTCAGGATCTCGGCCATCTTGCCAGCCACCACGTCGGCGTTGATGTTGTACGCCTGGCCATCGTCGGAAAAGCCGATCGGCGAGATCACCGGGATGAACGCGTCGTCCTGCAGCGCCTTGACCACGGCCGGGTTGATCGCCTCGATATCGCCAACGTAGCCGATATCGATGAAGGTGCCCGGGTTCTCGCGGTCGGGCATCTGCAGGCGCTTGGCGCGGATCAGGCCGCCGTCCTTGCCGGTCAGGCCCACGGCCTGGCCACCGTACTGGTTGATCAGCATGACGATGTCCTGCTGGACTTCGCCGCCGAGCACCCATTCCACCACTTCCATGGTTTCCTCGTCGGTGACGCGCATGCCCTGGATGAACGTGCCGACCTTGCCGACCTTCTTCAGCGCCTCGTCGATCTGCGGACCGCCGCCGTGCACCACCACCGGGTTCATGCCCACGAGCTTCAGCAGGATCACGTCGCGCGCAAAGCCGTGCTTGAGCTTTTCCTCGGTCATCGCATTGCCGCCGTACTTGACCACAATGGTCTTGCCGTGGAACTTGCGGATGTAGGGGAGCGCCTCGGCAAGGATTTCGGCCTTGAGAGAGGGGGCGATGGCCGCTACCGACGTGGTGGCAGGCCCAGGATTGTCAGCGTTCATGGCTTCGGACATTCCGTGTGATCTGGAGCAGGTATCATGACGAACCGTCCGCCTGACAAGGCGGTACGGGGCGGGCCGGCATTGCGGGCAGGCGCCGATTCTACAAGAAACCGGCGGCGGCATTGCAATCGCGGCAATGCAACAAGGATACAACGCCATGACCGACCCCTCGACGATACAGACCGGCCGGCTGCGCCCCGTGGAACATTGCAGCGCCTGCGGGGCGGCCTTCGTCTGCGGGTATGCGGCGGGGCTGCCGGAATGCTGGTGCGCCAGCCTGCCGCTGCTGCCGGCGCGCCAGATCGTGCCGGGCCGGCATTGCCTGTGTCCCGACTGCCTGAAACGTCGTCAGGCCGAGACACCGCCCGCTTCATCATGAAAATTTTCGCTCCTGCGTTCGGCGAATGACAAAACGGACGCGGTCCGGTTTAACATTCGCGACATGAATAGCCTACGCGGAATCGATCTCAACCTGCTGGTGGTGCTGGAAGCATTGCTGGCCGAACGCCATATCTCGCGCGCCGCGCTGCGGCTGCAGCTGAGCCAGCCGGCCGTGAGCCATTCGCTGGCGCGGCTGCGGCAGTTGCTGGACGACCCGCTGCTGGTGCGAGGCCAGGGCGGACTGGTGTTGACGCCGCGCGCCCACGAGCTGACCGGCCCGCTGGCCGAGGCGCTGGCGCAGGTGCGCATCCTGCTGGGGCCGGGCGGCTTCCAGCCGGCCACGGCCCGGCGCACGTTCCGCCTGGCGATGTCCGACTATGGCGCCCTGGTGGTGTTGCCCCGCCTGCTGCGCGCCCTGCGCCGGGCGGCGCCCAATATCGACCTGGTGGTAACGCAGTCCAGCCGCGAGACCATGACCGCGCAGATCGCCGACGGCGAGCTGGACGTGGCGCTGGCCGCGTTCTCGTTCGAGCCCGAGGGCGTGCGTACGGCGGTGCTGTTCGATGACGATTTCGCCTGCGCGGTGGATGCAGCCACGGTGCGCGACACCGGCCGGCTCGACCACGTGGCCTACCTGGCGCGCTCGCATGTGCTGGTGACGGCCGCCACCGAGCGCGGCGAGGCCATCGACGCCGCCGTGACGCGGCTGGGCGGCCGGCGCAAGATTGCCTGCGCGGTGCCGCACTGGAGCGTGGCCCCGGGGCTGATCGTCGGCACCAACATGGTCCTGACCACGGCCCGGCGCAGCCTGGAAGCCCTGGCCGACCCGCGCCTGGCCATCTTCGAGGCGCCGTTTACGATCCCGGGCTTCAGCTACAGCATGATCTGGCCCGAAAAGGCCGAGGCCGATCCCGGCCATACCTGGCTGCGCGAACGCGTGCGCGAGGCCGCCACGTCAGCCGACGCGGACGCCGAAGCCGCCGCCATCAGCCTGCGCGGCTGACCCGGCGGGCCAGACCCGGCGCCGCCGGCCCGGGCCGGTCAGTGCTTGGGGTCCCGGTCAGTGCTTGTGGTCCATGTGGCCGGCGTGGCCACCCGACTGGGCCGACGCGGTCACGTCGCGCACCTCGGCCTTGACGGTCTGTTCCGTCACCTTGCCGTTCTGCTCGATCTTCAGCGTGATGGGCACCGTGTCGCCGGCCTTGAGCTGCTGCTTCAGGCCCATCAGCATCACGTGGTAGCCACCCGGCTTGAGTTGCACGTCCTGCATCTTCGGCAGGTCAAGCGCCTGGATCTGGCGCATCCGCATCACGTTGTTGTCCATCTTCATTTCGTGCAGCTCGGCGGTGGCCACCGGCGTCGACACGCCCACCAGCTTTGCCGCGTCGTGCGCGTGCAGCGTCATGAACGCGCCGGAAGCGGTCTGGGCTGGCACCGTGCCGCGCACCCAGGCGTCGCTGACGTCGACCTGCGCCATGGCGTGGGCGCTGGCCAGCAGGCCGGCCAGGCCAAGGGTGACGATGGAAGCGGCACGCGCCGCACGGATTTTGGCTTGCATGGGAAACATCTCCACGATTCGGATCGAAGACGACGATATTGGGGGCGACCATTAGACCATGGCTGGGCGGACCCTGCCGTCGCCCGGTCCGCCGCCCGGTAACCCGACAGTCTGGCAGCCCCGCCCACGGCCCAGAATGCGGCACGGTGTCGCATGACGGGCAACCCGCCGCAGCATTGCTACACTCGCGCCATGCACGCCTCGATCGACCTGTCCCCCACGCCGCTGCCGGCCATCTTCGGCATGCCGGCGCAACGCCATAGCCTGGTCAGCCTGCGCCGCCTGTGCTGGCTGCGCTGGGCCCTGCTGGCCGGCCAGGCCATGCTGCTGGTGTCGTGCGAATCGGTGGCCGGCATCATGCTACCGTACAAGCCGCTGCTGTTCCTGTTCACGGTCCAGGCCGCGTTCAACCTGTATTCGGTGGCGCGGCTGCGCTGGCACGCCACACGCGGCTCCATGCCCGGCGACGGCGAGCTGATGGTGCAGATGATGGTGGACCTGACCGCGCTGTCGGCCATCCTGTTCTATACGGGGGGCGCCACCAACCCGTTCGTGTCGTTCTACCTGCCCGGGCTGGCCATCGCGGCGGCCATCCTGCCGTGGCGGCTGGTGGTGGTGCTGGCGGTCTACGCGCTGTCCTGCTATTCGCTGCTGCTGCTCGAATACCTGCCGCTGCACCTGCACAACCCCGACAACGCGGTGAACTATCACCTGGCCGGGATGTGGCTGAACTTCGTGGCCAGTGCCGTGATGATCGCGTTCTTCGTGGCGCGGCTGTCGAACGTGCTGCGCCAGCGCGACGCCCAGCTCAACCATGCGCGCGAACTGCTGCTGCGCGAGGCGCGCGTCGAGGCGCTCAACGACCAGGCCGCCGCCGTGGCGCATGAAATCGGCACGCCGCTGGCCACGCTGGCCGTGATCGCCGGCGAATTGCGCGCCGATGCCGAGGATGCCGGGCGCGGCGCTACCGCCGTGGCCGGCTACCTGCCCGATTTGCGCACGATGGAGCAGCAGCTCGAACTGTGCCGATCGATCCTGGCGCGGCTGCGCGAGGACCACGAGACGCTGGCCCCGCAGCGCATCGACGCCTGGATCGCTTCGTTTGTGGAACGCTGGCAGTTGCGCCATCCGCAGGCCAGCCTGCAGGCCGACGTGCTGCCCGATGCCGCGGCGCAGGCCGTGGATACCGCGCGCGTGAGCCAGATCCTGACCATCGTGCTGGACAACGCCGCGCGCAGCCAGTACGGCGAGGGCGGCGGCGCCCGTCAGGCCCCGCCGCTGGCGCTGACCGTATCGGTGGACGACGACGCGCTGGTCTGGCGCGTGACCGACCACGGCAGCGGCATTGCGCCCGCGCTGCGCGCGCAGCTGGGCGAAGCGCCGGTGGCCAGCAGTCACGGCGGCCAGGGCATCGGCCTGTATCTGGCGCAAAGCGCCGCCCGCCAGCTTGGGGGCGGGCTGGCATGGCTCGACAACCCCGCGGGCGGCACGGTGACAGAGCTGCGCCTGCCGCTGGCCGGCGCGGCCGCAAACCCGCTCTCCCTGCAATCCGATTTCCAACCGTAATGACCGACGCACCTGCCGACGCACTGGCCGCCGTACCTGCACCCGACGCCACGCCCTTCCTCGTGATCGATGACGACGAGGTGTTTTCCGGCACGCTGGCCCGTGCGCTGACGCGCCGCGGCTATGCCGTGCAGGTGGCGCACAACGGCGGCAGCGCGCTGGCCCTGGCCGCGAAAACGCCGTTCGCCTATGTCACGCTGGATCTGCATCTGGGTCCGCCGCCGGAGGCCAGCGGCACCGCGCCGGCCGAATCGGGGCTGCATCTGGTGGCGCCGCTGCGCCAGGCGCTGCCCGACGCACGCATCCTGGTGCTGACGGGCTACGCGAGCATTGCCACGGCCGTGGCTGCGGTCAAACAGGGGGCCGACGAATACCTGGCCAAGCCGGCCAACGTCGATTCGATCCTGACCGCGCTGATGGCGGGCGTGTCGGAAGAGGCGGCCGAGGCCGCGCTGGAAGAACCGGTGCCGCTGTCGGTGGCCCGGCTCGAATGGGAGCACATCCAGCGGGTGCTGACCGAGCATGGCGGCAATATCTCCGCCACGGCGCGGGCGCTGAACATGCATCGACGCACGCTGCAGCGCAAGCTGGGCAAGCGGCCGGTATCGCGCTGATTCCGGCTGGACTGACTTCCCGGCCTGGCGCGCGGTGTTACAGGCGCAGTTGCACGTAGTCCCAGCCCAGGTCGTCGTCCGACGCATCGGCCATGCGCACGGCATCGCTGGCGTGGCGGTCGGCCAGCGTCACCAGCGCGCCCGAGGCCATGGCCGTGGCGGCCACGACCGCACTGCGCTCGGTCTGGTCCGCGGCCCTGGCCACGTTGGCAGCCGGCACCGCCGCCGCATGGGCGTTGGTCATCACGCCGGGGCGGATGCAGAGAAATACGGTGGCGGCGGTAATGGCCGCCACGACGCCCGTGGCGGCCATGGCCACCCGGCGCTTGCGCACGCGGTTGCGCTTGAAGAAGGTTGTACGCATGGCTGACTCCCTTTTAGGTGTTTGCGCAGGATGCGGTGGCTCCCGCATCGGTCCCATCGACCAGGACGGTGACAGACAAGGTGCGCAAGGGTCGCATTTTCTTCAGGATCGGCGCCAGTGTGCTTACCAATGCTTACGCGGGTTACGGGTGCGGCAACGGGCGGGCCTCCTGTGAAACACCGCTGACTTGAAAACCCGCGAGCGCCAGCCGCGCGCTGCGGCACCACGTCGCACGCCGGCGCCCGGTGCGCAAAGTTAGACTGATGCACTTTGTCACATTCTCGGACGACTCCCGCTCCATGACCCCGCGCCTCCTCGCTGCCGCCCTGCCCTCCGCCCTGCCCACCGCCCTGTCCCTGGCCCTGCTTGTCGCCGCGCCGCTGGCCTCTGCCCATATCGTCTTCGAACAGAAGCAGGCGCCCGCCGGCAGCTACTTCAAGGGCGTGCTGATGGTGGGCCATGGCTGCAATGGCAGCGCCACGAAGTCGGTCACGGTGACCATCCCCGAGGGCGTGCAGGGCGCGCATCCGCAGCCGAAGCCGGGCTGGCAACTCGACGTCCAGCGCGCGAAGCTGGCCAGGCCCTATGCCTCGCATGGCAAGACGGTCGAGGACGATGTGCGCACCATCCGCTGGTATGGCAACACGCTGGCCGACCAGCATTTCGACGAGTTCCGCCTGCTGATGAAGCTGCCCGAGCAAGGCGGCAAGCTGTACTTCCCGGTGGTGCAGGAGTGCGAGAACGGCAAGTCGGAATGGACGCAGGTTCCGGCCGAAGGCCAGAACCCGCGCGAGCTGAAGTCGCCCGCGCCGGCGCTTGAGGTGATCCCGGTCGATGCCCATGCCGGGCACGCCGGCCACGCGCACTGAGCGGGGCGGCTCGGCCCTGCGCAGGCAAAAAAAGAGCCGGACAGTGCAAACTGTCCGGCTCTTCTGTGTTGCGGCGAAGCCCTGGGCGTTACAGCACGTAGCGCGACAGGTCCTCGTTGCCCGCCAGGTCGCCCAGGCGTTCATCCACATACGCGGCGTCGATCGTCACGGTGTTGCCCGACGACTTCGTGGCATGGAACGACAGGTCTTCGAGCAGACGTTCCATCACCGTGTAGAGGCGGCGCGCGCCAATATTCTCGACCTTCTCGTTGACCGAGAACGCGATCTCGGCCAGGCGGCGGATGCCGTCCGGCGCGAACTGCAGGTCGACCTCCTCGGTCTTCAGCAGCGCCTGGTACTGCTTGGTCAGGCTGGCGTCGGTCTGCGTCAGGATGGCCTCGAAATCCTGCACCGACAGTGATTCCAGTTCCACGCGGATCGGGAAGCGGCCTTGAAGTTCGGGGATCAGGTCGCTCGGCTTGGACAGATGGAACGCGCCCGACGCGATGAACAGGATATGGTCGGTCTTGATCATCCCGTACTTCGTGTTGACGGTGGTGCCTTCCACCAGCGGCAGCAGGTCGCGCTGCACGCCCTGGCGCGACACCTCGCCGCCGCCCACGTCGCTGCGGCTGGCGATCTTGTCGATCTCGTCCAGGAACACGATGCCGTTCTGCTCGACGTTGGCGATGGCCTTGTGCTTGAGCTCTTCCTCGTTCAGCAGCTTGGCGGCCTCTTCGTCGATCAGCAGCCTGAATGCTTCCCTGACCTTCATCTTGCGGCGCGCCTTCTTGCCCTGGCCCAGCCCGGCAAACATCGTGCGGATCTGCTCGGTCATGTCTTCCATGCCCGGCGGCCCCATGATGTCCATGTTCGGCATGCCGGCGGCCACTTCCAGCTCGATGTCCTTGTCGTCGAGTTCGCCCTGGCGCAGCTTCTTGCGGAATACCTGGCGCGTGTTGGAGTCCTTGTCCTCCTGCTGCTGGAAGCCGATGTCGCGCGGCGGCGGCAGCAGCACGTCCAGCAGGCGGTCCTCGGCGGCGTCCTCGGCCTTGGTGCGCACCTTCTTCATTTCCGATTCGCGCGTCTGCTTGACGGCCATTTCGGCCAGGTCGCGCACGATCGTATCGACGTCGCGGCCCACATAGCCCACCTCGGTGAACTTGGTGGCCTCGATCTTGATGAACGGCGCGTCGGCCAGCTTGGCCAGCCGGCGCGCGATCTCGGTCTTGCCCACGCCCGTGGGTCCGATCATCAGGATGTTCTTGGGCGTGATTTCCTGGCGCAGCGGCTCTTCCACCTGCTGGCGGCGCCAGCGGTTGCGCAGCGCCACGGCCACGGCCTTCTTGGCCTTGTTCTGGCCGATGATGTGCTTGTCGAGTTCGGAAACGATTTCCGACGGGGTCATGGTTTGCGACATGGGAATCCGTGGGGGCGCGTCAGTCGATGGTCTCGATGACGAAGTTGGTGTTCGTATAGATGCAGAGTTCGCCGGCGATGGTCAGGGCCTTTTCGACCACGTCCTTCGGCGACAGCTCGGTGTTCTCGACCAGCGCCTTGGCGGCCGATTGCGCATACGCGCCGCCCGAACCGATGGCCGCGATGCCGCCTTCGGGATCGAGCACGTCGCCGTTGCCGGTGATGACCAGCGTGGTGTCGCGGTCCGCCGTGATCAGCATGGCCTCCAGGCGGCGCAGCGCGCGGTCCGAACGCCAGTCCTTGGCCAGGTCCACTGCCGCGCGGGTCAGGTTGCCCTGGTATTTCTCCAGCTTCGCCTCGAAGCGGTCGAGCAGCGAGAAGGCATCGGCCGTGCTGCCGGCAAACCCGACCAGCACCTTGCCGTTATAAATGCGCCGGACCTTGCGGGCCGTTCCCTTCATCACGATATTGCCGAGCGTGACCTGGCCGTCACCGCCCAGTGCGACCTGATTGCCGCGGCGGACGCTGACGATGGTGGTGCCGTGATACTGTTCCATGGTGCCTTTGCGTGAGAGGTGTTCTGCGGCTAGGTGGCGCCACATGACCGTCTTTCAAGAGGCGGCTATGCCGGCGACGATCTTCCAATATAGGAAATCGCCGATCCGGACGTCGGATCGGACCCGACCGGCGCCGGCAGCACATCGCGCCGCGGCAGGTACCCGCAAATGGAAAAAAGGCCACGCATGGCGTGGCCTTTTCGGCACCGGGAGGAATTCCCCGGGGGCAATCGGCTGATCGGTCAGCAGATCAGTCAGCGTACACGCCGGCCTTCTTGATCACCGGCGTCCACTTGTTGATTTCCGACGTCAGGAACGTGCGCAGCGAATCCGGCGTGGCGCGCTGGGCCGGTACGGCCTCGGCGCCCAGTTCCGCCATCTTGGCGCGGAAGGTCGGGTCTTGCACCGACTTCTGCAGCGCGGCGGACAGCTTGTCGATGATCGGCTTCGGCGTGCCCTTCGGCGCGTACATGGCGTGCCAGATCTTCACTTCCACGCCCGGCATGCCTTGTTCGGCGGCGGTCGGGATGTCCTTGAACGCTTCCACGCGGCGCGACTGCATCGCGGCGTACGGCTTCAGCGCGCCCGCCTTCAGCTGGCCGGCGATGTTGGTGGTCTGGTCGCACATCAGGTTGACCTGGCCGCCGAGGATATCGGTCAGCGCCGGGGCGGTACCCTTGTACGGCACGGTGGTCAGTTCTGTCTGGAGCGCGCTCTGGAACAGCAGGCCGCACAGGTGCGAGGCCGAGCCGATGCCGGCGTTGGCCAGCGACAGCTTGCTGGCGTTGGCCTTGATGTACGGCACAAGGTCCTTGAATGTGGCAGGCGGCAGTTGCTTGTTGCCCACCATCACCATCGGCACGTCGGCCACTTCACCGACCATCTCGAAATCCTTCAGCGGATCGAAGCCCAGGTTGCGGTACAGCGCCGGCGCCGTGGACATGCCGATATGGTGGATCAGGATCGTGTAGCCATCGCCCTTGGCCTGCGCCACCTTCTTGGCGCCGATGGTGCCGCCGGCACCGCCCAGGTTTTCGATCACGATGGTCGTGCCCAGATGCTTGGACATGATCATCGTCAGTTCGCGCGCCACCTTGTCGGTCGGGCCGCCCGCGGCAAACGGCACCACCGCCTGCACCGGCTTGCCGCCCGGGTATTCCTGCGCCTGCGCTCCCGTGAAGGCACCCACGCCGGCAACGGCCAGCGCGGCTGCAATATTCAATGCAACTCGTTTCATGACGTCTCTCCTGTTCCCTCTTGGATTCCCCGTTCCAACGCTGTGGGTGCCGCCGGGCTTCGTCGTGGTTCGCGACCCCCGCACGCGTCGATCCATATCGGAAAAACGCGCTGACCATCGGCACGATGTATGGATTCCATGCAGCGTCCAGCCCCGCCGACAGGCGGAGCCGGAGGTGGATGTTAGCAATCGCGAACAAGCACCAGATATAGGGGCTAACCCGCGAGAAAGTGGCGTTTCTTACGAGAATGTAATGAAACTGAGGATTTCTTCGCGCAGCGGCTCGGGCGCTTCTTCGGGCAGGTAGTGACCGCACGGCAGCGTGCCGCCCGTGACGTTTGTGCCCACTTCCTGCCAGAGTTGCAACGGCTCGAAGCAGCGGGCCACCACACCGTGCTCGCCCCACAGCACGCGCACCGGCATCTGCAGCTTGCGGCCGGCTTCGCGGTCCGCGCGATCGTGATCGAGGTCGATGGTGGCGGCGGCGCGATAGTCCTCGCACATGGCATGCACGCGCGCCGGTTCGCGCATCGCGGCAACGTAGGCGGCCATGGCATCGGGCACGAAGGGGCTCGGGCCCGCACCCGGATGCCGCAGCCCCAGCAGCCGTTCGATCAGGAACGCGGGCTCGGCATTGATCAGCGTTTCGGGAAACGGCGCGGGCTGGATCAGGAAGAACCAGTGCCAGTAGGCGACGGCAAATGCCATGTCGGTGGCCTCGTACATGGCCAGCGTCGGCGCGATGTCCAGCAGCATCAACTGGCTGACCGCGTCGGGATGATCCATGCAGAGTCGATGCGCCACGCGGGCACCGCGATCATGGGCGCACAGCGCAAAGCGCCGGTAGCCAAGCTGGCGCATCACCTCGACCTGGTCCTGCGCCATCGCGCGCTTGCTGTAGACATCGTGGGTGGCGCTGCCCGGCGGCGCGCTGCTGCTGCCGTAGCCGCGCAGGTCCGTGGCGATGACGGTGAAGCGGTCGGCCAGCGCCGGCGCCACCTTGTGCCAGATCAGATGGCTCTGCGGGAAACCGTGCAACAGCAGCAGTGGAGGCCCCGAGCCGCCCCGGACGCCCCCTATCTCGACGTCGCCCACCTTCAGGCGAAACCACTCGAAATTGGGAAACAGCAACGCGCTGGCGTCGTTCTGCATGACAAGGTCTCCGGGTTGTGGTCTGGCCTGCCTGCCGATCATAGGCTTTTTTCCGCGGACCAGAAGTTGCCCGGATACCGCCCAAAGACTTCCGATGCGCCCCCCGGACGCCGCCCGGCTGCCTCCCGCCCTGGCCAAAAACCCTGTTTGTGCAACTGAATTGCAACTCGCCGGGGCCTATGGTTAAATCGTCGGCATGAACCGCCCCACCCCTCATCCGCCCGCCACGCCCGCGCCCGCGCCCGACGACGCCAGCGCCGACGCCGGCCGCCTTGACGCGGCGCAGGCGCGCCTGCGCCAGCTTGGCGCACGTGTGACGCAACCGCGCGTGGCCATCCTGGCGTGCCTGATCGACGCCCAGGCGGCGCTGACGCACCAGGAAGTGATCGACCGCCTGCCGGCCGATGGCGACGTGGACCGCGTGACGGTGTACCGGGTGCTGGACTGGCTGGTGGACCAGGGCCTGGCGCAGAAGCGTGCCGGCAACGACCGCGTCTTCCGTTTCACGCTGCTGGAGCACGAGGCCGCGCGCGCCGAAGTGCACCGCCAGCACAGCCACTTCCATTGCACGCGCTGCGACCGCACGTTCTGCCTGGAATCGGCCGGAAAGTCCGTGGCGCCGAAGGTCCCCAGCGGATTCGCGGTCGATCACGTGGAACTGACGGTCAACGGGGTCTGCGCGGAATGCGGCAAGGTTCGCGCGGAGCCCGGCGGCCATGCCGATCACTGAATAGATATTAGATACGGGCGACCTCTCGATCCCGGCTTTCCTCGGAGCAGAACAATATGTCCAAACTGATACCGGTCACGATCCTGACCGGCTTCCTAGGCAGCGGCAAGACCACGCTGCTCAAGCGCATCCTCAACGAGCAGCACGGCATGAAGATCGCCGTGATCGAAAACGAATTCGGCGAGGAGAACATCGACAACGAGATCCTGGTGCAGGACGGCCGCGAGCAGATCGTGCAGATGAGCAATGGCTGCATCTGCTGCACGATCCGGGGCGACCTGGTGCAGGCGCTGTCCGACCTGGTCACCCAGCGCGACGAAGGCAAGCTCGACTTCGACCGCGTGGTGATCGAGACCACCGGCGTGGCCAATCCGGGCCCGGTGGCGCAGACCTTCTTCATGGACGAGGAAATCGCCTCGCGCTACCTGCTGGACGCCGTGATCACGCTGGTCGATGCCAAGCACGGCAACCTGCAGCTGGACAAGCAGGAAGAGGCCCAGCGCCAGGTGGGCTTTGCCGATGCGATCTTCATCACGAAGTCCGACCTGGTCGACGCGGCCGCCATCGACGACCTGCGGCACCGCCTGAAGCACATGAACCCGCGCGCACCGATCCGCACGGCCGATTTTGGCGAAACGCCGATCGACACGATTTTCGACCTGCGCGGCTTCAATCTGAACGAGAAGCTGGAGATCGACCCGGAATTCCTGCACGCCGACGCGCACGACCATGACCACGAGCATGGCGAGCACTGCGGCACCGACTGCGGCCACGACCACGACCACGACCACGACCACGATCACGGCCATGGCCATGGCCACGCGCACGACCACCATCATCATCATCACCACACCGACCGCATCGCGTCGTTCGTCTTCCGCAGCGACAAGCCGTTCCACTACGGCAAGCTGGAGGAATTCCTGTCGGGCATCCTGTCGGTCTACGGCGAGAAGCTGCTGCGCTACAAGGGCGTGCTCTATATGGAAGGCGTGGACCGCAAGGTGGTGTTCCAGGGCGTGCACCAGCTGATGGGCAGTGACGTGGGCGCCAAGTGGGAAGACGAAACCCCGGGCACCAAGATGGTGTTCATCGGCGTGGACCTGCCGCGCGACGCCATCCTGAAGGGCCTGGCCGCCTGCCTGGCCTGACTTCCCCCCGGGCGCGCCGCCAGGTGCGCCCGCCGCCGCTTGGGCGGCCGGGCGCCGGGCCACCCCCGGCAGCGCCCGCTACCCTCCCCTTGGGTGGGAATATCGGGAAAACTCCTGTCTCTTGTCGGTCTTTCTCCCATATCTCCGAAAAATTTGTTCAAGTACAATAGGCCGGATTTGATACGGGCGGCGCACCTCTGGGCGTAGCCGGTATTTGCAGGGCGGCGGTCGTCGTCAGCATGAGGCACAGCCGCCAGCAGGCGCGGTCGTTGGCTTCGTGCGGAGACCGCCCTCCGCGTGGGGACCAACGATCGATGCGCCGTCACTCTTCGACGCGTTGAGAGAGGTGTCCCCATGACAGCCGCAACAAAGACCAAGGAAAGCCGCAGCAAGACAGGTACCGCTGCGGCGGAGACGCTCAAGGCGCCGCCCGAAAAGGCGACGCCAGCTCCCCGCGGCAGTACGGCGCACGCCGATGCGGGCGAGGCCAAGGGAGGCACGCGAAGCAGCAAGACTGCAGCCAGCCAGAGTGAAACAGCCGCTCCGCGCAAGCGGGCGGCCACTGCACCCGAGCGGACGAAGACGCCGCCGGTCGCATCAACAAGAGAATCAGCAGGAACCATGAGCAGCAACAAACTTCTGACTGAAGCTGAAATCCTGAAGATGAGCGACAAGGATTACATGAACGAGGCGCAGCTCGCCTTCTTCAAGAATCGCCTTGAGCAGCTTCGCGACGAGATCCTCAAGAATGCGGACCAGACCACGGAACACCTGCGCGAGACGGTCATCGTGCCGGATCCGGCGGACCGCGCGACGATCGAAGAAGAACACGCACTCGAACTGCGCACGCGCGACCGTGAGCGCAAGCTGCTGAAGAAGGTGGAGCAGTCGCTGCAGCGCATCGAGTCCGGCGACTACGGCTGGTGCGAGGAAACCGGCGAGCCGATCGGCGTGCCGCGCCTGCTGGCCCGCCCGACCGCCACGCTGTCGCTGGAAGCCCAGCAGCGCCGCGAACTGCGCCAGAAGCTGTTCGGCGACTGATCGTCTCCGGCGGTCACCCGCGCGGCTGACCCGCTCCGACGCCCAACGGCCCGGTCTTCCGGGCCGTTTTGCTTTGCGCGCCCGCATCGTCCCGATTGCAATTGCCTTTGTGGCGTCACGGCTACGGCACTACCATTGCGGAATACCGCCAGCCTGTTGCCGCAGCCGGCTTTCTGCTACAGTCGCAACTTTGTTGCAATAACAACGTCCTTTCGTCATGGCCGCTCGCCTGCCCGTCACCGTGTTGTCCGGATTTACCGGCGCCGGCAAGACCACCCTGCTGCATCAACTGATGTCGCAGCCCGGGGTACGCCTGGCCGTGGTCGACAGCCGTGCCGACCTGCTGGCCGAAGTGGACCGGCTGGCCCACACGGGCCAGTACGATTTCGCCGTGATCGAGGCCGATCCGACCGACGAACCGCTCGGTATCGCCGAAGGCTTCGCGTTCGAGGACGCCCACGGCGAGCAGTCGCCCGGCGTGGCGCACCTGGACACGCTGGTGACCGTGGTCGATGCCAGCCGCTTCCTGACCGACTATCACGACGCCGACTTCCTGTCGGCGCGCGGGCTGGCCGCCCATGATGACGACGACCGCACGGTGGTGGACGTACTGATCGACCAGATCGAAGTCTGCGACGTCATCGTCATCAACAAGATCGATCTGGTCGACGCCGGCCAACTGGGCCGCCTGCACGTGGTGCTGCGCGCGCTGAACCCGCGCGCCAGCATTGTCGATGCCAGCCATGGCAACGTGCCAGCCGGGCAGGTCCTGGGCACCGGCCGCTTCGACATGGAAGCCACGCCCAACGCGGCCGGATGGCAGGCGGCGCTGCAGAACGACGCGGTGCCCGATGCCGCCGGCATTGCCACGCTGGTGTACCGCCGCCGGCGCCCGTTCCATCCGCAGCGGTTTGCCGACCTGATCCACACCGAATGGATGCGTGAGCACGGCGACGTGCTGCGTTCCAAGGGCCTGTTCTGGCTGGCCAGCCGCATGGACATTGCCGGCGACTGGAGCCAGGCCGGCGGTGTCTGCCGCCCTGGCGCGGCCGGTGCGTGGTGGGCCGCGATCGATGCCGAGGAATGGCCGGCCGAGGGCCTGGCCCGCGCCGCCATCGAGGCCGATCTGCTCGAAGACGGCCTGCCCGCCGCCTATGGCGATCGCCGCCAGGAACTGGTGCTGATCGGCGCCGACCTGGACGCGCCCGCGCTGGAAGCCCGCCTGGACACCTGCCTGCTGACCGACGACGAAATGGCGGCCGGCCCCGAGGCCTGGGCGGCGTATCCCGATCCGTTCCCGGATTGGGGCGATGCGTTCGACGACGATCACGATCATGGCCACGACCACGACCACGGTCACGATCATGACCATGAGCATGGCGACGGGCCGTGCGACTGCGGGCATGCGCACTGAGTTCCCGCTCCTCTCTCGCTGGCGCGCGCGTGGCATCGGCTTCTGGCCGGCGCTGTGCCTGGTTGCGTGCCTGCTGCTGGCGCAGCACGTGGGCCTGGTCCACCGCGTGGTGCACGGCGGGCTGCTGAACGCCCCGCAGGCCGCCGCACAGCTGCAATCCACCGATTCCACCGATGCCACGGATGGCGCCGCCGACGCGGGCCATGCCGAACCGTTTTCGCTGAAAATCGGCCTCCACTCGTGCGTGCTGTTCGACGGCGCCACGCTGGCCGACACCCACTTTGGCAGCTTCGTGCTGCCGTCGCTCGCCTTCGGCAAGCCGGTCAAGCCGGCCAACCTGGCCTACCGCTGGCCTGATCTGCCCGCGGCCCACGCCTTCCAGTCCCGCGCCCCGCCGGCCGCGTTCGCATTCGCCTGACTTGCAGCCGCGTGTGCGGGGTGACACCCCGCGCCCGCGCACGCCTGACCGGGCGCGCCCCGCATTGCCGTGGCCGCGCCCGCCCATACCGAATTCGAATCGCGAGCCATGTACTCGAACTCCAACCGTACTCTGGCGGTGCGCCGCACCCCGCTGGCGGCACTTGCCGCATTGATCACCGCGGGCCTGTCCTCGCACGCCATCGCCCAGGCCGCCGCTCCGGCCGGCCCCGAGGCCCAACCGGCCGCACCGGCCGCCGCCGCACAGCAACCTGCCGCGCAGCCCGCCACCCCGACACTGAAGGAAGTGGTGGTCACCGCCAACCCGCTCGGCAGCGACCTGAACGACATGGTCGCCCCGGTGTCCACGCTGGGCGGCGACGCGCTGGCCGTGCGCCAGGCCAGCACGCTCGGCGAAACGCTGAACAGCATGCCGGGTGTCACATCGAGCTACTTCGGCCCGAACGCCAGCCGGCCGATCATCCGGGGCCTGGACGGCGACCGCATCAAGGTGCTGCAGAACGGCGGCTCGACGCTGGACGCCTCCACGCTGTCCTATGACCACGCGGTGCCCATCGACCCGCTCGTGGCCGAGAAGATCGAAGTGGTGCGTGGCCCGGCCGCGCTGATGTACGGCGGCAACGCCGTGGGCGGCGTGGTCAACGTGATCGACAACCGCATTCCGCGCGATCCGATTACCGGCGTCAGCGGCGCGGCCGACGTCAGCGGCACCATTGGCGGCGACAAGGGCCGCAATGCCAGCGGCCTGCTGGAAGCCGGCAACGGCAAGTTCGCAGTGCACGCCGATGCCTTCGTGCGCCAGACCAGCGACCTGCGGATTCCGGGCTACGCCCGCAGCGGCACGCAGCGCGCCAACCAGCCGCTGCCCGAAGGCGAGAGCGAAGCCTACGGCAAGATCCCGAACACCAACGCCCACCAGGAAGGCGGCTCGATGGGCGGCTCTTACACGTGGGCGGACGGCTTCGTGGGCGCCAACTGGTCGACCTATCGCAACGACTACGGCACGCCGGCCGAAGAACACGCGCGCATCAAGATGCGCCAGGACCGCTTTGCGCTGGAGGGCGAGTCGCGCAACCTGGCCAGTGCCACCAACGGCATCTTCGAATCGGTCAAGGGCAAGTTCAGCTACACCGACTACGAGCACCGCGAGATCGAGGGCGGCGAAACCGGCACGACCTTCAAGAACCACGGCTGGGACGCCCGCCTGGAAGCCACGCACGGCAAGATCGGCAACATGACCGGCGTGATCGGCACGCAGTTCGGCCATACCGACTTCTCCGCCCTGGGCGAAGAGGCGTTCGTGCCGAGCACGACCACCGACAACGCCGCGTTCTTCGTGTTCGAGGAACTGCCGCTGATCCCGTCGGGCGACCTGAAGCTGAACTTCGGTGGCCGCCTGGACCACAGCAAGGTGAAGTCCAGCGCCAACGGCAACGACCGCTTCAGCGATGCCGAGCGCAGCTTCAACGCCGGCAGCGCATCGGCCGGCCTGCTTTACAAGCTCAACCCGGTCTGGACGGTCACCTCGAACCTGTCGTACACCGAGCGCGCGCCCACGTTCTACGAGCTGTACGCCAACGGCCCGCACCTGGCCACGGGATCGTTCGAAGTGGGCGACCCGAACGCCGCCAAGGAACGCGCCACGTCGATCGACCTTGGCATGCGCTTCAAGCAGGGCAACCATAGCGGCAGCCTGTCGGGCTACTACAGCCGCTTCCAGAACTACCTGGCGCTGCTGAACACGGGTGGCTATCGCGACGCCGAAGGCAACGTGGTGGCCGCCGGCAGCGACGGCGCGCTGCCCGAACTCCAGTACGCGGGGGTACCCGCCACGCTGTACGGCTTCGAGGCCGAAGGCAAGACGCGCCTGCTGCAGAAGATGCTCACCACCAGCGATTCGCTCGACTTCGAAGCGCGCGCCGACTACGTCCATGGCGAGAACCGCAGCAACGGCCAGCCGCTGCCGCGCCTGTCGCCGCTGCGCCTGGGCGGGTCGCTGGTCTACGCCGCCGGCCCGTGGGGCGCCCGCGTCAACGTGGACTGGAATGCGCGCCAGAGCCGTGTGCCGACCGGCGATACGCCGACCGACGCGTACACGATGCTGGGCGTGGCGCTGACCTACAAGATGAAGCTGTCGGGCACGCAGACGCTGTTCTATGTCCGCGGCGACAACCTGACCAACACCGAGGCACGCAGCGCCACGTCGATCCTGCGCGATATCGCGCCACTACCCGGCCGCAGCGTGCGGATCGGGATGCGGACGCAGTTCTGACGGCTGCATTGCGGCTGGCCGGCTGGTTTGCTCCCCTCTCCCGCGAGGCGGGAGAGGGGCCGGGGGAGAGGGCGCGGCGCTTCACTTGACGGCATGTCGGCAAGCAGGGCCTCGATGCCCTCTCCCCCAACCCCTCTCCCATTACATGGGAGAGGGGAGCAAACCGGGCAGCTTGCGGATCGGGACGCGGACGCAATTGCCGCGGCTCGGTTTGCTCCCCTCTCCCGCATCGCGGGAGAGGGGCCGGGGGAGAGGGCACGGCGCTTCGATTAACGACATGTCGGCAAGCGGGGCCTCGATCCCATTGCATGGGAGAGGGGAGCAAACCGGCAGTGTGCGAACGCCCTACTGGCGCTATCGCCCCATCGAAAATGACTCGGGTACCAGCGAATACACCGCCGCCGGCACGGGCCGCCCGCGCAGGATCAGGCGATTGCGGGCGATGCACTCGAACGCGGCACCGATCTTCTCGGCGACGGCGCGGCTTGCGAGGTTGGTCTCGACTGCCACGATCTCCAGCCGCGTGAGCCCTAGCGTGTGAAAGCCGTAGCAGGCCATCATGGCCGCCGCGCCCGAAGCCAGCCCCTTGTGCTGCTGGCTTTGGCGGATCCAGTAGCCCAGGTTGCCCGTGTTGTCCTCGCGGCGGATCTGATTGATGGCCACGCCGCCGTAAAGTTCGCGGCCATCGGGCGAGAACACGCCGATGTCGTACGCCGCGCCCTCATCCATCATCATTGCGCACCGATCGAACCACTCGCGCGCATCGTAGATGCTGTAGTCGGCCCGCGCCCACGGCATCCACAGCCCCACCGTCGGCATCGACTCGCGCACCGCCATCACGAACTGGGCCTCGTCGCTGGCCCGGAACGGCCTGAGCTGGAACGCCTGGCTGCGCAGCGGCTGCATGGTCAGTCCCGGTTGGCCACCAGGTTGCCGTCACGCTGCAGCGCGCCCACTTTTTCCAGCGCCAGCAGGGTCTGGTCGAACACCGCTTCCAGCGACTGGCCAGGCGTAAAGCGCGCATGCATGCGCTGCATCAGCGGCGTGGCGGCGAACCAGGCGAACAGCGCGTCGCGCGGCAGTGCCTGGGCTTCCAGCAGCTTGAACTTGGCCAGCACGCGCATCGCGTGCGTGGCGTTGCGCAGCGGATCGGCCCGCAGATAGTCGAGCCGGCTTCGCGCACGGGCCACGGCGCCGGCCACATCGTCGAACAGGCGGCCATGGCCGGGAATCACCAGCCGGACGTCCAGCGTGTCGATCCGCGACAGGACCGCTGCCTGCTCGGCAAACCCACTTTCGCCGTCAAGCTCGGGAAAGATCACGCCAAAGCCGTTTTCCCACAGCGCGTCGCCCGAAATCAGGATGCGCTCGGCCGGCGCGAACAGCATCACCGCGTGCGGGTCGTGCCCCGGTGCGGCGACCACGTGCCAGTCGATGCCGCCCAGCCGCAGCGTGTCGCCGTCGTGCAGCACGTCGTCGAACGTGAAGCGCGCGCACTGCTGGCCCGTGGCGTCGAAGGTCAGCGCATCGGCGTCCCAGGCCGAGACCGCCGCGGCCTCGGCGGCAGGGATGGCCGTGCGCGGTTGCCAGCGTTGCTGCAGCGCCGCGTTGCCGCCGCAGTGGTCGGAATGCAGATGGGTGTTGATCACGCGCCGCAGCGGCCGGCCGTCGAGCGCGGCTTCCACCAGCGCCACGGTCTGGGCGGCATGGGTGACGTAGCCGGTATCGACCACTGTGGTGTCCTGCGTGGCATCGTCGATCCACAGCACGTTGTTCGCGGACAGCCAGCCGCGTTCGAAGACGCGCATCGTGGCGGGCAGCCCCAACCGCACCCCCGCGCTTGCCGCGCTCATGCCGCGCTGCCTTCGCAAAGCTGCGGCACGCGCGCCGGCAACAAGGCCCAGACGCGGCGGCGTTCTTCGTCATCGGCACCTGACCAGGCGGCGATCTCGGCGATGGTCCGCAGGCAGCCCTCGCAGTAACCGCTGTCGCGGTCCATCTTGCAGATGCTGCGGCACGGTGACGGCACCGGCGACACGATCTGCGCCGCCGCCGCACCGCGCACCAGGTCAGCCAGCAGCCGGCGACGGGCGGGCGTCATGCCTGGGCCTGCGGGCCTTGCGCCACGTCGGCCACTTCGGCGCCGGTCATGGCCTGCAGCTGTTGCGGCGTCAGGTTGAACACCGCATGGGGATGGCCGGCAGCGGCCCACACGCTGTCGTACCGGAACAGGTCGGCGTCCAGCAGCATCACCGGCTTCACCGCATGGCCGATCGGGCAGACGCCGCCAATGGCGTAGCCGGTCTTCTCGCGCACGAACTTCGCGTCGGCCTTGCCCAGCTTGCCCACGCGGGCTTCCACCTTCGATTCGTCCACGCGATTGCTGCCGCTGGCGATCACCAGCACCGGCACATCGTCCTCCACGCGGCGGAAGATAATCGACTTGGCGATCTCCGCCACGGTGCAGCCCAGACCGGCAGCGGCCTCGGCCGAGGTCTTGCCGGTGGCCGGCAGCATCACCACCGGCCGGTCGTGGCCGATGCCGGCCAGCAGGTCCGCCACGCGTTGCGCGGATTCGGGAAGCGTCGGATTTTCGCTCATGCTTGTTGTTCTCCTGGTTCAGACACAGACCGTGGCGTCGGCCGCCGCCGCCCACTTGGTCAGCAGCGCCTTGCCCACGCGCGAGCTGTTGGCCCGGCCGATGGCCTGCGAGATATAGTCGCCGGCCCGCACCACGGCCTCCAGATCGATGCCGGTGTGCAAGCCCATGCCTTGCAGCATGTACAGCACGTCTTCGGTGGCCACGTTGCCGGTGGCGCCCTTGGCATAGGGGCAGCCGCCCAGGCCCGCCACCGATGCGTGGAAGATGGCGATGCCCACTTCCAGGCTGGCCAGGATGTTCGCCAGCGCCTGCCCGTAGGTGTCGTGGAAATGCCCGGACAGCCGGTCGATCGCGAATTCGGCCGACGCCGCGCGCATCACTTCCTGCACCTTCAGCGGCGTGCCCACGCCGATGGTGTCGGCAATGTCGATCTCGTCGCAGCCCAGCTCGCGCATGCGGCGCACCACATCGACCACGGCATGCACTGGCACCTCGCCCTGGTACGGGCAGCCCAGCGCGCAAGAGATGCTGCCGCGCAGGCGGATGCCCGCCTCCTTGGCGGCGACTGCCACCGGCTCGAAACGCGCGATCGACTCGGCGATCGAGCAGTTGATGTTCTTCTGCGAGAACGCCTCGCTGGCCGCGCCGAAGATCACCACCTCGTCGGCATTGGCCGCTACCGCGCCCTCGAAGCCCTTCATGTTCGGCGTCAGCACCGAATACAGCGTGCCGGGCCGGCGTTCGATGCGGGCCATCACCTCGGCCCCGTCGGCCATCTGCGGCACCCATTTGGGCGACACGAACGACGCGGCCTCGATATTGACGAAGCCGGCGTCGGTCAGCTTGTTGATCAGCGCCACCTTGACGTCGGCTGGCACCATCGCTTTCTCGTTCTGCAGGCCGTCGCGCGGCCCCACTTCGACGATCTTCACGTATTGGGGGATGGTCATGCTTGTCTCCTCGGTCCCTCTGTCCTCTTGTCCTGCCGCCGTGGCGTTCCTGGGCCGGCCGTGGTCTAGTAGCCGCGCTGCAGGTCCACTACGCCGGCAATCGGCTTGCCTTGCGCCAGCAGGCGGATCTTGCCGGCGATCTGCGCGATGCTGTCCTCGCGCAGCGTCAGCGCAGAAATATGCGGCGTGATCGTGATGCGCGGCTCCTGCCAGTACGGATGGTCGGCCGGTAGTGGCTCGGTGCGGAACACATCCAGCGTGGCGCCTGCGATCTGCCCCTCCTGCACCGCCGCCAGCAGGTCGGCTTCCACCAGGTGCTGGCCACGCGCCACGTTGATCACGTAGGCGCCCCTGGCCAGCTTGTACAGCAGGCCGGTGTCGATGATGTCCTCGGTGTCGGGCGTCAGCGGCAGCACGTTGACCAGCACCTTCAGGCCGTTCAGGAACGCCGCCTGGCCGTCCGCGCCATGGAACGACTGCACGCCCTCGACCGTCCTGGCCGACCGGCTCCAGCCGCGCACCGGGAAGCCGAAGCCGGCCAGCGTGCGCGCGATGTGCGAGCCCAGCGTGCCGATGCCCATCACGCCGATCGCGAAATCGGCGCGGCGGTGCGGCTTCAGGAATTTCCACGTGCCGGCCTGTTCCTGCGCGGCGTAGGCGTCGAGCTTGCGGAAGTAGCGCAGCACGGCGGCGGCCACGTATTCGCTCATCTGGGCGGCCATGCCGGCGTCGTCCAGGCGCACGATCGGCACGCCAGCGGGCAGCGCCTCGGGGTCGTTGTCGCGCAGGCGCAGGATGCCGTCCACGCCGGCGCCGAGATTGAAGACGGCCTTCAGGTCCGTGCGGCCGCGCAGCATTTCCAGCGGCGGGCGCCACACCACGGCGTAGTCCGCGCGCTGGCCCTGGCTTTCCTCCCAGGTCACGCATTGCGCTTCGGGCAACACTTCGGCAAAACCCTCGATCCACGGCGCGTAGCGGCCATCCGGCACGTACAGCTGCAACTTCATCTCGACTCCATCGTTATACGGGTTAGGCCAACGATTATGCGCGCTTTCGGTTTCGCCGTCGGGCGGGTGTGCGATTACCGGCAGGAGGATGCGCGTCCCGGTTCTGCTCCCCTCTCCGATGCGCACGAGACCGGCGGTTTTGCTCCCTCTCCCATGCAATGCGAGCGGGGAGAGGGCGTCGAGGCGCTGCTTGCCGACTTGTCGACTTTTGCACCGCCGCGCCCTCTCCCCCGGCCCCTCTCCCGCCTGGCGGGAGAGGGGAGCAAACCGTCAGGCAGTCGCGTCATTCGCCTGCGCCAACGCCAGCAGCTGGGCGCCCTCGGTCACTGCTCCGATGCGCACGAGACCGGCGGTTTTGCTCCCCTCTCCCATGCAATGGGAGAGGGGTGGGGGGAGAGGGCATCGAGGCGCTGCTTGCCGGCTTGTCGACTTTTGCACCGCCGCGCCCTCTCCCCCGGCCCCTCTCCCGCCAGGCGGGAGAGGGGAGCAAAGCGTCAGGCAGCAACGTCTTCCGCCTGCGCGAGGGCAGCAAACCGTCAGGCAGTCGCGTCTTCCGCCTGCGCGAACGCCAGCAGCTGGGCGCCCTCGGTCACCTGTTCGCCCACGCCGTAGAGCACCTCGCTGACCACGCCGTCGGCCGGGGCGGCGATGGTGTGTTCCATCTTCATGGCCTCCATCACCAGCAGCGGTGTGCCGCGCGTGACCTTGCTACCGGGCTCCACCATCACGGCGATGACCTTGCCCGGCATTGGCGCGGTCAGCTTGCCGCCCTCGCCCTCGGCTTCTCCGGCGTGGGACAGCGGATCGAGCCACTCCAGCACCGTATGGCGGCCCGCGTGGAACACGTGGAAGGTGTCGCCCTCCAGGTGCACCTGGCCGTGCGTGCGGCGCGTACCCAGATCCACGCGGATGTCGTCGGCGTTGAAGGTGTAGGCGAACGGTGCGGCCTGGTCGGCGTAGATCAGCGTGTTGCGGCGCTGATCCGGTATCGCGCGCGCATCGCCCTTGAGTACCACTTCCAGCTTGTGGCCGGCGCCCTCGAAGTACAGCGTGCGCACGTCGCGCGCGTTCAGGCGCCAGCCGCCGGCGTGGGTCCAGGGCGAGTGCCGGTCGGCCTCGTCCACGCGGCGCTCGCGCGTCTCGCGTTCGAGCAGCGCCGCCACGGCCAGTGCAATGGCCTCGATGCCGACCGACTTCTGCGGCGGGAACAGCACGGTCTGGTTGCGCTCGATCAGGCCCGTATCGAGATCGGCGGTACGGAAGGCCTCGGACTTGACCAGCCGCTGCAGGAACGCCACGTTGGTGGACAGGCCCACCACGTGATAGTGGGCCAGCGCCTGCGCCATGCGCGACAGCGCCTCGTCGCGATCGCGGCCCCAGACGATCAGCTTGGCGATCATCGGGTCGTAGAACGGGCTGATGGTGTCGCCCTCGCGCACGCCGGCGTCGATCCGCACGCCGGCCGGGCCATGGGCGTCGCCGCCGCGCATGAACTGCACGGCCGGCGGTGTGCGCAGGAAGCGCAGCGTGCCCGTCGAAGGCAGGAAGCCCTTGTCCGGGTTCTCGGCGTAGATACGCGCCTCCAGCGCGTGGCCGTCGATCTTCAGTTGGTCCTGCGACAGCGGCAGCGGCTCGCCGGCCGCCACGCGCAACTGCCATTCGACGAGATCCTGGCCGGTGATCATCTCGGTGACCGGGTGTTCCACCTGCAGGCGCGTGTTCATCTCCATGAAGTAGAACGAACCGTCCTGGTTGGCGATGAACTCCACGGTGCCGGCGCCCACGTAGCCCACGGCGCGCGCGGCGGCCACGGCGGCTTCGCCCATCGCGCGGCGGCGTTCTTCGGTCATGCCGGGGGCCGGCGCTTCTTCGAGCACCTTCTGATGGCGGCGCTGCACCGAGCAGTCGCGCTCGAACAGGTAGACGCAGTTGCCCTGCGTGTCGGCGAACACCTGGATTTCGATATGGCGCGGGCGCGTCAGGTATTTCTCGACCAGCACCTTGTCGTCGCCAAAGCTGGCCGACGCCTCGCGCTTGACCGACGCCAGCGCGGCCTCGAAGCCGTCACCCGCCTCCACCACGCGCATGCCCTTGCCACCGCCGCCGGCGCTGGCCTTGAGCAGCACCGGATAGCCGATGCGGTCGGCCTCGCGCCGCAGCAGCGCCGCATCCTGGTCTTCGCCGTGATAGCCGGGCACCAGCGGCACCGCGGCCTTTTCCATCAGCTGCTTGGCCGCGCTCTTGCTGCCCATCGCATGGATGGCATCCGCCGGCGGGCCGATGAACACCAGCCCGGCCTCGGCGCAGGCGCGCGCGAAGTCCTCGTTCTCCGACAGGAAGCCATAGCCCGGGTGGATGGCCTGGGCGCCGGTCTCCTTCGCCATCTCGATGATGTGGTCCGCGCGCAGGTAGCTGTCGCGCGCGGCCGCACCGCCGATATGCACCGCTTCGTCGCAGAACGCGACGTGACGCGCGTCGGCATCGGCGTCGGAATAGACGGCCACCGTACGAATGCCGAGCCGGCGGCACGTGGCCGCCACACGGCAGGCAATCTCGCCACGGTTGGCGATCAGGATCTTGTTGAACATGGCTCCTCCCTTTGTCTCCGGGTCAAGGCGAGCCAGGCTCCTTCGGATCGGCAGGTTGTACGTCGCTTACCCCGCGTAACCTTCGGTGCGGATATCGAGACGTGCCAGCAGGGCGCGGTCGCGCTCGGCTTGCGGGTTGCCGGTCGTCAGCAGCTTCTCGCCATAGAAAATGGAATTGGCGCCGGCCATGAAGCACAGCGCCTGCAACGCTTCGTCCATGGCCTCGCGGCCGGCGGACAGGCGCACCATCGCGCGCGGCATCGTGATGCGTGCCACGGCGATCGTGCGTACGAACTCGAACGGGTCCAGGGCTTCGGTGCCCGCCAGCGGCGTGCCCTCCACCTGCACCAGGTTGTTGATGGGCACCGACTCGGGGTACGGGTCCATGTTGGCCAGCTGCGCGATCAGGCCGGCCCGCGCCTCGCGCGCTTCGCCCATGCCCACGATGCCGCCGCAGCAGACGTTGATGCCCGCATCGCGCACATGGCCGATGGTGTCCAGGCGGTCCTGGTACGTGCGCGTGGTGATGATCTTGCCGTAGAACTCGGGCGACGTATCGAGGTTGTGGTTGTAGTAGTCCAGGCCCGCGTCCTTCAGGCGCTGCGCCTGTTCGGCCTTGAGCATGCCCAGCGTCACGCAGGTTTCCAGGCCCATTGCCTTCACCTCGCGCACCATGTCGATCACGGGCTCCAGATGGCGGTCCTTCGGGCTGCGCCAGGCGGCGCCCATGCAGAACCGCGTGGCGCCGTTGGCCTTGGCTGCCTTGGCAGCATCGAGCACGGCCTCCAGGTCCATCAGCTTCTCGGCCGTCACGCCGGCGTCATGGTGCGCGCTCTGCGGGCAGTAGCCGCAATCTTCCTCGCAGCCGCCGGTCTTGATCGACAGCAGCGTGGACAGCTGGACCGTGTTGGCGTCGAAGTTCTCGCGATGCACCTGCTGCGCACGGAACAGCAGGTCGTTGAACGGCAGCGCAAACAGCGCGGCCACGTCGTCCACGCGCCAGGCGTCGCCCTCCCGGGGCGCGGCGGCGGCGATGTTGCGGGCCGACTGGCGCAGTGCTTCGGCGGAGATGGTGGCGACGGTTTGGGTTTCAGCGATTTGGGTCATGTTCTGGGAATACGTATTCGGTTTCACGATGCGCGGGTCAGGCGTGACGCGGCGCGGCGAGGCTGGACGGTGCAACCGGCGGCATGCTGGCCAGCAGCGGCGCAAGGTCCAGGTGTTGGGCGGCGACGGCCGGCGCCACTTGCCAGGGCAGCTCGCCCAGCATCGGTGCGTCCAGCGCGTCCTGCAGCGTGACGATGTTCTCGGTGAGCAGCAGCATGTCGGGGTCGATGCGGTTGGCGATCCAGCCGGCCAGCTTCAGGCCACGTGCGCGCACCGCCTCGGCGGTCAGCATGGCGTGGCTGAGGCAGCCCAGCCGCACCCCCACCACCAGGATCACGGGCAGGTCCAGCATCACGGCCAGGTCGGCGGTATTCCACCGCACCGCGCCCACGTCCAGCGGCACGACAAAGCCGCCCACGCCCTCCACCACCACCGCATCGGCCTTGGTGCACAGCGAATCGAACGCGGCGCGGATCGGCCCGCGCGTGATGCGCTCGCCTTCCAGCGCGGCGGCCAGGTGCGGCGATGCCGGCGTGCGGAAGAAGAACGGGCACATCTCTTCCTGCGGCACGATCACCGAGCCCGCCGCGCGCAGCTGATCGACATCGTCGTTCTGCCAGCGGTCGTCGAGCCACTCGCCGCCGGCCGCCACGGGCTTCATGCCCACCGTGCTGTAGCCGGCCCCGTACAGGGCGTGCAGCAGCGTGGCGGTGGCGTGGGTCTTGCCCACGCCGGTATCGGTGCCCGTGACGAAGCAGGCAAAGCGTTCAGGCTTGTTGGCGATCATGCGGCCTCCTTGTGCCGGCGCGGCATGGCGCGCGCGATGGCGTCGAGCAGGCGCGTCACGTCGGCGGCCGTATGCGAGGCCGACAGCGTGATGCGCAGCCGTGCCGTGCCGGCCGGCACCGTAGGCGGCCGGATCGCGCCCACGCGGATGCCATCGGCTTCCAGCGCCGCCGACAGCGCCAAGGATGCGGCGTTGTCGCCGACGATCAGCGGCTGGATCGCGGTATCGCTGTCGCCCAGCGTCCAGCCGGCCTGCGCGGCCACCGTCGCCAGCCCCTGGCGCAATTGCGCGATCAGTCCGGCCAGGTGCGCCCGGCGGCTGCGCCCTTCGTCGCCGGCGATGATTTCCAGGCTGGTCAGCAGCGCGTGCGCCACGGCCGGCGGCGCGGCCGTCGTATAGATGTACGGACGCGCCGTGTTGACCAGATGTTCGATGACGGTCTCGTGCGCCGCCACGAAGGCACCGCCCACCCCGGCGGCCTTGCCCAGCGTGCCGATATAGATCAGCCGTTCCGAGCGCAGGCCAAGATGCTCCAGCACGCCGTGGCCGTTGTCGCCCAGCACGCCGAAGCCGTGCGCATCGTCGACGATGATCCAGGCGTCGTGGCGCTCGGCCAGTGCCAGCAGCGCGGCCAGCGGCGCGAGGTCGCCGTCCATGCTGAACACGCTGTCGGTGACGATCAGCTTCAGCTTGCTCTGGCTTGCCTGCAGCAGCGCATCGAGTGCCTGGGTGTCGCCGTGCGGATATCGCTGCACGTCGGCACGGGCCAGCCGCGCGCCATCGATCAGCGACGCATGGTTGAGCGACTCGCAGAACAGCGTGGCCTCGGCCGTGCCCAGCGACGTCAGCACCGCCAGGTTGGCCATGTAGCCGGTGCAGAAGTACAGCGCCTGCGCCTGCGGGATATAGGGCGCCAGCCAGCGCGCGAGCACGTGTTCCAGCGCGGCGTGCGCCAGCGAGTGGCCGCTGACCAGGTGCGAGGCGCCGCTGCCGGCGCCGTAGCGGTGCGCGCCTTCGGCCAGCGCGTGGGCGATGGACGCGTGATTGGCCAGACCCAGGTAGTCGTTGCTGCAGAAGGTCAGCAGCGGCGTGGGCGTGGCGCCGACGGCCCCGACCGACTGGTGCGGGGCGCAGGCCGTATGCGCGATGCGGCGGCGGCGCGTCAGCGACTGCGCTTCGCGCTCGGCGGCGGCGCGTTTCAGGTGCTCAAGCAGCATGGCGGGCCTCCTCGGCGGGTGCCAGCACTGCCTGCAGCGTGTCCAGCAGTTGCGTGCCGAGCCAGTTGGCCAGCGCGGCGTCGAACACGTAGGGCGGCATCACGTACAGCGTATTGCCGATGGGCCGCGCCAGCACGCCGCGTTCGCGCGCAGCCAGGTGGAAGCGCGCGGCAAAGTCGGTGCCGGCCGCCTCCGGTTCGATATCGGCGGCCCAGATCATGCCGCGCTGCCGCACATGGGACACGCGGGGATCGGCGGCAATGCCGGCCATCGCGTCAGCCAGCCATTGCGCGCGCTCGCGGTTGCGGGCCAGCACGTCGTCGTCATCGAACAGGTCCAGCGTGGCCAGCGCGGCGCGGCAGGCCAGCGGATTGCCCGTGTACGAGTGCGAATGCAGGAAGCTGCGCGCGATGTCGTCGGCCACGAAGGCCCGCTGGATTTCCGGGCGCGACAGCACCAGCGACAGCGGCAGGTAGCCGCCCGTAATGCCCTTGGACAGGCACAGGAAGTCGGGCCAGGCATGCGCCGGAACCGGATCGCCGTCGCGGGCCTGCTCCCAGGCGAAGAACGTGCCGGTGCGGCCGCAACCTACAGCGATCTCGTCGGCGATCAGGTGCACGCGGTAGCGGTCGCACAGCGCGCGGGCGCCTTCCAGGTACGACGGGTCGTACATCGCCATGCCGGCGGCGCCCTGCACCAGCGGCTCGACGATCAGCGCGGCAATCTGGCCGGCACGCTCGCGCAGCAGGGTTTCCAGTTCGGCCAGTGCGCGCCGGGCCACGTCGGCGGCCGATTCGCCACGACCGGCCTGCCGCGCATCGGGCGACATCACCACATGGGCGCGGCGCGTGAGCGGGTCGTAGGCGTCGCGGAAGATCTCCACGTCGGTCACGGCCAGCGCGCCCACGGTTTCGCCGTGGTAGCCATGGCGCAGGCACACGAATTCGCGCTTGGCCGACAGGCCCGTGTTGCGCCAGTAGTGGAAGCTCATCTTGAGCGCGATTTCCACTGCGGAGGCGCCATCGGACGCATAGAACGCGTTGCCCAGCACGCCGCCGGTCAATGCTTCGAGCCGTTCGGCCAGTTCCACGGCCGGCGCGTGGGTGCAGCCGGCCAGCATCACGTGTTCGAGCGTGTTCAGCTGCGCGACCAGCGCGGCGTTGATGGCCGGGTTGGCGTGGCCGAACAGGTTGACCCACCACGAGCTGATGGCGTCGAAATAGCGGCGGCCATTGGCATCGATCAGCCACGGCCCTTCGCCACGGGCGATGGCCAGCGGCGGCTCGTTGGCGGCCGCATCGGGGCGCAGGCGCGTGCACGGATGCCAGACAGCCCGCTGGCTGCGTGCCGCGAGCGTCATGTCATCGGCTGCTACGCCGGCGGGATTGGGGACAGGATGTGTCAAGGGGACCCTCCTTTGATTGCCAGGTCCGCCCATGCCGGCGCCGGTCACGGCAAGGCCGGGACGCGCTGGGGCTGCGGGCGGATTGGGGAGGCTCATGTTAGGAAGGTCCGTCTTGTCTTGGCAAACCAGGCGCTGTCAGCGCGTTGGCGTCAGGTTGAGCGAAATAGCGCGATGTTGCTGGCTGCCGTGCCGCGCATGGCACCTGGAATCCTGCTTCTCGCGGGTAACGTCTGGTAAATGGGGGTTAAAAAATGTGACGATGAAACGCTGCTGGCGTTCTCCCCTCTCCCGCACAGCGGGAGAGGGGCGGGGGAGAGGGCATTGCGGTTCAAATTGCCACCGTCGAATCTTGCGCGGCTCACCCTCTCCCCCAACCCCTCTCCCACAAGTGGGAGAGGGGAGCAGATCCGCCATCCCCCTACTGCGGCTTCCACGATGGGGCGCGCTTTTCCAGGAACGACCGTACGCCTTCGCGCCCTTCTTCCGACGCGCGGATGGCGGCGATGCGGTTGGCGGTGTCGGCCAGCAGGTCGCTGTCGATCTCGCGCCCCGCCACTTCCTGCACCAGTCGTTTGCTTTCGCGCACGGCGTTGGGGCTGTTGCCGGCAAGCGTGGCGGCAATCTCGGCCACTTTTTCGTCCAGGTCCTGCGGCGGCACCACCGCGTGCAGGAAGCCCAGGCGCAGCGCCTCGGCGGCATCGAACCGCTCGGCCGTGATGAAGTAGCGGCGCGCGGCCTGCTCGCCCATCGCGCGGATCACATACGGGCTGATCGTGGCCGGCAGCAGGCCCAGCTTCGCCTCGGACAGGCAGAAGTTGGCCGTGGCCGACGCCACCGCGATGTCGCAGGCGGCCACCAGGCCCATGCCGCCGGCGTAGGTGTCACCCTGCACGCGCGCGATCACCGGCTTGGGGCAGACCCAGACCGTGTGGAGCATCTGCGCCAGCGTCAGCGCATCGGCACGGTTCTCGTCGTCCGAGTAGCCGGCCATCTTCTTCATCCAGTTCAGATCGGCGCCGGCGCAGAAGGCCGGGCCGTTGCCGGTCAGCACGATTGCGCGCACCTCGGGGGTGTCGCCCAGCGCCCGGAAGGCGCCGGTCAGTTCGGCGATGACCGTCTCGTTGAACGCATTGCGGACATCGGGCCGGTTCAGCGTGACCGTGGCGATATGGCGCTCGGCGGTCACTGAAAGCGTCGTGAATTGCATGTCTCCTCCGGGTTCTTCGATTGTCAGGATGTCTGGCCGGCGGTCTTCGATCTGGCGGGCTGGGTCCGTTCGGGTATTTCGTCGAACGGCAAACCCAGCTGCCGGAAGAACGCGTCCACCTCGGGCAGCCACACCGCCACGCCCGCGCGGTTGCTGAACAGGCGGTGCGAATCGCCGTCGAACTCGCCCACATCGACGAAGCGCGCATCCTTTGCCGCCCCGCTCGCGTTGGCCTTGTAGCTGTTGAACATGCGCTCGGGCAGCGGCCACGGCCAGTAGCTGTCGTTGTCGCCGTAGATCCACAGCGACGGATAGCGCGCCCCGCGCCCGTAATCCCCGAACGCGTCGATCAGGTTGTTCTCCCAGCCCACGCAGTTGTCGTTGCGCAGGCCGCCCGCGAAATTGACCACACCCACCACGCCGGGGTAGCCGATGGCCGACAGCGCCATGGTCGACAGCCCGCCATGCGACTGGCCGATAACGACGATGCGCGTGGCATCAACATAGGGCTGCTGCACCAGGTAGTCCAGCGCGGCCACCACATCCTCGGCCTGCATCATGCCGTTGCGGCGCACGTCGCAACTGCCGCCCACGTACTGGCCGCCCGACTTGGAAAACCCCTGCCGCATCGGCAGCGCCACCACATAGCCGCGCCGCACGAACTCGGCGGTCTGCGCCGCAAAGCGCGCACGGCCCTGGAACACGGGCTTGCCCGGCGCCTTGCCGTGGTTGATCACCACCATCGGAAACGGACCCTCGCCGGCCGGGCGGAAGATCGTGGTTTCCAGGTCGACGGTGGCGTCCATTCCCACCTTCGGCACCATCACCACCTGCTCGACCGACTGCGCCGGCATCGCCACCTGCGCGATGGCCGGGCCGCACCCGACGGTGAAGGCCAGCGCGACCAGCGCAACCACTGCGCGGCAGGTGGTGGGGACAACTCGGGACATGACAACAACCAACCTTCCAGAAAAAAACCGATCAGCCAATAAAAAACTACATGCGGAACACGCCGAACTTCATGTCGCCGATCGGCGCATTGAGGCTGGCGGAAAGACCAAGGCCCAGCACGGTGCGCGTCTGCGCCGGGTCGATGACGCCATCGTCCCAGAGCCGCGCGCTGGCGTAGTACGGATGCCCCTGGCGCTCGTACTGGTCGCGGATCGGCGCCTTGAACGCTTCTTCGTCGTCGGCGCTCCACTGGCCGCCCTTCGCTTCGATACCGTCGCGGCGCACCGTGGCCAGCACGCTGGCCGCCTGCTCGCCGCCCATCACCGAGATGCGCGCGTTCGGCCACATCCACAGGAAGCGTGGCGAATAGGCGCGGCCGCACATGCCGTAGTTGCCGGCGCCGAACGAGCCGCCGATGATGACCGTGAACTTGGGCACCTGGGCGGTGGCCACGGCCGTCACCATCTTGGCGCCGTTGCGGGCGATGCCTTCGTTCTCGTACTTGCGGCCTACCATGAAGCCGGTGATGTTCTGCAGGAACACCAGCGGGATCTTGCGCTGGCAGCACAGTTCGATGAAGTGCGCGCCCTTGAGCGCCGACTCCGAGAACAGGATGCCGTTGTTGGCGATGATGCCCACCGGGTAGCCCCAGATCCGTGCGAAGCCGCAGACCAGCGTGGTGCCGTAGCGCGCCTTGAATTCGTCGAATTCCGATGCGTCGACGATGCGCGCGATGACCTCGCGCACGTCGTACGGCTTGCGCGTGTCGGTGGGGATCACGCCATAGAGTTCTTCCACCGGGTACAGCGGCTCCTGGGGTTCGTGCAGGCGGATCTGGTCCGGCTTGCGGCGATTCAGGTGCTGCACGATATTGCGGGCCAGGCTCAGCGCATGGTGGTCATTCTGCGCAAAGTAGTCGGCCACGCCGGACAGCCGCGTATGCACGTCGGCGCCGCCCAGGTCTTCGGCGCTGACTTCCTCTCCCGTTGCGGCCTTCACCAGCGGCGGGCCGCCCAGGAAGATCGTGCCCTGGTTCTTGACGATGATCGACTCGTCGCTCATCGCCGGCACGTAGGCGCCGCCGGCCGTGCACGAGCCCATCACCACGGCGATCTGCGGGATGCCCTTGGCCGACAGGTTCGCCTGGTTGTAAAAGATGCGGCCGAAGTGGTCGCGGTCGGGGAACACGTCGTCCTGGTTCGGCAGGTTCGCGCCGCCGGAGTCCACCAGGTAGATGCACGGCAGGTTGTTCTGCTCGGCGATCTCCTGCGCCCGCACGTGCTTCTTGACCGTCATCGGGTAGTAGGTGCCGCCCTTGACCGTGGCGTCGTTGCAGACGATCACGCACTCCTGCCCGGCCACGCGGCCGATGCCGGTGATGACGCCCGCGCCCGGGGCGGCATTGTCGTACATGTCGTACGCGGCCAGTTGCGACAGCTCCAGGAACGGCGTGCCCGGATCGAGCAGTTGCTGCACGCGGTCGCGCGGCAGCAGCTTGCCACGCCCCAGGTGCTTGGCGCGGGCATCCTCGCCGCCGCCTTCGGCCAGCCTGGCGATCTTCTGCCTGAGGTCGGCCACCAGCGCCTGCATGGCCTCGGCATTGGCCTTGAACGATTCCGAGCGTGCGTTCAGTTTGGTTTCCAGCGTGGGCATGTCTCTTCCTGTGTTCTCTTGCTTGTCGTGCCAGTTCAGCCGGTAACGTGCGCCGCGCGGGCGCCGCACGTCATTCCTTTCCTTCCTGTTCCTTCAGGTCGCCATCCACGTAGAGCCAGCGGGCCGGGGTGCCGGGCTCGCGCGGCTCGAAGACGAAGCGGCTCAGCTCTTCCAGCCGGTACGCGCGCCCGCCCACCTTGTAGCGCGCCACGAAGGCCACCGTGGCATGCGTGTCGTCCTGCTGCGCGTGGGACTTCACCGTCAGCCCAAGCCAGCGCGTGCCGGCATCGGCGGACAGGTCCTGCGGACATGTCGACACATGCCAGGTCTGGCGCAGCCAGCTTTCGTCGCCCAGCACATAGGCGCTGTAGCGCGAGCGCATCAGCGCCTCGGCCGTGGGCGGCACCGCCTCGCCGCGATGAAAGCGGCCACAGCATGTGGCGTAGGCGCCGTTGCCGCAGGGGCAAGGCTCCACGCCGGCACCGGACTGGCGTTTCCTTGTCATGCGATCAGCTCCGGCAGGTCGCGCATGTCGGTGAAGATGGTCTTTACGCCCGCCGCCCGGAGTTCGTCGGCGTCGGTGCGCGCGGCATAGCCGAACACGGTCATGCCCGCGGCCACGCCGGCGGTGGCGCCGGTGGGGCTGTCTTCCACCACGGCGCAGCGCGACGGTTCCACGCCCATCGTGCGTGCGGCCAGCAGGTAGACGTCCGGCGCGGGCTTGCTGTGCTCCACTTCGGTGGCCGAGAAGATGTGCTCGCGCTGGTCGTGCGGATCGACGAACAGCCCCAGCAGGTCGGTATGCGTCAGCTGGAGCTTGACCTTGATGCGGTCCGCGCCCGATGCCACGCACACCGGCAGGCCGCTTGCCTTGATCGCCTCGATCGTCTGGCGGATATGCGGCACCGCTTCCAGTTCCTCGATCAGCGCGGCATCGCGCCGGACGAACCATTCGGACAGGAAGTTGCGCGGCAGCGGCTTGCCGAGCCGCGCCTCGATATTGCCAAGCTCGTCGCGCACCGCGCGGCCGAGGAACCACTTCATCGATTCCTCCAGCGTGATCTCGATGCCAAGTTCGTTGAGCACGCGGTTCAGCACGCGATGGACGATCGGCTCGCTGTCGACGAGCACGCCGTCACAGTCGAAGATCACGCAATCGAAGCGTGCGACCTGGTTTGCTGCGGTCATGCGGGTTTCTTTTCCTTGTTGAGTTCGTTGCCGCCGACGGCGCGCAGTTCGGTCTGCCGCCGGCTTTTCAGGTGGGCCTCGATCTGGTCGAAACGGTCGAAGCCCCAGAACGGTTCGCCGTCGATGATCACGAACGGCGAGCCAAACACGCCCTTGGCCATCGCCACGTCGATCTCGGCCTTGAGCTGGTCCTTGATCGGGTAGCTCGTGGCGCCTTCGTTCATCGCCACCGGATCGACGCCCAGCGCCTCGGCCAGCTTTGCCAGTTCGGCCGGCTCCGCGATGTTCAGGTCGTCGACGAACAGCGCGCGGTACACCGCCTTGGCAAAGGCGGCCGCCAGGTCGGCGCCGTGGTGGTTCTGCAGCCACAGCATGGCGCGGGCGGCGTGCTGCGTCGGTAGCGGGAAGTGCGTCGGGCGCTTGTACTCGATGCCGTGGAACTGCGCGGTGCGCTCGAAATCGCGCCAGCAGTACTCGCCCTTGAGCGGAATCGACGGCAGCGGCGACGAGCCGGTGGTCTTGAACACCACGCCCAGCAGCACCGGATGCCACATCACGCCCCGGCCATACTTCTGGGCCAGTTCGTCGATGCGGGTGCTGGCGAAGTAGCCGTAGGGCGAGGAAAAGTCGAAGTAGAAATCGATCGGTGCGGTCATCGCGGGTGGCTCCGGTTCAGGGGGCGACGGTTTGGGGGAACGGCTGGTCTGTCATCCAAGCGCGCGGGCGATCAGAATCTTCTGGATGTCGCTGGTGCCTTCGTAGATCTGGCACACCCGCACATCCCGATAGATCCGTTCGACCGGGAAATCGTTCACATAGCCGTAGCCGCCGAACACCTGGATGGCATCCGAGCAGACGCGCTCGGCCATTTCACTGGCGAACAGCTTGGCCATGGCGGCCTCCTTCAGGCACGGCCGGCCGGCGTCCTTGAGCGATGCCGCGTGCCACACCATCTGCCGTGCCACGTCGATCCGGGTGGCCATGTCGGCCAGGCGGAACTGCACGGCCTGGTGCTGGAACAGCGGCTGGCCGAAGCTCTCGCGCTCCTTGGCATAGGCCAGTGCCGCGTCGAACGCGGCGCGCGCCATGCCGATGCTCTGCGACGCGATGCCGATACGGCCGCCTTCCAGCCCCGACAGCGCCATCTTGTAGCCGGCGCCTTCCTCGCCCAGCAGGCAGTCGGCCGGAATGCGGCAGTCCTCGAACACGATCTGCGCCGTATCGGACGAATGCTGTCCGAGCTTGTCTTCCAGACGGGCGACGATGTAGCCCGGCGTGCTGGTCGGCACCAGGAAGGCGCTGATGCCGCGCTTGCCGGCCGCCTTGTCGGTCACGGCCATCACGATCGCCACGTCGGCATGCTTGCCGCTGGTGATGAACTGCTTCACGCCGTTCAGCACGTAGTGATCGCCATCGCGCGTGGCCGTGGTGCGCAGCGCCGAGGCATCGGAGCCCACATGCGGCTCGGTCAGGCAGAACGCGCCCAGCATCTCGCCACGGGCCAGCGGCACCAGCCAACGCTGCTTCTGCGCGTCGTTGGCGAAGGCCATCAGCATGCTGCAGACCGGGCAGTTGTTGACGCTGATGACGGTGGACGTGCCGCCGTCGCCGGCCGCGATCTCTTCCAGGATCAGCGCCAGCGACAGGTAGTCGAGCCCCGCGCCGCCCAGTTCCTCGGGCACCGCCACGCCGTAGGCGCCCAGGCGGGCCAGTTCCTTGTGCACGTCCTTGGGGAAGGTCTTGTCGCGGTCCCACTGGGCCGCCTGCGGCGCGATGACTTCCTGCGCGAACTGCCGCACGGCGTCGCGGATCATTTCCTGCTCGGGGGTCAGCAGCATGAGCGTCGGTCCTTACCAGGGGATGGTCGTGCCATCGTAGTTGTGGAAGCTGCCGTTGTCGTTGTGCGTCAGGCCAGCCAGCGTGCGGCGCATGCCAGCCACGCTCTGCTGCGGGGTCAGGTCGGCGTTCGGGCCGCCCATGTCGGTCTGCACCCAGCCCGGATGCAGCGCCACGCAGATCGCGTGGCGGGCGTCCAGCGACACGCCCTTGAGCACCGCGTTGGCCGCCGCCTTGCTGACGCGGTACATCCACGCGCCATTGCTGTCCATGCCGCCGATACTGCCCATCTTCGACGACAGGACGGCCAGCACGCCGCCCCGGCCGTGGTTGCCGGTCTCGACGAACGGCAGCAGCAGCGGCAGCGCCATCATCGGTCCCAGCACGTTGGTGTGCATCACGGCATCGAACTCCGGCTGCGCGATGGGCTGCGCGCCCTCGGTGCGCGGGCCGATCACGCCGGCGTTGTAGATCGCCACGTCGAAGGACTCGCCATCGAGCTTCCAGCCCAGCCCCGCCACCGCACCGGCGTCGGTCAGGTCAAGCTGGTGGGCTTCGGCGCCCAGCGCCTTGAGCGCCGCCACGCCGTCGGCACTGCGCGCGGCAGCCACCACGCGCCAGCCATCGGCACGGTACTGCCGGACGAATTCAAGGCCGAGACCCCGGGAAGCACCAAGGATGAGCGCGGCAGGCATGGCGAGACTCCTTCTCGTTGTCGTTTGCTGTGGCGTGTGTCGATCAGACGATTTCGATGCCGACGGCCGTGGCCTCGCCCCCGCCGATGCACAGGCTGGCCACGCCGCGCTTGCCGCCGGTCTTGCGCAGCGCGCCGATCAGCGTGGTCATGATGCGCGCGCCCGAGGCGCCGATCGGATGGCCCAATGCGCAGGCCCCGCCATGGATATTGACCTTGTCATGCGGAATCTTGAGGTCGTGCATGGCAGCCATCGGTACGACGGCGAACGCTTCGTTGATCTCGAACAAGTCCACGCTGTCGGTGGTCCAGTCCAGCTTGCGGTACAGCTTGGCGATGGCCTCCACCGGCGCGGTCGTGAACCAGCCCGGCGCCTGTGCGTGCGAGGTATGGCCCAGCATGCGCGCGACCGGCACCAGGCCCTGCTGCTTCGCGGTGGATTCGCGCATCATCACCAGCGCGGCGGCGCCATCGTTGATCGACGAAGACGAGGCGGCGGTGATCGTGCCGTCCCTGGCAAAGGCCGGCTTCAGCGACGGAATCTTGTCCACCTTGATGCGGCGCGGGCCTTCGTCGGTATCGATGACCGTGTCGCCGCCCTTGCCCGACACCGTGACCGGGGTGATCTCCCAGCGGAAATCGCCGCCCTCGGTGGCACGCTGGGCGCGGCGCACCGATTCCATCGCGAAGGCATCCTGCTGCTCGCGCGTGAACTGGTACTTGGCGGCACAGTCCTCGCCGAAGGTACCCATGGCGCGGCCCTTGTCGTAGGCGTCTTCGAGCCCGTCCAGCATCATGTGGTCGTAGATCATGCCGTGGCCGATGCGATAGCCGCCCCGGCCCTTCGGAATCAGGTACGGCGCGTTGGTCATGCTTTCCATGCCGCCGGCCACGGCGATGTCGAACGAGCCGGCCAGCAGGCCGTCGTAGACCGACATGGCCGCGCGCATGCCCGAGCCGCACATCTTGTTGACCGTGGTACAGGCGACGTCCAGCGGCAGACCCGCGCCCAGCGCGGCCTGGCGGGCCGGCGCCTGCCCCTGCCCGGCCGGCAGCACGCAGCCGAACACCACTTCCTGCACCTGCTCCGGCTTGATACCGGCCCGCTCCACCGCCGCGCGGATGGCGGCCGCGCCAAGCTGCGGCGCGGTCAGACTGCTCAGTTCGCTCTGGAACGCACCCATCGGGGTGCGCGCCGCGGAAACGATGACGATCGGGTCGTTCGGGTGTTGCATGTCTGTGTCTCCTCGAAGCAGGTAGGCTTCAGTCGTAGTAATTCAGCGAATCGATGCTTGTGGCGGATCGCCGTATTGCTGCAGGGCCGCGGCAATCTGCGTCTGCAGTTCCTCGTTGCTGCTGGCGGCCATGCCCAGGTCGCGCAGCAGGCCGTCGGACACGCCGTAGATCCAGCCGTGCACCGTCACCTGCTGGCCCCGGTCCCAGGCGTCCTGCAGCACGGTGGTCTGGCAGATGTTGTTGACCTGCTCGATCACGTTGAGCTCGCACAGGCGCGTGTGGGCATCGTCCTCGCGCAGCACGGTGCCCAGGTAGGCCGAATGCTTGTCGGCCACGTCCTGCACGTGGCGCAGCCAGTTGTCGCACAGGCCTACGCGCTCGCGCTTGAGCGCCACCTTCACGCCGCCGCAGCCATAGTGGCCCACCACGGTGATGTGGCGCACCTTCAGCACTTCCACGGCGAACTGGATCACCGACAGCGCATTCAGGTCGCTGTGCGAGATCACATTGGCGATATTGCGATGTACGAACACCTCGCCCGGTGCCAGGCCCAGGATCTGGTTGGCGGGCACGCGTGAATCGGAGCAGCCGATCCACAGGTATTCGGGCGCCTGCTGGTTGGCCAGGCGCGTGAAGAATGTGGGGTCTTCCGCGTTGACGCGATCAACCCACTCGCGATTGTTGCGGAACAATTGGGCGATGGCATCACTCATGCTGCCCTCCTTGCGTCGTCGGTTGTTGCTGCGCCGTAGCGATGGATGAAGCGTTCTTGTTGTGGATAGGCAAAGAAGTCATGTACATGGCCGGCCAGCAGCCGGTCCTTGTGTTGCTGCCACATGGCAGCGTCAAAGAAGTCGGAATGGTGCCGCAGGAACGCGGCCCGCACGCGCGGGTCCCCCAGCAGGAACGTGCGATAGGTCTCCGGGAAGATGTCGTGCGGATGTACGGTGTACCACACCTCGCCGGACATTTCCTCTTCCTCGTTGCGCGGCTCGGGCACGCGGCGGATATTGCAGTCGGTCAGGTACTCGATTTCGTCGTAGTCGTAGAACACCACGCGGCCGTGCCGGGTGACGCCGAAGTTCTTGTAGAGCATGTCGCCCGGGAAGATGTTCGCGGCGATCAACTCCTTGATGGCGTCGCCATACTCGCGGATGCCGTGGTCCACCTGGGCGTTGGTGCCTTCCTGCAGCCAGATGTTCAGCGGGGTCATGCGCCGTTCGATATACAGGTGGCGCACCACGATTTCGTCGCTGCCGTCGGTGCTGCGCTGGTATTCGAGCATCGACGGCACGTGCCGGGTCAGCTCGCGCAGCAGCGCATCGTCAAAGCGCGACAGCGGGAACGCCACGTTCGAGTATTCGAGCGTATCCGCCATGCGGCCCACGCGGTCGTGCTGCTTCACGAGCTGGTACTTCGATTTCACGAGCGCGCGCGTGGTTTCCTTGGGCGGCGGAAATGCATCACGAATCACCTTGAACACATAGGGGAACGACGGCAGCGTGAACACCAGCATCACCAGCCCCTGGATGCCGGGCGCCACGACGAACTTGTCCGACGAATGCTGCAGATGGTGCAGGAAGTCGCGGTAGAACAGGTTCTTGCCTTGCTTCTGCAGGCCCAGCGACGTGTAGATCTCGGCGCGCGACTTGCGCGGCAGCAGGTCGGCCAGGAAGGTCACGTAGGCCGACGGGATTTCCATGTCGACCAGGAAATAGGCATGCGCGAACGAGAACAGCACCAGCAGCTGTTCCGGGCGCAGCAGCACGGTGTCGAGGACCAGCTTGCCGGACGGCCCGTGGATCACCGGAATCGCCATCGGATAGGTCTGGTCGCCATTCAGCACCCGGCCGATGATGAACGCAGTCTTGTTGCGGAAGAACAGCGACGACAGCGTATGCACCTGGAAATTCGGCGCCACGCGGAATTCGCCGGCATGCTCGTCGAGCGCGCGCAGGACATAGCCGACGTCGCGCTTCAGGTCCTCGAACGGCGTATCGAGCTGGAAATTGTGGACGATCCGCTCGAAGCAGGCGGCCATGCCCTCGCGGCTGCCCGGGTAGTAGGCCCGGTAGGTCGGCCGGGTGGGCGATTCCTCGTTTTCGATGTACTCGGTGGAGACGGCCGGACGCACGAAGATGAAGTCGTTGTTGAAGTACGACCGGTGCAGGATGCGCGTGCAGACCGAGTTGAAGAACGTCTCGGCCAGTTCGGGCTGGTGGTGGTTGGTCAGCAGGCCGATGTAGTGCAGCTTGACCTGCTGCCAGATGTCGTCGTCGAGTTGCTCGGCGTCGTATTCATCCTGCAGCGTCACCACGGCCTCGTGCACCCGGTCGTTGTAGAACGCGATGCGGTCGCGCTGCAGCGCCTGCAGGCCGTGCCAGTCGCGGGCCTCGAAACGCGCCTTGGCCGTGACGCCGGCCTCGCGGTACAGCCGGTAGTGCTTGTCGAATCCGTCAAGCAGGGTCCGCGCCACATCGTAGGCAATCTGCGAGGCGAGCAGCTTGGGGAAGTGGGACATGACGCGAAGGTTCCGGACGGGCGCGAGAGACGGCTGGCAGTCGAAATTGTAACGGCGTTCGGGTGCGTCCCCCGGGGGGGCATCCACGAACGCCTTATGAAGCACTTTCTGCGTTCTACCGCGGTTTACATCGTCTCCGCGAACAGTTCGCGCCCAATCAGCATGCGGCGGATTTCCGATGTACCCGCGCCGATCTCGTACAGCTTGGCATCGCGCCACAGGCGGCCCACCGGATATTCGTTGATATAGCCGTTGCCGCCCAGGATCTGCACCGATTCGCCGGCCATCCAGGTCGCCTTCTCGGCCGTGTACAGGATGACGGCCGCGCAGTCCTTGCGCACCTGGCGCACGTGGTCGGTGCCCAGGGCGTCCAGGTTCTTGCCCACCGTGTACAGGTAGCTGCGGGCGGCCTGCAGCGTCGTGTACATGTCGGCCACCTTGCCCTGGATTAGCTGGAATTCGCCGATGCTCTGGCCGAACTGCTTGCGGTCGTGGATATACGGCGTGACCACGTCCATGCAGGCCTGCATGATGCCGACGGGCCCGCCCGACAGCACCGCGCGCTCGTAGTCCAGCCCGCTCATCAGCACCTTGGCGCCGCCGTTTTCAGCCCCGAGGATGTTCTCCACCGGCACCTCCACGTCCTGGAACACCAGTTCGCCGGTGTGCGACCCGCGCATGCCGAGCTTGTCGAGCTTCTGCGCCACCGAGAACCCCTTCATGCCCTTTTCGACGATGAAGGCGGTCATGCCGCGCGCGCCCAGGTCGGGCTCCGTCTTGGCGTAGACCACCAGCACGTCGCAGTCCGGGCCGTTGGTGATCCACATCTTGGTGCCGTTCAGCACGAAGCGGTCGCCCTTGAAGTCGGCGCGCAGCTTCATGCTGACCACGTCGGACCCGGCGTTCGGCTCGCTCATGGCCAGCGCGCCAATCCATTCGCCCGACACCAGCCTGGGCAGGTACTTTGCCTTCTGCGCGGCCGTGCCATTGCGGTGGATCTGGTTCACGCACAGGTTCGAGTGGGCGCCGTACGACAGGCCCACCGATGCCGACGCGCGGCTGATTTCCTCCATCGCGATCATATGGGCCAGGTAGCCCATGTTGGCGCCGCCGTACTCCTCGGCCACGGTGATGCCCAGCACGCCCAGGTCGCCCATCTTCTTCCAGGCGTCCATGGGAAACTGGTCGGTCCGGTCGATCTCGCCAGCGCGCGGCGCCAGTTCGGCCTGGGCCCAGCTACGCACCGATTCGCGCAGCATTTCGATGTCTTCGCCAAGGTCGAATTTGAGGCCGGGAAGTTCGGTCATGGTGTGGTCTCCTGGTTCTGTCGCTGGGTCTGTCTCTGTCGCCGGTTCTGTCGCCAGTACGGTCGCGGTCGGCGCAGGGTTCGGTATCGGGCTGTCGGGAGCTATTTTATTGACGTTTACGTAAACGTCAATTGGCGTTGCCACGAAGTGTCGGCTTCGCGGCGGGATCAGGCCGTGTGGGTGTGGCCCGTGTCATGGTGTGCCGCCAGTAGCGCCTTGCACTGGCGTTCGTGCTGGTCGATCTCGGCCAGCTGGGCCTGGAGGTCGTCGAGCTGCCGCTCCAGCGTGCCGCGATGCTGGGCCAGCAGGTGCAGGAAGCGTTCAAGCTGCGGGGCGGTGTCACGCGGCGACTCGTAGAGGTCCAGAATTTCGCGGATTTCATTGAGAGTAAGCCCTAGCCTCTTGCCGCGCAGCGTGAGCTTCAGGCGCGTGCGTTCGCGGCCGTTGTAGACGCGTTTGCGGCCGCTGGGGCCTTCCCGGTCCGGCGACAGCAGGCCCTGGTCCTCGTAGAAGCGGATCGCGCGCGGCGTCACTTCGAATTCGCGCGCAAGATCGGTAATCGTGTAGGTGGCGGAAGATGGCTGAGCCGACATATGGCGTCCTGCAAAAATGAACGGTCGTTCGCGGATTCGTTGCATCATCAACTTTTTCGTCTAAGATGACGTGCATGGCTTGCGAATTGACGTTAACGTTAGCGTCAACTGTCGCGCATGACAATCCGAACAAGAGCGTGCCCGCCGAGCACGCCGCTATCGACGAGACAAACCCCATGAACGCAATCGAACATCAGCTCCAATATCCGTTTGGCGACACCATGCCCGAACCCGGCACGCGCCAGGAAGTCGCGCCGGGCGTGTACTGGCTGCGCATGCCGCTGCCCTTCGCGCTGGATCACATCAACCTGTGGCTGCTGCGGGACCGCATCGACGGCCGCGACGGCTGGACCATCGTCGATTGCGGTATCACCAACGACACCATCCAGGCGCACTGGGAAACCATCTTCGCCAATGAGCTGGAAGGCCTGCCGGTGCTGCGGGTGCTGGTTACGCACTGCCACCCTGACCACGTCGGCCTGGCGCACTGGATCTGCAAGCGGTGGGATGTGCGGCTGTGGATGAGCCTGGGCGACTACATGTCGGCCCGCGTGATGGCAGGCGGCTCGGGTGTCGGTTCCAATGCCGGCGGCGACTTCGCGGCCAGCCACTTCGCGCGCCACGGACTGACCGACCCCGACAATCTCGAAAAGCTGCGTGGCCGCAAGAGCTACTACCCGTCGCTGGTGCCGGACCTGCCGACCCAGTACCGCCGCCTGATGGATGGCGACACCGTCCAGATCGGCGCCGATCCGGCCAGCGCATCGTGGCGCGTGATCACCGGCTACGGCCACGCCCCCGAACATGTGGCGCTGTACAACGCGGCCACCCACGTGCTGATCTCGGGCGATATGGTGCTGCCTCGTATTTCGACGAATGTCAGCGTGTTCGACATGGAGCCCGAGGCCAATCCGCTGCAGCTCTATGTCGATTCACTGGGCAAGTACCTTGACCTGCCCGAAGACGTGCTGATCCTGCCGTCGCACGGCCGGCCGTTCCGCAATCTCCACACGCGGATCCAGCAACTGCGCGAACACCATGTCGACCGCCTGGCCGAGACCCTGGCCGCCTGCGCCGAGAAACCGTGCAACGCGCACGACATCGTCGGCGTGATCTTCCGCCGCCAGTTCGACATCCACCAGCTGACATTCGCGATGGGCGAGGCGCTGGCGCACCTGCACGCGCTGTGGCATCGCGGCGAACTGGTGCGGCAGGTGGGCGACGACGGCGTCGTCCGCTTTACGAAGGCCTAGAACCCTTCCGCCAGCGTCTTCAGGTAGCGCGCGCCGGCCACGGCGCGGCTGCCGTACCACGACAGCATCTCGCCATCCACCAACAGCACCGGCTTGCCGATCTGCCGCTCCAGCGCATCGGCGTGGTCCTCGGTGAAGCGGTACGGCTCGGTGGACAGCAGCACGGCGTCCAGGTCGCGCACCAGCGCATCGCTCCAGCGGAAGGTCGGATACCGGTCGCCAGCCGCGTTGGGCCGGCTGCAATCGCCATCGACACACACCTGCGGCGTGGCGTCCGGCCAGGTGGCCCAGTTCACCAGCGCCAGCATCTGGCTGATATAGGTATCGCGCGACACCGTCATCCACGGGTCCTGCCAGATGGCATAGAGCACCCGCCGCGCGGGCCATGACCGGCTGCGCAATGCATCGAGCCCGGCCCGCAGGTCGGCCGCCAGCCGGTCCGCCTCGGCCTGCCGCCCGAAGATGCCGCCCAGCAGCGCGTAAAGCGCGAAGTTGTCCGCCGGCCGGCACGGATGGGTGACGATCACGTGCGGCACGAAGCTTCGGATATCGTCCACGGTCTCGCGCCGGTTCTCGTCGATATTGACGATCACATGCGTCGGCGCCAGCGCGCGCAGGCGGTCGAGCTTGACGTCCTTGGTGCCGCCCACCTTCGCCACCGCGCGGACTGCCGGTTCCGGATGGACGCAGAACCCGGTGCGCGCCACGATCTGGTCAGCCAGCCCCAGGTCGAACAGCAATTCGGTGATGGACGGCACCAGCGACGCGATGCGCACGGCGCCTTCGGCCGGGCCGTGAGACTGGCCAACCGCATCGGTCCACATCATGCGCGCCTGGACTGCCGCGGCTTGCGCGGCGCGCGCCGAAACAGCGCGTCGTAGAGCCAGCGCGGCATCACGTGCAGCAGCGACGCCACCACGCCCATCTGCCACGGAATCACCGCAAATCGCGTACCGGCGCCGATCTTGCGCAGGGCCTTGCGCGCAAACACGTCGGCGTCCATCAGGAACGGCATCTTGTACGGGTTATGCGCGGTCATCGGCGTACGGATGTAGCCCGGCGCAATCGTTACCACGCGAATCCGCTCGCGCGACTGTTCCAGCCGCAAGCTTTCCAGCAGCTTGATCACGGCCGATTTCGATGCGCTGTACGCGCCGCCCCCCGGCAGGCCGCGCACACCCGCCACGCTGGCAATGCCGACCAGCGTGCCGCGCCAGCCGTCCGGCCCGACCGGCTGCCCGCGCATCGGCGCCAGAAATGGCTGAAATGTGGTCAGCGTGCCAAACCAGTTGGTATCCATCACCGTGCGGAAGACTTCCAGGTCTTCGCGCTCGCTGGCGACGGTGCCCACCGAGACACCGGCGTTGGCGACGACCACGTCGGGGCATCCGACATTGGCCAGGAAGTCGGACGCCGCCGCGTTCATGGCGTCGGCGTCGCGGACATCGACGGCGTAGATGCGCACGGCGGCGGGATCGGGCAGGCTGGCGGCAAAGGCGCGAAGCGCGTCCTCACGTCGGCCCACCAGGCCAAGCGTCGCGCCCTGTTCGGCATAGGCTCGCGCCAGGGCCTGGCCAATGCCGCTGGACGCGCCGGTCAGGAAGATTTTCTGGGGGTTCATGGGTGGGAATATAGCGCGGGTGGCCGTCGAGAGGCCGGCGCGTCAAGGTGCCGGAAGCGCCAGAAGCAAAACAGCCCGGTGCATCGGCTGCACCGGGCTGTTGGTGTCGATCCGGCCGGGACGGCGGTCGATCAGAGCTTCTTGTCGCGCACGCCGGTGACCAGGAAGTCCATCGCCTGGACGGCCGCGGACTTGGTGCCGGCGATCGACGGCGAGGTCTCGTACTTGCCCTGCACCACCACGGTCGGCACGCCATCGATCTTGTAGGCGTCGGCGATCTTGTTGGCGCGCTGCGCGTTGGTGGTCACAGAGAACGAGTTGTAAGTGTCCAGCCACTGCTTGCGGTCGATGCCGTTGGCGGCCATGAAATCGGCGATTTCATCGGCGGTCAGCAGGCGCTTGCGCTGCTTGTGGATGGCGTCGAACACCTTGGTGTGCATGGCATCGACCTTGCCCAGCGATTCCAGCGCATAGAAAATCTTCGTATGCGGCAACAGGTCGTCGCGGAAGGCCACCGGCACGCGCTTGAACACCACGTCCTTGCCCTGCTTCTTGACCCAGGCTTCCAGCTCGGGCTCGAAATCGTAGCAGTGCGGGCAGCCGTACCAGAAGAACTCGGTCACCTCGATCTTGCCAGCCGGCACCGGCTGCGGGGCTTTCAGAACCGTGTAGTCCTTGCCTTCGGTCGGCGCGGCCATGGCGGCGGGCGCGGACATCAGCAGGCCACCTACGGCGGCAGCGGTGGCGATCAGTGCGGCGATTTTCTTCATGTCAGAAGGGCCTTACGGGTTGAACGTGCTCGACGAGCGATGGGATAGCGTCTAAGACCGGAGCGGCGGCACATGGTTCGCGCCAGCCCGCCCCGGACAGAATATTTCGCCGGATTACTGCTTCGTGAAACGGATCACCGAAGCGTCGAAGCCGGCCGACTGCAGGCGGTCGCGCGCACGGTTCATGTCTTCGATCCGGTTGAACGGCCCCAGGCGGACGCGGTACATCTTGACGCCGTTGACGTCGCGGTCGGTCACCTTGGCCTCGAAGCCCTGCATGGCCAGGTTGGCCTTCTGGCGGTCGGCGTCGTCCTGGGAGCGGAACGCGCCCACCTGCAGCAGGTAGCCCACCTTGTTGGCATCGGCCTGGGCAATCTCGGCGATGGGGTCGGCCACCGGCTTTTCGGCCGGACGCGCGGCGGGCTTTTCCGCCGGCTTCTCGGCCGGCTTGCTGGCCACCGCGCCATTGCTGGCCGGCGCCTCGGCCGGACGGCTGGGGGCCACGGGCGCCTGTGCGGCCGGCTGTTCGGGCTGGCCCACCGGCTTGGCGGGCGTCTTGCTCCACAGCGGCTTGTTCGGATCGGCCGGCTCGGCGCCCGGCTGGGCCTGTTGCGCCTGCTGGGTCGGGTTGGGCAGCGTGCTGGCCACGTTGCCGGGCTCGGTCGGACGCGGCGCCGGGCCGCTGTTGCCGTTGCCCTTGAACGGCGCGGGCGACTTGGTGATGTACAGCGCGATGACCACGGCAATGGCCAGGCCGACGATCAGCCCGAGCACCAGGCCCAGGAACGTGCCGCCACGCTGCGTCTGGCGATGGCGGACGGCGCGCGGGGCGCGCTTTGCATTGTGTTGCATGGAGTCCTCTTCGGTGTTGCCGGGGATTATAGAGCCAGTCCGATGACGCGCAGTTCAGGCCGCGGGCGTTTCCTGCTCGGGGGCACGGTCCATCCGTTGCGGCGCCGATACGCCGATGACGGCCAGGCCGTTCTTGAGCACCTGCCGGGTGGCGGCCAGCAGCGCCAGGCGGGCGCGCTTGACCGTTTCATCGTCCACCAGCACGCGGTCGGCGTTGTAGAACGCGTGGAAGTCGCCCGCCAGGTCGCGCAGGTAGAACGCCACGGCGTGCGGCGCCAGTTCGCTGGCGGCGGCGGCCAGCATGTCCGGGAACTCGGCCAGGCGGCGGCCCAGCGCGATAGCCTGCGGGCTCACGTCGGCGGCGGTCACGGCCGCCAGGTCCACGCTGGCCAGTTCCGGCAGGCGCGCCTGCCAGTCGGCGCCGCCCCAGGCCTCGAAGATCGAGCAGATGCGCGCGTGGGCGTACTGCACGTAGTACACCGGGTTCTCGTCGTTCTGCTTCAGCGCCAGGTCCACGTCGAACACGAATTCGGTGTCGGCCTTGCGCGACAGCAGGAAGAAGCGCACGGCGTCGCGCCCGCGCGTGAAGTGTGCCGGCCAGTCGGCCACGCCGGCTTCCAGGCAGCCGCGGATGGTCTCGTCACCGCCGTTGCTCCACTCGATCAGGTCGCGCACGGTCACGTACGAGCCGGCGCGCTTGGAGATCTTCACCTCCTCGCCGTTCTTCATCACGGTGACCATCTTGTGCAGCACGTAGTCGGGGTAGCCCTGCGGGATGCCGATATCCAGGCCCTGCAGGCCGGCGCGCACGCGGGCGATGGTGCCGTGGTGGTCGCTGCCCTGCACGTTGATGACCTTGGCGAAGCCGCGCTCCCACTTGGTGGTGTGGTAGGCCACGTCCGGCACGAAGTACGTATAGGTGCCGTCGCTCTTCTTCATGACGCGGTCCTTGTCGTCGCCGTCGTCGGTCGTGCGCAGCCACAGCGCGCCTTCGCTCTCGTACGTCTTGCCGCGGCCGATCAGCGACTGCACGGCGGCTTCCACGCGGCCGTCGCTATACAGCGACGATTCCAGGTAGTAGCGGTCGAACTTCACGCCGAACGCCTGCAGGTCGATGTCCTGCTCGTTGCGCAGGTAGGTCACGGCAAACTTGCGGATCGACTCCAGATCCTCGACGTTGCCCGACGCCGTCACCGGCTCGCCGTCCGATGCCGAGACCGTCTTGCCGGCCAGGAAGTCGGCGGCGATGTCGGCGATGTAGTCGCCGTTGTAGGCCGATTCGGGCCAGCCGGCGTCGCCCGGCTTCAGGCCGCGCGCCCGTGCCTGGACCGACACCGCCAGGGTGTGGATCTGCACGCCGGCGTCGTTGTAATAGAACTCGCGATGGACCTTCCACCCCTGCCAGGCCAGCAGGTTGGCCAGCGCGTCGCCCAGCGCGGCCTGGCGGCCGTGGCCGACGTGCAGCGGGCCGGTCGGGTTGGCCGACACGAACTCCACCAGCACCTGGCCATGCTCGCCAGCCGGACGGGCCCCGTAGCGGTCACCGTCGCTCAGCACCGCGCGCAGCACCTCGGCGCGGGCCGCCGGGCTCAGGCGCAGGTTGATGAAGCCGGGACCGGCGATCTCAAGCCCCGCCACCAGCGCCGATGCGCGCGGATCTGCGGCAACCGCGTCCACCACCTTCTGCGCCAGTTCGCGCGGGTTGGTCTTCAGCGCCTTGGCCACCTGCATGGCGATGTTGCACGCCAGATCGCCGTGAGCCGCCTGCTTGGGGCGCTCGAACGTGACCGCGGGCAGGGCGGCGTCGGCCGGGGCGAGCGCGCGTACGGCATCGGTGAATGCGGCGGCGAGTTGGGAGGTCTGAACAGGCAGCATGGATGTCTGGGCCTTCGAAAGCGGAAATGCCGCCGGGGCTCGGGCGGGCCAAAAAGTGAAGGCCCCGCCCCGCGCGCCGGCAGTGGAAATCGGGAAACGCGGAATTTTATCAGGTGCTATGCTGACATCATGCGACGACCTCTGCGCCCCGCGCCACCCATGTCGCCACTCGTGAAAGGAAACATCATGCTGATCACCTTCAAATCCCACGCGGCGCAAGACCTGATCATGATGAAGGATCTTGCCATCACGCTGCTTGGCATCATTGGCAAGCATCTGGGCGAACGTGGGGTGATCACGACCGAGGAACTGCCGGCGGCGATCCGCAAGCTGGAAGCCGCCGTCCAGGACGCCAGGAAGGTCCACCCGGCCGACACCACGATACACCCTGGCCCGGAAGACGACCGGGAAGAAGAGCCCCTGCACCTGGGGCAGCGCGCCTACCCGTTCCTGGACATGCTGCGCCTGTCGCAGAAGGAAGGCTCCGACGTGATGTGGGGCGTCTGAGCCCGCATCGCCTGCCTCCGGGCTGATCGTTACCCCACCGGCGCGCCATGCGCGACGCCGGTGCGCGCCTCCGAACGGCGACCCGTCCGCGCCGCCCGCCCCGATTCGCCGCCCCGCAGAAAGCAAACTGAAAGGTTGTCGCCATCGATGCGTGGCGCGCAAAAAAAGAACCCGGACACCGCTTGGTGCCCGGGCGTCCCGGATCAGGGATATATCCGGAAAGGGGGTTGCTGCAGGGGTAAGGGGGAGAGACCCTTGAACGTCTTGTTCTACCTGCGTATCCCTGGGGCGCCGGCGACCTGGGCCGCCAGCCGCCGGTGATCTATTCGCCGTTGCGCCGGCCGGCCAGCAGCAGGCCGATACAGGCGCCGACCAGCGCGGCCACGCCGACCGCCTTCAGTGGCGAATCCACCACGCGCTGCCGGCCGTGGTCGACGGCCACATCCACCTGATCGCGTGCCCAGTGCATGCCGTCGAGGCTGCGATCGCGAACGCGACCGCTCAGCTCCTGCGCGCGGGCCCGCAGGCGACGGCCAGCGGCCATGCCTTCGGCGGAGCCTTCGTGCGCCAGCACGTCGATCGTTTGCTGCAGTTGCGCGATCAGCGCCTTGACCTCGCCCGACACCGGCCCAACCGCATCGCGGGTATCACGCGCGGCACTCCGGATCTGACGCACAGCCGAATCGGCGCTGTCCTGCAAATGATTGATTTCCTTGCGGATCTTTGGATTCTGCGTGAGCATGGGTCCTCCTATGTCCAGTCCCTGGCGGAGTTGCCCGCCGGTCCCCCGGTCAGGCAACGCGTGCTGCTGCGCTTACCGTCGACGCACCAGCCCCATTACCGCGGCGACCAGCGCCACGACCAGGAAGATAAAGAACAGGATCTTCGCGATTTCCACCGCGCCGGCAGCAATACCACCAAAGCCGAAAAGCGCCGCCACCAGGGCGACAATGAAAAAGACGAGTGCGTAGTACAGCATGACCAGTCTCCCGAGGTTAGCGAGCACACCCGCCTGGCGGCCGGTGCTGCGTTCGGCTTGCGCCACGGTGCGCAAGCTCATAGCCTCATCGTAGGGTTCCACCCTTGGACCGCACACCGATTCGAGACCGATTCAGATGTCAGCCAAGTCCTACAGCGCGCGCCGCTTCGCGCCGGATGCGGTACGCCAGCCGCCCCGGTACGATTGACCGCACCATGGCGATGTGATTCCATGGCCGCTCTTCCGCCCCGGCGCGGCGGCGCATCCACCAGCAACCTCCGATGGCCAAGCATTCCCTACTCCTGAGAAACACCCTGCTGCTCGCCGGCGGCATCGTGCTGACACTGGCCGTGCTGATTGCGTCGGAGACCGGCAACCTGCGCCTGCGCGAGGGCTACACCGAAGCCATCCGCTCGCAGCAGCTGCAAAGCGACCTGGGCGAGCTGATCGCCGAACTGGTCAACGCCGAGGCCGGCCAGCGCGGATACCTGCTGACCGGCAAGGAAAGCTACCTGGACCCGTACTACAAGGCGCTGCCCCATATCAGCGAACTGATGTCGCGCATCCGCCAGCACTACGCCAATGATCCCGAAGGGCTGCGCCAGTTCGGCGAGGCGTCGCAGTTTGTCACGCGCAAGCTCAACGAGATGGCGCTGACGCTGGTCTACGGCAAGCGCGACGTCGATGTGGCGCTGGACATGATTCGCACCGACTTCGGCAAGCAAACCATGGAAAGCGCGCGGCGCGGCCTGGAACACCTGCAGGTGCGCGAATCGGGCACGGTCACCCACAACCTCGAAGCCGCCGAGCACGACCTGCAATTGTCGCGCTACGGCATCGGGCTGCTGACGGCCATCAACATCCTGCTGCTGGTGGCCGTGGGCATGGGCCATCAGCGCCGCATGACGATGGCCGAGGCGGCGCGCGAACAACTGGAAGAGGAAAGCGCGCGACTGGATCGCAAGGTGCGCGCGCGCACGCGCCAGCTGTCGGCGCTGGCGGCCCACCTGCAGCGCGTGACCGAGGAAGAAAAGACACGGCTGTCGCGCGAACTGCACGACGAACTGGGCGCCATCCTGACCGCCATCAAGCTCGACCTGCACTGGGTGAAGATGCGGGTGCAGCAGACACACCCCGAGGCGCGCGACAAGATCACGCGCGTGATGCAGCATGCCGACCAGGCCATCCAGATCAAGCGCCGGCTGATCGAGGACCTGCGGCCCACGGTGCTGCTGAACCTGGGGCTGCGCGAGGCCATCGTGCAGCAGGTGGAAGACGTGGGCACCCGCAACCAGTGGGAAACCCATGTCGACCTGCCCGAGTCGCTGCCGCCGCTGCGCGACAACGCGGCCATCGCGCTGTACCGGATCGTGCAGGAATCGCTGAACAACGCCAGCAAGTACGCCGAGGCGCGGCATATCTCCGTGTCGCTGGCCTGCACGCCGCAGCAACTGACGCTGACGATCCGCGACAACGGCCGCGGCCTGCCGCCCGATTTCGACGCGGGCAGTACCGCCGGCCATCATGGGCTACTGGGGATGGAACAGCGGGTGCTGGCGCTCGGCGGCACGATGCATATCGATTCGGCGCCTGGCCAGGGGGTATCGATCCGCGTCGAGGTGCCGCTGACCACGTCGATCCTGGCGCCGCCGGAAGAGACCACCGAAATCTGAGCGCCCGGCCAGGGCGGATCACAAGCCGTGGGCGTGGGCCCGCTTCGTCAAACGGCCATCCACAAGTGCAAGCTAGGAGGCGGAGGTCGCGTAGTCCTCGATCACGCGGAACACCTGTTCCAGTTCGAGCGACTTGTCGAAGAAATAGTCGGCGCCGGCCTCGGTGCATTGACGGCGGTACATCGACACCTGCGCATGGTTGGTGTAGACGATGCGGATGCCGGACAGGCCGGCCTTCTGCATTTCGCGCAGCACGTTGATGCCGTTGCCCTGGCGCAGTTGCAGGTCGACGATCGACACATCGTACCGGCCATGGGTGGCCAGCTTCACCGCCCCGCTTTCGGTATCGGCCCAGTCCACCGACTCGACGAACGGAAAGGCCGTCAGATATTCCAGCAGCATGCCCCGCAAGACTTCGGAGTCCTCGATCAGGAGGACCCGCAGCGAACGGTTCGGGGAGGCCGTGGCTTGCTCCGGCATGGCGCTTGGCACCTGTCAGGCGAAGAAATGGACGATCAACGGTTCTGGCACGAGAAATCCAAGGTCCGCCCTATTCCACGAGCCCGTTCTTGATGGCGTAGTAGGTCAGGTCGGCATTGGTCTTCATGCCCATCTTCTCCAGGATGCGGGAGCGGTAGGTGCTCACGGTTTTCACGCTCAGGAACAGTTCGTCGGCGATCACCGAGACCGACTGGCCGCGTGACAGCTTGCAGAAGATCTGGAATTCGCGCTCGGAAAGCGTCTGGTGCACCGGCTGTTCGGTCGGCTTGTCGAGCCCGCCGATCAGCAGGTCCGCCACGGTGGGGCTCACGTAGCGGCGGCCCTGGGCCACCGTGCGGATGGCCTTCACCAGGTCGTCCGGCGCCGATTCCTTGGTCAGGTAGCCCGACGCGCCGGCACGGATCAGGTTGATCGCGTACTGGTCTTCGGGATAGGTGGACAGGATCAGCACCGGCAGGTTGGGCAACCGCTGCCGGATCAGCTTCAGCACATCGATGCCGTTTCGGTCCGGCATGGAAATATCGAGTACGAGTACGTCGAACTCGCTGTCGCGCAACTGCGCCATCACTTCGTCGCCGCTGGCGGCTTCGCCCGTCACCTTGATGTCGGGTTCCTCTGAAATGAACTGGCGCAGACCGGCACGCACGATCTCATGATCGTCGGCGATCAAGACGCGGATCATCGGTGTCTCCACGGTGAGGGGGGCGGCCCGCCTGCCGAAGCACGGCCCGGGCCGGTTTCCTGCATTGTAGTGCCGGCGCGACGCCGAATATGTCGGTGTCAGGCTGACATGACGCGCCACGGCGACATCCGCAACCCGGGCCGCGCCGCGCCGCGCGCCGGCGCAGGCGGCCGGAAAATGCTGCAGTGCGACGCTTGCCACGTGACGCTCTCCCAAATGCAAGACGGACGCCCGAAGGCGTCCGTCAGTCCATTTGCATACTGCCGGGATGGGGCGGTCTGGAGGGGCCCGCCCGCATCCCGTCCGGCGCTTACTGGATCTTGGTGCCGGCGTCCGCGCCGGCTCCGGCATTGGCGCCCAGGTCACCCTTCTTCGACTTGGCCTTGGCGTGGCCGGTGTGCTTGCCCTTGTTTTCCTTGTCGGTCGGGGTCGACGACAGCGAGGTGTCGGCGCCCGACTTCGCACCCAGGCCGGCCTTGCTGCCCGGGTCCGCCGAACTCGGGCTGGCCGGGGTCACCGCGCCACCGGCCGCGCCGCCGGCATTCAGCCCGGCATTCGGGCTGGCATTCTGCGAGGGGGCGTTCACGGAGGCGCCGACGCCCGCTTGGGTGCCAACCGAGGCACCAGTGCCTTGGGCCATCGCAAACGACGAGGCGGCAGCAATCGACAGGGCGGACAGGGAGATCAGCAGCTTCTTCATGGGAGAGACTCCTTTACTGAATGCTCCGCAGCGAAACATTCGCTGCGGCATTCACGCGGTGTCACGTGAACTGGGTTCCAGTCTATGGAGCCGGCCCGGGCCGGGTGTGAGCACTTGTCAGCTTCTGTAAGCAGTCGTGAAGACATTGCAAACATTGCCTGCCGATCGCCCTGCACGCCGGCCGGCCAACGATTTCATCGTATTTTCCTTATGTTTCAACGGCCGTCGCAGTGTTATCGGCAGCGGGCGCGGGCCATAAAAAAACCGGGGCGCCGCTGTTACGCGGCGCCCCGGTCATTGCAACTGCTTACAGCTGCAGCGAAGCGGCTTACAGGTTCGGCGCGAGCGCGCGTTCCAGCGTCGTACGGTCTTCGCCGCGACGCGCCACCATGTCGTCCAGCTGGTCCTGGCCAATCTTGCCGACGCTGAAGTACGTCGAGTCCGGGTGCGACAGGTAGAAACCGCTCACCGACGCGGCCGGCGTCATGGCCAGCGACTCGGTAATGCCCATGCCGATCTCGGCGGCGTCCAGCAATTCGAACATCGGCGCCTTGACCGTGTGCTCAGGGCAGGCCGGATAGCCGGGCGCCGGGCGGATGCCGCGATACGCCTCGGCGATCAGCTGGTCGTTGTTCAGCGTCTCGGCGGCGTCGTAGCCCCAGAGGTCGGTCCGCACGCGCTGGTGCAGGCATTCGGCAAAGGCCTCGGCCAGCCGGTCGGCCAGCGCCTTGAGCATGATCGCGCTGTAGTCGTCGTGGTCGGCTTCGAACTGCGCCTCCTTCTTGTCCACGCCAATGCCCGCCGTGACCGCGAACACGCCGATGTAGTCCGCCACGCCGCTCGACTTCGGCGCGACGAAGTCGGCCAGGCAGCGGTTCGGACGGCGCACGCCGTCCACCACCGGGCGTTCGCTCTGCTGGCGCAGGTTGTGCCAGGTCAGTGCCACCTTGCTGCGCGACTCGTCCGTGTAGATCTCGATGTCGTCGTCATTGACGGTGTTGGCCGGCAGCAGCGCCATCACGCCGTTGGCGGTCAGCCAGCGGCCCTGGATCAGGCGGGCCAGCATGCTCTTGCCGTCCGAATACACGCGGCGCGCCGACTCCCCGACGATCTCGTCATTGAGGATGTCCGGGAATTTGCCGGCCAGGTCCCATGTCTGGAAGAACGGGCCCCAGTCGATGAAATTGGCCAGCTCGGACAGGTCGTAGTTGCGGAATACCCGCCGGCCGATGAACTTCGGCTTCGGCGGCACATAGCTGCTCCAGTCCAGCGGCGTCTTGTTGGCGCGCGCCTCGGCCAGCGACACCATCGGCGTGGCCTTTCTGTTGGCGTGCTGGGCGCGGATGCGGTCGTAGTCGGACTTCAGGTCGTCCAGGTACTTCGCCGCGCCCTCGTCGGACAGCAGGCTCGACGCCACGCTGACCGAGCGCGAGGCATCCGGCACGTAGACCACCGGGCCCTCGTAGTTCGGCGCGATCTTGACTGCCGTGTGCACGCGTGACGTGGTGGCGCCGCCGATCAGCAGCGGAATCTTCTTCACGCGGAAGTAGTCGTCGCGCTGCATCTCCGAGGCCACGTAGGCCATTTCCTCGAGCGACGGCGTGATCAGCCCTGACAGGCCGACGATGTCCGCACCCTCGACCTTGGCCCGCGCCAGGATCTCGTTGCACGGCACCATCACGCCCATGTTCACCACTTCGAAGTTGTTGCACTGGAGCACCACCGACACGATGTTCTTGCCGATGTCGTGCACGTCGCCCTTCACGGTGGCGATCACGATCTTGCCGCGCGCGCGCACGTCGCCGCCGGCCTCGGCCAGCAGGCGCTTTTCTTCCTCGATGAACGGCAGCAGGTGCGCCACGGCCTGCTTCATCACGCGGGCGCTCTTGACCACCTGCGGCAGGAACATCTTGCCCGCGCCGAACAGGTCGCCGACGATGTTCATGCCGTCCATCAGCGGGCCCTCGATCACCTCGATCGGCCGGCCGCCGCGCGCCGCCACCTGCTGGCGCACTTCCTCGGTGTCCTCGACGATGAACGTGGTGATGCCGTGCACCAGCGCATGGGCCAGACGCTCGCCCACGGGCACCGGCGCCTCGGGCGTGCCGCGCCAGGCCAGGTTCTCTTCCTTCTTCTGGCCGCCGCCCTTGAAGCGGTCGGCAATCTCCAGCAGACGGTCGGTGGCGTCGTCGCGGCGGTTCAGCACGACGTCTTCCACGCGCTCGCGCAGTTCCGGGTCCAGCTGGTCGTACACGCCAAGCTGGCCGGCGTTGACGATGCCCATGTCCATGCCCGCTTCGATCGCGTGGTACAGGAACACGGTGTGGATGGCCTCGCGCACCGTGTCATTGCCGCGGAACGAGAACGACACGTTCGACACGCCGCCGCTCACCTTGGCATAGGGCAGGTTCTGCTTGATCCAGCGCGTGGCTTCGATGAAGTCCACCGCGTAGTTGTTGTGTTCCTCGATACCCGTGGCCACCGCGAAGATGTTCGGGTCGAAGATGATGTCCTCGGGCGGGAATCCCACCTCGTTCACCAGCACGTCGTAGCTGCGCTTGCAGATCTCGGTCTTGCGTTCGAAGGTGTCGGCCTGGCCCTTTTCGTCGAAGGCCATCACCACGCTGGCGGCGCCATAGCGACGGATCAGCGTGGCGTGGTGGCGGAACTGCTCCTCGCCTTCCTTGAGCGAGATCGAGTTCACCACGGCCTTGCCCTGCACGCACTGCAGGCCGGCCTCGATCACGTCCCACTTCGACGAATCGATCATGATCGGCACGCGCGCGATGTCCGGCTCCGACGCGATCAGGTTCAGGAACCGGACCATCGCCGCCCTGGAATCGAGCATCGCCTCGTCCATGTTGATGTCGATGATCTGCGCGCCGTTCTCGACCTGCTGGCGGGCCACGGCCAGCGCCTCGTCGAACTGGCCGTTCAGGATCATGCGGGCGAATGCCTTGGAACCGGTGACGTTGGTGCGCTCGCCGACGTTGACGAACAGCGTGTCGTCATCGATCAGGAACGGCTCCAGGCCGGACAGGCGCATCGGACGCGGGGGCAGCTTGCTCTGGCTCATGATGTGTCTTCTCTAATGCTCGGTGCGTACGATGTGTTCAGGCGGCGTGTTCGGCGTCTTCGCGATACTGGCCCGGCCAGGCACGCGGCGTCTTGTCGGCCACGCGGCGGGCGATGGCGGCGATGTGATCGGGCGTGGTGCCGCAGCAGCCGCCCACCAGGTTCACCAGGCCCGAGGCGGCGAATTCCTCCACCAGCGCGGACGTGACATCGGGCGTTTCGTCGAAGCCCGTGTCGCTCATCGGATTCGGCAGGCCGGCGTTCGGATAGCACGACACCGCGGCGTCGCACACCTTGGCCAGTTCGGCGATGTACGGGCGCATCAGCGTGGCGCCCAGCGCGCAGTTCAGGCCGAACGTGACCGGCCTGGCATGGCGCAGGCTGTTCCAGAACGCTTCCACGGTCTGGCCCGACAGGATGCGGCCCGATGCGTCGGTCACGGTGCCCGAGATCATCACGGGCACGCGCTCGCCGGTGTCCTCGAACAGCTGGTCGATCGCGAACAGCGCGGCCTTGGCATTCAGCGTGTCGAAGATCGTCTCGACCAGGAACACATCGGCGCCGCCTTCGAGCAGCGCCTTGCCCTGTTCGTAATACGAATCGCGCAGTTCCTCGAAGGTGATATTGCGCGCGCCGGGGTCGTTGACGTCGGGGCTGATGCTGGCCGTCTTCGGCGTCGGGCCGAATGCGCCGGCCACGAAGCGCGGCTTCTCGGGCGTGCTGTACTTGTCGCAGGCAGCGCGCGCCAGGCGGGCCGCCTCGACGTTCATCTCGTACGCCAGCGACGCCATCTTGTAGTCTTCCTGCGCCACGCCGGTGGCACCGAAGGTATTGGTCTCGATCAGGTCGGCGCCGGCGGCCAGGTACTGCTCGTGGATCTCGCTGATGACCTGCGGACGCGTCAGCAGCAGCAGTTCATTGTTGCCCTTCACATCGACCGGATGGTCGGCGAAACGCGTGCCACGGTACTCGGCCTCGCCCAGCTTGTAGCGCTGGATCATCGTGCCCATGGCGCCGTCGAGAATCAGGATGCGTTCACGCAGCAGCCGGGGCAGGCTGGCGGCCCGGGTATAGGGGCGGGGGGCGGAATGGACTGCGCTCATGGTGGGGCCTGGTCGTGATGCGCGCGCCCGGCCGTCGGGCCGAATGCGCAAATTTGGGCAAGAGGGCGATTTTATCAGGTAGATCAAGGGATTGCGGGCGGGCGCCCGGCCCCGGCCCGCTGCGCCCGGCGCGGTTGTCAGCCGGAGACAGCGCGCCTACACTAGGAGACGTATTCGCCACGAACCAACCTTCGTTCCGGTCGGCTATCGTTCGCTTTCGTCCGATTTTCGTCAGTTCCCATGCAACACTTGAGCCCCAACGATGCCCTGGCGCTGCTCGGCTCCGAGCCCGATGCGCTGTTTATCGACTGCCGCAGCGAGATGGAATACCTGTTCGTCGGCCATCCGCAAGGCGCGCACAACGTGCCCTGGAACGACGGCCCCGACTGGGAGGTCAATCCGCACTTCGTCCAGGCCGTGAAGAAACTGGCCGGACAGGTATCGGCGCGGCCCGTGGTGCTGATCTGCCGCAGCGGCAACCGCTCGTCGGCGGCCGCCCGCGCGCTGGAGGGGGCCGGCTTCACCACCGTCTACAACGTGCTGCACGGTTTCGAGGGCGATCTCGACGCCCATCGCCACCGCAATACCGTCAACGGCTGGCGGCACGAAGGGCTGCCGTGGGAGCAATACTGAAGCACCCCGCCGCCCTGGCGCGCCAATAAAAAACGCCCGCTTGGCAAGCGGGCGGCTTTCGTTCGGGCCGTGCCGGCAATGCTCAGTGCATCACCAGCGGATTGTTCATGACGGTGTCGAACTTGCCCAGAAACTCGTCGACTTCCTCCACGGATGGCTCGCTTTCGATCAGACGCGTCACGTCGGCGCGGAAGGTCTCGGCCATATGACCGCCGAGGAAAATTTCGCGTTTCAGGTTCTTGTCGACGATTTCGTAGCCGCCCGAGGCAAGGGTCGCATGCTCGACATCTGCGCCAAACTCGACAATGCAATAGTTGTCGCTGTTGTAGATCATTTGCATCGCACTACCTCCTGGCGTATGGTTGGCGCCGGTCCCAAGCCTGCCGGGATGACGCGATTTCCTCTCCAAGCTGAGGGTAGTCGTCCGTAATTCAAGTTTTTGCTGCCCGGACGAACCTTTGCGTGCCGTTGCTTCCCTCCTATGTTGGGCATCGGCGCCCGCCGCAAGTTTCTTGAGCGCCTGACATTACTGTGTTGCGATCTTCCCAATGGCGTTACGGAATATCACACTGCCCGCCACATGCCGCATGCCCCAGGAACGCATCGAAGATCGCATGGAAGCGTTCCGGTTGTTCGATAAACGACAGATGCGCGGCGTCGGGTAGTACCTCCAGCTTCGCACCGTGAATTTTCCGCGCAATGGATTGGGCCATCGAAACCGGCGCGCCTTCGTCCTGATCCCCTGTCACCACCAGGGTCGGACAATGGATACGGCCGATCGCGTCCGCCAGGTCGAAGGCCACGATGGCCTGCGCCACGCCCACAAAACCCTGCACGGGCGTGGCCAGCAGCATCCGGTTGATACGTTCCACCTGGTCGGGATGCTGCGCGCGGAACGGCTGCGTCAGCCAGCGTTCCATCGTCGCCGGCGCCATGCCCGCCATGCCATGGGCCTCGGCCTGTCCGATCCGGTTGGCCCACATCGGGTGGGCTTCCATCGGCGTATGGTCGATCGTGTCCACAAGGGTCAGTGACAGCAGGCGGTCCGGATGGCGTACCCCCAGCGTCTGGGCCACCATGCCGCCGACCGATACGCCGCAGACATGGGCCTGTCCGATGTCGAGCGCGTCCATCAGCGCCACGGCGTCGTCCGCCAGCCGGGTCATGGTGTAGGCGCCCACTGGCGCGTCGCTGCCGCCGTGGCCGCGCAGGTCGAAGCGCAACACGCGATAGCGGTCAGACAAATGACGGGCGGTATCGTCCCACAGTGTCAGATTCGCACCGAGCGCATGCATCAGGACCACCCATGGCCCTTCCCGGCCATCGATGCGCGCCTGCAGCTGGACGTCGCCAGCCCGTATTCGCTGCGCCAATGTGTCAGGCATGTTTTCAGTCTCCCGCGTGGTCAACACGTGTCACCGCGGCTACGGCATCACCGCCCTTCACTACTACGATAGACCAGATCGATCTGAGTGCCATCGGGCTCCGTCTGACGAAGCCGCGCAGGCATCCAGTTCAGCGACGGCGCCAGCCAGATTTCCACGCGCCGCTTGTCATTGGGGTGACGCGCAAGCCTCACGAAGTGTCGCGCGCGCACCACGTCGGTGCCGATGTCGATATCTTCTTCGCCCACGTACTGGACCTGCATCGGCTCGACTTCGCGGGTGTCCGCCACGTTGAACGACTCCACCACACCCGGCGTGGCATAACGCTGCGGGTCGCCGCGCGCCCAGCCCACCAGCTGCAGGAAAATGCTGAAGCGGTCCTGGAAGGCGGTGGGCATCGGCACCTGGCCGCCCCGCGTTTCAAACACCACGGTATTCGCCGTGCGGTCGAAGCGTGCCACTTCCACCTTGCTGCGGCGCGCTTCCTCGTAGCGCGTGGGTGCCAGTCCGCGATCGGTTATGTCCCCGCTGCTCTGGAATGCAAAGCGGAACCACAGCACGCGCGTTTCAACGGCCAGCCTGTAGTGCTTGCCGTCCTGTTCCCATCGGATGATGCCGTCGGGGTTTTGCACGCCGTTGACGAAGCTGGCGTAGCGCAGGGTGACCGAAGGGGGGGCCATATAGCGCGGCCCGGGGGGCGTGGGGGGCGCGGGGGGTGCCGGCGTCTCGGCCGGCGCCGGCTGGGCGCTGGGGCTGGCGGTGCCGGTGCCGGTGCCGCCAGCGCCCGTGCTGGCCGAGGTATCGCCGCTCTCGGCCGTGGCCAGCGCCGGCGCGGCAGGCTCCCTGGCAGGTTCGGGGGCAGGAACGGGCGTTTGGGTCTTCGGCGCGGGCTTTGGCGCCGGACGCGGCGGGGCGGGCGGCGCCGGGGGCTTGGGCGGAGGCAGCAGCACCGCCTCGACCGGCGGCGTCTCGCGCGGATCGGGCAATGCCGGGATCGGCACGCGCACCAGGCTGAACAGCAACAGCCCGTGCACGATCGCCACCAGTGCGATCACCGCCATCCATCGGCGCAGGCGCCGTGGACGCTTATGAGGGGTCTCCGTCCCTTGCGGACGGCTGGCTGTCGCCAAGATAACCAAGTTCCGACGAAATCTGCCGCGCGATATCGCGCACACGGCGGTCTACCGCGCCGCCCCATTCTGCATCGAATACGCTCTGCGCGCCCAGCACGATGAGCGCCATCGCCAAATGACCGTTGGCGTCGAACACCGGCGTCGAGATGGCATTGATGCCCGGCAGCACGCCGCCACGCGTACGCGCCGCGCCGCGCTTGCGCACGTCGGCGCAGATGGCATCGTAGTCGGCCAGCGACGCGGGCATGTCGGGCAGGGCGACATCGCCGCGCGTGGCCAGTTCGCGCTCGATCAGCGGCAGCGTCTGGCGCCGGGAAAGGTACGCCCCATAGAGCCGGCCCGTGGCGGAATTGAGCAGCGGCATCACATCGCCCAGCCGCAGGCTCACGCTGACCGGATGACTCGATTCTTCCCAGTGGACGATGGTGGGTCCGTGGTTGCCCCACACGGCAATGCCGGCGGTCTGGTCGATCTCGTCGCGCAGTTGCGACAGGATGGGCCGCGCCTTGCGCACCGGGTCCAGCCGGTTCAGCCCGGCCAGGCCAAGCTGCAGCGCGAACGGCCCGAGGTCGTAGCGCTGGCTCACGGCGTCCTGCGTGACGGCACCCAGGCGCTGGAAACTGACCAGGTAGCGATGCGCCTTGGCCGGGCTCATGCCGGCGGCGGCGGCCAGGTCGCGCAGCATCATCGCGCGCGGCGATGCGGCCAGCGCCTGCAGCAGCCGGAATCCCACCTCGATGGACTGGATGCCGGCGCGTTTGGCGTCGTCGCGGCCATCCTCTTGTGCCAGGTCGTCGCGGGAATCGTCATCGTCCACAGCGGTCATGCGCAGCTCGGGAAACAGGAATGTGATGCCGGCCATTCTATACGCGGCCCGCGGCCAGCCCGGGCAGCTCCGGTAGACTACCGGCCATTCATTCCCGCCAATGTTCGATTTCGCATGAAACTCGCCACCCTGAAGGACGGTACGCGCGACGGCCAGCTGGTCGTTGTCTCGCGTGACCTGAAGACCGCGCACTTTGCCACCGAAATCGCCGGCAAGCTGCAGACCGCGCTGGACGACTGGCCCTTTTACGCGCCGCAGCTGCAGGACCTGTACGACGCGCTGAACGCAGGCCGGGCGCGCCATCCGTTCCCGTTCCAGCCGAAGGACTGCATGGCCCCGCTGCCGCGCGCCTACCAGTGGGCAGACGGCTCCGCCTACGTGAACCACGTGGAACTGGTACGCCGCGCGCGCGGCGCCGAGATGCCGCCCGAATTCTGGACCGATCCGCTGATGTACCAGGGCGGGTCCGACGACTTCATCGGTCCGCAGGACGACATCGTCTGCCCGAACGAGGCGTTCGGCATCGACTTCGAGGCCGAAGTGGCCGTGATCACCGGCGACGTGCGCATGGGCGCCACGCCCGAGCGGGCCGCCGAGGCCATCCGCCTGGTGATGCTGGCCAACGACGTGTCGCTGCGCAACCTGATTCCGGCCGAACTGGGCAAGGGCTTCGGCTTCTTCCAGAGCAAGCCGGCCACCGCGTTCTCGCCCGTGGCGGTCACGCCCGACGAACTCGGCGACGCCTGGCGCGACCGCAAGGTCCATCGGCCCATGATCGTGCACTGGAACAGCAAGAAGGTGGGTGCGCCCGACTGCGGCACCGACATGGTGTTCGACTTCGGCCAGCTGATCGCCCACATCTGCAAGACCCGCAATGTGCGCGCCGGCAGCATCGTCGGCTCGGGCACCATCTCGAACGTCGACCGCAGCAAGGGGTACGCCTGCATCGCCGAAAAGCGCATGATCGAGACCATCGAACATGGCAAGCCCGAGACCGAATTCATGAAGTTCGGCGACGCCGTGCGCATCGAGATGTTCGATGCCGACGGCAAGTCGATTTTCGGCGCCATCGACCAGGTGGTGGCGGCCCGCTGACCGGGCCGGCCAGCCGGCACCGCGGCCGGGCGCATCGGGCCAAACCCGGCTTGCGGCACACCGCACGGTTGCGCCTATAATTTCCCGACCGCCCGGTCGGGAAATCGACCGGATCATCGCCTTGCCCCGCGCCCTTGCCGGCGCCTTCTTTCCGGAATTCGCCCCATGACCGCCGACGCCAACACGCTCTCCCCCCGCCTGGCCCGCTACCAGGCCCTGACGCTGCGCCGCCACGGCCCGGTCCTGGAAGTGATCATGGGCGCGGCGCAGTCGGCCAACCAGAAGCTGGCCACGGCCGACGCCAACATGCACCGCGAGCTGGCCGAGATCTGGCGCGACGTCTCGGCCGATCCCGACATCCGGGTGGCCCTGATCCGTGGCGAAGGCAAGGGTTTTTCGGCCGGCGGGGACCTGGCGCTGGTCGAGGACATGGCCAACGATTTCGAAACCCGCACGCGGGTCTGGCACGAGGCCCGCGATCTGGTCTACAACGTCATCAACTGCGACAAGCCGATCGTCTCCGCCATGCACGGCCCGGCGGTGGGCGCGGGGCTGGTGGCGGGGCTGCTGGCCGATATCTCGATCGCGTCGAAGACCGCACGCATCGTCGACGGCCATACCCGCCTGGGCGTGGCCGCCGGCGATCATGCCGCCATCGTGTGGCCCCTGCTGTGCGGAATGGCCAAGGCCAAGTACTATCTGATGCTGTGCGAGTCGGTCAGCGGCGAGGAAGCCGAGCGGATCGGCCTGGTATCGCTGGCGGTGGAGGAAGACGAACTGGTGGCCAAGGCGTTCGAGGTGGCCAACCGTCTCGCGGCGGGGTCGCAAACCGCCATCCGCTGGACCAAGTACGCGCTCAACAACTGGCTGCGCATGGCCGGTCCCGCGTTCGATACCTCGCTGGCGCTCGAATTCATGGGCTTTGCCGGCCCCGACGTGCACGAAGGCATGGCGAGCCTGCGTCAGAAGCGGCCGCCCGAATTCCAGTAACCGGCCGTCGCCCTTGCGCGCGGATGGCCCACACGACAGGGGTGCCGCACCATGTTTGGACAGATTCCCGATTTCGGCAACAGCTTCGAGTTCCTGCGCAAGCTCTGGGCCACCGGCAGCGGCATGCCCGGCGGCCTGATGCCAGGCCTGGGCGCCATGACGCCGCCGATGGATCTCGACGAGGTGGACAAGCGCATCCACGACCTCAAGGCCGTGGAAAGCTGGCTGCAGTTGAACGCGAACCTGCTGCGCACGACCATCCAGGGCCTGGAGGTACAGCGGGCCACGCTGGTCGCCCTGCAGACGTTCGGCAACGCGCTGTCGCCCGAGGCCATGCAGAACGCGATGGAAAACGTCGCCCGCGCCGCCAACGCGCCCAGCGCGCATCCCCCGCAGCATCACCACCCGTTCAGCACGGGCCAGACCGTGTCCGAGGCACAGGCCGACGCCGAAAACGACGAGCCGGACGACGATGACGCGCCGCCCGACGGCGCGGAAGCCGCCGAGGCCGCGGCCCCGGCTGACGGCGACGCGGCATCGGCCCAGCCCGGCGCGGCCCCGCTGCCGCCCAACGCGTCGCTGTGGTGGAACCTGCTGCAGCAGCAGTTCTCGCAGATCGCCAGCAGCGCAGCGGCCGCCAGTGCCGCGGCAGCCGGCGCCACGCCATTTGCCGGCATGGCCGGCTTCGGCGCGGGGGCAGCCCCCGGTGCCGAGGGCGTGGAGCCCGGCGTGAAAGGCGATCCGCCCGCGCAGCGCAAGCCGGACGCCAATGGCAAGGCCCGGCCTGCAGCGGGCAAGGCCGCCGCGAAGAAGCCTGCGGCAAGGAAACCTGCATCGAAGAAGGCCGCTGCAACGGGTACGGCCAAGGGCGCCGCAGGCAAGGCGCCGGCCAAGGGTGCCGCCACCCGATCCCACACCGGCACGCCGGACGCGCCCGAGGACGGCTCCGAGTGACCACGGCCTCGCCCGCCAGCGCCTTCGCACGTGCCAGCCAGCGCCAGAGCACGGCGCTGGTGATGATGGGCGGCGGCGCCCGCGCCGCATATCAGGCCGGCGTGCTGTCAGGCATCGCAAAGATCGCCGCGCGCCATGGGCTGGACCACTGCCCGCTGCCGTTCGGCATCATTGCCGGCACGTCGGCCGGGGCCATCAATGGCGCCGGGCTGGCTACCGGCGCGGCCGATTTCCGCACCGCTGCCGACACGCTGGCGGCGCTCTGGCACAGCCTGCATGCCGACGACGTGTACCGGACCGATGCGGTCCAGATGGGTGTGTCGGGCGCGCGCTGGCTGTCGTCGCTGGCCTTCGGCTGGATCACCCGCCGCGCACCGCGCGCGCTGTTCGACAACGCGCCGCTGGGCAGCTTCCTGACCGAACTGTTCGAACCGGGGCGGGTACAGGCCAGCCTCGACAGCGGCGCGCTGCACGCGTTCGCCGTGACGGCGCTGTCGTACAGCACCGGGCGCCACATCACGTTTTACCAGTCGCACCGACGCATCCATCCGTGGCAGCGAAGCCAGCGGCTGGCCGTGGAGGCCGCCATTGGCGTGGATCACCTGCTGGCCTCGTCGTCGATCCCGTTCCTGTTCCCGGCCATGCCGCTGGAAATCGAAGGCCATCACGAATGGTTCGGCGATGGCACGATGCGGCAGATGTCGCCGCTGTCGCCGGCCATCCACCTGGGCGCCTCGCGCATCCTGGCCATCGGCGCGGCGTCGCGCCAGCGCGCGGGCTGGTTCGATACGGTGCCCTCAGGCGGTTACCCGTCGCTGGCGCAAGTGGGTGGCCAGGCGCTGGCCAGCATCTTCCTCGATGGCCTGCAGGCCGATATCGAACGGCTCATGCATATCAACCGGCTGCTGTCGCGCATGCCCGAGATGGCCAACGATGCCGAAGGCTGGCGCCCCGTGCAGGTGATGACCGTCTCGCCCAGCGAACCCATCGAGGCCATTGCCGCCGAGCACCTGCACCGGCTGCCGCGCACCGTGCGCGCGCTGCTGTCGCCGCTGGGCGGCACCGAGGCACGCGGCGCCGCGTTCGCCAGCTACCTGCTGTTCGAGCCCGAATTCACGCAGGCGCTGCTGGCGCTGGGCGAACGCGACGCGGCCGCGCAGGCCGACGAGATTGCCGCCTTCCTGTACGGCGTGGTGCCGGAAACCAGGCCCACGGCACAGGAAATGTCGGAAGTGTCGTAGCCGCGACATTTTCAACGCCTGCCAGGCGCTCCGCCTATGCAATCCATCGCATCAGGGCTAAAACGGAGTAGAGAAAACATTCGAGAATGATTCTTGTCTGGTAGAATCCGCCCGTAATTTCAAAGGCTTAGCATGCTCTACCCCGAACTGTTCAAATCGTTGGAAGCGGTCCGCTGGCACATGGACAAGGACATCCCCTGGGATACCTTCGACCCGAGCCTGCTGACTGACGACCAGGCGAAGACCATCCGCATGAATGCGATCACCGAGTGGTCGGCCCTGCCCGCCACGGAGATGTTCCTGCGCGACAACCGCCACGACTCCGACTTTTCGGCCTTCATGAGCATCTGGTTCTTCGAAGAGCAGAAGCATTCGCTGGTGCTGATGGAGTACCTGCGCCGCTTCCGCCCGGACCTGGTGCCGACCGAAGAGGAACTGCACGCCGTGCGCTTCGAGTTCGACCCGGCCCCGCCGCTGGAAACGCTGATGCTGCACTTCTGCGGCGAGATCCGCCTGAACCACTGGTACCGCCGCGCCGCCGAATGGCACTCGGAACCGGTCATCAAGCACATCTACCGCACGCTGTCGCAGGACGAAGCGCGCCATGGCGGCGCCTACCTGCGCTACATGAAGAAGTACCTGCACCAGTTCGGCGACAACGCCCGCGCAGCTTTCGCCAAGATCGGCGTGCTGATGGCATCGGCCCGCCGCACGGAAAAGCCGCTGCACCCGACCAACCTGCACGTGAACAAGGCGCTGTTCCCGAACGACACCGTGCAGTCGCGCCTGCCGGACCCGGACTGGCTGGAACACTGGCTCGACGAGCAGATCCGCTTCGACGAAGTCTGGGAAAAGAAGGTAATCGAGCGGATTCTGCACAATATGTCGCTGCTGTTCGAGCGCACGTTCGAATCGGTGCAGGACCTGAACCGCTACCGCAAGGAACTGAACGCAAACCTGCAGGCCGCCCAGGCCTGACGGATTTTCCGGTTCCGGCCGCTGCAACGAGACCCCGTCGGCTACGATGGGGTTTTTCATTTTGGGCGCCGCCGCCCCTCTCCCGACCCGATCCATGACCGCACCCGCCTTCGAATCCAAGCTGGTACCCGCCGACGACATCGCCGCGCTGCACGCCGCCGTGGCCGCGCTGCCGCGCCCGCTGGTCTTTACCAATGGCGTGTTCGACATCCTCCATCGCGGCCACGCCACGTACCTGGCCCAGGCGCGCGAACTGGGCGCCAGCATGGTGGTGGGCGTGAACAGCGACGCGTCGGTGAAGATGCTGGGCAAGGGCGACGACCGTCCGCTCAACCACGAAGCGGACCGCATGGCCCTGCTGGCCGCGCTGGAATCGGTGGACCTGGTGGCGATGTTCCGCGAGCAGACCCCGGTGGAACTGATCCGCCTGGTCCGTCCGGACATCTACGTGAAGGGCGGCGACTACGACATCGACACGCTGGAAGAAACCCGCCTGGTGCGCAGCTGGGGCGGCCAGGCCTATGCCATCCCGTTCCTGCACGACCGCTCGACGACCAAGCTGCTGACGAAGGTGCGGGCGCACGGCTGACCCCTTGGCCGCCGCCATGGTGATGCGGCCCTGGTGACGCGGCTCCCCCTACCCCGCCCGCGCGGCGCTCCCTTCGCCGCGCGCCTGCGTCATCCCCTTGCAGGACTGCAGCAACTCCGCGCCGTAGCGCAGGCGGACTTCATCCATGCGGGTCCGCACGGCCTCGTCGGCGTGCGCCACGCGCAGCCACTGGCGCGACACGGCACGCGGCGCGTCGCTGACCAGCGCGGTGCGCACCCCCAACCCGCGTAGCGTTTCCAGGAATCGGTCGGCCCGTTCGCGCTCGCGGAACAGGCCCAGCGATACCGTGTACGACTCGGGGTCATCGGCGCTCACGACCGACACATCGGTCACCTTGCGGCGGCGCAGCTCGGCCAGCTTGCGGTCGGCGTTCTCGCGCGTGGGCTGGGGCGGCAGATGGACCCACCAGCGCACCTGCTCGCTGCGTTCGAACTGTTCCACCGTCAGCGGCGAACCCGCCGCGATGGCTGCCAGGTCTTCCTTCGCGCGCTGCACGGTCTGCGACGTGAAGCCGCCCATCTCCAGGCAGGCATCGGCCGGCGCGGCGGCCAGCGTCACGCTGCCCGGCGCCGCCTTGCCCGCGGGCGCTGCGCTGGCGGGCATCTCGCTGCGTGGCGCAGGCGCCGACACCTCGGCGGGCTGGGGCAGCATCTCCATGCGCTCGCGGCGCACCTGCTGATCCACACGTTGCGGCTCGCGTGGGCTCTCCAGCGTGCCGCCAAGCGGATGCGGCCCGAAAACGCCCAGCACGGCCGCCAGCATCAGCAGGTTGGCGATCAGCAGGATCAGCAGCAGGACAGTCAGGCCTCTCCGGGACATTTGGCGCGAGTCGGTCGAGTGATGGGCACCGGCAAAGGCTGGCCGGCGAGGATGACAGGGGCTCAGGCGGGCAGTGCCATCGCATGCAGCCCAAGCAGCACAAGATTATCGTGCATCTCGAACGGCATCGCGAGCGCTCCGGCCACCGCGTGCCGCGCGCCGCCCGACAGCAGGCAGCGTACCGGGCCGCGTTCGGCCAGCGCCCGCCATGTCCGCTCGACGGCGCCGGCCTGCGCGGCCAGGCAGCCCGCCGCAATCGCATCGTGAGTGTTGTCTGCGCCCAACGCCCGCACCGCGCGCGTGGCGCCGGCGCCGGTATCGCGCACATCGAGTTCGGGCAGCTGCGCGGTATTGCGCGCCAGTGTGCCCAGCATCAGTTGCAGGCCCGGCAGGATCAGGCCGCCCTCGAACCGGGCGCCATCGGGCGTGGGGGTCACGATGTCGAGTGTCGTGGCCGTGCCCGCCGTGACGATCAGCAATGTCTGATCCGGCAGCCAGCGATGCGCGCCGATGCTGCCCACCCAGCGGTCCACCCCCAGCTGCGTCGGCTCCCGATAGCCGTTGGCCAGCCCGCCATGCGCGGCCGTGGTGCGTACCCATGTCAGCGCGGCCGCGCTGCCGAAGGCCTCCACCAGCAACGCATCGACCTTGCCCGCCAGCGTCGGGCCGGCCACGTTGGCGATCCACACCGCCGGTACGCGGCCGCCAGCCAGTTGCTGCCACGTGCCCAGCAGCGCGGCCCGCTCGGCGGGCGCGGCATGTGCGGTCGCGCCGGCGTGCTGCCAGGGCGTGGGCAGTGCGCCGGCCGCGGGGGCCTGAGCGGGCACGTCATCGTCGCACCAGGCCCATTTGAGCCGGGTATTGCCGATGTCGATCAGCAGCGTACTCATGCGGTGGCTCCGCGCAGCGACACCTCGCCGCTGGCAATGCGTTGCAATCCATCGGCGGTTTCCAGCAGCAGGTGGCCGTCGCTGTCCACGCCACGCGCCAGGCCTTCGGCCAGCACCTGCCCGTCATGCAGCAGGCGCACAGGCTCGTTGCGGAAGGCATCGCGCGCCGACCACGCCGGCGCCAGCGGCGCAAAGCCCTGGGCCAGGAACGTGGCACGCATGGCCGCCAGCCGGTTCAGCACGGCGGCCAGGATGCGCGTGGGGTCGCGCTGCGGATCGAACGACGCCATGGCCTCGGACACACCTGCCAGTTCGCGGCCCAGCGCCGCTTCCATGCCGGCGTCGCGTATCAGGTTCAGCCCGATGCCGATCACCGCCCACAGCCGCTGCGGCCCGGCCGGCACCGATTCGATCAGGATGCCGGCCAGCTTGCGACCGTCGATCTGCAGGTCGTTGGGCCACTTCAGGCCCACGCGCGCGCCGCAGGCGGCGTCGCAGTCTTCCAGCCCCTGGGCCACGGCCAGTCCCACGGCCAGGCTCAGGCCGCTGAGCCGCGCCGGCGCCAGCGCCAGCGGCATCGCCACCGAAAACATCAGCCCGGCGCCCTGCCAGGGCCGCCCCTGCCGGCCACGACCGGCGGTCTGGCGGTAGGCCACGCGCACGTGCGCGGCGTCGTCGGCCCATGGCGCGCTGCGGCTGGCCTGGGTCAGGTCGGCATTGGTCGAGCCGGTTTCCGCCACGACCTCGACCTGCCATGACCGGGCGGGGCCGCCAGCGAGCGCCTGGCGCAGGGTGTCGGTGTCGATCCGCCATGCCGGCAGGGTGGCGGCATCGGCGGCACGGTGGTTGGCGGCGGCATCGGGAAAGTCTGGCATGGGGACGGCAGGCATCTGGAATTCATCCGGCGGGGCGAAGCATGGCGCGGAGTCTGGCGAGATTGTAGCCGTGGCCGTGTCAGCGGATGTCCGGTCGCGTGTCCCCGGTTGGTAGCATAGAATCGAGACTCCGCCATCACATCATCGCCGCTTTTGGATCGCCAGCCGACGCCCGCCATTGATATCTCGCGCCAGGACGGAGCCTGCAGCATACAGCTGCAAGGGGACTGGACGGCTCTTGCACTTGCCGGCTGCCATGAGGCCCGCGGCCTGCGCGCCCAGCTGCATGAACTGACCGAGGCGCCGCAACATGCCGAATGGTCGCTGGCCGGCGTGACGCGGCTCGACCATATCGGCGCGCAACTGATCTGGCAGGCCTGGAACGGCCGCATGCCCGAGCGCGTGGCACTGAACGACGGCCAGCGCCGGGTGTTCGAGCGCATTGAAAACCTGCGCACCGACGGCTGGCGCAAGACGATGGTCGACCGTTTCAATCCGGTGACCTTGCTGGGTGCCAAACTTCTGTCGTTCTTCGCCCAGCTGGCCAACGGCATCACCATGCTGGGCCAGCTGGCATTCGACCTGCTGCGGTTTGCGCGCGCGCCGCATCGCGGCCCGTGGCGCGAGATCTCCGCGAATGTCTACAACGTCGGCTATAAGGCACTCGGGATCACGGCGCTGGTCGGGTTCCTGATCGGCATCGTGCTGTCCTACCTGTCGGCCAACCAGTTGCGCACGTTCGGCGCCAGCACCTTTATCGTCAACATCCTGGGCATGGCGGTGATCCGGGAACTGGGGCCCGTGCTGGCTGCCATCCTGATTGCCGGCCGCTCAGGCTCCGCCATTACCGCCCAGATCGGCGTGATGCGCGTGACCGAGGAACTCGACGCGATGAGCGTGATGGGTATCTCGCACGGCTTCCGGCTGATCATGCCGCGCGTGATCGCGCTGTCCATCTCGATGCCGCTGCTGGTGGCGTGGACCGACGTGATGGCGCTGGCCGGCGGCATGGTGGCCGCGCGCTACCAGCTCGACATCAGCTACGCGTTCTTCCTGCGCCAGCTGCCCGATGCGGTGCCGGTGGCCAACCTGTGGCTGGGCCTGGGCAAGGGCGTGGCGTTCGGCATGCTGATTGCGCTGACCGCCTGCCACTTCGGGCTGCGCATCAAGCCCAACACGCAGAGCCTGGGCCAGGGCACCACGGCATCGGTGGTGACGTCGATCACCGTGGTCATCCTGGCCGATGCGGTCTTTGCCATCCTGTTCAAGAACGTGGGGCTATGAATACCATCGCCACGCCGCAAATCGGCCCCGACACCCCGCGCGAGAAGATCATCGAGGTGCGCGACCTCGTCAAACGCTATGGGGACAACGTCGTGCACGACGGCCTGAACCTCGACGTCTATCGCGGCGAGGTGCTGTCGATCGTGGGCGGCTCGGGCACGGGCAAGACCGTGCTGCTGCGCCAGATCGTGGGGCTGGAGCGGCCGACGTCGGGCGCCATCAAGGTGTTCGGCGAGAACCCGGCCAGCCTGAACGCCGCGCAGCTGCAGACGCTGCGCAACCGCTGGGGCCTGCAGTTTCAGCGCGGCGCGCTGTTTTCGGCGCTGTCGGTCATCGACAATATCGCGCTGCCGCTGCGCGAAATGCGCGCGCTGCCCGACAACCTGATCTGCCAGGCATCGCTGCTCAAACTGCAGCTGGTGGGCCTGTCGGCCAAGGACGCCGACAAGATGCCGTCGGACCTGTCGGGCGGCATGATCAAGCGCGTGGCGCTGGCGCGTGCGCTGGCACTGGAACCCGAGCTGGTTTTCCTGGACGAACCCACGGCGGGCCTCGATCCGATGGCATCCGACGACTATGTGGCGCTGATCCGCGAATTGCGCCGCGAACTGGGCCTGACGGTGGTCATGATCACGCACGACCTGGACACGCTGGTGGCGCTGTCCGACCGAGTGGCCGTGCTGGCCGACCGCAAGGTACTGGCCGCCGCGCCCATTGCCGAGGTGATCAAGGTCGATCACCCGTTCATCCGCGAATATTTTCTGGGCGACCGCGCCCAGCGCGCGCTGCAGGCGCTGCCCGCCCTCAAGGGCCCCGGCAGCCCGGCCGCGCCCACTGGAAACACTGGAGAGACCTGATGGAAAACAAGTCAAACGCCTTCCTGGCAGGCGTGTTCACCATCGGACTGGCGATCCTGGTGCTGTTCTCGCTGTTCTGGTTCAGCAGTGACCACGCCGTGCGCGTGCCGTACGACCTGATCACGCGTTCGACGGTCAACGGGCTGGGACCGCAGGCCGACGTGAAGTATCGGGGCCTGGATGTCGGCAAGGTGTTGTCGATCAAGTTCGACCCGCAGGTGCCGGGCCAAATCATCGTGCGCATCAGCGTCAACCAGGACACGCCGATCACGCGCACCACCTATGCCACGCTGGGCTTCCAGGGCGTGACCGGCATCGCCTATGTGCAGCTGGACGACACCGCGCGCGAGGATGGCGCTGCCGCCAGTTCGCCGCCGCTGCATACGTCGGCACGCGAACCGGCGCGCATCGTGATGCGGCCCGGCTTCTTCGAGGAACTGGAAAAGCGCGGCGACTCGCTGCTGACCCAGACCGAGACGCTGATGTCGTCGCTCAACGAGATGTTCCAGACCACCAACCGCGACGAGCTGATGGCCGCCATCAAGTCGGTCCACAAGACCGCCGACGACTATTCGAAGCTGGCCGCGTCGCTGCAGCCCGCCGCCGCCCGCCTGCCGCAGGCCGTGGACAACCTGAACGCCACGCTCGCGTCCACGCGCCGGCTGGCCGATGACCTGGCCAGCCCGCATGGCACGGTGATGAGCACCGTGAACCGCGTGGGCGAGAACATGCAGGGCGCCGCCGATTCGGTGCAGCAGGCGGCCGGCATCTTCACCCAGGAAACGCTGCCGCAGATCAACGGGCTGGCGCGCGATGCCCGCCAGGCCACGCGCAGCATCGACCGTGCGGCCGGCCAGTTCAACGACCAGCCAAGCAGCGTGCTGTTCGGCGGCTCGGCCTTGGCCCCCGGACCCGGCGAGCCGGGCTTCCACGCCCCCTGAACCGCCGCCACGCCATGCGTCAGACCCACCGTCGGGAATCCACCATGAAAACCCGTTCCGCCCTTGCCTCGCTGGTCATGCTGATGGCGCTGTCCGCCCTGACCGCCCTGTCCGGCTGCAGCGTGCTGTCGCCCGCCAAGCCAAGCACCACCTACGACCTGGGCCCGCTTGCCGCCGCACCGTCCCAGCCGCCCGCCCGCCTGCCCAAGCTGCGCGTGGCCGATACCGGCGGGCCGACGTGGATGGACGGCCGGGGCATCTACTACCGGCTGCAATACACCCAGGCCCAGCGGCTGCAGGCCTACGCCACGCAACGCTGGGTGGACGCCCCGACGCGGCTCTTCGACGACCGCCTGCGCGACGCGGTGTCCGGGCGCGGCGAACTCACGTGGTACGGCGACACCAGCGTGCCGGCCGTCAAGGTAGACCTGCTGGGCTTCGAGCAGGTCTTCGATTCGCCCACCAGCAGCCGCGGCGTGGTGCGCGCGCGGGCCACGGTATTCCACAAGGGGCTGATCGGACAGAAGACCTTCGTCGCCGAGCTGCCGGCGCCCAGCCCCGACGGCGCTGGCGGCGTGAAGGCGCTGTCGGCCAGCAGCGATGCGGTGATCGCCGCCATCCTCGACTGGGCCGCCACGCTGCCGCTGGAAGCCGCCGCAGCAGCCGGTCCGGCGCCGCTGCCGCGCGCGAACCCGCCCGGGCGCAACGCGGTGCCGCTGCCGACCGACGAAACGCCCACGCCCACGCCCCCGCGCCAATGAGGCGCGGAAAGCCTATAGTGCGAATCAGGCCGTAAGGTTTCACGCAGTCAATGGCACCGGATACGCCCCTGCCTCCTTCGCCCCCGACGCCCCCAGAGGCCCCGCCGCAGCCGGAGCTCGAGGGCTGGTTGCCACGTCATTCGCCGCTGGCGCGTGTGGGGCTGATCTGCTTCACGCTGCTGGTGGTCTACGCCAGCCTGTATCCGTTTTCGGGATGGTTGAACAACGGCATCTCGCCGTTCGCCTTCCTGACCGCGCCCAAGCCGCGCTACATCACCGAATTCGACCTGCTGACCAATGTGCTGGGCTACTGCCCGTTCGGCGCGCTCGTGGTGCTGTCGCTGCATCCGCGCGTATCGGGCGCGCGCGCCACGCTGATCGCGCTGGTGGCCGGCGCGCTGCTGTCGTCGGTCATGGAAGCCCTGCAGACGTGGCTGCCCACCCGGATCCCGTCGAACATCGACCTGATCACCAACGCGCTGGGCGCGCTGCTGGGTGCCGCCGTGGTGGCGCCGTTCACCAGCGCGCTGATCGACCGCGGCAACCTGACCCGCCTGCGCATGGCGTGGTTCGAACCGCATGCCAGCTTTGCGATCGTGCTGATCGTGCTGTGGCCGTTCGCGCAGGTGTTTCCGCAGGAACACCTGTTCGGCATGGGCGGCATCGTGCGCGAATGGCTGACCGATCCCGATTCCTGGCCGATGATGTGGGTGCAGGCTTACTTCCCGGCGCTGATCGCCTGGCAGGACAGCATCAACCTGCGGCCCGACGACCTGCAGAACCAGTTGCTGCTGGAAACCATGGTGACGGCATCGAGCTGGATCGGCACCGGCCTGTTTGCATCGGTGGCCATGCGGCGTACCGCGCCGATGCTGCGCATCCTGGCGGCGCTGCTGACCGCCGCGCTGATGATCAAGGCCGGCGTCGCGGAACTGCAGTTTCCCGACGACAACGCGTTCAACTGGCTGTCCGAAGGCGGGCGCTTTGCCCTGCTGACCAGCTCGCTGGTGCTGGTACTGCTGCTGCGCGTGCCACGCTGGCTGCGCGCCGTGCTGGCGGTGGTGTCGCTGACCGGGCTGGTGATACTGACCAATATCCTGCCGCCGAACCCGTATGCGTGGATCTCGGAGCAAGGCTGGCGCATGGGCCGCCTGGTGCACTTCAACAGCCTCGCGCAATGGCTGGGCTGGGTATGGCCGTTCCTGGCCTTCTTTTACGTGGTCTGGCGCTTTGAGCAGATCACGCTGCGGCGGCGACTGCAGAAGCGCGCCCAGCGCCGCGCGACGGCGCGGGCCGTGGCCGCCGCGACGGAAACCCGGCAGGAATCGAAGTAGGCGTCAGCGGCGCATTGCCGCCGGCGACGTGTCAGTGCAGCTGGCCGCCCTGCTCGCGGATATCGGCATCGGTCGACAGCGACGTGGCCACCGCCACGCGCAGGCCGGCGACCAGCGTATCGAGCGCCAGGCTGGGCGCGCCGGGATGCCGCGCGGCCTGCTCGGGCAGGTACGGAATGTGAATGAAGCCGCCGCGTGTGGCCGGGACCGCTGCGTGGCGTTGCGCCAGCGCATGCATCAGCCCGTAGAACACATGGTTGCAGACGAAGGTGCCGGCAGTTTGCGACACCATCGCCGGCACGCCGGCTGCGCGCATGTCGCGCACGATGGCCTTGATCGGCAGCGTCGAGAAATACGCGGCCGGGCCATCGGGCGCAATGATGTGGTCGATGGGCTGCGCCCCGGCGTTGTCGGCAATGCGGGCATCGTCCACATTGATCGCCACGCGCTCGATCGACATCTCGGTGCGGCCGCCAGCCTGACCCACGGCAATCACCACATCTGGATTTAAAGATTCTACGAGTTGCGCCATGGCGTCGATGGCGTTGCCGAACACACACGGCAACTGGCGCGCGACAATCACCGCATCGCCAACGCGCTCGCCATCGAGCGCACGTACCGCCTCCCACGAGGGATTGATCGGCTCTTGTTCAAACGGCTCGAAGCCGGTCAGCAGGACGGTACGAACGGACATGGCAGTTTCCTTACATCAGGAAGTACAGCAGGAAGATATTGGCGATCAGGATGCCGAACGCGGTGGGCAACTGCGCGCGGATCACGGCGTTCTTGTCTTCCAGTTCCAGCAGCGCGGCGGGCACGATGTTGAAGTTGGCCGCCATGGGCGTCATCAGCGTGCCGCAGTAGCCCGAGAACATGCCGATGGCCGCCATCACGGCCGGGTTCGCGTGGAACATGCCCACAAGGATCGGCACGCCTACGCCGCCTGTCATCACCGGGAACGCGGCAAAGCCGTTGCCCATGATGACCGTGAACAGCGCCATGCCCACGCAGTAGACCGTCACCGCCACGAACTTGAAGTCCATGTTGATGTACGACGTGGTCAGGTGCGCCACCGCCTTGCCCACGCCGGCATCGGCGAACACCAGGCCCAGCATGGCCAGCATCTGCGGCAGCACCAGCGCCCAGCCCAGCGCCTCGATCAGGCGGCGGGATTCGCGCATGCTCTGCGCCGGCGTGTCGCGCGTCAGCCAGCAGACCACGAACAGCGACACCAGGCAGCCGACACCCAGCGACACGAACGTGACGTTCTTCGGATCGAGCAGCGGCAGCCCGGCAATCCTGAAGTCCTTGAACAGCACCGTGCCCAGCACCGTGATCAGCGGAATCAGCAGCGCCGGAATGAACAGCTTGTTGCCCAGGCGCTGGGCGCTGGCGCGGCGCTTGTCTTCCGGCAGCGTGCCGTGCTTGCCATGGCCCACGCCGCCAAACCCGGCGATCAGCGCCATCACCACGGCACCCACGCCGACCACGGCCGGCGGGATCTTGTCGCCGATCAGGAAGATGACCGCATAGAGCAGCCAGAACAGGCCCGTGGTCAGACGGCGCGGATGCGTCTTGTCAGCGAACGTCATCAGCGCGGTGATCAGCAGGACAAAGCCGGCCAGCCAGTAGAGGTATTCGATCGAGATAATCATCGCTTACTCCCCCTTGGCCGCGGCGGCGACGGTGGCCGACGTGCCGGCCGGTTGCTTGCCGCCGAGTTCGCGGGCCAGCCAGCCGTCGAGGCGCTTCAGGCGCACGGCATGGATCAGGAAGGCGCAGATAGCGGTGGGGATACCCCAGACGGCAATGTGCAGCGGCTCGACGTCGATGTTCGACGACAGCAGGAACGTGTGCATCAGCGCGATGGCACCGAACGCCACGAAGATGTCCTCGCCAAAGAACAGGCCCACGTTGTCGGTGGCCGCGCAGAAGGCCAGCACGCGCTGGCGCACCGGCTCGGGCAGGTGGCCGAAGCGGGTCTCCGCCGCGCCTTCGGCCATCGGGGCCAGCAGCGGGCGCACCATCTGCGGATGGCCGCCCAGGCTGGTCAGGCCCACGGCAGCGGTCAGCTCTCGCACGGCCAGGTAGACGATCAGCAGGCGGCCGACCGTGGCCGATGCGATGCGCGAAATCCACGCCTGCGCATGCTCGCGCAGCCCGTGGCGTTCCAGCAGGCCGATCACGGCCAGCGGCAGCAGGATGATCAGCGGCAGGTTACGTGCCTTGACGAAGGCCGTGCCGATGGCAGTGAAGATCTGCATGACCGGCATCGACGCGGCCAATCCCGTGACAATGGCGGCTGCCGCCACCACCATCATGGGATTGAACCGCAGGACGAAGCCGAGGATGATGACGCCGACCCCGAGCAGGGGCCAAAGATTGACAGCCGATTCCATGGGAAACACCTGATAGCGAGTGAAGCAAAGCCTGCGCCTGACGGGGGGCCGTCAGTTGCCGGCCCGGATGGCGATGCCTTCCGCGCCGAGCCGTTCCCGGATGCGGCGCGCAAAGGCAAGCGCGTGGGCGCCGTCGCCGTGCAGACACACGGTTTCGGCGCGAATCGGTACCCAGGTGCCGTCGATCGCGCGCACCTGCTTGTCGCGAATCATCGAGAGCGTCTGGTTGAGGGCGACGTCTTCGTCGTCATGCAGCGCGCCGGGCGTGCCGCGCTTGACCAGCGTGCCGTCGGGGTTGTAGCCGCGGTCGGCGAACACTTCTTCCTTCACGCGCAGGCCCGCGTCGCGCGCCATGGTGATCATCTGGCTGTTGGCCAGGCCGAAGAAGACGAGGTCGGAGTCGTAGTCGCGTACGGCGCGGATGATCGCGTCGCACAGCCTGGCATCGCGCACGGCCATGTTGTACAGCGCGCCATGCGGCTTCACGTGGGCCAGCTGGCCGCCCTGCGCGCGCACCATCGCGTCGAGCGCGCCGATCTGGTACAGCACGTCGGCATAGACCGCCTCGGGGTCGCGCTGCATTTCGGTACGGCCGAAATTCTCGCGGTCCGGAAAGCTCGGATGCGCGCCAATGGCCACGTTGTTGTCCAGCGCCCACTTCACGGTCTGCAGCATCGTTGCCGCATCGCCCGCGTGCCAGCCGCACGCCACGTTGGCGGAACTGATCAGCTGGATCAGGGCTTCGTCATTGCCGCAGCCTTCGCCAAGGTCGGCATTCAGGTCGATTTGCATGGGCGTTCTCCGGATGTGTGGGGCGATTTAAGGGTTATGCGACGAACCGGGTGGTCGTGCGGCGGCGCGCGGCAATCTGCAGGCCCTGGCTCTGCCAGCGCAGCGCCTGGTCGATCTGGCGCAGGTAGCGATCCACCTCGGCCTGGGCGGCGGCGGCCTCTTCGACGGTCACCTGCCGGAAGCGCACCGTGGCGCCCAGCGGCACCTGGGCCAGGCGCCACAGGTCGGCGCCGATCACGGTGCCGATCTTCGGATAGCCGCCGGTGGTCTGCGCGTCGCTCATCAGCGCGATCGGCTGGCCGTTCGGCGGCACCTGCATCACGCCCGGCACCACGCCGTGCGACAGCAGATCGCCCGAACGGTCGGCGCGGCGCGCCAGCACGGGGCCCTGCAGGCGCAGGCCCATGCGATTGCTCTGCGGCGTGATCGACCAGTCCGACGACCACAGCGCCGCCTGCGATTCGGGCTCGAAATCGGGATACTCGGGGCCGGCCAGCATGCGGATCACCAGCGCATTGCCTTCGCGGTTGACGGGCAGCGCCCAGCCCGGCGCGGCCACGCCGACCCAGTCCTGCTCGGCGTCGATGCCGGGGCGGCCCACGGGCAGATGGTCGCCTTCCTTCAGCACACGGCCTTCGAAGCCGCCGAAGCTGGACTTGAGATCGGTGCTGCGCGAATGCATCACCAGCGGCACATCGATGCCGCCCGCCACGCACAGGTAGGTGCGCGAGCCACCGCGCGGCGCGGGCAGCGTCAGCGTTTCGCCACGTCGCACATCGAACGCATGCCAGGACCAGACCGGCACGCCATCGACATTCGCGCTGCACTCGGCGCCGGTCAGCGCCACGCGCATGTCTGCCTCGAAGCGCAGCGCCGCGCGGCCCAGCGTGAATTCGATGGCCGCCGCGTTCGGGTCGTTGCCCAGCAGCCGATTGCCCACCTTCAGCGCCAGCCCGTCGGCAGCGCCCGACCGGCCCACGCCAAAGCGGCGGAATCCGGTACGGCCCAGGTCTTGCACCGACGCCTGCGCGCCAGGTCGGAGGATCTCGATCACAGCAGCACCTCCTCGGCAACGAAACGCACGGTGTCGCCGGGCGCGAACAGCGATGGCGGATCGCGGTCCGCCACGAACAGCTGCGCGTCGGTGTGGCCGATCAGCTGCCAGCCGCCGGGCAGTACGGCCGGATAGATGCCGGTCTGCTCGCCGCCAATGCCCACCGCACCGGCCGGCACCGCCAGGCGCGGCTCGCGGCGGCGCGACGTGGCCAGCTCGGGCGCCATGCCGCCCATATAGGCAAAGCCGGGCTGGAATCCCAGGAAATACACCACGTATTCACCGGCGGCGTGGCGACGCACCACTTCGTGCGGCGTCAGGCCGGTATGCGCGGCCACATCGGCAATATCGGGACCGAACTCGCCGCCGTAGCGCACCGGAATTTCCACGAGCTTGCCCGTGGTGTTGCGCGTCTCGCCCGATGCCCACGCGAGCTTCAGGTTGCGCTCCAGCGCCGCCACATCGGCGGTTTCGTCAAAGGTCAGCGTGAGGTTGTTCATGCCCGGCACCACGTCCACCACGCCACGCCAGTCGGCCGCGCGTTCGGCCATGGCCCAGATGCGGCGCTGAACTTCCAGCGAGGCTGGCGGCGCGACGCTGTAGAGCAGCGCCTGTTCGGCCAGACGGTGAACGGAGCATTGAGGCATGGACGGGCTCGCTGGTTGGGGGCGGGGCTTCGTTCCCTGCAGTGTAGGCACCGCACGGACCGCGACATGGCTCGCCAATGAACCCGATGTGACTCAATCGAATTTCATCAACGATTTATCGATAAATTCATCATATCGAAACATGGCAATGCCCGGCACTCGGGGTAGACCCTAGGTAGTTATGCACCGTTAGCGGCAATTTCGCACCAAAAGCGGATCAATATGACGGATGAAGCGCTAACGCTGAAAGTTCGTTGAAAGTTGACCAGAAGACATCCAGCCGCGGGACGGAAGGCCCGGTCGTTTTTGACCCCGGGCAAACGACGGCGAACCTGAGACGATCGCCCCGGATGGCGCTGCTAGATTGGCCGTCGCTTCTAACCCAAGGGGAACGCGATGATCCGATGCAATCTGGTGGAGGGAGATCAGTCGAGCGCCAACGGCGTGACGCTGGAAGGGATGCCGCAGGACACCATCCACGGCAAGCGCATGGCATTCCTTGGCGCGAGGGTGTATTGCCCCGCGTGCAGGACGACCGGGCAGATTGTCGGGGTGGGACCGCGGCATCCGAGCGACTTTATGACCAGTCCATTGGGAGCGATTTACACAATGGGGCGATGGGTAGGCATACGCACCGCCTTCGTGCCGTTCACGAATATCGGTGACTCGGATCTCGGTGCTTCCGTTGAAATATTGTTCTGGGAAATCAAGTGAAGCGCCTACTGATCATTGCCGCAGGATTTCTCGGCGGCCTGGCTCTCACGTGGATATGTCTGTACGTTTTCAGCCGCCTCGACTGGCCCGTAACATGGCCAACCGCCAGAGACAAGAAAAGCGGTTGCTGGGGCCTCGAACACTGCGCCAATCCCCCGGCAACGGTTTATGTCTATCTGGTGCTATTTCTACTATGGCCCGCCATATACTTTTCCACGATCAACGGTCTTGCGTATCGCAAGTGGTCATTAAAGAACTGGGCGTGGTCGACGGGTATAGGAGGCCTGCTAGCGATGGCATTTTATTATCTGTCATACGCGTGGCCGGGCGTCATCGCGTACTTGACGAATGCTCTTTCTCTTTGAGTGAATCAGGACGCCGCCCTGCGTTTCGACGCGCAAAGGGCGGCGGCCAATTCAATCAGGCAAACCCCGCCTGATGCGCCTGCTGGTCGGCGTGGTACGAGCTGCGGACCATGGCGCCCACGGCGGCGTGGGTGAAGCCCATCTTGTAGGCCTCTTCCTCGAACATCTTGAACGTGTCCGGATGCACGTAGCGCATCACCGGCAGGTGGTGGTTCGACGGGGCCAGGTACTGGCCGATGGTCAGCATGTCGATGTCGTGCGCGCGCATGTCGCGCATGACTTCCAGGATTTCCTCGTCGGTCTCGCCCAGGCCCACCATCAGGCCCGACTTCGTGGCGACGTCCGGGTTGCGGCGCTTGAATTCCTGCAGCAGCTTCAGCGAGTGCGCGTAGTCGGCGCCCGGGCGGGCCTGCTTGTACAGGCGCGGCACCGTTTCCATGTTGTGGTTCATCACGTCGGGCGGCGCCGTCAGCAGGATGTCCAGCGCCTTGTCCAGGCGGCCACGGAAGTCGGGCACCAGCACTTCGATGCGGGTGTTCGGCGACAACGCGCGCGTCTGCGAGATGCAGTCCACATAGTGCTGGGCGCCCCCGTCACGCAGGTCGTCACGGTCCACGCTGGTGATCACCACGTAGTTCAGCTTGAGCTGGGCGATGGTGCGCGCCAGGTTGCCGGGTTCGTTCACGTCCAGCGGGTCCGGGCGGCCGTGGCCCACGTCGCAGAACGGGCAGCGGCGCGTGCACTTGTCGCCCATGATCATGAACGTGGCCGTGCCCTTGCCGAAGCATTCGCCGATGTTCGGGCAGCTGGCTTCCTCGCACACGGTGACCAGGTTGTTGGCGCGCAGGATGTCCTTGATCTCGTAGAAGCGCGAGTTGCCGGTGGCGGCCTTGACGCGAATCCAGTCCGGCTTCTTGAGCTTTTCGGCCGGCACGATCTTGATGGGGATGCGTGCGGTCTTCTCGGCCGACTTCTGCTTCTTGGTGGCGTCGTATTCAGGCGTTTGCGGGGCTTCGGTGGACGTGGCGATCAGGGCGTCGCTCATACTGTTCTCCGCACGCGCAGCCGCGTGCATGTTTGGCGTTGATTCGGGGCCGGGCGTGCCACGGTTCAGGCAGCCTCGGCAGCGGCATTCCCGTGGGCCTGTGCGCGCGCCTCGCGTGCGGTCAGGACCTCGCACAGGGCCGCCGCCAGGCGTTGTGCGATTGCGGGTTGTTGTGCCGCGGTGACGGGCAGCGGGCCGGCATCGTGCGCCGCCGCGAAGGTGGCGCCCGCAGTGGCCATGTCGACCGTTTCCAGTCCGGCATAGCCGCAGGGGTTGATGCGCAGGAACGGGTCCAGGTCCATCTGCACGTTCAGGCTGACACCGTGGTAGCTGCAGCCGTTGCGGATCTTGAGGCCGAGCGCGGCAATCTTGGCGCCCTGGTGCGGACCCTCGGACAGATAGATGCCGGGCGCGCCGGGCTTGCGTTCGGCTGCGAGATTATACGCCGCGAGCGTGTCCAGCACGGCCTGCTCGATGTCGTTGACCAGCTCGCGCACCATGAGGTGCCGGCGCCGCAAATCGAGCAGCAGGTAGGCCACGACTTGGCCGGGTCCGTGATAAGTGATCTGACCGCCACGGTCGATCTTCACGACCGGGATCGCGTCGTCCGGGGCCAGCAGGTGTGCGGGGTCTCCGGCCTGCCCGAGCGTATAGACCGGCGGGTGTTCGACCAGCCAGATCTGGTCGGGCGTCTCGGGCGTGCGGGCGGCGGTGAATGCCCGCATCGCGTCGAAACAGGGCTCGTACGGCTGGCGGCCCTGATCGATGACTTGGATCGGATGCATGCCCGAGAGTGTAACGAAAAGGGCCGGTCTGCGCTGAGGCAGACCGGCCCTGTTTCCGGTCAAGTCTTGTCCGGCGGCGGCCATACGCGCCTCAGCCGCCGCGCCTCCGGGTCATGAGGCGTGGATCTTGTCCTGCCCCGGCGTCCATTCCGTGCCTCGAACCAACCGCCGCACGGCGCGCAACACCAGGTGCGGCAGGTCGGCCAGGGTCAGCACCGGCCGCCGGGCCTCGGCAATCAGTGCCAGCCGCACCGGGCCCTTGGCGCGGGGGTCCACGCTGAGCACGATCTCGTCGCCGCGACGCAACAGCAGACTTCCGCCACAGCGCAGCCAGTAATCCTCGGAATCATTCTCGCGGGTCACCCATACATCGACACCCTTGGCATCTTCCACAAACAGGCGCTGGGCGGCATGCACCGACAGCGGGGCAACCTCGCCGGGGCTCAGCGTAAAGACGGTCGTTGTGAGTAGGGCTTTCATGATGGCTTCTCCGTGAGTCCGGGGGCCCACCGTGTTGTCGGCGTCGCCGGAACTGGCTTGGTCATTGGACCAGCACAGTTCAGGGCTTTGTTTGGCGGGGTCCGGTGAAGTGAATTCTAGTGATGACCCCGCCGCTGGCAAAACGATATATATTCTTGGGTCTTGTTAGCTCATCTCACATAGACGAGGTCCATCATGGTCTGGAGCGGCGCCTGGAACCCGGACGATCCCCGTAGCTGGAAACGCGAATTTCCGCGCCTGCCGGCCTTGGCCGCCTTGCGCACGTTCGAGGCGGCCGCCCGCCACGAGAGCTTCTCGCGGGCTGCCGCGGAACTGTTCGTCACCCATGGCGCCGTCAGCCACCAGATCCGGGCGCTGGAGGAAGAGCTGGGCCAGCCGCTGTTCGAGCGGCGCGGCAAGCGCGTGATGCTGACCGCCAACGGCCGGCTCTATGCCGAGCGCGTGCGCGACGCGCTGCTGCAGATTGCCGACGCCACGCGCGCCCTTCAGGCCGGCAACCGCGAAAAGCGGCTGACCATCAGCACCATGCCGTCGTTCGCCGCGCGCTGGCTCACGCCGCGCATCGGCAGCTTCATCGAGCAGCATCCGGAATTCGACGTGGAACTGCTGTCGTCGAACTCGCTCGTGGACTTTGCCAATGAAGAGGTGGACGTGGCGCTGCGCATGGGCGGTGGCCAGTACCCGGGTCTCTACGTCGAACGCCTGCTGGACGATGTGTTCTTTCCCGTCTGCAGCCCCAGCTTCAATGGCGGGCGCCTGCCCGAGCAGCCCGCGCACATGGCCGGCATGCCGCTGCTGCGCGGCGAGGGCGATCCATGGAAGCCCTGGTTCGAGGCGGCCGGACTGGCCTGGTCCGAGCCGACCAAGGGCCTGATGATGCAGGACTCGTCGCTGCTGCTGCAGGCGGCGGCCGAGGGCCAGGGCATTGCGCTGATCCGGTCGTCGCTGGCCTATAACGACCTGCTGTCGGGCCGCGTGGTGCGCCTGTTCGACGTGAGCATTCCGTGCCCGTGGTTGCTGCATTTCGTCTGCACCCATGCCAGCCTGGCCACGCCGAAGGTGCAGGCCTTCCGGAATTGGCTGCTGCCCGAGATGGAGCGGTTCCGGAACATTCTTTCGCAATGGACCTAGCGGTCCGGGGCGTCGGTACTGTCGGTGCTGTCGGTGCCGCCGGCCCCGTCCCGCTCATCGGCCCCCGCTGGCGCTGATCCGGGTACGCCTTTCTTCTTCCGGCCGGCCCGGGGATGGGCCTGGTCGTAGACCTTGGCCAGGTGCTGGAAGTCGAGCGACGTGTAGACCTGCGTGGTGGTGATGCTCACGTGGCCCAGCATCTCCTGCACCGCGCGCAGGTCGCCCGACGATTGCAGGACATGCGTGGCAAACGAGTGCCGCAGCATATGCGGATGCACATTGGCCGGCACGCCGGCTGCCAGCGCCTGCTGCTTGATCCGCGTCTGTACCGTACTGCCCGACAACCGCCTGCCGCGCGTGCCCAGGAACAGCGCGTGCTGGTCCTCCGGCAAGGCGCCGGGCCGCAGCAGTGTCTCGCGTACCGCAAGCCAGGCCTTCAGCGCCTCCATCGCCTTGCTGCCCACCGGCACGGTCCGCCTGCGCGATCCCTTGCCGATCACCGTGACCTCGGCACCCGCCAGGTCGAGCCAGCCCGCCGACCGGTACTCGCCTTCTTCGGAATAGCGCACGTCGAGCTGGATCAGCTCCGACAGCCGCAGCCCGCTGGAATAGAACAGTTCGAAAACGGCCTGGTCGCGGATGGCTTCGGCCGTGTCGCCGCGCCGGTGCGCCACCAGCGCCACGGCGTGTTCCACCGACAGCGCCTTGGGCAGCGGCTGCCCGCGCTTGGGCGCCCGCACCCCATCCACCGGATTGGCGGTCACGCCATGGCCATGCCGCGCCGCCCACAGAAAGAAGCCGCGCCAGCCAGACAGCGTGCGCGCAATGGTGCGCGCCGACAGGCCGCTGCCGTGCAGCCGCGCGGCGAAGGATCGGATATGTCTGGTTTCCAGCGACAGCAGCGGCACGCCAGCGGCAAAGCGCGTGGCGGATTCCTGCAGCACGGAGAGATCGCGCGCGTAGCTGGTCAGCGTGTGGTCGGCCAGCTTGCGATTGGTGGCCAGCCAGTCCAGGTAGCGCAGCACCAGTGGATCGGGAACTGGCTTTTCCGCCACGGCGGCGGCCGTGGTGGCCGGTGTGGACGATGTGCCCGGTGTGTCCGTCACGGCATCACCCTTGCCCGGCTGGCGTTTGCGCATGGCGGAACAGCGAGATTTAGTCGCGCAGGCGGTTCAGGGCGGCGCCGGCCACTTCGCCGATCTGCCCCAGGTAAGCGGTGCCCATGCCTTCATGGAAGCGGCGCGGCTCGGGCGAACCCAGCACCAGCAGGCCGAACGCGGCGCCGGGGCCATCGTCGCCCGGGCGGGCCGGCACGCGCAGCGTCACCATGGCCAGCGACGCGATATCGTCGCGCTCCAGCAGGCTGGCGGCCTCGAAGCCGCTGTTGGCGCCGCAGTACGGTGCGCGCAGGCCTTCGGCAAACAGGCGCAGGTCGTCGCTGGCGCCCTGCGCCACTTCGATGTGGGCAAACGCTTCGCCCACGTTCCACAGGCGCAGCGCCACGGCCGGCACATCGAATACCTGCTGCAAGCCGTCCTGCACCGCGTACGGCAGCGCGTGCGAATCGGCCTCGGCCAGCAGGCGCAGCTGCCAGGCGTGCATGCGCTGCTGCGTGCGGTCGTTCTCGTGGCCGTGCCGAACCAGGTCGGCCAGCTTCAGTTCCAGCCCCTTGTTCTTCTCGCGCAGGATTTCCATCTGGCGCTCCTGCAGCGACACGGCCCGGTGGCTGTGCGGACTGGTCAGTTGCACCGTGGCCAGCAGTTCGGCATGGTCCTCAAAGAACTGCGGGTTGCTTTGCAGATAAGCGGCGACGTCCTGGGCGTTCATAAGCTTTTACCGATTCCATTTTTTCGGTTGGCAGTGTAGCAAAGTGACGTTGGCGCGAGCGGGTCAGGTCTGGATGAGCCGCTTCTGTCGCGAAATGCTCATCAGGATGCCGATCCCCATGCCCAGCGTCACCAGCGCGGTACCACCGTAACTCAACAGCGGCAGCGGCACGCCCACCACGGGCAGGATCCCGCTCACCATGCCCATGTTCACGAAGGCGTAGGTGAAGAAGATCAGCGTGATCGAGCCGGCCAGCAGCCGCGAGAACAATGTCGGCGCGTTGGCCGCAATATAAAGCCCGCGGAAGATCAGCAGCAGATACAGCACCAGCAGCACGGCATTGCCGATCAGCCCGAATTCCTCCGAAAACACCGCGAAGATGAAGTCGGTGTGCTTTTCGGGGATGAACTCCAGGTGCGTCTGCGTACCCTTGAGCCAGCCCTTGCCGGTGACGCCGCCCGAGCCGATCGCGATGATCGACTGGATGGTATGGAAGCCCTTGCCCAGCGGGTCGGTGGTCGGGTCCAGCAGCGTGCACACGCGGTGCTGCTGGTAATCGTGCAGGATCGGCCAGCTCACGCCCGGCGCGCAGATCTGGCTTTCATAGCTGATCAGCAGCGTGATCGCCACGACGCCCAGGCCCAGCAGCGGCAGGATGATCTTCCACGACAGTCCGGCGAAATAGATCACGTACAGGCCGGCGGCCAGCACCAGCAGGCCGGTGCCCAGGTCGGGCTGCTTGGCGATCAGGCCCACCGGCACGCCCAGGATGATCAGCGCCACGACGAAGTCGAACCACCGGATCACCCCCTCCCGCTTCTGGAAGTACCACGCCAGCATCAGCGGCATCGAGATCTTCATGATCTCCGATGGCTGGATCACCATGCCCACGTTGAGCCAGCGGCGCGCCCCCTTGCGGATCAGGCCGAACATGGCCACCGCGATCAGCAGCGCCACCCCGACCGTATAGAGCGGCACGGCGATCCGCATCAGCAGCTGGGTCGGCATGTAGGCAATCACGATCATCACGACGTACGACAGCAGGATGTTGCGCAGCTGGTCTTCCACGCGGCCCGGCATGTCGATCGCGGCCGAATACAGCGCCACGATGCCCGTGGCGAACAGCAGGAAGACGATCAGCGCCAGCGGCTTGTCGAAGCCGGTCAGGGCGGTCTTGATCGTCGATGCGACGCGGCGTTTGTCCATGGCGCGTCTCCTTTTACTCTGAAACGGGTTTCTTGCCGGCTGCGTCGGCCTGGGCAAGGTTGGCGGTCCTGGCCGGCCTGGTGCGCGGTGCCGGGGCCGGTGCCGATGCCGGTGTGACGTGCGGCAGCGGTGCCCTGGGCGCCGATGCCGGCGGCTTGCTGTGGCCCAGCGCCTGCAGCATGCGGTCGTCGAGCGTGACCACTGCCGATGCCGGCGCGATGGCGGCCGGATCGAGCTGCGTGGCGATCGACTCGGATGCGCCAGTCGCCCGGGCCGCAGGCACCGGCACGGACGCCCCGGCCACGGCACTGGCCCCCGGTGCGCTGGCGGCAGCCTCGGCGCCCGAGGCGGCCGCGACGGCAGCCGGTGCGGTCTGCATCACGGTGGCGGTTGCCGCGTTGGCGGTGTCGCCCGTGGTGAACACGCTCGGCGTATCCACCGGCGGCCGGTTGCCGGCGCGCAGTGCCTCTTCGGGCGGCGGCGCGGTGGCCTGCAGTTCCTCGGGCCACTTGCGCAGCAGGTAATAGTCCATCACCTTGCGGGCGATCGGGGCGGCCACGGCGGCACCGAAGCCGGCGTTCTCGACGATCAGCGCCAGCGCAATCTTCGGATGGTCGGCCGGCGCGAACGCCGTGTACAGCGAGTGGTCGCGCTTGCGTTCGTCGATCGCGTGGTGGTTGTACTTCTCGTTCTTGCCCAGCGTATAGGTCTGGGCCGTGCCGGTCTTGCCCGCCGACTCGTACGCCGCGCCGGCAAACACCCGGGCCGCCGTGCCGTTGTGGGTCACCGCCACCATGGCGCGCTTGATCACGTCGATATCGGCCTGCTTGAACGGCAGCCGGTAGCTTTCCTTAGGCACGGTCAGCGTGCGCTTGCGGTTGACCGAATCCTCGACGGCCTTCACCAGGTGAGGCTTCATCGCCACGCCGTTGTTGACCAGGATCGACACCGCATTGGCCAGCTGCAGGATCGTGAAGCTGTTGTAGCCCTGGCCGATGCCCAGCGAGATGGTCTCGCCGTCATACCACTTCTGCTGCTCGGGCTTGCGGTAGGCCTTGCGCTTCCACTCGGTGGACGGCAGGATGCCGCGGCTTTCGCCCTCGATGTCGATGCCCGTGATCTGGCCGAAGCCCAGCGGCTTCATGAAATCGTGGATCGCATTGACGCCCATGTCGCGCGCCAGCGCGTAGTAATAGGTATCGCACGACTGCACGATCGACGCCTGCATGTCCACCCAGCCATGACCGCCCGGCTTGTCGTCGCGGAACGTGTGGTTGCCCAGCGTGAAGAAGCCCGGATCGTGCATGCCCCAGGCCGCCGTGCGCTTGCCCGTGGTCAGTGCCGCCAGCGCCATGAACGGCTTGTACGTCGAGCCCGGCGGATAGGTGCCGCGCAGGGGCCGGTTCAGCAGCGGCTTGTCCGGCGATCCGTTGAGCTCGTCCCAGGTCTTGGAATCGATCCCCTCGACGAACAGGTTCGGATCGAAGGTCGGCTTCGAGACGAAGGCCAGGATGTCGCCGGTTTCCGGCTCGATGGCCACCAGCGCACCGCGGCGGTCGCCGAATAGCTGTTCCGCCAATTGCTGCAGACGGATGTCGAGCGACAGGATCAGGTTGTTGCCCGGCGTGGCCGGCGACGTGGACAAAGTACGAATCGGACGGCCACCGGCGCTGACTTCCACTTCCTCGAAGCCGGTCAGCCCGTGCAGTTCGGTCTCGTAGCTCTGCTCCAGGCCGATCTTGCCGATGTAGTTGGTGCCCTTGTAGTTGTCGATATCCTTGCGCGGATCGTACTTGGCGGGGTCGGCGTCGTTGGCCTCGTCCATCGCCTCGATCCGCTCCTGGTCGCGCTGCGAGATGCGGCCCAGGTAGCCCACCACGTGGCTGGCCGACTCGCCCAGCGGGTACTGGCGGAACAGGCGCGCACGCACGTCCACCCCGGGAAAGCGGAAACGCTGCGCCGAGAACTTGGCCACTTCCTCGTCGGTCAGCTGGCTGCGGATGGGCAGGCTTTCAAAGCTGCGCGATTCTTCCAGCAGGCGTTTGAAACGGCGGCGGTCGCGCGGCTGGATATCCACCAGCCTGGCCAGTTCGTCGATCGTGTTGTCGAGCGTATCGGTCAGCTTGGACGGCGTCACTTCAAGCGTGTACGCGGAATAGTTGCGCGCCAGGATCACCCCGTTGCGGTCCATGATGATGCCGCGGTTCGGCTCGATCGGCGCCACGGAGATGCGGTTGTCCTCGGCCTTGGCCGAGTACTGGTCGTGCTTGTACCACTGCAGCCACAGGAAGCGGGAGAGCAGCAGGCCAAAGCAGATGACCGTGAACAGGGCTGCCGCCGCCACGCGGATGCGGAAGCGGCCGATTTCCAGTTCGACGTTGCGGATTTCGGTCATGGCGGTACTGCGGGCGGCGTGGCGGTGTCAGGAAGGATGAAGGGCTAGATCGGACGCGTTTCGTCGATGTCGGCCGAGCGGCGCTGGGGCGCCAGCAGCAATGCGGTGGCCATCGGCCAGAGCACGGCTTCGATCAGCGGCGCCACCAGAAGTTGCCAGCCCGGCAGCGGCGCGCCCATCGCCAGGCGGATCACCACCGGCACGGCATGGGTGATGAACAGCAGCGGCATCACATGCAGCGCCTGCGTGTAGACCGAAAACCACAGCACGCGGCGGTGGATCGTGATCGCAAAGTACGCCAGCAGCGTATAGGCCAGCGCGTGCTCGCCCAGCAGCCGCGCATCGTGCACGTCCATCAGCAGGCCTAGCAGAAACGCCACGCCCATGCCCACCTTGCGCGGCTGGTGGATGTTCCAGAACACCAGCACCAGGGCCACCATGTCGGGGATCCACAGCGTGGTGCCCCAGGGCATCAGGTTCCACAGGAAGGCCAGCACGAAGGTCAGCGTGATGAACGCGGGATTGACCGGTCGCAGCAGGTATTGGGATGTCGTCACTGGGAACGCTCCGGGGATTTCTGCTTGTCGGTGGCCTTGTCCGTGGCCTTGTCGGCAGGCTTGTCGGCCGCCTTGTCAGCCGCCTTCTGCTCGGCACCGGCGCGGGCCGCGGCCGACCGGGCGCCCTTCTCGGCCTTGGTCGGGGCGGCTTCTTCCTGCGGGCGCGGGCCCAGGCCGGACTCGTAGCGCACCACCAGCAGCTGGCGATGCGAGCGCACGCCGGCCACCGGTTCGCAGTACACCCGCGAGAACGCGGTGTCCGCCTTGCGCTCGATCTGGACGATCTTCGCCACCGGCAGGCCCGGCGGATAGGTGCCGTCCAGCCCGGACGTCACGAGCAGGTCGCCCTGCTGCAGGTCGGCCGACGCGGCCATGAAGCGCAGGTCCAGCAGCCCGGCACGCGAGCCGCCGAAAGCCACGCTGCGCAGGCCGTTGCGCACCACCTGGACGGGAATCGCCTGGTCCTTGTCGGTCAGCAGCGTCACTTCGGACTGGAACGGCGACACGCGCGTGACCTGGCCGATCACGCCGCGTTCGTCGATCACCGGGTAGCCGGCGCGCAGGCCGTGCGCGCTGCCATGGTCGATGACGATGCGCTGGCTGTACGGGTCGCGGGCGTCGTAGAGAATTTCGGCCGCCGTGACCGGCGTGGCCGACTGCTGCTGCAGGTTCAGCAGCTTGCGCAGCTGGTTGTTCTCGGCTTCGAGCTGGGCCTGGCGCACGGACGCATTGGCCTGCTCCACCGCGCTGCGGCGCAGTTCGCGGTTTTCATTGGTCAGCGTGACCGACGACTGGGCGTAGTCAAGGACGCCGCGCAGCGCGTCGCGCGGCACCAGCACCAGGCGTTCCACGGGCATGAGGACGGTGGCGGCCACCTGGCGCGCGACGCGCATGGCGTCAAAGCGCGCATCGACAATCAGCAGCGCCAGCGCGATCGCCACGAAGATGACCAGGCGTGCAACGGCAGATGTGCCTTGCTTGAAGAGCGGCGGTGGAGAGTAATCCATTTACCGGTGCGCAGGCGAAACCATTCCGCCAGCGCGTCCGCCCGCCCCTTGGTGGGCATGGCGGTCCGGGCTGGCGGGGGAAGACATCAAAGGTCGCGGGGACGGGGCGACGCAGGCCACCACGGTCCCTGCCTCGTATTACTCGTAGGAGAAGATGCTGCCGAGCTTGTCCATGCGCTCCAGCGCCATGCCCGAGCCGCGCACCACGCAGGTCAGCGGATCTTCGGCCACCAGCACCGGCAGGCCGGTTTCCTCGGCCAGCAGGCGGTCCAGGTCGCGCAGCAGTGCGCCGCCGCCGGTCAGCATCATGCCGCGTTCGGCAATGTCGGCGCCCAGTTCGGGCGGGGTCTGTTCCAGCGCGATCTTCACGGCCGACACGATCTGGTTCAGCGGATCGGTCAGGGCTTCGAGGATTTCGTTGGACGACACGGTGAAGGCGCGCGGGATACCCTCGGACAGGTTGCGGCCCTTCACTTCCATTTCGCGGACTTCGGAGCCCGGGAAGGCCGAGCCGATTTCCTTCTTGATCGCTTCGGCGGTCTGCTCGCCGATCAGCATGCCGTAGTTGCGGCGGATGTAGTTGACGATCGCTTCGTCGAACTTGTCGCCGCCCACGCGCACCGAACCCTTGTAGACCATGCCGCCCAGCGAGATGATGCCCACCTCGGTGGTGCCGCCGCCGATATCGACGACCATCGAGCCCGACGGCTCCGACACCGGCAGCCCGGCGCCGATCGCGGCCGACATCGGCTCCTCGATCAGGTACACCTGGCTCGCGCCGGCGCCCAGTGCCGATTCGCGGATGGCGCGGCGTTCCACCTGGGTGGAACCGCACGGCACGCAGATGATGATGCGCGGGCTCGGACGCAGCAGCTTGGTGTCATGCACCATCTTGATGAACTGCTTGAGCATCTGCTCGGTCACGGTGAAGTCGGCGATCACGCCGTCCTTCATCGGGCGGATGGCCTCGATGTTGCCAGGCACCTTGCCCAGCATCTGCTTGGCTTCCTTGCCCACCGCCGTAATCGTTTTCTTGGCGTTGGGACCGCCTTCCTGACGGATGGCCACGACCGACGGCTCGTCCAGGACGATGCCCTTGTCGCGCATGTAGATCAGGGTGTTGGCGGTGCCCAGGTCGATGGCCAGGTCGTTGGAGAAATAGCTGCGGAGAAATCCGAACATCAGGAATCCTGTCTTCTGTTGGTTCGCGGGTATGCGAAGCGGCCGGTGCCTGTAGCGGCCCGGCCACGAATACGTTTGCAAGGGTGATGGTTCACGGCTCCCCCGGTGCGTGCGGCTGCCGCCGGCACAAGCCGGCGCGCCCCGGTACCCCTGGCGCGGACAAGCCCCGGTGCGCCAGCGGGAATCCGCTTCGCCGGCGCATGCCTGCACGCCGGACCTACGGGAACCTTTGATTAGACTCTGCGCGAAAGTTCGCGGACAGATGCGCGGGACAGGGCAGGAACACGCCTGACGTGTGGCAGTAGCCTAATCGGAGGAACCAGTTTCCTACGACTGAAAATACGATGAAAACGGGCCGCTAATCCGCGGCGTTGCCCTGATGCTGGCACATTACTGTTGCATGGTTGCGACGCCGGCCATGGTATGCCGCCCGATCCAGCCCCTTGGCACCCCGGCGATTGGCGCCCGGAACCCGGTTCTGGATGCTGCGACTGTGCCGACGGCATCACCACCCGCCCGCTTTGCCGCAACCCAAGTGGCGCGCGCGTTGCGGGAAGACAGCAGCGCGTAATGATACCTTATAATTCACGCTGTTTCGGGGCGTTTGGACCCTGAAAAACTTGTAACTTCGACGATCCTGGGGTGCCCCCCGGGCGCACCAGTCCGGCACGCCTTGGCCACCCCGCCAGACGCCGGGCCCATGGCGCCCTTCCAGGCGCCCCGACGGCCACCCGACGACGGTTGGGTGGACGCCGGTTCCGAACCGGCGTCCGCTCCCTCGCCCGGCCGCAACATCTCCAGTCCGCAGGACTGAATCCGGCGAGAAGCGCCGCACCACGCCATGGCTCTCGAACTTTCCGACGTCAAGCGCATCGCGCACCTGGCCCGCATCGAAACCAGCGATGCCGAGGCCGAGCACACGCTTGTGCAGCTGAACAACTTTTTCTCCCTGGTCGAGCAGATGCAGGCGGTGGACACCACCGGCATCGAGCCGCTGGCCCATCCGCTGTCGGCCGTGCGCGACATCGCCCAGCGCCTGCGCGACGACGCCGTGACCGAGTCCGACCGCCGCGCGGACTACCAGCGCCCCGCCCCGGCCACCGAGAACGGCCTGTACCTGGTGCCCAAGGTCATCGAGTGACGGCAGCGCGCTGCCCTGCCTTGTCGCCCATCCAGACGCCATCCGACCCGATATGACCTTTTCCGCTGATCACCAGACCTCGCTGCGCCAGATTGCCGATGCGCTGGCCGCCCGTTCCGTGTCCGCCGAGGAACTCGCCCGCGACTACCTGGCCCGCATCGACGCCGCCAGGCACCTCAATGCCTTTGTCGACGTCAACCCCGACCTGACGCTGGCCCAGGCCCGCGCCGCCGACGAGCGCCGCGCCAACGGCCAGGCCACGCCGCTGACCGGCGTGCCCATCGCCCACAAGGACGTCTTCGTGACGCGCGGCTGGAAGTCCACCGCCGGCTCGAAGATGCTGGCCAACTACGAAAGCCCGTTCGACGCCACCGTGGTGGAACGCCTGGGCGCGGCCGGCATGGTCACGCTGGGCAAGACCAACATGGACGAATTCGCGATGGGTTCGTCCAACGAGAACGCGTACCAGGGCGCCGTGCGCAACCCGTGGGACACCAACCGCGTGCCGGGCGGCTCGTCGGGCGGCTCGGCCGCTGCCGTGGCCGCGGGCCTGGCGCCGGCCGCCACCGGCACCGACACCGGCGGGTCGATCCGCCAGCCGGCATCGTTCTCCGGCATCACCGGCATCAAGCCGACGTATGGCCGGGTGTCGCGCTACGGCATGATCGCGTTCGCGTCGTCGCTGGACCAGGGCGGCCCGATGGCCCATACGGCCGAGGACTGCGCGATGCTGCTCAACGGCATGGCAGGCTTCGATCCAAAGGATTCCACCAGCCTGACCCCGAAACTGGGCGGCGTGGACGAGGACTTCACGCGCCTGCTGGGCCAGCCGCGCGCCGGCGCCACCGCCGACAAGCCGCTGGCCGGCCTGCGTATCGGCCTGCCGCGCGAGTATTTCGGCAAGGGCCTGTCCGCCGATGTGGAAAAGACCGTGCGCGCCGCGCTGGCCGAGTATGAAAAGCTTGGCGCCACGCTGGTGGACGTGTCGCTGCCCAAGACCGAGCTGTCGATCCCGGTGTACTACATCATCGCGCCGGCCGAGGCTTCGTCAAACCTGTCGCGCTTCGACGGCGTGCGCTACGGCCACCGGGCGGCCGAGTACCGCGACCTGCTCGACATGTACAAGAAGAGCCGCGCCGAAGGCTTCGGCCCCGAGGTGAAGCGCCGCATCATGGTGGGCACGTACGTGCTGTCGCACGGTTATTACGATGCTTACTACCTGCAGGCGCAGAAGATCCGCCGCATCATCGCCGACGATTTCCAGCGCGCGTTTGCCGAGTGCGACGTGATCATGGGCCCGGTGGCGCCCAGCGTGGCCTGGAAGCTGGGCGAGAAGACCGCCGACCCGGTGCAGATGTACCTGGCCGATATCTTCACGCTGTCCACCAGCCTGGCAGGCCTGCCCGGCATGAGCGTGCCGGCCGGCTTTGGCGACGGCAACATGCCCGTGGGCCTGCAGATCATCGGCAACTACTTTGACGAAGCGCGCCTGCTGCAGGTGGCCCACGCGTTCCAGCAGGCCACCGACTGGCACCTGCGCCGTCCGGCCTGATCGCTCATCCGCCAAACCGCCAACTGCTCCGAGCCATCATGCGCATGCACGCCCTGCCCCGCATCCCGCTGAGACTGGCCGCCGCCCTGGCGGTGGCCGTGACGCTGGCCGGCTGCCAGATTCCGTTCGCTGGCCGCTCCACGCCCATCGCGGCGCGCGACATCGACCTGGCTGGCAACTGCCAGCGCACCGAGGAAGACGGCTTCCGCGAGGACGCGCAGCTGCGCGTGGCCGACAACACCGTGCAGCAACTGCAGTGGAAGCTGTGGGTGGGCAAGCGTGGCTCGTGCAGCTTCAACCTGGCCGATTTCCGCCAGGTGCGCAAGACGCCGCACATCGAGCTGCGCGCCAACGACGGCAGCGCCTGCAAGCTGATGGTCTGGCAGGACCCGCGCCGCGTCACGCTGGCGCACGCAAGCTGCCAGTCGCACTGCACGCCCGGCATCTATGAAGAGGCGTGGCCCGTGATGTTCGAACCGGGCACCGGCGAATGCGCGCGCACGCGCTGAGCCCCGGCTGAATTCGTCGATCGACCATGCCACGCCTGTTCCCGCCCACCTTGCCGCCGAAGGCCTCGCCGCTGGTTCCGACCACGGTGGGCCGCTGGCTGCGCGGGACGCTGGCCGGCGTGGCGGTGGTGGCGGCGCTGATGCCGGCCGCACCGGCCCAGCCGGCGGTGTCGATGGCACCGCTGTCGCCGCCGTCGCCCTTGACCGCCCCGGTCGGCCCGGCCAGCGCCGCCGTTGTGGCAGCGCCGGCCACCGCGACCGAACCGGCCACCGCGCGGGTGCGGCTGCCCGCCGATCCGGGATCGCCGGCGCTGACCGCCTACTGGTTCATGCCGCGCGAGGGCACCGTGGCCCGCAGCCAGCCGCTGCCCGTGGTGGTGGCGCTGCACGGCTGCGGCGGCCTGGTCGACATGAAGGTGGCGGCCAGGCGCGCCGGCACGATCGAGGAAGTGATCGATCCGGCGGCCGGCCTGCAGGCCCGCTATCGCGAGTACGCACACTGGCTGACCGAGCGCGGCTACGCCGTGCTGATGCCCGACAGTTTCAGCGCGCGCGGCAAGGCCCAGGGCATTTGCACGGAATCGTTCGACGCACGATCGATCGACGACAAGACGCGCCGTGCCGACGCCCTCGCCGCGCTGCGCTGGGTGGCAAGGCAGCCGGGCATCGACACGCGCCGCATCGTGCTGCTGGGCTGGTCCAACGGCGCGCAGGCCGTGCTGGCCACCATCGACGCCAGCCGGCCCTGGCCCGCCGATGCGCCGAACGTGGACCGCGCCGTGGCGTTCTATCCGGGCTGCAAGCGCGCCGTGCAGCAGCACGATTTCCGGCTGCGGTCGCCATTGCTGCTGATGATCGGCGGCGCCGACGACTGGACGCCCGCCACGCGTTGCGCAATGCTGCAGAACGCGGTGCAAAGCCGGCAGCCCAAGGCCCGTTTCCGCCTGGAAATCTATCCGGGCGCGTACCATGGCTTCGACGGCACCAGCGAGCTGCACGTACGGCGCGACGTCGCCGCCCGCAACGGCTCCGGGGTCACCGTCGGCGGCGACGCCGTGGCGCGCGTGGCCGCGCTGGCCCAACTCGACTCATGGCTGACGAGTTCCGACCCCTGACGACACAGACAGCGCAGGGCCTGGAATTCGGCAACCGAAGCAACCTATACAGAAAAGCACTCAGATTAGGAAAACCGCCATGCAATGGGAAGTGGTGATCGGCCTGGAGACGCACGCACAGCTCTCCACGGCCTCCAAGATTTTCTCCGGCGCCTCGACCGCGTTCGGTGCCGAGGCCAATACGCAGGCCTGCCCCGTGGACCTGGCCCTGCCGGGCGTGCTGCCCGTGCTCAACAAGGGTGCCGTCGAGCGCGCCATCCAGTTCGGCCTGTCGATCGACGCGAAGATCGCGCCGCGCAGCATCTTTGCGCGCAAGAATTACTTCTACCCCGACCTGCCCAAGGGTTACCAGATCAGCCAGTACGAGATCCCGGTGGTGCAGGGCGGGCAGATCACGGTGCAGGTGGAAGGCAAGCAGGGCGTCTATGAGAAAACGATCAACCTGACGCGGGCCCACCTGGAAGAAGACGCCGGCAAGTCGCTGCACGAGGACTTCGCTGGCATGACCGGCATCGACCTGAACCGTGCCGGCACGCCGCTGCTGGAAATCGTGACCGAGCCCGACATGCGCAGCTCGGCCGAAGCCGTGGCCTATGCGAAGGCGCTCCATTCGCTGGTGGTGTGGCTGGGCATCTGCGACGGCAACATGCAGGAAGGCAGCTTCCGCTGCGACGCCAACGTGTCCGTGCGTCCGGTGGGCCAGGAGAAGTTCGGCACGCGGCGCGAGATCAAGAACCTGAACTCGTTCCGCTTCCTGCAGCAGGCCATCGACTATGAAGTGCAATGGCAGATTGCCGAGATCGAGGATGGCCGCGAGATCGTCCAGGCGACGGTGCTGTTCGACCCGGACACCGGCGAGACGCGCGCGATGCGCACCAAGGAAGACGCGCACGACTACCGCTACTTCCCCGACCCGGACCTGATGCCGCTGGAAATCGACGCGGCCTGGATCGACCGCGTGAAGGGCGCGCTGCCGGAGCTGCCGGCCGCCATGCAGGCACGCTTTGTGTCGCAATACGGGTTGTCCGCCTACGATGCGAGCACCATCACCGCGACCAAGGCCCTGGCCAGCTACTTCGAGGCCGTGGTCAAGGAAGTGGGTGCCGCCAGCGCCAAGCCCGCCGCCAACTGGCTGATGGGCGAGATCGCATCGCAACTGAACCGCGACGGCATCACGATCGACGCCGCGCCAGTGAGCCCGGCTCAACTGGCGAAACTGCTATCGCGCATTGCCGATGGCACGGTATCGAACAACACGGCCAAGAAGGATGTGTTTCCGGCGATGTGGGCCGGCGAATCGGACGGCGACGCCGACGCGATCATCGCGGCCAAGGGCCTGAAGCAGATGTCCGACACGGGTGAACTGGAAAAGATCATCGACGACGTGCTGGCCGCCAACGCCAAGTCGGTCGACGAATTCCGCGCCGGCAAGGAAAAGGCGTTCAATGCGCTGGTGGGCCAGGCCATGAAGGCCACCAAGGGCAAGGCCAACCCGGCCCAGGTCAATGAACTGCTGAAGAAGAAGCTGGGCTGATCGCCGATCCGCTCCTGTTCTAAAGAAACGGCCACGTGTAATGCACGTGGCCGTTTTTTTTCGCCCCATCAGCGGTTGGCACCGGTCATGCGGATTCCAGCGCGGCCAGGCGTTCCTGCAGGCTGGCCAGCAAGGCGTCGCGCTCCGCCAGCATGGCGGTGAGCTGGCCAACGTTGACGGCATCGGTCGATGACGTGCCGGCTGCCACGTTGATGATCTGCCGCTGCAGGCTGGCGCTGCCGACCGACACCGACTTGGCGCGGTCGCAGTTGGATTTCGCCCCAAGCGCGACGCCGTTCGTCACCGAAGACATGGCATTGGCGCCCACCACCACCGACGTGGAGCCCGAAGCCGTTGCCGAGCCGCCAATCGCCACATTGTCGGCCTTCGACGCCGATGCCGCCGCACCGATGACCACCGCGTTGTTGGCCGACACATACACGGCATTGCCCAGCGCAATCGACCCCTCGCCGCCCGCGCCAGTCTCGATGCGCGCGCTGCGGCCCATCACGATGCCGCTGCCAGTGCTGGCCATGGTCGCGCCGTCGCCCAGGACGATACTGCCGCCACCCTTGGCCGTGGCCAGCGGGCCGATGGCGATGGCGTTGCTGCCGCTGGCGGTTGCGCCCGCACCGGTGGACTTCACCTGCAGGTACTTCAGGTCTGCATCGCCGCTGCTGATGCCTGCCACGGTCTCGGCAAGATCGGCGATGTCCTGCGCGTTCTTCGTCACCTTGGCGTTGGTCTGGAACAGCTGGCCGCCCGTCACCGCATCGGTGCTCAGCTGGGTCAGGCTGGCCGCGCGCAGCCCTGTCACCAGCGTGTTGTCGAGCGTGGCACGGGCCTTCGAGTCGTCGTCGTAGGCCAGGAAGGCGTTGCCGACGTTGCCCGACGCGTTCACGTCCAGCCCGGCCGTGCGCAGCTGCCCGACAGTGACCGCGTCGTTGTCCGCCACGCCCGCTTCCACGTTGACGATGCGGCGCCGTGCGTCGGCCGCCCCCACCGACACAGTGTTCGGCCGGTCCGCCACGCTGCCCTGCCCCAGGGCCACGCTGTACGAGCCCGAGACACTGGCCCCCGCGCCCAGCGCCAGACCACCCGCCCCAGTCACCGCGGTGGCGTCGCCCACGGCCACGGCCCCGGTGCTCTTCGCCGAGGCATTCGGGCCGATGGCCAGCGCATTGGTGCCGCTGGCATCGGCATCCGACGCGGTCGAATCGACATGGAAGTACTTCACGCCGGCGTCACCACCGGTGATGTCTTCCACCGCCGTATTGATCTGGCTCAGCGCGTCGAGGGCCTGGCCGAGCTGCTGGTTGGTGGCGAACAGCTGCGCGCCTGTCACCGCATCCTGGCTGCCCTCGGTCAGTTCGCCGGGTACCAGGCTCGTGACCAGCGTGTTGGCCAGCGTCACGCGGCCCAGCGTGGCGTCGTCATAGGCCACGAACGCATTGGACACTTCGCCGGCTGCATTCAGGTTCAGCCCGGCGTCCTTGAGCTGGCCTACCGTGGCGGCGTCCGAATCGAGTTCGCCCCTCATCACATGCACGATACGGCGGGGCTTTAGCAGCGTGCCGACCGATACCGTGCCCTCGCGGAGCGCCACGCTGCCGTTGCCGATGGCCACGCTGTCCGCCGCCGATACACTGGCCTGGTGACCGATCGCCACCGCTCCGGCGCCGCCCGCGTTGGCGCCCGTCCCCACCGCCAGCGCGGCCGTGCCGTCGCCATTGGCCTGGGTGTTGACACCAACCGCGACATCGCCGGCGCCAATCGCCACCGACCGGCTGCCGATGGCCTGCGCCCAGTCCGCGACGCTGGCCGCATTGCTGCCCAGCGCCGTCGAGTTTTGCCCGTTTGCCACCGCTTCCAGGCCCAGCGCCAGCCCACCGCTGCCCGGTGCATCGGCCAGCGGCCCGACCGCGATGGCGTCGCTGCCGGTGGCCTCGCCGTCCGGCTTGGAACTGTTGGCGTGGAAATACTGGAGGTTGCCAACGCTGCCGCCTCCGCCGCCTAGCGCCGCGTAGAGCTGGCTGCCGTTGATGGCGTCGGTGCTGCTTTCCGACACCTCGCCGGGCGCAACGTTGACAATGGTGCGCTTGAACTCGCTGGTGCCGACCGAGACCGTCCCATCGGCTTCGGCAACGCTTCCGTGGCCCAGCGCGACGCTAAGCTCTCCCCTGGCCTTGCTGCCGGCCCCGAAGGCGATGGCCTGAAGCGCGCTGGCGTTCGCACTTTCGCCAATTGCGAACGCGCGATTGCCCGTGGCGCGCGCGCCCGCGCCAAAGGCGATCGTGCTCTGCGCTGTGGCCCGCGCGTCCCAGCCCATCGCCATCGCGTCGTAGCCGCCCGTTGCCTGCGCCCCGTTGCCGATGGCGAGGTTGTTCCTGCCCGATGCGATGCCGTTCGGGCCCACCGTTATCGCGTTGCCCCCCGTGGGAGAGCCGTCGGTTCCATCCGTGTTGGCACGGAAATACGTGATACCCGCTGCGGCCTGCACGCCCACCTCATCGCGCCCTGCACCGCCAGCCTGATCGCCCGCCCCGGGCGAATCCAGGTCTCGCGCCAGTGCGGCTTCCTGTTCCTGCTGTGTCATGTCGAACTCCCAATCGTTGGCCTGGAGAAGCCGCTCGGGTGCCGGTGTCCGGCATCGGCACCGCCCGCGGCCAAGCCAATCGTTGCCGATGGCCACGCCCCGGACAATGGATTCGAATGACACGAAGATGATCCATCGGGAATCTGCCGCGCGGGGCGCCGCGGATTCCCGGTACGGTGCCGCTCAGGCGACGGGCCGGACGGCCCCCGCCACCGGTACCACGCTGACCTCCACCTCCACCGTATGCTCGCCGCCGCCGACGATCACGCCATGCAGCAGTGGCACGTCGCTGTAGTCGCGTGCGATGGCCAGCGTCACGTGGCGGGTGTCGGCCAGCACGTCGTTGGTCGGATCGAGGTCGATCCAGCCGTTGGCGGGGCACCAGACGCCGGCCCACGCGTGCGAGGCATCGGCACCCAGCAGGCGCGGCTCGCCCGGCGGCGGATCGGTACACAGATAGCCGCTGACATAGCGCGCGGCCAGGCCAATCGAGCGCAGGCAGCCGATCATCACCTGGGCGAAGTCCTGGCACACGCCGCTGCGTAGCTCAAACGCCTCCAGCGCGGGCGTATGCACTTCGGTGGTCTCGCCGTGATAGGCGAAGTCGGCGTGGATGCGATGCATCAGGTCGATGGCGCCAGCGGCCACGGTCACACCGGCGGTGAAGCTCTGCAGCGCGTAGTCGCGCAGGTCCGCGTGCAGCGCCACGTTCGGCGATGCATAGACGAATTCGGTCTCGGGGTGGAACGGCTGGCCGGCGCGGTAGCGCAGTTGCCGCGCCGCCGCTTCCCATGGCGTGCCCTGCGCCGCATCGAACCCGGCCCAGCGCGGCATCAGCGTGACCGTGCTGCAGGTGGTCAGGCGCATCGTCTCGTGCGGGACATCGAGCATGAAGTGCAGCACGTTGTTGCCGAACGCATCGGTTCGCATGTGCTGGTGCGTCGGCGCGGGTTCCACATCGGTCCGGTGCGCGCCCACGGCCTGCCACGGGTACGACGGCGGCGTCACCACGGCACGCTGCTGCGCATGTTCCACGGGCCAGGCGTACTGGTAGGTGGTGACGTGGTGCACGTCCAGCGTGGTGGGCATGTCCGGTGGCGTGGCCGATGGCATGGCCGGCAGGGCGCCGGCCGGCTCGGGCGGTCCGGCTTCAGCGTGGGGATTGGCCGGCAGGCTGCTCATGGCAGGTCCGTCTCCGGCGCCACGCCGGCATGGCTGAAGTAGCGGCCGCCGATTTCGTCGGACAGCTTGGCCATGCGCGCGCCAAGCTGATCGCACAGCGCCGCCAGCTTGGGATAGCGGTCCTTGTCGCGTTCGCACAGCAGCGAGCGCGACGGCAGCGCGGTTGCCGGCGGCAGCAGTTCGGCCAGCGGCACGCGCGTCTGGCCGGTGGCGCCGGTCGGCAATTGCGCGAGCTTGTCGCGCAGGCGGTCCAGCACACCGTAGAGGCCGCGCGGATTGGTCGGCTCCAGCACCAGCAGATCGACCAGCGCGGCCACGTCGCTACGCCCCGGGAACAGCGAGCGGTAGGTCAGCGTGCTGTCGAACAGGTGCAGCAGCATGTCGAAGCCGCTGCGCGACGCCAGCGCGCCGCTGCCTTCGGCCAGTTCCAGGAACAGCGCCAGCGTGCCGAGCCGTTCGATATGACGGCCGATAAAGACCAGCCGCCACGCTTCGTCGCGCGTCATGCGGTCGCCCTGCGCGCCGCTGATCGCGCCCAGCTGCATCGCCAGATGTTCCAGCGCGGCCAGCACCTTCGAGCGGTCGTAGGCCCCGTCGCCGTGGCCCGCCGTGCCGGCCGGGCATGCGGCATCGGCCATCGCGTCCTGGAAGTCGTTGCGCGCGGCCAGGATGGTGCGCCAGTGATCGTTCGACAACCGGTTGCGGATCTCGTTGGCGGCACGCGCGTGGCTGGCCAGCGTCGGCATCAGGCCCGTCGCGGCATGCGGATCGGCCAGCGTGGAGACCAGGCTGCGTTCGAACACGCGCAGCGACGCCTGTGGCGACGGCGTGTTCGGGGCCACCAGCCCGAACCACTGCGCCAGCAGGCCCAGCATATTGAGTGTGCCGTCGTCGGTCTCGTCGTTCGATTCGATCGAGCCCAGTATCTGGCGGCACACGCGCACGACGTTTTCCGCGCGCTCGGCATAGCGGCCGGCCCAGTACAGGTTCTCGGCCGCGCGGCTCGATACCGCCAGCGGCCGGGTCACCGCCACCGGGCCCAGCGACGGCAGCGCAGTACGCGGTGGCGGCGCCGATGCCGGCCCGCTGCGCGCGTGGCTGGCCAACGCCGGCATCAACCACTGCGCCGGCTGGTTCGACAGCACCCAGGTGTCGGCGCTGGTGCCGCCAAGCTGCATCGACACCGCTTCCAGATGGGGCGGTGCGAGCCGCGTGAAGCCGCCCGGCATGACCTGCCAGCCGCCATTGCCATCGGCCACCGCGAACACGCGCAGCATGGCAGCGCGCGAGCCGATCCGTCCGCCGCCCTTGCCGTCGGGCTCCCAGCAAGGCGTGTGAGAGAGCGGCAGCGGCGCCTGCAGCGTAAATCGATCTGGCGTTTCTGCGATGCGGGCGCGCCATGCATCGAGCGGCTGCAGCCCCTTTTCCATGCCCAGCAGCGCATCGGCGGGCGTGCCCGGATAGGTGGGCATCACGAACGCTTCGTCGAGCAGCCGCAGCGCCTCTTCCTGCGCGGCGGCCTCGCCGCACCACCAGCTCATGACCGACGGCAGCGCGAGCGGCTCGTCCCGCAACGCCTGCGCGATGCCGGGCAGGAAGCCGTGGATCGCGGGCGACTCCAGAAAGCCCGATCCCGGCACGTTCGACACCGCCACGTTGCCCGCGCGCATCGCTTCGAGCAGGCCCGGCACGCCCAGCATCGAATCGCTGCGCAGTTCCAGCGGGTCGCAGAACACATCGTCAAGGCGGCGCAGGATCACGTCCACGCGTTCCAGCCCGCCGAAGGTCTTCAGGTAGACCACGTCGTTGCGCACGGTCAGGTCCTTGCCCTCGACCAGCGTGATGCCCAGGTAGCGCGCCAGGAACGTGTGCTCGAAGTAGGTCTCGTTGAACGGCCCCGGCGACAGCAGCACGATCTGCCGCCCCGCGCCCATACCGGCGCCCGTGCCCGCGCTGACGCCCTCTTCGGCCAGGCCCGCCGGTGCCGCGTGCGCCAGGGTCGAGATCAGCTGCGAGAAGGTCGGCGGCAGGCGCCGCACGCGCAGTTCGCGAAACGCCTCGGCATACTGGCCTGAAACGATCAGCCGGTTTTCCAGCGCATAGCCCATGCCCGAAGGCGTCTCGGTACGATGCGCGATGACCGTCCAGCCGTTGTCGGTATGCACCAGGTCCACCGCCACGGTCTGCAGGAAGCTGCCGCCCGGCGGCTGGTAGCCCTTGAGCGGGCGCAGGTAGCCGGGATGCCCGTAGACCAGCCCCGGCGGCAGCAGCCCGCGCGTGAGCAGTGTCTGCGGCCCGTAGATATCGGCCAGGATGGCGTTGGCCAGCGTTGCCCGTTGCGTGACGCCGGCCTCGATTACCGCCCAGTCGGCTTCGGACACCAGGAACGGAAAGACCTCCAGCTGCCAGGCCCGCGCGCCGCCCTGGTCAGCGTAGACGTTGTAGGTCACGCCGTTGTCGCGGATGCGGCGCGACACGGCCGCCGCATGGGCGTTCAGCGCGGCGGGGCGCAGGTCGTCCAGGATGCCGAAGAAGCGCGCCCACGGTTCGCGCAGCGTGCCGTCGGGCAGCCGCAGTTCGTCGCGATGGCCGTCGGGCACGGGCAGCGCCAGCCGGCCCGCCAGGGCGGCCGGCGCGTCGGCAATATCCGATCCTTCGAAAGGCAGCGACGACTGCAACGGCACGGCTGACGGTTCTCCTGTGGGGCGGGCACGCCAGGTGCGCTAGGCCATATCGCGCAGGTCCAGCGTGAACGGGAATTCCAGGCTGCGGCGTGGCGGCGGCGCCACTGAGCGCCCCGGCGTATGCCCGATCGCGAAAAACCGCGCCAGGCGCCGGCTTTCCGCCTCGTACGCATTGACCGGGAATGTCTGGTAATTACGGCCGCCCGGGTGCGAAACATGATACTGGCAGCCGCCCAGGCTGCGGTCCATCCACGTATCCACCACGTCGAAGGTCAGCGGCGCGTGCGACGGGATGGTCGGATGCAGCGACGACGGCGGCGCCCAGGCGCGATAGCGCACCCCGGCCACGTACTCGCCGGCCCGCCCGGTGGGCTGCAGCGGAACGGTCTGGCCATTGACCGTCACCACATGCCGGTTGTCGTTCATGCCGAGCACGGTCACCTCGATGCGCTCCACCGACGAATCGACATAGCGCACGGTGCCGCCGGCCGCCCCCTCCTCGCCCATCACATGCCATGGCTCCAGCGCCGTGCGCAGCGTCAGCGACAGCCCGGCCACGTCGATCTCGCCCACGCGCGGGAAGCGGAATTCGAAGTGCGGCGCGAACCAGCTGGACTCGAAGACAAAGCCGGCGGCGCGCATTTCGGCCAGCACATCGTCGAAATCCATTTCCACGAAGGTGCCGAGCATGAAGCGGTCGTGCAGCGCCGTGCCCCAGCGCGTGAGCCGCGCGGTGTACGGCGTGCGCCAGAAGCGTGCCACCATCGCCCGCAGCAGCAGTTGCTGCACCAGGCTCATGCGCGCGTGCGGCGGCATCTCGAACGCGCGCAGTTCCAGCAGGCCCAGCCGGCCGGTCGGCCCGTCGGGCGAGTAGAGCTTGTCGATGCAGAACTCCGAACGGTGCGTGTTGCCCGTCACGTCCACCAGCAGGTTGCGCAGGATGCGGTCGATCAGCCACGGCGGCACCTCGCCATTGCCAACCACCTGGCTCAGGTCAAGCTGGCGGCGCAGTTCGTCGAACGCGATATCGAGTTCGTAGACCTGGTCGTTGCGCGCCTCGTCCACGCGCGGCGCCTGGCTGGTCGGGCCGATGAACAGCCCCGAAAACAGGTACGACAGCGACGGATGGTTGTGCCAGTACGCGATCAGGCTGGCCAGCACGTCGGGCCGGCGCAGGAACGGGCTGTCGGCCGCCGTGGCGCCGCCCAGCACGAAGTGGTTGCCGCCGCCGGTGCCGGTGTGGCGCCCGTCGAGCATGAATTTCTCGGTGGACAGATGGGTCTCGTGCGCGGCCTGGTACAGGTAGTCGGTGTGGTCCACCAGTTCCGGCCAGTTGGCGGCGGGATGGATGTTGACCTCGATCACGCCCGGATCGGGCGTCACCTGCAGCAGCTTCAGGCGCGGGTCGCGCGGCGGCGGATAGCCTTCCATCACGATCCTGACGCCCAGTTCGGCGGCGGTGGCTTCCACCTCCGCCACCAGCGCCAGGTAATCCTCCAGCACGGTCAGCGGCGGCATGAAGACATAGAGGATGCCGCGCTTGTCATCCATCGACCGCGCTTCGACGGCGGGGCCGGCGGCACGGCTCGGGTGGCGCACCTCCACGCAGATTGCCGTGCGGATGGTGTCGCTGGACGATTCCCCCCGCGCTGGCGCCGTGGCCTGCGTGGCGGATTTGCCACCCGGGCGGGGCTGGCCTCGCGCTTCGGCCCGGCGCGCGGCCATCGCGGCCGGGCTGTACGCGGCGGCCGGCGACTGCGCGCGCAGCGGCGCCGCGGCCGGCAGCGGCGCGCGCGGTGCGAACGGGTCCTGCTCGAATTGCCACGGGTAGTCGGCCTTCGACACCCACGGCAGCGAATCGAGCGGCAGCCGGTAGCCCATTGGCGAATCGCCGGCCAGCAGGTACATGCGTTCGTCGCGCACGAACCAGCGGCCGGTCAGCCAGCCGCCACGATCGTCGCGCGCCAGCGGCAGCACGTAGCCGGTGACGCTGGACAGCCCCGCGTCGAACACCCGCCGCAGCCGCGTGCGCTCCAGTTCGTCGTCGAGCTTGGCCTCGAACGGATCGACGTTGACGGGCAGCCGGCGCTCGCGCCACAGGTAGTACCAGACATCCTCGTAGCCGGGCGTGACGGTGTCGGCATCCAGGCCCAGCCGACGCGTCAGCGTTTCGAGAAACCGCCGCGCATCGGCCGATGTGTAGGCGTCGGGCTCGCGCTCGTCGGCAAACAGCGACGGGTCCTGCCAGCACGGCTGCCCATCGGCGCGCCAGCAGATCGACAGCGCCCAGCGCGGCAACTGTTCGCCGGGATACCACTTGCCCTGCCCGAAATGCAGGAAGCCGCCCTCGCCGTAGCGCGCACGCAGCTTGTGCACCAGTTCGGTGGCCAGCCCGCGCTTGGTGGGGCCCAGCGCATCGGTGTTCCACTCCGCGCCGTCACGGTCGCGCGCGGCGACGAAGGTGGGCTCGCCGCCCATCGTCAGCCGTACGTCGAGCGCCTGCAACTGGCGGTCCACGGCCAGGCCGGCCGCGTCGATGGCCGTCCACTGCGCATCGGTATAGGGCTTGGTCACGCGCGGCGACTCGTAGATCCGCGAGATCGACATATGGTGCCCGAACGTCACCTCGCATTCGTCCACCGCGCCGCTGACCGGTGCCGCGCTGCTGGGCTCCGGCGTGCAGGCCAGCGGGATATGGCCCTCGCCGGCCAGGAGTCCCGATGTGGGATCGAGCCCGATCCAGCCGGCGCCGGGCAGGTAGACCTCGCACCAGGCGTGCAGGTCGGTGAAATCGGCCTCGGCCCCGACCGGGCCATCGACGGCCTTCACGTCGGGGGTCAACTGCAGCAGGTAGCCGGACACGAAGCGCGCGGCCAGCCCCAGATGCCGCAACGTCTGCACAAGCAGCCAACCGGTGTCGCGGCACGACCCCGACCCGTTTTCAAGCGTGGTCTCGGGCGACTGCACGCCCGGCTCCATGCGGATCAGGTAGCGGATCTCGCGCTGCAGCCGCTGGTTCAGGTCCACCAGGAAATCCAGCGTGGCACGCGGTGCGCGGTCGATGCTGTCGACAAAGGCGGCAAGGCGCGGCGTCAGCGGGTCTTTCGCCAGGTAGGGCGCCAGGTCGTGCGCCAGCCCGGCATCGTAGGCAAACGGAATCTTCTCGGCCGACGGCTCCAGGAAGAAATCGAACGGGTTGTAGACCGCCATCTCGGCGATCAGGTCCACCGTCACGCGGAATTCCGTGGTCGGCTCCGGAATCACCAGCCGGGCCAGGTAGTTGGAAAACGGGTCCTGCTGCCAGTTGACGAAATGCTGCACCGGTTCGATGCGCAGCGAGTAGGACAGGATGGGCGTGCGGCAATGCGGTGCCGGGCGCAGGCGTACGACTTGCGGCGACAACTGCACCGGACGGTCATAGCGGTAGTGTGTGACATGACTCAGCGCGACGTGCGTGACCACTGGCGACCCCCGGGGTTGTGTGTAGCGTCAGGCTTAGCAAGACTTGTACCGCCTGCCCGTGCCTGCCCACGGACGGCGGCCGGCAACCGCACCGGCCTACATCTGGTTCTTCGCGCGCAGGCCCTCTTCCAGCAACGACCGCAGCTTGGCCAGCGCGCCGGGATCGCCGTGCGCGGCCGCCCGGGCGTACCAGATCTTGGCCTGCTCGATATCCTTGTCCACGATGCCGGGGTAGCCGCGCTCGTAGTAGCTGCCGACGATGTACTGCGCCCCGCCGTCGCCGGCGGTGGCCGCCTTCGCGTACCAGGTGAACGCGCGGCCGTAGTCGAGCGGCACCCCGCGCCCCGTGAAGTAGTTGGTGGCCAGCGCCATCTGTGCCTGGATATGGCCGCCCTGCGCCGCGCGCTCATACCAGCGGTTGGCCTCCTCCAGCGACTTCGGCACCAGTTCGCCGCGCTCGTACAGATCCCCGACTGTGTACTGCGCATGTGTCATCTGGTTGTCGGCTGCGCGGCGCAGCCAGACCAGCGCTTCTTGCGGCCTGGCTGTCGTGCCTTCGCCACGCAGCAGCATCATCGCGTAGTTGAACTGGGCCAGCCGGTTGCCCTTCTGGGCCGCCTCGGCGAAACCCTTGATCGCCGCATCGAAATGACCGGCTTCATAGGCGGCAACCGCTTCGCGGGTCTGGGCCTGGGCCGGCGCGGGCGGTTCGGTGGCTGCATTGGCGTGGAAGCCGGCGACTGCGGCGAGCACCAGCATGGCCAGACGGATCTTCGAGGTAACGGAGGCGGGCATGGTGGAACTCCGAAGGCCGGCAGGGCTGGCAGGCTGGATAGCGGGACGGTGAATTCAGTGTAGTTGGCGATTTCGCGCACCGCCCATCCATATGAGAGATTTAGTTTCGTGTTTATTCCGATTAAATATTCTTTCCATGAATAACCCAACACAGAGGCGTGCTGGCACCCCCATGACCGCCAGTTGTGCCAGCACGCAGCCTCAGATCAGCGCGCTTCCAGTGTCGATACCCGCGTGGCCAGCGCCGCGATCTGACGGTTGATAGCGACCAGTTCCTGGCGGAGCTGGTCAAGATTCACCGCATCGGTGCCTTCCGTGCCGGCTGCCACGTTGACGATCTGCCGCGTCCGGACGCCTGCGCGGCCGACCGACACGGACAGCGGACGGTCGCAAACCGATTCGTTGCCCAGCGCCACGCCGTAATCCACGTTGGCCTTCGCCTGGCTCCCCAACGCAAGGCTGAAGATCGCCGTGGCCGTCGAGCTGGTTCCCACGGCGACGGCACCGGGCTGCGTGGCTTGCGAGTTGGCGCCGATCGCATCGGCAAACAGGGCGCTGGCGCTGGAATTCGATCCGATCGCCACGGCCTGCGAACCGCTGACATAGCACTGATCGCCAATCGCGATGCCGCGCACGGCCGATACCACGGCCAGGCCCAGCGCAATCGAGTTGGCCGCCGACGCGCCGGCCTTCGTGCCGATGGCGATGGCGTCGCTTGCGCCGGCAACGCTGGCCACGCCAATGGCCACGCTGTAAGGCGCCGTGGCATTGGCCAGTTGCCCGAAGGCGGTGGCGCTTTCGGCGACGGCGGCGGCCTTGATCCCCACGGCGGTGGTGTTGACCGCCGATGCGACGGTGGAACTGCCCAGTGCCGTGCTGTTGTCGGCGGTGGCAGCACTGCGGGCGCCCAGCGCCGACGACCACACTGCGGTGGCCGTGGCCTCCCGGCCCACCGCCGCGCTGTAGCTCTTGCCGCTATGGGCGCCCGTGCCAATGGCCAGCGTGTTGTGATCGCCATCCGCCAGGGCGGTGTCCCCGATGGCGATCGAGTCGCCCCCCGTGGCGGCGGCCGATTGGCCGATGGCAATCGGGTTGCCGCCGCTGGCGTTGGCGTCGGGCCCGGTGCTGTTGGCGCGGAAGTACTGAACGCCTGCGGCCAGTGCGGCAGCCGGCTGAGATACATTTTGTGTCATTGCGTCGCTCCAGATGTCAGTTTCGGAACGCCTTCCCGACAGCCGGCATGCGTGCCATGGCTGCCACGGATGGCGATCCAATCCTTTCAAACTGCGACGCGCGAGACCATGGAATCTGGTAGGCCAGGACGGTTCCATGGCGCGACCGGGCTCGCTGTGATGGCGTGGTTCAGCGCGGCACGGGGCGGCTACCCGGCAAACCGGTATCCGACCCCCACCTCGGTGAGTAGGTGCACGGGCTGTGCGGGGTCCAGCTCCAGCTTGTGGCGCAGGTGTCCCATGTAGACGCGCAGGTAGTGGCTGCTTTCCGAGTGCGCCGGGCCCCAGACCTCGCGCAGCAGTTCGCGATGGGTCATGACCTTGCCGCGATGGGCGATCAGCACCGCCAGCAGCCGGTATTCGATGGGGGTCAGATGCACCTGCGCGTCGCCGCGCGTGACCAGCCGGTTGGCCATGTCCACGCGCACATCGCCGAACGTGATCTGCGGCGTGCCCTGCGGGTTCGTCCTGGCGTGGCGGCGCAGCAGCACGCGCACGCGCGCCACCAGTTCGCCCACGCCGAACGGCTTGGTCAGGTAGTCGTCCGCGCCGGCATCCAGCGCCGCGATCTTGTCGGCTTCGTCGGTGCGCGCGGACAGCACCAGCACCGGCACCTGTGTCCAGGTCCGCATTTCGCGGATCAGCGTCATGCCGTCGCCATCGGGCAGGCCCAGGTCCAGGATCACGATGTCCGGCTGGCGCGTGCCGGCATCGATCAGCCCGCGCTTGAGCGTGTCGGCCTCGTGCACGGTGCAGCCCTCTGCCTGCAGCGATTCGCGCACGAAGCGGCGGATATGGGGTTCGTCCTCGACCAGCAGGACGGTCGGCGAATAGTCGAATGGCATCTCAGTGCGGGTCAGGAAGGATGGCGTCGAGCGGCTCCGGCTCGACGGCGGGAGGATTGCCGCGCGGCAGCGCCAGGGTGAACCGGGCGCCGGGGCCGGCCGGCTCCACCCAGATGCGGCCGCCGTGGGCCTGCATGATGGCGTCGCACACGGCCAGCCCCAGGCCCACGCCGGCGGTGGCCGATTCGCGCTGGCCCCGCGTGAATTTCTCGAAGATATGGCGCTCCTGGCCCGCCGCCACGCCGTGGCCTTCGTCCTCGACGATCAGGCGCACTTCGTCGTCCAGCAGCGCGCCGCGGATGCGCACCACCGTGCCGGGCTCGGTGTACTTGGCCGCGTTCTCGAGCAGGTTGCACAGCACGCGTTCCATCAGCACGCCGTCGCATTCCACCAGCGGCAGCGCGGACAGGTCGGCCACCTGCACGCGATGTGCCTTCAGTGCCTCGCGCATCGACGCCAGCGCGGCGCCCACCAGTTCCTCCAGCGATTGCCAGCCGCGCTGCAGTGCCACGTCGTGCTGCTGCAGCCGGGCCATGTCCAGCAGGTTGACCACCATGGTGCGCATGCGCAGCGCCTGGCCGCGCATGGCGTCCACGGTCTCGGCCACGTCGCCGGCCAGCGGCGGTGTGGCGCGCTGCAGCGTCTCGGCCATGCCGATCAGCCCGGTCAGCGGCGTGCGCAGGTCGTGCGACACGGCGGCCAGCAGCGAGCTGCGCAGCCGCTCCGATTCGATCGACACCAGCGCGCGCTGCGCCACTTCCACGTAGTGCAGCCGCTCGATGCCGATGGCGATCAGCGTGGCGAAGACATCGGCCTGGCGCCGCAACCCGGGCTCGGCCAGCGCGTGCCAGGCGCGCGGCTCCACGGCCAGGACGCCGCGCGTCTGCATCGGCGCCTTGAGCGGCAGGTAGAGCACGGTGCTGCCCGGCAGCGTATGGGTGCCGGTGCCGGCCGGCTGGCCATGGTCGAATACCCACTGCGCCAGCACCGTGTCGATGGCCTCGCCCTTGTCGGTCTTGTCACCTGGCTCGCCCGGCGGGCCGCCTGCCATCGGCAGCAGCCGCCCCTGTTCGGACACCAGAAAGAACGTCACATGGGCCTCGAACGCGGCACGCATGAAGCGGCTGCCGATCTCGACCACCTGATCGGTGGTCAGCGCGGCCGACAGCTCGCGGGCCAGTTCGTACAGCGTGCGCGCGTCGGTTTCGCGCCGCACGGCCACCTGCGCCTGCTCGCGCAGGCCGGCGGTCAACTGACCGATGACCAGTCCCACCGTCAGCAGCACGAAGAACGTCAGCAGGTACTGCACGTCGCTGACGGCGAACGACATCCGGGGCGGCACGAAGAAGAAGTCGAACGCCGCCACCGCCAGCACCGATGCCAGCGCCGCCGGTCCCCGGCCATGGCGCAAGGCCACGCCGACCACGCCCGCCAGGAACAGCATCGCAATGTTGACGAGGTCGAACCACGGGCGCGCCAGCATCGACAGCACCGTGGCACCGGCGCACCACACCACGGCGAACGCGTAGTCGCGCCGGCGCGTGCGCGCCAGTTCGGCGGCCGCCTGCGCATCGGCATCGGGGTGGGGCTCCGCGATCTGCGGCGCGCGCGGACGCAGGTCGGCACGCGTGGTGTCGGCGGCCACGCGGATCACGTCGATCTCGGGGCAGCCGGCCGCCAGCGCATCGGCAAATGTCTGCCGGCCGATCAGCCGGTTGCCGGCCCCGAGGACCGGCGACAACGCGCGCGCCAGCCACATGCGTGCCCGATCGATCAGGCTGCCCTCGGCGTGCCAGTCGTTGCGGGCACGCCCCACCAGCACCTTGGTCAGGTTGTGGCGGCGCACGTAGCCGGCCACCGACTTGACCATGTCGTGCCCGGCCAGCGTCTCGGTGCGGGCGCCCAGTTCCTCGGCCAGCTGCATGGCCGCGCGCACGCGCACGCGGACCGGGTCGGCCAGCGGCATCAGCCGTGGCGTGGCGATGGTGACCACGTGCCAGTCGCAATCGAGCTGGCTGGCCAGGCGCCGCGCGCTGCGCACCACCTGTTCGGCATCGTCACCGGTGCCAATGCATGCCAGCACGGCCTCGCGCGTGCGCCAGACCGGCTGGATCGCCTCGGCATGGCGGTAGGCGCGCACGTCGTCATCGACGCGGTCGGCGGTACGGCGCAGCGCCAGTTCGCGCAGCGCGATCAGATTGCCCTTGCGGAAGAAATGCCGCGCCGCGTGGCGCGCCTGGTCGGGCAGGTACACCTTGCCTTCGCGCAGCCGGCGCAGCAGTTCGTCGGCGGGCAGGTCCACCAGCACCACCTCATCGGCGCCATCGAACACGGCGTCGGGCACGGTTTCCCAGACGCGCACGCCGGTGATGCCGCCCACGGCCTGGTTCAGGCTGTCCAGGTGCTGGACGTTGACAGTGGTCCAGACGTCGATGCCGGCGGCCTGCAGCTCCTGGATGTCCTGCCAGCGTTTGGGGTGGCGGCTGCCCGCCGCGTTCGAGTGCGCCAGTTCGTCCACGAGCACCAGCGCCGGGCGCCGGGCCAGCGCGCCATCGAGATCGAATTCCTGCAGCACACGATCCCGATAGGGCACATCGCGCAGCGGCAGGCGCTCCATGCCGTTCACCAGCGATTCGGTTTCGGCGCGGCCGTGGGTTTCGACCACGCCAATCGCCACGTCCACGCCCTGTTCGCGCAAGGCCCGCGCGGCGGTCAGCATGGCGAAGGTCTTGCCCACGCCGGCCGATGCACCAAAGTAGACCCGCAGCTTGCCGCGCGCGGCGCGCACGCTCTCCGCCTGCATGGTTTGCAGCAGGGCGTCGGGGTCCGGGCGGGCGGCGTCAGTCATCGTGGGTGGATTGTGCCACGCAGGCATTCGCGGTGTGTGCATGCGCCGGCCCTCTCCCCCGGCCCCTCTCCCGCGCGCGGGAGAGGGGAGCAAACCACCAGCATTTGCAGTTCACCAGCATCCGATATGCCCCGGGTGTTCTCCCCTCTCCCGCCTGCGGGAGAGGGGCGGGGGAGAGGGCAAGCGCATCGACCACCACGAAATCTATTTCAGCCCATCCAGCGCAAGATTCAACTTGAGCACGTTCACCGCCGGCTCCCCGAGCACCGCCAGGCCCGGGCCCTCGGTGTTAGCCGCGATCAGCGCCTCGACCTTCGCTTCCGGCAGGCCGCGCAGGCGCGCCACGCGCGCCGCCTGGTATTGCGCCGCGGCCGGGCTGATATGTGGATCGAGGCCGCTGCCGGAGGCCGTCACCAGATCCTCCGGGATCGCTGCCTTGTTGTCCGGGTCAGCGGCGTGCAGCGCATCGATACGCGCTTTCGCCGCATCGGTCAGCGCCGGGTTGGTCGGGCCCAGGTTCGAGCCCACCGACGCCGCGCCGTTGTACGGCATCGGCGCCGTGGCCGACAGGCGGCCCCAGAAGTATTTCGGGTCCGAGAACGGCTGGCCGATCAGTTCGGAGCCGACCGTCCTGCCGTTCTGCACGATCAGCGACCCGGCCGCCTGGTGCGGAAACACCGCGCGCGCGATGCCGGTGACCACGCCGGGATAGAGCAGCCCGGTGACGATGGACAGGCCGACGAACACAGTCAGTGCCGGGCGCAGCATGCCGGTCTGGCGCGCCGGCTCGGACGGCAGATTGATTTGGGCTTGTGAAGGCATTGCAGTTCTCCGTACTCAGATCCAGCCGAACATCGTCAGGAACATGTCGATCAGCTTGATGCCGGCAAACGGCACCAGGATGCCGCCCAGCCCGTAGATCAGCAGGTTGCGACGCAGCAGGATGGCGGCGCCCAGCGGGCGGTACACCACGCCACGCAGCGCCAGCGGAATCAGCGCCACGATGATCAGCGCGTTGAAGATCACGGCCGACATGATGGCCGACGCCGGCGTGGACAGGTGCATCACGTTCAGCAGGTTCAGCTGCGGATACGTGGTGGCAAACGCGGCCGGGATGATCGCGAAATACTTGGCCACGTCGTTGGCCACGCTGAAGGTGGTCAGCGACCCGCGCGTCATCAGCATCTGCTTGCCGATCTCGACGATCTCGATCAGCTTGGTCGGGTTGCTGTCCAGGTCGACCATGTTGCCGGCCTCGCGCGCGGCCTGCGTGCCGCTGTTCATGGCCACCGCCACGTCGGCCTGCGCCAGCGCGGGGGCGTCGTTGGTGCCGTCGCCGGTCATCGCCACCAGGCGGCCCTGGCCCTGGTATTCGCGGATCAGCGCGAGCTTGGCCTCGGGCGTGGCCTCGGCCAGGAAGTCGTCGACGCCGGCCTCGGCCGCGATCGACGCCGCCGTCAGGCGGTTGTCGCCGGTGATCATCACGGTGCGGATGCCCATCTTGCGCAGTTCTCCGAACCGCTCGCGGATGCCGGTCTTGACGATGTCCTTGAGCTCCACCACGCCCAGCACGCGCACACTGTCCTCGGTGCCTTCGGAAATGGCCTCGGCCACCACCAGCGGCGTGCTGCCGGCGCGCGCGACATCGTCCACGGCCTGCATGACGGCGTCGGGGAACTTGCCGGCGCGCTCGGTCACGTAGCGGCGCACCGCATCGGCCGCACCCTTGCGCACGCTGCGCACGACGTTGCCTTGCGCCACATCGACGCCGCTCATGCGCGTCTGCGCAGTGAACGGCACGAAGACCGGGGCGGCCAGTCCGCGCGCGCCCATCTCCGGCGCGGCCACGCCGGGCTGCTGGCGTGCCAGCGCGACGATGCTGCGGCCCTCGGGCGTTTCATCGGCCAGCGACGACAGCCAGGCGGCCTCGGCCAGCTGGCGCTCGTTCACGCCCGGGGCGCAGAGGAAGCGCGCGGCGTGGCGATTGCCGTGGGTGATCGTGCCGGTCTTGTCGAGCAGCAGCACATCGACGTCCCCGGCGGCCTCCACCGCGCGGCCCGACGTGGCAATCACGTTCGCTTCCATCATGCGGCTCATGCCGGCCACGCCGATGGCCGACAGCAGCCCGCCGATCGTGGTCGGGATCAGGCACACGAGCAGCGCCACCAGCACCGTTACCGATACCGGCACGCCGGCCTTGGTCACCAGCACCGCATAGAGCGAGTACGGCTGCAGCGTGGCCGTGGCCAACAGCAGCACCAGCGTCAGGCCCACCAGCAGAATCGTCAGCGCCAGCTCGTTCGGCGTCTTCTGGCGCTTGGCGCCTTCGACCATGCTGATCATGCGGTCGATGAAGCTTTCGCCCGGATTGGTCGTGATGCGGACCACGATCCAGTCGGACAGCACGCGCGTGCCGCCGGTCACCGACGAGAAGTCGCCGCCCGATTCGCGGATCACGGGCGCCGACTCTCCCGTGATGGCGCTTTCATCGACGGAGGCCACGCCTTCGATGACCTCGCCGTCGCCGGGGATCATCTCGCCAGCTTCGACCAGCACGATGTCGCCGCGACGCAGGTCGGTGGCGATCACCGGCTCGGTGGCGCCGGCGGCGCGCGCGTCGCCACGGCCCGGGCGCACCACGCGCGCCATGGTGGTGGTCTTGAGCCCGCGCAGCGCGGCGGCCTGCTGCTTGCTGCGGCCTTCGGCCAGGGCTTCGGCAAAGTTGGCGAACAGCACCGTGAACCACAGCCAGACGGCAACGGCCAGGATGAAGCCCGCGGATTCACTGCCCTGCGCGTGGCCGAGCCACGCACGCAGGAACAGGATCGTCGTCAGGATGCTGCCCGCGTAGACCACGAACATCACCGGGTTGCGCAACTGCGCGCGCGGCGTGAGCTTGCGCAGCGCATCGATCATGGCCGGCTTGACCAGTTCGGGCGAGAACATGCCGCGCGCGGGGCGCGGGTGATGCGGCATGCCGCCGCCGGCCGCCGTGGCGGTCGCATTGGCTGCCGTGCCGGCGGGACGTGACGGCGCGGCCGGGGTGTTACGCGTCGCCGGGGATTGTTGTTGCATGAGAATCTCCGCGAATTACTTGGCGGCCGCCGCAACGGCGGCGGGCTGCAGTTGCTCTGCGACCGGGCCCAGCGCCAGCGCGGGCACGTAGGTCAGTGCGCCAACCAGCAGGACCGAACCCACCAGCAGCACCACGAACAGCGGGCCGTGCGTGGGCATCGTGCCGGACGTGGCCGGCGTGCGGCGCTTGGCGGCCAGCGATCCGGCCATGGCCAGCACCGGGACGATGATCCAGAAGCGGCCGAACCACATCGCCGCGGCCAGCAGCACGTTGTAGAACGGCGTGTTGGCGGACAGCCCGGCAAAGGCACTGCCGTTGTTGTTGGCCGCCGACGACAGCGCGTACAGGATCTCAGAGAAGCCGTGCGTGCCGGGGTTGAATACCCCTGCGCGGCCGGGCTCCGCCATCACCGCGATGGCCGTGCCGACCAGCACCAGCAGCGGCGTCACCAGGATGGCCACGGCGGTCATCTTCATCTCGTAGGCCTCGATCTTCTTGCCCAGGTATTCGGGCGTGCGGCCGATCATCAGGCCCGCGATAAAGACCGCCAGCACCGCGTAGACCAGCATGCCGTACAGGCCCGAGCCCACGCCGCCGAAGACCACCTCGCCCAGCTGCATCAGCAGCATTGGCACCAGGCCGCCGATGGCCGTGAACGAGTCGTGCATGGCGTTCACGGCGCCGCACGACGCGGCCGTGGTGATCGTCGCGAACAGCGCGCTGGCCGAAATGCCGAAGCGCACTTCCTTGCCCTCCATGTTGCCGCCGGCCTGCAGCGCCGATGCCACATGGTCAACCGGCAGCGCCGACAGCGCGGCGTTCACCTGCTGCTCGGACGCCATCGCGGCCACCGCCATCACCACGAAGATCACCGTCATCGACGCGATCACGGCCACACCCTGGCGGCGGTCCCTGACCATCTCGCCAAACGTGAAGCACAGCGCGGCCGGGATCAGAAAGATCGCCAGCATCTCGATCAGGTTTGCCAGGGGCGTCGGGTTCTCGAACGGATGGGCAGAGTTGGCGTTGAAGAAGCCGCCACCATTGGTGCCCAGCATCTTGATCGCTTCCTGCGACGCCACCGGACCCATCGCCAGCGTCTGCGTGGCGGTCTTCCTGTCCTCGGTCACGGGCTTGCCATCGCGGTCCAGCACCGGTTGCCCGGCCGCATCGACCACCGGTTGCGTGTAGTCCACGGCCGACACCAGCGACACATCCTTGTAGCTGTCGAAGTTCTGGATCACGCCCTGCCCCACCAGCGCCACGGCCATGACGATCGACAGCGGCAGCAGCACATACAGCGTGCTGCGCACGAGATCGACCCAGAAGTTGCCGATGGTCTGGGCGCTGTGGCGCGCAAAGCCGCGAATCAGCGCAAACACCACCGCGATGCCGGTGGCCGCCGAAACGAAGTTCTGCACCGTCAGCGCCAGCATCTGCGTCAGGTAGCTCATGGTGGACTCGCCGGCATAGCCCTGCCAGTTGGTGTTGGCCACGAAGCTGATGGCGGTGTTGAACGACGAATCGGGCGACACCGCGCCAAACCCCTGCGGGTTCAGCGGCAGCATGCCTTGCAGGCGCTGGATGGCGTACACGGCCATCACGCCGATCACGTTGAACACGATCACGGCGACGGCGTACTGCTTCCAGCCCATTTCGGCATCGGCGCGCACGCCGGCCAGGCGGTACAGCACGCGTTCGAGCGGACGGCCCCATGCCGTGAGCCCATAGTTGCCCTCTTCGACGGCGCGGCGCATGTAGCGGCCCAGGAACGGGCCCACCACGAACAGCACGGCAAGGAACAGGGCGAGCAGCCCCAGAAACTGGGAGAAGGTTGACGTGGGCATCAGAATTTCTCCGGCCGGAACAGTGCAACGAGCAGGTAAACGAAGATGGCGACGGCCAGGCCGCCGCTGAGCAGGTCGGTCCAGTCCATCAGAGCCTCCGGTCGGTTGCCGAATGCTTTGGCTGGGCGGGCTTCGCGCCGGTGTCGTCGGCGCCACCACGGCCAGCGGGCAGGTTGGCGCCCAGCGCGGCGCACAGGGCCAGCAGCGCGCCCGTCAACGCGCCGAAGGCCAGCAATACGAGGAAATAGATCCCGTCCATGATGTGTGTGCAGGCGGGTCGCCTGCAGAGTGATTCACGGATAGGAGGTTAGGGATCGGGGGGTAAAAACGGGGTAGAGAGGGGGAGAGGGGGTGTAAACGAAATATAAAAACGCGAAATATAAAAACGGGCGGCACCGTGCCGCCCGGACGCGATGTTGCCCTGCTGCCGGGCGGGAGCCGGGAGAAAACAGCCGCGTCAGATCCAGCCGGCCCGGTGCAGCTTGCGCCAGAGCAGTCCGCAGGCCGTGACGGTAAAGCCGAGCACCACAGGATACGCGTAGTGCCACTTCAGCTCGGGCATGTCGCTGAAGTTCATGCCATACAGCGAGAACACCACCGTCGGCACGGCCAGGATGGCGCCCCAGCCGGCCAGCCGCTTGACCACCTCGTTCTGCGTCACCGTCACCAGCGCCAGGTTGACCTGAACGGCCGTGGTCAGCATCTCGCGCACCACGTCCAGCGAGCGGACGATGCGGCTGCAGTGGTCCTCGATATCGCGGAAATACGCGCGCAGTTCCTTGGGCACCAGGTCTTCATGCAGCCGGATCAGCTGGCCGCAGATATCCTCCACCGGGTACACGGCATTGCGCAGCCGCAGCACCTGGTGCTTGACGTGGTACAGCCGCTCGATGGCCTCGCGGTCGAATTCATCGCGGAAGATGCCCTGCTCCAGCTGCTCGAAGGTGTCCTCCAGCCGCGTGACGATGGGCAGGTAGTGGTCGACCACGAAGTCCATCAGCGCGTACAGCACATAGCCCGGGCCATTGGCCAGCCCCTGCGGGTCTTCCTCGCAGCGTTGGCGCACGGGCGCGTAGGTGGAACTGGCCCCGTGGCGCACCGACACCACGTAGTTGGGGCCGACAAACAGGTGGGTCTCGCCCACCACCACCTCCTCGCCGGCCAGCTGCGCGGTGTTGAGCACCACGAACACCGAATCGCCGTAGGTTTCGAGCTTGGGCCGCTGATGGGCGTCCAGCGCGTCTTCCACGGCCAGGTCATGCAGCCCGAAAGCCTGCTGCACCCGGCGCAGCAGCGTCAGGTCGGGCTCGTGCAGGCCCAGCCAGACGAACGTGCCCGGTTCCGCCAGCACCTGGCCGATATCGGCGAAGTCCACCTTGCCAAGCTTCTTGCCATTGCGATACGCCGCACAGTTGACGATGGCGCCCATGGCTCCTCCGCGATCAAGATGCGCAATCGTAACAAGGGCGGCAGAACCGTGCGATAGGCGTTGCGCTGACATCAGGGTGTACCCGACCTCGGGCCATCCCGGTACCCGTACCGCCCCGCCCGCCACACGCGCGCGCCCTTGCTGGGGGCATATGGTCCGCATGGTTCACCCCCTGCGGGCCGACCAAGATTTGTTACAGTTCCCGAGAAATCCGACGTTAGAATGTCCCATTTCCACGGTCACCCGGCTATGTCCCAGAAGAAATCGCCACGCTTCGAGCTGCGCAGTGGCAATGTCGACGCCCTCCTTCTCGCCCTGCAGACCGCGGACATCGACGCGGTGCGGGATGACCTTCTCTCCCGCTTCGAATCGACTCCCGATTTCTTCTCCGACGACGTGGTGGCGCTGGACCTGCGCCGCCTGGACGGCGACAGCGCGCTGGCGCTGGACCGCGTGATCGACACCCTTTCCACCTTGAAGGCGCGCGCCATCGGCGTGGTGGCGCGCCCCGACCAGCGCGGCTGGGCGGGCGGCTTCGGGCTGCCGCTGCTGGACAGCCAGAGCCGGCGCGGCGGCCGCGACGACGCGGCCCGGGACAGGCCGGACGCCGAAAAGGGTGCCGAAAAGGGGGCCGAATCGGCTTCCGGACAGGGTGCCGCCGATGACGCGTCCGCCAGCGCCAACCCGGCCGGCAACGGTGTGCAGGGCGCCGAAGCGGGCGCGGCCAACGGCAGCGCATCGGAAATCGCCGAAATCATGGCCGCCGCCAACGCCGCGGCCGCCACGCCGCGCGCCATCCCCACGCTGCTGATCGACAAGCCGCTGCGCTCGGGCCAGCAGGTGTACGCGCAGGGCGACGTGGTGATCCTGGACCTGGTCAGCTACGGCGCCGAGGTCATCGCCGAAGGCAACATCCATATCTACGCCCCGCTGCGCGGCCGTGCGCTGGCGGGCGTCAAGGGCAACCCGGACGCGCGCATCTTCTGCACGTGCCTGGAGCCCGAACTGATTTCCATCGCCGGCATCTACCGGACCGCCGAGCAGACGCTCCCGGCCGACGTGCTCGGCAAGTCGGCCCAGGTGCGCCTGGCCGACGAGAAGCTGATTCTTGAACCGCTGCGGATGAAATAACGCCGCCGCGCCCATCACGACGAACCACTTTCATACCGGACCAAGAGCCATGGCAAAAATCATCGTAGTGACCTCCGGCAAGGGAGGCGTCGGCAAGACCACCACCAGCGCGAGCTTCGCCGCCGGCCTGGCCCTGCGTGGCCACAAGACTGCCGTGATCGATTTCGACGTCGGCCTGCGCAACCTCGACCTGATCATGGGGTGCGAGCGCCGCGTGGTGTATGACCTGATCAACGTGGTGCAGGGCGAAGCCAACCTGCACCAGGCGCTGATCAAGGACAAGAAGTGCGAGAACCTGTTCATCCTGCCGGCGTCGCAGACGCGCGACAAGGAGGCGCTGACGCGCGAGGGCGTGGAAAAGGTCATCAACGACCTGAAGGCCATGGACTTCGAATTCATCGTCTGCGATTCGCCGGCCGGCATCGAGACCGGCGCGCTGATGGCCATGTACTTTGCCGACGAGGCGCTGATCGTGACCAACCCCGAAGTCTCGTCGGTACGTGACTCGGACCGCATTCTCGGCATCCTGGCCTCGAAGACCAAGCGCGCCAGCGAAGGCGAGACCATCAAGGAACACCTGCTCATCACGCGCTACAACCCCAAGCGCGTGCATGGCGGCGAGATGCTGTCGCTGACCGACATCCAGGAAATCCTGCGCATCAAGTTGATCGGCGTGGTACCGGAATCGGAAGCCGTGCTGCATGCTTCGAACCAGGGCACGCCGGCCATCCATCTGGAAGGCACCGATGTGGCCGACGCCTATGGCGACGTGGTGGACCGCTTCCTGGGCAAGGACAAGCCGCTGCGTTTCACTGACTACCAGAAGCCGGGGCTGCTCTCGCGCATCTTCGGCAACAAGTAAAAGGAGGGCTCATCCATATGTCGATCCTGTCCTTCCTGCTCGGGGAGAAGAAGAAGTCCGCGTCGGTCGCCAAAGAGCGGCTGCAGATCATTCTCGCCCACGAACGGACCGGCCATTCGGCGCCGGCCGACTACCTGCCGGCCCTGCAGCGCGAGCTGGTGGCCGTCATCTCGAAGTACGTGAAGATCAGCGACCAGGATCTGCGCGTCAGCCTTGAGCGCCAGGACAACCTGGAAGTGCTCGAGGTCAAGATCGAGATTCCGCAGGCCTGACCTGCCGCAGCGCCGGCAACGTCGGCGCCGCGGCCATGGCCATCCCCACCGAGGGATAACCCTTCCCCACATTCGTTGGGGATATTGCAGCGCAACAACCGCCCGGCGCGGCGGTTGTACGGCACGCTGCCGCCCGCCTCCTTTCCCGCTCCCCGCCTGACCTGCACCGCCGTGGCGCATGGTGCCATGCACCAATTCGCGGGCCTTCCGGCATTGTGTAGCGGCAAACCAACGGATTTGCACCAAATGTCTTCCCGGAACGCGCCTGCGCCTCGGATTTATGTCCGAAACACCCGCCTTTTGTTAAATTTTCGCGGCGTTTAGTGCAAACGTTATCCACAAAGACGGACGCGCCGTGATCCGGGGCGATCCGACCACAAGACAGAAAAGGAGCACCATGAAGAAATCGCTACTGGCCCTCGCCGTTGGTTCGCTGTGCGCAGGCAGCGCCTTCGCGCAATCGTCGGTCACGCTGTACGGTATCGTTGACCAAAGCGTCCGTTTCCAGACCAATGCCGATGCCGGCAACCACAGCCAGACCCAGGTCACGAACGGCGCCATCACCAACAGCCGTTGGGGCCTGAAGGGCTCGGAAGCCCTCGGCAACAACCTGAAGGCGATCTTCCAGCTGGAAAACGGCTTTGATCCGGATACCGGCAGGGCGAACCAAGGTGGCCGCCTGTTCGGTCGTCAGGCCTACGTCGGCCTGTCCGGCGATTTCGGCGCGGTCAAGCTGGGCCGTCAGTACACGGAAGGCTTCAACCTGTTCGGCGACTTCGACCCGCTGACCATCGGCAACTACGACAACAACGCCTGGCCGTTCTTCCTGACCCAGTTCCGTTCGGACAACGTGGTCAGCTACTCGGGTTCGTTTAGCGGCCTGAACGTCGGCGCCAGCTACGGTTTCGGTGAGCAGGCCGGCAGCATGACCAAGGGCCAGTACTGGGGCACCCGTGCTTCGTACGACATCGGACCGTTCGGCATCGGCGCCGTGTACCAGGAAATCCGCGACACGACTGCTGCCAAGAACCGCCAGCAAATGTGGGGCGTGGCTGGTAAGTACGGCGTCGGCCCGGCCAAGCTGTTCCTGGGTTATATCGGTGGCAAGGACCGCACCGGCATGATCGATTCGAACTTTTTCACGCCGGCCAACACGGGTAACCCGATCCCCACGGGCGGCAATGCGTCGGCCAACCCGCGCAAGGACACGATCGGCTACGTTGGTGCCACGTATCAGGCCACCCCGGCCCTGGTGCTGACCGGCGTGTTCTACGCCGACTTCATCGACAACAAGAACGGCATCGCCGACAGCAACGGCAAGCGATACACCGGCGTTCTGCTGGCCGAGTACTCGCTGTCGAAGCGCACGCAGGTCTACGGCACGGTCGACTTCAACAAGGTGACCGGTGGCGTGAAGACCGAACTGCCGGGCCGCAACAACCAGACCGGTATCGCCGCTGGCATCCGCCACATTTTCTGATCGTTCACTCGATTGGCTGTTCTGGGAAAGGCACCTTCGGGTGCCTTTTTTTTCGTCCGCCCCCGGCCCCTGCCGCCTGCGCGGCCGTGTCGCGGGCGGGCCCGTCGTCGAGCAGTTCCAGCCGGTAGCCGTAGGTGTAGACCGGCACCACGCGCACCCCGTTTTCGTCCCACAGCCCGAGCTTGTTGCGCACGCGCGAGATATGCGTGTCGATGGTGCGCGACATCGGCGAGAACTCGCGTCCCCACACCGCCGTCACCATGTGGTCGCGCGGCACCACGCGATTGGCATGGCGGAACATCAGCAGCGCCAGTTCGAATTCCTTGGGCGTGAGCGGCACCACCGCGCCGTCACGCGTGGCCCGGTGCGTCACGATGTCGAAGGCGTAGCGGCCCCAGCTCAGGGCGGTCGTCGTCGCGCTGGCGCGTATCGGGATAGACCCGTCGCAGCAGCGCCTGGATGCGCGCGGACAGTTCCACTGGCCGGATCGGCTTGACCATGAAGTCGTCGGCGCCGGCGGACAGCGCCACCGCGATATCGGCCTCGGCCTGGCGCCCGGCCACGAACATCACCGGCAGGCGTGGGTCCAGGTGCGTGCGCACCCAGTGCAGCACCTCCAGCCCGGATACCTGCGGCACGTCCCAGTCCAGCAGCAGCAGGTCGAATGTGACCTTGCGCAGGGTCAGCAACATGCGGCGGCCGTCGGTAAAGGTCACGCATTCATGGCCGGCGCCGTTCACGATGGCGCGGATCATCGCCGCCTGGGCGCTGTCGTTCTCCAGGGAAGCCACCCTCAGTCCTGTCTTCGTCATGCGTCGTCGCGCGCCCCGCTTCGGGGCCCCGGTGAATAAGTCCGACGACCATTAGATGCGGAGTTGCGCACAAACCCTATAAGACGATGCTCATTTTTGTGTCCGCCACAAATGTTTACTTCGTCCTCGGCGGGCCGCGACCTACCATGGGCCGCATTGAATGACTGGCAAGGACCTGCAAGGAACGCAACGTGAAGATCGCCGCGCTTGAAGATAATCCGGCTCGCATCATGGTGCTGGAGCGCGCCCTGCAACGGGGCGGGCACCATCTGGCACGCTTTCGCTGCGGGCCGCCCCTGGTGGACGCCATCCATGCCGAGCCCTTCGACATGCTGCTGCTGGACCGCGACGTGGCCGACGCCGATGCCGAGGAATTGCTCGACTGGGTCCGGCGCACGCTCGGACACGCCCTGCCCGTGATGATGTTCGGTGCCAGCGACGCCGAATCGGATGTGGCGCGCTGCCTGATGGCCGGCGCCGATGCCTATGTGCCGCAGCCGGTGCGCGACGGCGAACTGCTCGCGCGCATCGAGGCGCTGGGCCGGCGCGCCGCCACGCAGCCCGTGCGGCCAGCCACCGCGCCGGCCGGGGTGCTGGACGACGGGCCCGACCAGCTGGTCTGCGGGGAATTCCGCTTCGCGGTGGCCGAGCGTCAGGTCTGGGTGAAAGGCATGCCGGTGACGCTGTCGCCCAAGGAATATGCGCTGGCGCTGCTGCTGTTCCGCAATCTCGGCACGCTGGTGACGCGCCGGACGATGATCGACAAGGTCTGGCGCGGTGCCGACATGGAAGAACAGTCGCGCACCATCGACAGCCATCTGTCGCGCATCCGGAACAAGCTGGCGCTATGGCCGTTCAACGGCGTGATGCTGCGCACGGTCTACCGGCTGGGCAGCCGGCTCGACGTGGCTTGAAGAAAGTGCGATGAAGGTGCCATGGGGTCGATCTGGCGAAAGCCCCTGCCCCCCGGTCCCTCGTTTCGCTCAGTCCGCCTTGATGCCCGCTTCCTTGACGATGCGGGCGTTTTCCTGCGATTCGGCGTGAATGGCCTTGGCAAACTGCGCCGCCGAGCCGCCGGTAGGCACTTCGCCGCCGCGCAGCAGGCGGTCGCGCACCTCGGGCTCGGCCAGCGCCTTGTTCAGTTCGGCGTTGAGCTTGTCGATGATGGCCGCCGGCGTCTTGCCCGGCGCGAAGATGCCGAATGTCGAGGTCAGGTTGGCCTTCGGATAGCCGAGTTCGTCGAAGGTCGGCACGTTGGGCAGGCTGTCGAGCCGCCTGGGCGCGCCCACGGCGATGGCCCGCAGGCGGCCAGCCTGCATATGCTGCGTCAGCATCGGGCTGGCGTTGGTGCTCATCACCTCGAACTGGCCGCCCAGCGCATCGTTCATCTGCTGGCCCGCGCCCTTGTACGGGATCAGCGTGATGTCGGCCCGGGACTTCGCGCGCACCTGTTCCAGCATCACGTGGCCCACCGTGCCCAGGCCCGACGTGGCCCAGCGCACCGAGCCCGGCCTGGCCTTCGACTGGGCGATCAGGTCCGGGAACGCCTTGCCGGTGAAGCTCGGCGTGGCAATCACCAGCACGGGCGAATACATCACGCTCATGACCGGCGCCACATCGCGCTGGGGGTCATAGTTGACGCGGCCCACGTGCGGATTGAGCGTCAGCGGGCTGGTCGAGGCGAAACCGAGCGTGTAACCATCGGGCGCGGCCTTGGCCACGGCGTCGATGCCGATGCTGCCGCCGGCGCCGGCCTTGTTTTCCACCACCACCGACGTGCCCATCTGGACCGACAGCTTTTCGCCCAGCGCGCGCGCCACGGCGTCGCTGATGCCGCCGGTGGGATAGGCCACGATCATGCGGATCGGCCGGCTCGGGTAGTTGTCGGCGGCAAGGGCGGGGGCAGCGGCGGCGGCCATCAGCGTGACGGCGAGGCAGGCGGCGCGCAGCGGCAGGAGACGGAAAACGGCCATGGTCGGGCTTGGAAGCGGGAAATACGTGGGGATGGGCGCGAACGCGGCGCGCGAAAGACATCGTCTGGGTACCGGGTGGCGCGCGTTGGCGGCGTCCGGCCAGCCGCTATCTTAGCTGATCGGCTATGCCACCCCCGGGCGTGCGGGCGGCTATCGCACCAGGGGGTGTCGGGACGGCTATCGCACCAGCGGGTGCTCGGGCACCCACGACACGAACAGTTCGTTGGCGCGGTCGTAGAGCCGCCAGCCCGTCCCGCACTCGCGGCAGGTGAACGACATCATGCTGAAGGGCACGCCAGCCGCACTCTGGCTGACCAGCGGCGCGGTGTTGCGCAGCGCCAGGCACGGATGCGGCTCGCGGCGGCGCGGATCGTCGGCAAGGGCAAGGCAGTGGGCGCAGGCGGGACGGGCAGACATGGCGGGTAATGCGGAGGGCTGGGGCACGGCGGACTTCATGACCCAGATGATGCCGCAAAACCGATGCCAGGGTACTGGACCCGTGCGCGTTGCGCGCGCAACATGTGGGCTTCACACCACCAGGAAGAAAGAGGAGTCGTTCCGTGTCCGTCCCCCGCCCCGTGTTTCGTCATCGTCCTGTCACCCTGTCATCGGTCGCCCTGGCCGCGGCGCTGCTTGCCGGCACCGCCGCAGCCGCGCCGGTCGAACCTGTCTACCGGCTTGCCCAGCAGGAAAAGCCCGCGCTCATCAGCACCATGAAGGACCTGGTGTCGATCGAATCCGGCAGCAAGGACATCGAAGGCCTGGACCGCATTGCCAACCTGATCCGCGACCGGCTGGCCGCCATGGGGGGCGACGCCAGGCTGGTGGCGCCGACCGAGGTCTACCGCATGGAGGACACGCCCGAGACCGTGGGCAAGATGGTGCATGCCACATTCCAGGGCACGGGCAAGCGCAAGATCATGCTGATTGCCCATATGGACACCGTGTACCTGCGCGGCATGCTGGCACAGCAGCCGTTCCGCGTGGAAGGCGACAAGGCCTACGGGCTGGGCATCGCCGATGACAAGAACGGCGTGGCCGTGATCCTGCACACCGTGGCGATCCTGCAGAAGATGAACTTCAAGGACTACGGCACCCTGACCGTGCTGATCAACGGCGACGAGGAAATCAGCTCGCCGGGCGCCCGCGCGATGCTGACCAAGCTCGGTTCGGAGCAGGACGCCGTGTTCTCGTGCGAGGCGACGCGCGTGACCGGCGACCGCCTGTCGCTGGCCACCAGCGGCATCGGCGCTATCGCGCTCAAGGTGGACGGCAAGTCGTCGCACGCGGGCAGCTCGCCGGAACTGGGCCGCAATGCGCTGTACGAGATGTCGCACCAGATCCTGCAGATGCGCGACTTGTCGAATCCCGATACCGGGCTCAAGGTCAACTGGACACTGTCGCAGGCCGGCACCAATCGCAACGTGATTCCCGCCGTGGCCACGGCCCAGGCCGATGTGCGCGTGCTGCGCACCGCCGACTATGACGGCCTGGAGAAGACGTTGCAGGAGCGGACCAGGAAGACGCTGATTCCCGACACCAAGGTCGAGGTCAAGTTCGAGCGCCGCCGGCCGCCGCTGGAAGTCACGCCGGCCGCGCGCGCCCTCGCCGCCCATGCCCAGGGCATCTATGCGGAAATCGGTGAAAAGCTGGCCGTCTACGACACGGCAGAAGGCGGCGGCACCGATGCCGCATTCGCCGCGGCAGCCACCAGGGCCCCGGTCATCGAGCGTTTCGGCCTGCGCGGGTTCGGCGCCCATTCGAACGACGCCGAGTACGTGGACCTGAACTCGGTCACGCCGCGCCTGTACCTGCTGACGCGCATGATCATGGATGTGTCGCAGGACAAGGCCGGCAAGTAATCCGCCACGTTGACATGAAAAAAGGAAGGGACCCGGGAGGGTCGCCTTCCTTTTTTCGCAGAACGGCTACCTCAAGCCGCCTTCGCGCGTCCCCGCAGGTCTGGCAGGAACACCGCCAGCAGCCCCAGCAGCGGCAGGTAGGCGCAGAACTGGTAGACCGATTCGATGCCATGGGCGTCGGCCAGCTTGCCCAGCACAGCGGCGCCGATGCCGCCCATGCCGAACGCGAAGCCGAAGAACAGGCCCGACACCATGCCGACCTTGCCCGGAATCAGTTCCTGGGCAAACACCAGGATGGCCGAGAACGCCGACGCCAGGATGAAGCCGATGATCACCGTCAGCACGGCGGTCCAGAACAGGTTGGCGTGCGGCAGCATCAGCGTAAACGGCGCCACGCCCAGGATCGACGCCCAGATCACGCGCTTGCGGCCGATGCGGTCGCCGATCGGGCCGCCCAGGATCGTGCCCGCCGCCACCGCGAACAGGAACAGGAACAGGTAGACCTGCGACGTCTGGCGCGTCAGCGCGAACTTCTCCATCAGATAGAACGTGTAGTACGTGTTCAGGCTGGCCATATAGAAATACTTCGAGAAGATCAGCAGCAGCAGCACTGTCATGGCGCGCACGACGGTCGATGTCGGCAGCTTGGCCACCGCGCCGGCGGCGGCCTTCTTCTTCGCGGCGCGCTCGGCCAGATGGCGGCCGTACCAGCCGCCGATCTGCCACAGCACCGCAATGGCCAGCACGGCCGCCAGCGAGAACCACGCCACGCTGCCCTGCGTATGCACGATCCACGCAGCCAGCAGCGGACCCATGGCGCTGCCGCCATTGCCGCCCACCTGGAAGATCGATTGCGCCAGGCCATGCTGGCCGCCCGATGCCAGCCGCGCCACGCGCGACGACTCAGGATGGAAGATCGACGATCCGGTACCGACCAGCGCCGCCGCTACCAGCAGCACGCCGTAGCTGGGCGCCACCGACAGCAGCAGCAGGCCACCCAGCGTGAAGCCCATGCCGATGGCCAGCGAATGGGGCTTCGGGTGCTTGTCCGTGTACAGGCCGACGATCGGCTGCAGTAGCGATGCGGTGATCTGGTACGTCAGCGTCAGCAGGCCAATCTGCGCGAAGCTCAGGTTGAAGCCGCCCTTGAGCATCGGATAGATGGCCAGGATCAGCGACTGGATCATGTCGTTGAGGAAGTGCGCGAAACTGATCGCGTACAGCACGCGGAAGCGCGTGCCCTCCTCGCGAGGCGCCGCGGCGGCGGCGGAATGGACGGTTGTGCTCATGGTCGGGGGCGCATTGGCCAGTTTTCTTCTCGGGAATCTTCCCGGAGCCCGTTTCCACGGGATTAAAGGAAGTGTGACGATGCTAATTGGCAAACCTGCGCCTGTCCTGCGAGAATAAGGCCGCAACCTTGGAGAAAAGGACATGCCGGGTACCCCGCGACCGCCACAGCGCCGCAAGCCGTCCGCACGACCGACATCCGCCGCCCATCCTGCCCCGCGCATCGCCTGGGTCGATCACGACACCCCGGGCAGCCGACCCCTGCCCCCCGATGCGCCGCGCGATCCCGCCATGGACGCCCGCGCCGACACCTATGCCGAGCGCCCCGCCTATGTCCAGTACGACCGCAGCCCGATGCCGGTCACGGCCATGGCTGCCGACTATGTGCCGGGCCACGTCACCAAGCCCCACCAGCATCCGCATGCCCAGCTGATCCATGCCATGCATGGTGTGATGGTGGTCTCGACGGCCGAAGGCCAGTGGACCGTGCCGCCCACGCGCGGCATGTGGATGCCGGGCGGCACCACGCACTGGATCCGCATGGTGGGCCGGGTGCAGATGCGCACCGCCTATATCCGCCCCGACGCCGCGCCCGATCTGCCCACGGCATGTACCGTTCTGGGCATATCGCCGCTGCTGCGCGAGCTGATCCTGGCCGCCATTGACGTGCCCGCTCTATATGACATGGATTCGCGCGATGGCCGCCTGATGCGGCTGCTGCTCGACGAAGTGAAGCTGGTGCCGACGCTGCCGCTGCACCTGCCCCGCCCCACCGACCCGGACCTGCGCACGATCTGCGACCAGATCGTCGGCGAGCCCGATACCGGCCTGACCCTGGCCGACTGGGGCACGCGCCTGGGCGTGGACCCGAAGACGATCCAGCGGCGCTTTGCGCGCGAAACCGGGATGACCTTTGGCCAGTGGCGCCAGCAGGCGCGGTTGCTGGCCGCGCTGGAGCGCCTGGCTGCCGGCGACAAGGTGGTGGATGTGGCGCTCGACATGGGCTACGACAGCCCGAGCGCCTTTGCGACGATGTTCCGGCGGCAGTTTGGCGTGCCGCCGAGCGCCCTCTTCAAGTGACCTGCCCTGCCCTGGCGGCCTGTCGATCTGCAAACCTGCGGCGGCTCGATCGTTATTCCGCCAGATACCGTTCCACCAGGCGCGTCCAGTACGCTGCGCCCACGGTCAGGTTGTCGTCGTTGAAGTCGTAGCCGGCGTTGTGCAGCAGCGGCTGGTTGGCGCCATTGCCCATCCGCACGAAGCAGCCCGGGCGCTGCTGCAGGAAGTACGCGAAGTCCTCGCTGCCCGCGATGCGATGGAAATTGCCGATCGCCCGCTCCGGACCCACCAGTTCCTCGGCCACCTGCCGGGCGAATTCGGTCTCCGCCTCGCTGTTGACCAGTACCGGATAGCCGCGCACGTAGTCGATATCGGCGGCGGCGCCATAGCCTTCGGCATGCGCCGTGACCAGCTGGCGGATACGCGCTTCCATCGACGCCCGCACCTCGGCGCTGAACGACCGCACGCTGATTTCCATGCGCGCGCTGTCCGGGATCACGTTTGGCGCGTGGCCGGCGTGCAGCGTGCCGATGGTGACCACGGCGGTCTCGTTCGGATCGACATTGCGCGCCACGATCGATTGCAGCGCCATCACCAGGCTGCCGGCCACCAGGATCGGGTCGATCGACTGGTGCGGGCGGGCCGCGTGGCCGCCCTTGCCACGAATGGTGATCGTCACCGTGTCGCACGCGGCCATGAACGGCCCCGCGCGGAACATGAACGTACCGGCTTCCACGCCAGGGTGGTTATGCAGGCCAAAGATGGCGTCGCACGGAAACCGTTCGAACAGGCCATCGGCCAGCATGCGCTCGGCCCCGCCGCCGGCGCCGATTTCCTCGGCAGGCTGGAAGATCAGGTGGACAGTGCCGTTGAAATGGCGCGTGCGCGCCAGCTGGCGGGCAGCGCCCAGCAGCACGGCGGTGTGCCCGTCGTGGCCACAGGCGTGCATCCTGCCTTCGTTGACGCTGGCGTATGGCAGGTTGGTGCGCTCGTGGATCGGCAGCGCGTCCATGTCGGCGCGAATGCCGACGCTGCGCTGGCTGCTGCCCGACCGCAGCGTGGCCACCACCCCGGTGCCGCCCACACCGCGCGTCACGGTGTAGCCCCACCCTTCGAGCTTGCTGGCGACAAGCTCGGCGGTACGGACTTCATTGAAGGCGAGTTCGGGATGCTGGTGGATGCTGCGGCGGATGTCCTGCAGTTCGTCACGCGAGTCGAGCGTGTCATGCAGGGTGCAGAAGGTGCGGGTGGGACCGTTCCGGGCGAGGCTAACCGGGACGGTCTTCAATATCGACTCGATTTCGGGGGCGTGTTCAGACATGGCATTGCTCTTGTTTGGCAGACATCATGTAAGAACAGTATTTCACGCACCCCCGGGAGGTGAAACCCCGAATGGGAATTTCGTGCGAAAGCGCCCCATATGGTCCCAAAACTGTTGCCCTTAACGGACGCTTTGTTTGAAAACGCGACGCTTTGCAAGACGATGTTTCAGCGGGGAACCTCGCGAAGCCACGCGGTCGCCCCGCATTTTTCACATCGCAGAATCTAGCGTTCGCCGTACGCCACAACCTTCTGGCTCTGTTCGCCCAGGCCCTCAATGCCCAGGCGCATCACATCGCCAGCCTTCAGGTAGCGCGGCGGCTTGAAGCCCATGCCCACGCCGGGCGGCGTACCGGTGGCGATCAGGTCGCCGGGTTCCAGCGTCATGAAGCGGCTGACGTAGCTGACCACCGTGGCCACGTCGAAGACCATCGTCGCGGTGCTGCCCTTCTGCATGCGCTCGCCGTTGACGTCGAGCCACATGCCCAGCTTCTGGGCGTCGGGCACCTCGTCGCGGGTGACCAGCCACGGGCCGACCGGGCAGAACGTGTCGCAGCCCTTGCCCTTGTCCCAAGTGCCGCCGCGTTCGAGCTGGAATTCGCGCTCGGACACATCGTTCACCACGCAGTAGCCCGCCACGTGCTCCAGCGCCTGGGCCTTGGACACATTGCGCGCCGTGGTGCCGATGACCACGCCCAGTTCCACCTCCCAGTCCGACTTCTTTGACTCGAACGGCAGCATCACGGCGTCGTTCGGGCCGTTCAGCGAGGTATTCGCCTTCAGGAACACGATCGGCTCGGCCGGCAGCGGCATGCCTGCCTCGGCGGCATGGTCGGCGTAGTTCAGGCCGATGGCGATGATCTTGCCGATACCGGTCCAGGGCACGCCATGGCGCTGGCCCTCCACCACGGGCAACGTGGCCGGGTCGATCGCGGCCAGCCGGGCCAGCGCCGCCGGCGCCAGTTCGCCCGGGCCGATATTGCCGACGACACCGGACAGATCGCGCACGCGCCCATCACGGTCAACCAGGCCCGGACGCTCGGCGCCGGGGTTTCCTACACGGACTAGCTTCATCTTGTCTCCTATGGGGGTCAGGTCAGCCTCGCGAGCATATCGCAAGCCAGCGGCCCGCGCGCGGCCCCCGCACGCCCGTCCCCGACCGCCCTGCGTCGGCATTCTTCTGACACATCATGCAGGCCATGCATCTTTGCATACCCGCTGTGCATCGCCACGCATTGTGGGGGCCTGGGCCGCTGCCTAGACTGCCATCACCGCACGCCGCGCCCCGCGCCGTGCCATCTCCCAAGGAATCCCATGAAGCTCTACTATTCGCCCGCCGCCTGCTCGATGGCCGTTCATATCGCCCTGCGCGAGGCCGGCCTGCCCGTCACGCTGGCCCGCGTCGACCTGATCCATCACACGCTGGCCGAGCCCGAAAACGGCACCAACGACTACTACGCCATCCACCCGCGCGGCTATGTGCCACTGCTGCAGCTCGATGACGGGTCGCGCCACAGCGAGGCGTCCGCCCTGCTCCAGTTCATCGCCGACATGGTGCCGGCACGCAACCTGCTGCCGGCGCCCGGCAGCCAGGCCAGGCTGGAGGCCGTGGGCTGGCTGACGCTGATCTCCACCGAACTGCACAAGGTGTTCAGCCCGTGGCTGTGGCACAAGGAAACCGACGCCAGCACCGTCGAGGCCTGCAAGGCCAAGCTGCACAAGCGTTTTGGCGAACTGGACCAACACCTGGCGTCGCGCGATTACCTGCTGGGCAACCAGTTCAGCGTGGCCGATGCGTACTGCTTCACGATCGTCAGTTGGGCCCGGCTGCTGCACCTGAAGCTCGATGCGTACCCGAAGCTGCAGGAATATCTGTCGCGCGTGGCCGCGCGCCCGGCCGTGCAGGCGGCAATGCGTGCCGAAGGCCTGGTGCGCGACTGACGGCGCCGCCCGCGGGTTCAGCGCAGGACCTGCGTGGGCACCTGATAGTGACTGGCGTCGACCAGATCCAGCCCGCACTGGAGCTGCTCGACCCAGTCGATGAACCGCGCCACCATCTGGCGCCCCCGGATCGACGGCCCGTGCTGCGGCACGATGCACTGGATATCGAGCGTGCGCGCCATGGCCGCCCACAGCCGGCAGGCCTTGTTGCCGCTCATGTAGCGGCGGTGGAACCCCAGCATGCGGGCCGCGTGGGCATCGAAATCGGTCACGTCGCCGCGCGCGTCTTCCGTCGAGGTCATCGACGCCCCGAGATCGCCCGAGAACAGGATCCTGCTGATCGGATCGAAAAACTGGAAATTGCCCTCGGAATGCAGGAAATGGGCCGGCACGGCCATGATCGACGACTTGCCCAGCGGCACCACCATGCCCGCATCGGGAATCGGGACAATGCGCCCGGCGGTCTTGCCGGTCTGGCAGAAATGCGGCAGGAAGCGCGCCCAGACCTCGGAGATCAGCACGCGGCTGTCGGACGCCGTCAGCCAGCGCCCCACCGACGCCACGATGTCGGGATCGGCGTGCGACGCCAGTACGTAATCGAGTTGCTTGGGCGGGAAATAGCGGCTGATCGTCATGTACAGCTCGCTATAGGTCATCTGCCCGCCCGGATCGATCAGGGCCGCGTGCCCGTGATTGACCACCAGGAACTGGTTGCTCTGCACCGCATCGCCATGCGTATCGTCGACCAGGTCCGTAAACGCCAGGCAGACATGCCCGTTGCATTCGTAAAGCACCTTGCTCATGACTCCCTCAACCGCTTGTGGTTATTTTTAAGCGGCGAAAGTACTCAGTTGCGCGAGGTTTTCAATTGATGTGAATCAAAAATCCTGGAAAGCGGCCGAAAAAGCCGGACGGGCACCGGCGGCGGGGCCATTCAGCGCGTGGACAGCAACTCTTCGATCTTGGCCACGAACTGCTTGTCGTCGGGCTTGACCATGCTGTTGTAGCTGCCCACGACCTGGCCCTTGCGGTCGATCAGGTATTTGTAGAAATTCCACTTCGGCGCGGTGCCGGTTTCCTTCGTCAGCAACACGTACATCGGATTGGCTTCGCCGCCGCGCACGTGGGACTTGCCGAGCATCGGGAACTTGACGCCGTAGGTGTTGTAGCAGAAGTCCGAAATTTCCTTCGCCGAACCGGGCTCCTGCGAGAAGTCGTTCGACGGGAAGCCCAGTACCACCAGGCCGCGCTCGCGGTACTTGGCGTAAAGCGCCTCCAGGCCTTCGTATTGCGGCGTGAAGCCGCAATAGCTGGCCGTATTGACCACCAGCACGACCTTGCCGGCGTACTGGCACAGGTTCTGGGGCGATTCGTCCTGCAGACGCGGGAAACGGAAATTCAGCGAAGCCGGGCAGTTGCCGGCCGGCTGTGCCGACACCGTGGCAGACTTGTCTGCCGCGCGGGCAGGGTGCGGCAGCATGGCGGCCGCGGCGGCCAGGCTCAACGCGCCCAGCAGGGCGGTGCGCTGGAGGTGTTGCCGCATCCGGTCCATGTGGACTGCAGTTGCCAGGGTGCGTTCGCGAGACATGGGTACGGGCTCCGGTTTCCTTTAGTGCAGCAAAGTCTACGCTCTCGGGCGATTCGCGTCATGACGCGCGGCGGCAGCGACAGGCGCCGCCGGCCCCGGACCACCTTCAATCCATGTGAATCTTGGCCGCGTGTTCGGTCACGCTGCTGCGCAGTTCCAGGTCCGGCATGCGTCGCACGATGACCAGCGCGATGATGGCCGCGACCGCGCCCGCCGCGAAGATCATGTGAAAGCCCGATTCCACGCCGCCCGCCAGCACCTGGTGCACGGCCGGCGACAGATGGGCCATCGCCTCGCTGCCATGGCGCAGCGAGCCCAGGTCCAGCGCCTGGTTCACGCCCGAGCGCGCCAGCGCGTCGCGGAATTCCATCGCCAGCAGCGTGCCGGCCAGTGCGCCGCCCAGGGCGCTGCCCAGCGCGCGGATCACCAGCAGCGCGCCGGTGCCGGCGCCCATGTCGCGGCGCTCCAGCGCGTTCTGCACCGAAATCAGCGTGCCCACCATCGACATGCCCAGGCCGATGCCGGCAATCGTCATCGCCACCAGTACCAGCGTCGTGGGCACGGCGGCCGTGACCGTGGCCAGCGACACCAGCCCCACGGCGGCGGCCACGTAGCCGCCGGTCAGTATCTCGCGCATGCGGCCCAGGCGAGGCGCCAGCCACGCCACCACGAAGTTGCCGGCCACCGTGGACAGCAGGAACGGCACCACCAGCAGGCCCGACGTCGAGGCATCGGCATCACGCACCAGCTGGAAGTGCAGCGGCAGCGCGAAGATGCACAGGAAGATGTTGAGCGCAGCCAGCGACGAGGCGCCCACGCCCATCACATAGGCGCGGTTGGCGAACAGGCGCGGCGGCAGCATCGGATCGGCGGCGCGCCGTTCCTGCCAGGCCAGCAGCGCCACGGCCACCAGCGTCAGCAAAAGCAGGCCGCCCATTTCCAGCGAGATCCAGTCGAAGGCCTCGCCCGCCCAGCTCATCGCCAGCAGAAAGGCGACGATGGCGACCGCCAGCAGGCTGGCGCCCAGCCAGTCCACCTGCGGCCGGCCGCCCCGGGCACGCAGGTGCGCCAGTCCGCGATAGCACATGGCCATCGCCAGCAGGCCCAGCGGCACGTTGATCCAGAACAGCCAGCGCCACGACATGTGGTCGGACACCCAGCCGCCCACCAGCGGTCCCGCAATCGACGAGACCGCCCAGACCGTCGCGAGGTAGCCCTGGTAGCGGCCGCGCTGGCGCGGCGCCACCACATCGGCGATGGCCGCCTGGGCCAGCGACATCAGCCCGCCGCCGCCCACGCCCTGCAGCGCGCGGAACAGGATCAGCTGCGTCAGCGACTGCGCCAGCGCGCAGGCCACCGATGCGGCGATAAATAGCGAGATCGCCAGCATCAGCAGGCGCCGGCGGCCAAAACTGTCAGACAGCTTGCCGTAGAGCGGTGTGGTGACCGTCGACACGATCAGGTAGGCCGTGACGATCCACGACAGATGGCCGAAACCGTTCAGGTCGTTGGCGATGGCCGGCACGGCCGGAATGACCACGGTCTGGTCGAGCGCGGCCAGCAGGATACAGAGCACGATCCCGCCGATCACGCGCATGATCGCGGCGTGGTCGTGGGCATCGGGAGCGGCGTCCAGCGTGACGGACTGGGAAGGCGAGGGCGATGACATGCAATGGGTGCGGATGGTGTGGGGGCGCCGATGGTGCCGCGCAGATCACAAAAACCTCAGACCGCACAACATCGACGCGGCCTTATTCAGTGACCGCATAATTATATGCATGCTTAGTATTTTTTCGCTCGAGCCGATTGCCTGCAAAAGGCCGCGATGGGACAAAAACCACAGGCCGAACGACGCCCCCGGGCACGTTCGCCACGTGCCCGGGGTTGAGAGGGTGGGATTGGACCGCGCTGAGGGGCGGCTAGCGTGAGCCGCCCGTGATGTAGTGTTCCAGCTGTTCGATGGTGAAACGCTGCTCGCTGATGATGTCGTTGACGAGGTCGCCGATCGACAACATCCCCATCAGCGTGTCGCCATCCATCACCGGCAGGTGACGCAGGCGATGCCTGGTCATCAACGCCATGCAGTCGTCTGTGCTCTGATCGGCACGTACGTAAATCACGGCCGTGGTCATGATTTCCTTGACCAGCGTCTCGCGCGACGTGCGTTGCATCAGGATCACCTTGCGCGCGTAATCCCGTTCGCTCAGGATGCCGACGATCTTGTCGTGTTCCATTACCAGCAGCGCGCCGATGCCCTTGTCGGCCATCAGCTGCAGCGCCGCGTACACCGTCGCCGTGGGTGGAATACTGTAGATGGCGTGATTTGCCTTGTTTTCCAGAACCTGCCGTGCGGTCTTCATGTCACCGACTCCTTGTTGCCGTTTTGGAAACAGTCGCTGCCCAGACGCGATCGATCTGCGGTGCTGCGCAATAGCCCGCACCCCCCGGGGATCTGGCTGCGTGTATCCAGATTAGCAAACGAAAGCGCCGCCTTACAGGGTGACTTTCACGAATCTTCGTCAGGCAGTGCTGGCATGGCGCGCGGCGTCAGACAGACGGCTGGTCGCCCATCGCCGCCCGGACGGCGCGCGGCTTGCGCTGCCATTGCCGTGCCAGACGGACGATTTCCGGCGGCGGATCGGCGTCGGGGGACGCATGGAACAGCAGCGTCTGCCGCGACTTCGGGCAGCGGCTGGCCACGAAGGCGATGTCATCGGCAAACCCCATGTCGAGCATGGTGTCGGCGGCTTCGAAGATGACCGTGTTCACCGCACGCAGATCCAGGCTGGCCGCATCGATATGGTCGAGCATGCGTCCCGGGGTGCCGACAACGATATGCGCGCCGTGAATCAGGCTATCGATTTGTGCCCGGATCGGCATGCCGGTGCAGAGCAGCGCCACCTTGACCTGGCCGGCCACCCGCGCCAGCTGCCGGATGCGCCGCGCCACCATGTCGGCGCGATCGCGCGTGGGACACAGCACCAGCGCCTGCACGTCGAAGCGTTGTGGATCGAGCCGGTGGAGCAGGGCGATCGCCAGCGTGGTGGCCCTGCCGCCCTGGCGCGCCTGGACGATCAGGTCGTGCCCGGCAAGCGCCAGGGGCAGGGCGGCGGCCTGCAGCGGCGTCATCGAAACATGGCCCGATTGCGCCAGCGCGTCGAGCCACATCGGTTCCAGCGGCAGCACCGAAAAGGGTTCGCACCGAAGCGCAATCACCGGGGATGGGGGCCGGCTGGCACGCATGGCCTTACGCGGCGGCGCGGGTGGCGGCTTTCTTTGCAGCGGCTTTCTTCGCGGGCGCCTTCCTTGTCGAGGGTGGGGGTGCGGCTGGCTTGCTGGCGGCCGTCTTCGTTGCCGCCGTCTTCGTTGCCGCCGTCTTCGTTGCGGCCGTCTTCGTTGCCGCCTGCTTAGTTGCCGCCTGCTTTGCAGCGGCCTTCCTTGCCGGAGGTTTCTCCACGGATGCCTTTGTTGCGGGGGCCTTTGTTGCGCGGGCCTTTGTTGCCGGGGCCTCCGCCGATCCCTCGACGGCAGCTGGCTTCGACACCGCAACCTTCACCGGGACCTCCTCGGTCGGTGTCCAGCCCAGCCGTTGGAGCAGCGCGCCGGCCGCAGACGGCGCCCGCTCCTTCGCACCGTTGATGAAGAACAGGTAGACCGTCTTCGGCTTGAGCTTCGCGCCCGGCTCGTCTTCCACCACGGGCAGGTCGTCGGGCGCCTTCCCTTCGGCCCAGCTTGCGACACGTCCGGCCCACTGGTCCAGGTCTTTCGGCGCGTAGCCGGTCGCCAGCTTTTCCTGTGCATTCATCAGGCGCGCGTAGACAAAGTCGGCGGTCAGATCGGCAAATGACGGAAATTTTGGAGAATCGGTGAATACCGTGGCCGCCTTGAACTTGCGCGCCAGCTTCAGGTATTCGTCGCACATGAAGCTGGCGTGGCGCACCTCCAGCACGTGGCGCAGCGGCACGCCTTCCACGGCATCGGGCAACAGGTTCAGGAAGGCCTCGAAGTCATCGGGCACGAACTGCTTGGTCGGTGCGAACTGCCAGACGACGGGGCCAAGTTTGTGGCGCAGCTCGGCGATGCCGCTGTCGATAAAGCGATGAATCGAATCGGCGCCCTCGGCCAGGATGCGCCGGTTGGTGGCAAAGCGCGACGCCTTGACGGCGAACACGAAGTCATCGGGCGTGGCATCGCGCCAGTTGGCAAACGACGCGCGCTTCTGCGTGCCGTGATAGGTGCTGTTGATCTCGATCGCGGTCAGGTGGCGGCTCGCATATTCCAGCTCTCGGGCCTGCGGCAGGCCCGCCGGATAGAAATTGTCGCGCCACGGCGCGAAATTCCAGCCGCCGATACCAATGTGGACATTGCCAAATGACTTGCCTTGCTTGCGCACTGCCATGGCGCCATCTCCGCGAAAGACGATGGACCAAGTCTAGCCGCATTTGCCGCACGCGGCTGTCAGGATGCGGACACGTGATTCGCGCGCGGCATGCTGATTCGCGCCCCTGGCCTACTTTCCCTCGTCCGGCGCCGGATACTTGCGCGCGTTCATCTCCATCTTGGCGCGCACCGCCGCATCGAGGTCGACGCCCAACGCCGTCACCAGCTGCGTCAGGTAGATCGTGATATCGGCCAGTTCCTGCTCGACGTGTGCACGCTCGGTCGTCGACATGATGCCGCGCGACTCTTCCTCGGTTTGCCACTGGAAGATTTCCACCAGCTCGGCCACTTCCACACTGAGCGCCATCGCCAGATTCTTCGGACTGTGATACTTGCCCCAGCCCCGCGCCTCGCCGAAGGCGAGCGCCGCTTGCTGGAGGTTGCTGAGGTCGATAAGAGCCATGGTCTGCCTGGTGCGAATTCGGGATCAGGCGGCATTGTCCCATTGATCGTGGACGATTCACGGCTCGACAGCGCGATGCCGGCAGGCATACCCTTATGGCCGGTTCGCTAGGGTGGGTACTGGTGTTCCGATCCCTGATCGGTGTGATGCTGACTGCGCTGATGCTATGGCCACAGATCGCGCGGATCCGGGCCGAAGAGGCCCTGCTGCGCGAGACGTTCGGCGACGAATATGCGCGCTATTGCGCGCGCGGACATGGCGGATGGTGCCGGAGGTGTGGTGAAAGCCCCAAAAAAAATCCCGGCCTTGAGCCGGGATTTCTGTGCGTCTGCAACCCTGTAGGTGTTCACAATAGATGGCAAATCTTGCCATACAGATCAATAACTTAACCAACTATTCTGCAACACCCGTTCCGCGAAAACTCAAAATAGTTGAGAATTTCCTACAGAACTCCCACAAAAGATGGGACCCGCCCAGGAAGTACCTCCATACTACGAGTCGCCAATCGCTGATCGAACGCGTGAGGCCTCCCATGGAATCCGTGAGCACCTCAAGATGGTCCGCATCCTTGTCGATCTGCCCGCCGCTCAATTGGAAGAACTGGAAAGACTCGCCACAACTGAAGGGCGATCCCGGGCTGCCATCATCCGTGACGCCATCCAGGCGTACATAGCTCAGAAAAATCGCCTCGCAAGTGCCGACGCGTTCGGGCTTTGGAACAACAGCGCGGACGGACAAGCCTACCAAGACAATATTCGTGGCGACTGGGAAGGCCCACCTTCGGCCTAATGCTGCACAAATGTGCCTGCCGAACACGCCCAGCACTCTCGTTCGGCGTGAGCACCGCCGCGTCATGTGACCAAGGTCACCTCCTGCAGCAGACTCGCGAAGCTGTTGTCATCGAAGCCGGAATTCGCTAAGCCAGGCCGAGAACGGACACCGCTAGAACTGAGCGCGCCGGGCGTAGCCCAACCCGAAGTGGCAAGTTCGACACTTCGCGCCCACCGCCACTCCATGGAGCAAAAGCTAGCCATCACAAGAGCGTCACCCTCTGGCGCTTGGGCACGTCCGTTCGCTGCATCGGAGGCCGTTGTGATTGTCCGAAAATGTCTTGGCTGCGGTACCCCCTTCACACCTCGGCCGCAATCGCCGCATCAGCAGTACTGCTCATCCCCCTCGTGTCAGCGCTGTCGACGCGCTGCATGGCAGCGCGCGCGCCGCCATAACGACCCTGACTATCGAGACAATCAGTTCCGCGCTCAGGCGGCTTGGGCCAAACGCCATCCAGAGTATTGGAAGGCATACCGAAAGTTGCACCCTGAATATAGCGCTCGCAACCGCGAGCAGCAGGCGGAGCGTTCGACCATGAAGGCTCTTGCAAAGATGGATGTCTGCGGACCGCCCGTCTTGAATCCTGGTGGGCTGTATCTCCTGGCGCCCGTTTATGACAGCATTCTTTGGCGCAAGATGGATGCGTGGGTGGTCCGTATCGGCTTTCTTTTCAACGTTCCGAGCGACTTTCACAAATTGCAAAGAGAAGACGCGTAACGCGGATGTCGCAATTTGCTAGAACTAGTTTGTATGCCCATCGATCGCCAATGCGACCATCGAGAGCATGCAAGAGCATCGAGTCGTCATCATGCAGTCGTTCGCCCTACAAGCCGATACGGCACCGGAGATACCCGTTCGAGCAGCGGAGTACGTCCGCATGTCTACTGAGCATCAGCAATACTCCACAGAGAATCAACGAAGCAAGATACACGAGTACGCCGCAAACCGAGGGCTTACCGTCGTCAGAACATACGCTGACGAGGGAAAGAGCGGCCTTCGAATCGAAGGCCGGCATGCCTTACAGGAGTTGATCCGAGATGTCGAATCCGGAACTGTCGATTATCAAGTGATCCTGGTGTACGACGTTAGCCGCTGGGGAAGATTCCAAGATGCAGACGAGAGCGCTTACTACGAGTACATCTGCCGGCGCGCGGGCCTCCAGGTGGCCTACTGTGCCGAGCAGTTCGAGAATGATGGGTCACCAATCTCCACAGTTGTAAAGGGAGTCAAGCGCGCGATGGCCGGGGAGTACAGTCGCGAACTCTCCTCGAAAGTGTTTGCCGGTCAGTGTCGCCTCATAGAACTGGGGTTTCGCCAAGGAGGACCAGCAGGCTTCGGACTGCGTCGCGTGCTAGTGGATCAGCATGGCGTCATGAAAGGTACCCTGGGCAGGGGCGAACACAAAAGTCTCCAAACTGACCGGGTCATTCTGATACCCGGCCCAGAGAGCGAAACTCGCATAGTTAACCTTGTTTACAACTGGTTCATCAACGATGCGCTTAACGAGTTCGACATCGCCGCTCGCCTGAACACCATGGGAATCGAGACCGACTTCGGCCGCCGCTGGAGCCGTTCAACGGTGAGAGAAGTATTGACGAATGAGAAGTACATCGGAAACAACGTCTACAACCGCGTTTCATACAAGCTAAAGAAGGCTCGGGTCGTCAACACACCTGACATGTGGATCAGGAAGGAACATGCCTTTGAGCCAATTGTACCCGCCGACATTTTCTACACGGCACAAGGGATCATGCGGGCGCGAGCTCGTCGCTACTCCGAAGACGAATTGATAGAACGGTTGCGCGCGCTCTATCAAACTCGAGGAATTCTGTCGGGCTTGATCATTGACGAAACCGAAGGCATGCCCTCGTCCTCTGTCTATTCGTACCGGTTCGGTAGCTTGATCCGCGCCTACCAGGTCGTTGGATTTACGCCGGCCCGAGACTATCGATATATAGAAGCAAATCGATTTCTCAGACGGCTCCACCCGGACATTGTCGAAAACACAGAACGCCGAATAGCGGATCTTGGCGGATCAGTCGAGCGCGACCTGGCGACCGACATACTCACGATCAATGGTGAGTTTTCGGTATCGCTGGTGCTCGCGCGGTGTCAAACGTCAGCATGTGGGCGCAACCGCTGGAAGGTGCGATTCGACGCTGGCCTCTTGCCCGATGTCACGGTCGCTGTTCGACTGGACCAAGCCAACACTGCGCCGTTGGACTACTACCTCTTACCCCATATCGACTTCTCTAAGGCTCGTATCAGCCTTGCGGAAAGGAACCCTGCCGAGCTTGAGAGCTATCGTTTCGATACGCTCGATTACCTCTACGGTATGGCTGCCCGCGCGAAGCTTCGGAGGGCTGCATGATGGAGCAATCTCTGCCCGGCGAAGTTCGCATGGTCCCTATCGACCGCGTGGAGGTTCTGAATACTCGCGAGCGAAACGGCAAAGTCTTTGAAGAGATCGTCACAAACATCAAGACGATTGGACTAAAGAAGCCCATAACTGTTACGCCTAGGCCTGCGTCAGATGGTGGCGAACGGTACATGCTCGTTTGCGGCGAGGGCCGATTGAAGGCGTTCCGCTCTCTAGGGGAAACGATGATTCCCGCTCTCGTTGTGAACGTGAGCGACGAAGACGCCTTCATCATGAGCCTCGCGGAGAACATCGCCAGACGGCAGTGTCGCTCCTTGGAGTTGCTCGCGGGCATCCGGCAACTACATGAACAGGGCTACATCCCCAAGGTGATTGCAGATAAGACCGGTCTGACCCAATCGTACGTTCAAGGAATTCTCACGCTTCTGCAACAGGGGGAAGAACGATTGCTTGTCGCTGTTGAAAAGGGAACGATTCCCCTTAGCGCAGCACTGACCATTGTCGGCGCTGGCGATGACGACAAGGCAATTCAGGCAGCACTACAGGAAGCGTACGAGTCCGGGAAACTGCGTGGTAAGCAGTTGATGGATGCACGACGTGTAATCGAGCGACGACAGACACTCGGTCGTACGGCGACACGCCGCATGCCGCGCGGGTCCGAAACCGATGTCTCCACGTCAAGCCTGGTTCGAACTTATCAGAATGAGGTGGAACGCCAGAGAGCAATGGTTCGAAAGGCGGAGTTCGCACAGCAGCGATTGCTCTTCGTCGTCGGTGCACTACGCCAACTTTTCGCCGATGAAAATTTCGTCAATCTCCTTCGCGCTGAAGATCTCGCCACGCTTCCCAAGTATCTATCGGAGCGAGTCGTTGCAGGAGGATATGGAAAATGAGCGGCATCACACTTGGATTCATTCCGGAACCACGATGCGTACCAGTTGTATGCATACTGCCGTCGCGCCGCATTCCGGAAGGCCTAAGTACTTCGAGAAAGTTCAAACAGATCAAATCCTCCATAGAAGAGATCGGGCTTATCGAGCCCTTGACCGTAACGTCTGCGAACGAACAGTCAGGGCAGCACGTACTTTTGGATGGTCACATGCGTCTAATCGCCTTGCGCGACTTGGGCTTCGTAGAGGCCTCTTGCCTCATCGCGACGGACGACGAAGCCTACACCTACAACAACCGCATCAACCGCTTATCCACGATCCAAGAACATTTCATGTTGCGGCGAGCTATTGAACGCGGCGTGTCCCCAGAACGATTGGCACGTGCATTCAGCGTCGACATCACTCACATCCAGAAGAAGATCAATCTCTTGAACGGCATCTGTCCGGAAGCTGCGGACTTGCTTAAGGATCAACAGTTCTCGCCAGAGCTCGGACGGGTGATACGCAAGATGAAGCCCACAAGGCAAGTGGAGTGCCTAGAGCTGATGGTGTCTGCCAACAACTTAACAGTGGCATATGCTGAAGCGCTGCTGGTCGCTACGCCCGTGGAGATGCTCATCGACGGCAAGAAGCCCAGCAAACTTGTCGGCATCAGCCAGGAACAAATGGCCAAGATGGAGCGGGAGATGGGCAATCTTCAAGGCCAGTATCGGCTTGTCGAGCAAACGTACGGGCAAGACATTCTCAATCTCGTATTAGCTAAAGGATACCTGGCAAAGCTCTTGGAGAATCAGTCTGTCGCAAACTTCCTTCGTCTGCGTCAACCTGACCTCCTTGCCGAGTTTGAACTCATCGTGCAAACAGTTTCGCTGGATCAGTGAACGTGCACTCTTTGGGCCCGACGGCATGTGGCATTTGGAACGGTTTACGAAGACGGTACGTTTTCCGGCCACCATGCCGGCGGCCAACTCGCCCACGTAGGGACACTCAGACATTTCTGCAACATCTCATCGACTGGGCTGCGGCCAGACAGCTCGTTCCTTATGACGCTTATCCAAACTCTGGCACGCTCGTCATAGGGCGGGGAGAAGTCAGCGCAGCATTTTTCCAATCGGTCAAGGAATGCGTACAACTGCTGTACTCGTCCGTCCGCCTCCATCATCGCAAAAGCCTGCTTCAGCTGATCATCCCTCGCCTCTCGGCGCCTGCGCTCTCGTGCTCGAAGCTCTTCTTCTCTGCGAGCGTTGGCCTCCCGATCCTTTCGTTCGGATCTGAGTTGTGGCAGCAACCCAACCAGATGAAAGGCTGTTTGGATGACTTCGTTGACCTGCATCTCCAGCTTCTCTTTGCTTCCCTGCCAGGACTTGCGCGCTTGATACTCGGTGCCTTCAAGACTCAATGTGAAGATTCCGGACGGGTGCATCTCGAACTCTCTAGCCCATGCCGCTTCCTTGCGCTTTTCCTCAAGTTCCGCGGATGTGAGTCGAACGCGACGGTACCCTTCAGAAAATTTGAGCGTTAGCACCTCCTCGTCAAAGCGCAACTCAATTGCTGGATCGTCCGTTCTGCCGGACGAGCGATCGCTTTGCACTTCTCGTTGTGCAATCTTCATTCCCCCATTCAGAAGCCCGCGAAACAGGGTGGCATGCAACCGAAGGATCCAGTCCATCGATTCCAGTGAAGCGACAATGTTAAGACATCCCTTGCGGGATAAGCTGTATCTGCCATGTTGTTCGGGCGGAGGATGATCTTCAGGTTTGGCCATCGGCCAACTGTAGCTACGACGCCGCGACCGCTCGATTAGCTTGGGAATGCGCTCGCAGTATTTGTGGGTAGTCCTCACAAGGGGATGCGCACCTTCAAGAGTCAATGCGAACTCAACGGGCACCGCGTTGGCAGCCTCGGCTACCCGCGCCGTAAGCAAGTTGGCCCGGTGCTGAGCCATGGCGCGCTGCCTAGCTTGCTCGTCTGGTTCGCTTGCTGCAAATCGAACAAACACATCCAACTCAGGCGCAGGTAGCGGGATTTTTGTTGGATTTTTCCTTGCGCTTAGCTTCGCCCAGTAGCCTCGTGGAGGTACAGGTATCGCATGTCGTCGACACGCCTTCGCAAGTCCGACATCGGAGATTCCCAACTCTTTCGCCAATCGGACGATCGGCGTAGCCCACACTTTCATGTATAGCTCGCTGCGCTTCATGACTCACCTCTGGATTCTTGGGCCATCGCGAGGGCGCTGTTTTCCAAGTCTGGCGAGAAGGAGCCCCATATTGGTAGTCCAGCGGCTGAAGGTATGCGGAACTTCCCATTCAGAACAGTCGGGTATGCTTAAGATCCCTGGGAGAAATGGCACCAGCTAGATCACTCGGAGCCGACAATCGTAGCGCTCGGGCGTCATGTAATGCGTGATGTCTCCCGCCGTACTCCCTAAAATATGACTCCTGTGCGCTCCGGTCAATCAAGTGACCGATCAGGAGACCTTGCCAGCCGGTTGGCACATTTCCCACTAGATTCAGGAGAATGTCCCAATCAAGAACATTATCGACGCAGATAAAGCATTCATCATTTGGAGAAACACCTCTCACCCAATCGATCAGCTTCTCACAAAGCTGACCGGAGGAATGCACAGCTCCGGGGAATTTTCCGAGCTGTGGCAACACCGCCTCTCGAACCAACGGACTACAGGCCAGGTCGTCGAAATCATTCAACTCCCCGTAAAATTCCGCACCATTCTCGGCGACCAGCGCGATGCTGATCAACTCGCAGTTAATCATGTCAGTGAACTCGGTATCAACGAAAAATAGCATACTGTCCCAAACGTTGATGGCTGACGCGGCCGTCTATGTTCTCTAAGCCCCGGCTCCTCGAATCAAAGACCCGTTGAACTTGCTCAGAGACGAGCACCGACGACATTGTCTTCTTCAGCGGACCCTGCAGACAAAGGGCGTCGCCGAGACACTCGGAACTCCCTTTTAGCAAAGCATACGCGGGAGTGCTACGACTCACGATCCACCAGTTGTTCAATTCTTGATCGAAGTACTTGTTGCGTGCTTGGACAAGAGAGCCCCATGCCACTGTTAGTGGCGACGAGGTGGTCCCGAAGATCGTCTGGCCAACCCTTGTCGTCGTCATCTACTGCCAACCAGGCCTTTGCGCGGTCCCCCGCCCTATCAACGTACCTGGCAATCTGTTGATAACGCGACAGGGCAACAAACCACCCTTCATCCACGCGATGTGAGCCCTCGTTGTGACGACGCATCGCCGAATGCCAAGTCGCTCCGATTGCGCGACGCCTCAGAGCGGGCGACAAATAGTCGCGAGCGCGGCTAAAGCCCAGGACGCGCACCCATGACGTAGAGAGAACGATGTCCACGTCCGGAAATGGCGACAAAATCTCCTCAAGCACCGGCATCCACATGAACAACTCACCTTCGGCACAAAGAACTGGCTTGCCCTTAACAAGGTAAGCGGCGTCAGGATGGAGCACGCCGTCATAGTCGAGAAAAATGATCATTCTTCTAGCCTTCCGTTCCTATGTGTTTTCATGGGGGCGGTCATCGCAACATCGAGAGTCTGCTGACTACGCGCCCATACATATTGCCTACACCTGCAACTCGTCACCGTTGGTCCGGCGATGGGGTTGATTCCTGACACAAGAAGTCTGTGAGCTAAGTGCTTCGGACTCGTACCGGCACGTCGTGCCAACTCGGTGTTTAACACGTAGGTATTGGAGAACTGTGTTATTGCGTCCCTGGACACGCGCCGCGCGTAACGACGACCGACCCGCGCCACGTCAGTCTTCAGAATACCCGCCCGAGACAATGCATACGCTACCTCCTGCTTCACGCCAAGCTCTGTCGCTGCTTCAGCCAGCGAGACTTCGCCGCGCCCTCGCCTTCCACGCAACCAAGTCTCGAGCTCTAGCCGATGCACGCGCCACTCCCCGATTCTTGCAACATCACGTCCCCGCCGAACCGACAATGAACCGATACAGATGGCGCCGATCAAGTCAACGAAGGCATCCGCATCGGCGACGATATATTTCGCTGCATCCGCGATCGCGATTGACGCACAATCCGCGACCTGCAGCGGTCGGCTCGCTCGTATGGCCGGAACAGGCAGGCATTGTTTATCAATCCACCACTGTTCTCCCGGTCTTGGCCGCCCGCCGATGGCCCGAAGCAAGCCGGCGTTGAGGAGTTGACGCACCCGTTCCGGACCAAGGCCCAACCTCTGAGCCGTCTGTTGTAGCGACAATGCCGAACGAAGCGCAGTTCGGATTGCAGTCAAGTCGTTTAGATCAACCGATCGGCTGACCCTCCCGCTCGAATGCTTAACCTCATTCGCACGCAGTTCGCCGCTACCTACAAGCCGTGTTACCAAAGAGGGCCGGATACCGATCCGGGATGCGGCGTTCCTTATGTTCAGCCAACTATGTCGCCGGACGACCCACCGTGAGAGATGTCGGTTTCGCCGAGCGAGCGGCGCCTCCCACTCCTCCTCCACGTAAGCCTCGAATTCCCTTCTTACAAAGTTGAAGCAAGGGCCATCTAGGTCTTTATAAATATCTCGATACAAGGGGCCCACGGCCTTCTCAATTCGCCATCGGCTCCGTTGAGGATCCTGGGCGCAAAGGCTGGCGAGTAATTGCTTCATCCCGTCGGGCCACGCCATGAGTATCCCGCCGGCCTCTCGTGCGATCGGCAACGCTTCGGCAACCAGACTGGCATTCTTAACTTTCAAGGGCTTCAGCCGCTCGGTACGGGCAGCCCGCAGGCCTAGTCGCAATGCCAACTCATGCAACTCTATGAGTCCGAGCCCGCTGATGCCATCCAGTTTGTCGCGACGCGCATCGTTCAATCGGTTGGTAAGTTCTGCCGCCAACCAGAGGGCCCCTCGGGAGTGGGTCTTGTGCGCGATGCCATTCGCGAGCGGTTGCCCGCATTCGTCACAACGGAAATCCAGCAGTGCTCGCCGAGCGATTCTCTTCCCGCACCTCGAGCAATGATCTATGAGTCTGGTTTCATGCAACGGACAGCAGGAGACCAAAGTGAGGCTCCAATGGCCGCGCCAGTAGCCGTCTACGCGGAGGCATGGAGGACAATACTTCCACACCTTATGACTCCATACTCGCGCTGGCCTCGTCGATGGACATCTTATCTCGGCGGCCTCCGCCGCCCACCCGGAAGGTTGTTTTCCGGTGAAGGTCAGACACGATAGACCCTCCCCGGGTATTGCCTTGAAAAGCCGAAGCAGTTCGTTCGCCACTAAAGCATTCGCACCCTCTAGCCGCGAGAGATACCCCATGAGTCCCTCATCTGGCGCGGGTTCCGCGCATACTGCTAGTGAGAGCATGGTTCCCCCTCTAATATCTCCGTGCGCAACGACTGCAGCATCCAGCCAACATTCTTCTGCAGGACCTCAAACTGAGCCGCCTTGATCCAGTTGAATAGCGTCGGATCCAGGTATCTACGCGTTGCATCATGACGATCGGAAGGATCGGCCCATGATAGGGAGCCATGCGCGGTAGGCGCAATTACCACTCGGATTGAGGGAAGCAAACTCTCAGGCCAGGTCGCCAGCATCCTAGCCGCGCGCTCGAACCGCTCAATGTTCGGCCGCAACTCACTTGATGGCGAGCCGTACCGAGGGCCCAATTTTCCGGTCCTTGGATCCATGCAACCGAGGACCACAATGATGTCCAGTAGCTCCGTACAAGATATCGCGCGGGGTATCGACGAGAGGCCACCAAGTCTATCTATTGCGTCGTCAGACGACTTGTCGAACAAGCGCTTGATGACAGCGCGTGCAAGCAAGTGGGCCACGTCACTAGCCCGGCGAGTGATGACCGCGCGCAAATCCATGCCGCACTCGCACTCCCAGTATCGATATCTCCGTAAACTGATGGCGCGAGTCGGAGAGCAAGGACATCTGTCGAGTAGATAGGTACCATGCCGATCGCACACCGGCAGTGGGATCAATTTCCACCCAATCTGACCGTATCCATCCTCGATGAGGCATTGAGGACACAAGCGTGTGGAGAACGTCGTCAGATGTTTTGCCCGGATCCATTGCCCAGCAAAGATTGCTTTGCCCTCGCTGTCCACATGCTCCCTTGGGACGAGTTCACGAAGTCGATGATCCAGTCGAAGGCAGATACCGTTGTGCTCGCTGAACGTGTACGTTCTACGTGGCGGTATTTGCAGCGCCTGCATGACTTCATATATGGAGGGCACACCATTGCGCTCAGCGACGCGAAATAGATAGCTCTCGAAATTTTCCTTCGGATATGGATCGACACTGGTTGGGAAGAGCGGTGCCACGCGTTGAAGGCCAACGGTGCGAAAGAACGCATCAACTGCTGACACTGGCGTCCGCTGCTTATTGACCTCTGCATTGCGCGGCACCGAGTCACCCCTTCGATCCATTGAACACCTCAAATGGTTCATGTGCGCCTCGTAACGGCTTGAAGTTGAACTCGAGAGCAAACGGGTTGCGTAGCGCCGGTGCTTCCGACCAAATCTCGTCGCGAAATGCCCGGGAGAGAACGGTGCAGTCGATTCCTTTCGCTCCCCCAGCCAACACCTGCCAGGTCGCGCGGTCAAGCACCTTGATTAGATAATCGATCAAGCCGTCGCTCGCGAAGTGGAAGCGCTTGATCATTTCGTCCGTTATAAAATCAACGGTAGGCACTGGTAGAAAAGCATGCAATGCCGACAGTAGCGAGACAAACTGCTTCGCATCCTCCCGCACATGGAGGTCGTATCCTTTGAGATGTATGACGGCAGAGAAGCGCCGCCGCAACTGCTCGTTAGTCCACAGAAGCTGCTGAGTTCTCGCGAGCCCAGCAAGCACAACCACGATGTTGCATTCGTTCATTAGTTCTTTAAGCCAGTCTGCAGCCTCGTAGGTAGTGCTTCGTGTGCAATCGACGATGTGTTGGGCCTCGTCGAACACAACAATCTCGGTCTCCAAGTTCTTAATTAGCTTGATGATTCGCTTGGTCTTTACACTTTCGGTGTGACTACGCGAGTCGGCGAAAGGATCATCCAAGCCGGTCAAGACAGCGCTCGCCAGGTTCTTCGTCGTTGGACTTGAAGGCGTCGCGACCTTCATTGTTCGACGAAGTTTCCCGGGGATGAAGCCAGCCGGAAATGAGGACGCGAGACACTGGCGGATGGCGGTGGTTTTGCCAGAACCACTAACGCCAACGAGAGTAAGACCTTTGCTCGTACCGGATCGCAACATATCCTGATGCACTTCACCGATGCGCTGAAATACTTTCGTTACTTGCTGCGTTTCGATGAAGTGACGACGGAGAGAGAAATGGATTTCGCTCATAGATTTTTGGGCGACGTTCAAAAGGCTAGTGGACGAATCTGAATAGTCTCTGGTTCGATGTCGAGATCCAGCGTCACTTGGGGTACTCCAAGCTCCGCCTGAGGAACCGGTGTTTCTCGGCTATTGCCCTCCTTATCCAGCCGAGACCGTGCTGCATATCTGCGCTTGCGCAGCTTGTTGGAGTCCATCGCGGCGTCGGCTTCGGCCATGATGGAGCGGTAGGTTTCCAAGACCATCTGGGCATTCGCTTGGGAACCGCTTTGAACTTCCTTCCTGGCACGTGTGCGCGCAACGCGGTACAAATCTCGGCTGAGACCGCGCATGCGCTGGTCCTTATTTGGAACAAGCAGGAAGGTATTTCTTAAAGGGTCGCGAACCCATATGTGCCCCAAGTCATCACGGAAGCGCACGTCGACCTTTGGTCGGTCGCCGAGGCGGTGACGCAATTGAACCAGGTCTTCGCAGTGGTACTGCTGGCTATCGACCTCCACACCGTAGTGATGCAACCTTACGTTGCTGCGATGCGCGAGAATGCACTCGAGCGAGTCGAGGTCGAGCGGAAGCCGGGGGGTTCGCCGTGACTCCCCGTCCTTCCACACCTGCGCGGGAGTGCGACCGCTTAGTCCTCGGTGGGGGCGCTGGAGATAGCGATCGACAATCCACGGAGTGAGCATTTCTTCCAGCTTGGCGAGCGTGATGCACGCCCGCTGCTCAGAGGGGTAGTCGCCCCGCTCTTGTACGTTAGAGAATGTCGTTCCCGGTAGTCGATGGATGAGGTCCTCGGCCAACGTCCGAAAAAAGCGCTCCACCCCACCCTTCTTCTCCGGGCCGCGCGAGCGCGGAAACAGAACTTCGATCCCCAGTTCGTTGAATGCGAGGATCAGATCATAGGCATGGAATTCCGCAGCATTGTCCGGCAGCAGGTACAAGGGAAGGCCTTGTGCTCGCCATTCGTTCTGTACCTGCGGAAACTTCGCAAGCCAGGCTTGCTTTGGCCGTATAGCGCGTTCGATGGTTCGAAGTACACTCTCGGTATTGGGTGCAGAGAGGTGCAGCAGGAAGGCCATGATCATGCGGCTATGGCGGTCTATGATCACAGTAAGATACGGTCGACCGATTACCTCGCCGGTTTCCGGATCTACCACGTGTATGTCGAGCAACGTGTGGTCGATTTCCCACCGATCGAGGATCTTACCGATTTCGAGCTTTCCGGTTGCGTTGCGATGCTTCTTCTTGGCAGCGAACTCGCCTTCACGCCGCCTGTCCACTTCATAACGATCTAGACTTGCGATGTAGCGCCTCACCGTCATTGTGGATGGCAACTTGATCCGGTCTTCCGGGAGACGCTGCGCATTGATATCCTGGATGCGCCCCTTTAATTCCGCATAAAGGTGAGCGACAGTGGGCCTTTCAGGAAGCAGGTAGGCCTCCTCAAGACAGAGCGTTAGAATGTCTTCGAGTTCGCCACGAATCGCTGCCATCCGCCCTTTTCGGGTGTGCTTCGGTACAAGGTGTACTACGCATCTAGTCAGCCCGTACCGCTTTGCCCACCGTCTGACAGTGGACGGACTCGGTGGAGTCTTATCCTGAATGGTACGAGCGACGTCGGCGATTTGCCTTTTTAGCTCTGTGTTGTTGGAGAGCTTCAAAGTGTCGATGTCGGTTAGAGCGTCAAGGTAGGCTCGCCGGCGCAAGGCTTCGGCAGAGTGCTTCTCTGCAAAGCAACTAAGGTCTGGGGGAGCATTTCTCGTGAGTGGTACGGTATCGAGATAGGGTTGGTCGACATCGATAGTCAGTTCCTTTTTGTCATAGGCGAGATAGAACTGGGATTCGGTCAGAAGAACCGGCTCTCCGAAGTCGTCCTTAAATGCGAGCCGGTGGTCCATCAATCTGTTGACCAAAACTAATCGTTTGCCACGCAGGAGGACGCACAGGCGGGCTCTAAGCGAGAATGTCTGCATGTCGATGCCCTCCCTGAAGATAGATTAACGAGTTGCTCGTGATTGGCTGCTCCAGGTCGACTCCAATGATCCCAAGTCCCAGCAGCCTCCACGCCTCCAATTCGCCCAGGCTCGACGATAGATCGGCCACTGTTTCGACTTCGGTCCTCATCAGAAAACGTTGGATGTCCATCGCGTCCGAAACGCGAAACGGATCACGCCTGTGATACATCAACTCCAAGATGTTGTCAGCGCGCGGCTGTCTCCGAAGATCTTCGTCGGTAACGACGCGAAACGCGCGTCCCATCGACTCGATTTGAGCCTTCGCTGCTGCCATGCGTCGTGCGACTCGAGGAGATCGGAGACGAACCATCGGCTTTACTTCCACCCACACCTCCCTACCAATGGCAAGCTGAACACGCACATCGGGGAAATAGCTCTCCGTGTGATCCCCGAAGTCCAGCGTCACCCGTTCCGGCTGCACTTCATAGCTGCGCACCGAAGGCGAGATTTCACAGAAGCGTGCAAACATGCCTTCGAGCATTGATTCACATGGGGTGGGCCGTCCGTTTTTTATTGACGGGATGTATGTTCTGAAGTGGTTCGATCGCCGAGTGATGACTTTACGCACGGGCATGAATTTCCCCCTTTCTGCATACTGAAATACCGGCGAGCAACTGATTCGAATCCAGCTTCCCGGAGTTCGCATTCGTCAGCCTCACTTCGGAGCACTCACGTGTTGATTCGAACGACGGCGGCGCGGGAAGTCTGCGGTTGCTACCAATTTCGCTGCTTTTTTCCCGCGTATCGCGGCGCTGATCGCGCCGGGCACCAGATTCGCGAATGGAATGCCCACTTCGCAGAAATAACTGCTTCTTAAAGCAACGGATGCTCGACATCAAATGTCCTTTTTCTGGGGTGCATGGCACCGACCCGACTACCATTGGCTGTCGGGAAACAGGCGAGCGCTACCGCGCGAAGGCTTCATGCCGACCGATTTTTGGCGACACGAATCCCTCCGCGGAAGGCTGGCAATAAAAAGGGGCTTGACGCTAGGGGCGGGACGTTGGAGACTGGAGGTGCGAAATCCGGATGTCTCCAAGAGGCTCCGACCCAAAGCGCTGCGGGCCCATGGTCTGTGGCGCTTTTTCTTTACATGGGTGCTCCTTCTTTTGATGGTGACGAGCGGATGCTGGGTCGACGATCTCGCACACCGAAGAACACGGCTAAAAGGCGCTGCAGCGAATCCGTGTCCGCCTCGTCAAGCTGTGGCAGCAGGCGCACTAGCGACTGCACAATCTCGTGCTGTGCACGAGTAAGCTCCTCCGGGAGCCTAAGATTGCGCTGCGATAGCTTTGCGGCAAGCACGAGTTCACACCGCCCCTCTGGACTCAGAGACAGTGAGTCTGCAATCCCTTCCAATAGCGCCTCTCCCTTGGGCCGTTTTTTCCCTGTCTCAATAGCGCCAAGGTAGGTTGCGTCGACACCAACGCGTCGTGCCATCTCGGCCTGTGTGAGATCGGCTGCCAATCGATGCTGTCGAATGAATTCGCCTAGCGCAGTCATACCTGAGTCGTCTGAAGGGAGTCGCGTCCGACAAGATACCCGATCCACACCCCCCGGTGAATGGACGACTTACACGTGAAAAAAGAGAATATTATTTTTGTATTCGGTTATGACCGACTCTCATTTTTGGAGGCTCCTCCCCATCCCGATTTTGACGATCGTGCGCATCGATTGCCGAATCTTCATCGCACCCGGCTTTGCTAAATGGATTCCGGCGTTGCTGTAACGCCACACATGCTTACGGCCGTTCGATCTGACAAGCCACTGGCCAACGTGAGCAGATAGACAAAGGGGATAGCGATGACGCCAGAAACTATGGCCTAAGTGTGCCGAACCTCGTTATCGTCAGAGGATTCCGGCGTGCTGCTGCGAACGTTGAGGCACGGTGATGAAGAACTCCCAAATTCAAGCGAATTTTTTCGGTTCATCGTCGACTTGCCGGGTAGCCCATCGGCAACCAGTAACTCTTGCCCGGCCAGGTGCAGTGCGTGCCTCGTAGCGATAGGAACTGGTCAGGCAAATTCCGCGGGCGCCTTCGCGAGCAATGCGGACTTTATGACGTCCGCCTTGGCACCGGGCGGCAAGCCATAGGTCGTCGATTAGCAACGGAAACAAGCGCTCCCCTCCACCGATCCTGGTGATTGGCCCAGCCGAATAGGCCGCCTCCCCGCTAAAGAGGGGTTCAGCGATCGCTTTAAATGTCGACTGGTATACGTGTTTCATTGTTCACGCTACTCGTTTAGTAGCGTGTATCGCGTCATGCGCCGCGCTATATTGGTCACTGTATATTGCTCACTGGCGGATTGAGCAGCGATCTATTCTGGATCGCAGTCCCGTGTTATTGCAGCTATTCGCGGCGGCTCGGTGAAGTTTCCAATCGGCTCGAGGTCGACTGCCTTACAGTTGGGACTCGCGGGTCATTTGGTTTCCACTTTCTTCGCAGGATTTTGGCGGAGGAATCTCTCCTACTTCCGAATGGACAATAAAAGCAAGGACATCCAGTGGCTTGGCGAAGACTATGCCGAGTTGGGCCCCGCCGCGCGGGCGGGGCTCGGAATTTTGCTCGAGAGCGACGATTGGACTTGGTGGGACGACCCTGGCGCGGCACGTGACGCACTTGAACGCGCGGTATCGAAGAGTGGTCTCGCCAAGTGGGGTGGTGACGCGAGCGTGATGGAGGCCGATCAGTGGGTGGATCCGCTGGTCGCCGTCTCGATTGCCCGAGCGTTCCAGTACTTTTCCTATCGTTCCGATCTGTGCATCAAGGTTGTCAGGTCGGTATGGAGTTGGCCAGGGCATGCTGAAACCGTCAATTCGGTGGCCCTCGAACTCTCGACGGTTTTGAATCGTGAGCGCGTTTTCGTGGACTGGCCGCGGGACACTCGACCGCGATTCCCATTGACTACGACCGAGGAATCGCCGCGGCGCGTCATCACAGGCAATCAAGTCGCGCTCGAACGCCTTCGTGGCGACGATATATTGTCTAGCCACGTCGACTGGCGTCCTGATGCCAGAATAGCCGACATTGTCGTTGCTGATTCGTTGGCGGCGACGTTGAGTGACATGGTCGCGGCTCGCGTCGTGATCTTACATGGTAGGCAGGAGGGAAACCTGCTGGCCAAAATCGAGAGTCTGCGGGACCGGCTGAGCGTGCAGTGCGTGATTCATGTCGATGCCGATATCGAACAGCTCGCTGAATGGCTCCAGCTCTATCTGACGGCGTGGGGTGAGTATGGAATGCCCCTTGCTGGCGCTCTTGAGCAAGCGAATGGTCAAACGAAGGCCAGCGCCAGAATTCTGACGTCAACTCAAACGTTTTTCGTGGGTAGCGCCGGATTCCTGCGCCAGAATTTGCATAAGGAGCCGCGCCGTCATCGCCTAGCATCAGGCGATGCCCAACGAGCCCTCGAGTCGCCAGGAGCCATGCTGGAAGTCCCCAAGCTAAACGATGGCGAACTATTGGGCCCCGACGCCGAGCGCCCTGGTCCACCCATGGAGAGGGTGTTGGATGCTCGTGTCAGGCAGGGCGGTCGGCAGGTCGAAACTTGGCCTCTCCAAGGGGCGGTGGACATCGTAGTCGATATCCGACGCCGGACGCCGTTGCACAGCCCTCGCCCGGGCTTCCCGGAACATCAGGTCGAATGGGAGGGCGACCGCAAGAACTTGAAAGTTCACCTGCTTGAGATCGGAAGTGCGCCAGCCACTCGTTCGATGTCCATCAGAAGGACGGGGGATTCCGAGGCTGTCGCGTTTACTCGGGCCGTCGGGAACGGGCCCGTTGATCTGCGCCTGCTGGTGAGCGACGACGCGCGCATTCTCCAGACTGCTCGCCTTCAATCAGCGCCCGGAAAGGCAATCAACTTCTTTGTCGAGAATGTTGTGACACCAGTTCATCGCCAGAAGCAGACCTTCGACCTGGCCTTGCTCGTCAACGACAGCCTGGGGAACCAGCCCAGCGTTACGTTGATTCCCGCTGACGGCGATCCAATTTTCTCCCCGCTGACCGACACCGACACGGAGAAGGCTCGTGAGAAGCTGCTGGCTATTCTTCAACAGGCCGTTGTGGACCCCGAAGCATCGCTTGCGCCGTTACTGCTTGATTTGGCGAACCAAGGCTCCCTGCTGTTGACTCACCTCCGCGAGCAGGTGCCCAATTGGCCGAAGCACCTGACACGCGTCCAACTGGTGACGCAGAGCAACGCATTTTTTCCGATCGAGTATCTCTACGAGGGCACTGTGCCGGAGTCGAGCGATGCGGAACTGTGCTCAGAACGGGCCAAATGCCTGGAGAAAGGATGTGCCATTCCCGGATGTGCTATTCGCGAGGCCGCGGTGCAGTTGTGCCCCATGGGCTTTGTAGGCGTGACCGCGATCGTCGAGCGACACACATGGAATCCCACACATCGCGCGCCCATGTGGAGGCCGGCAGGGTTGGCGGCACGGACGCGCGTGGAGATCAATGACCTGTCTAAGATCGCCTTCGCGGCGGATGATCGTGCCGACGAATTCGAAGACGAAGAAGTTGCTCCACATGAGGTGGTTCGACTCCACCATATCGCGGTGTCATTGGGAGTTGAAAGGATTGCCAACTGGGACGATTGGAAGAAGCACGTCGCCGCGCATTCTCCATCGCTGCTGTTGCTCGTGGTCCATATGGAAAAATCCCAACTTTTTCTGCAGAACGGGGCTGGCCTCAACCTGGCTGGCATCAGACCGCAGCACGTCGGGGAGGGGGCGCCCGTGGCGATCGCCATTGGCTGCGGCACCGGACACGGAGACTTGCCCGGGGGCACCTTGCCGGCAGTGTTGTTGAGGCATGGCGCGCGAATGGTTGTAGCGGCGATGACGGATGTGCTCGGTCGCCATGCTAACCGTGCGGCACGTGATCTTGCGGTCAGGTTTCGCGAGGCGGCGATTTCAAAGCCACCCATTCTGGTCGGGGAGATCATGCGCGAGTTGCGACGCGATTTCCTGGCGGACGAGATCGCACTTGGACTGGCCTTGGTGGCATTCGGAGATGCAGACACCCAACTTGGCACCTGCAATTGAGCGGCATGGAGACCCACATGTTTCGAATCAAAGCCATCCAAGCCGAACACGGGGACGCGCTGCTCGTCAGCTATTGCGATCCCGACCGGCCTCGCCATTTACTGGTCGACGGCGGACCCGCCGGCACCCGGGACACGCTGCTGAACATCCTGAAGTCGGAATGTGTTGGCGGCAAGCTTCGACTGGAGGCTGTGGTGGTGACGCACTATGACCTCGATCACATCGAGGGGATGATAGAACTGCTGAGTGATCCACTGCCCGAGTGGCTTGAGATCGCGGACGTATGGTTCAACGGATATCACCATCTGCGACAGGCAGACCGGCTGGGGTCGAGTGAGGGGGACCGCTTATCAAGGTTGATCCAGCGCCGGAAGCTGCCTTGGAATCAAGCCTTTAGACACAATGGTGGCACGCTCCAGCAATCGTGTGGGGAGGTCGTCCTTGACGGTACATTAGCAGTGCGGGTGCTGTCGCCAGATGCCTCGGCGCTGAGGAAGCTGGCGGAGGAGTGGACGAATCCAAATTTGCCGCCTACGGAGCCGCCCGCGGGCCAAGGTGACCGATTGGGACGCAAGGACCCTTGGCCCCCGGGAGACTTCTCTCAGTTGTCCAAGTCAAAGTTCCGCTCCGACAAATCCACGCCCAACGGCAGCAGCATCGCCCTGCTACTGGAGTTCGGCGACAAGCGCATGCTGTTGGCCGCGGATGCGTTCGCCGACGTTATAAAGGATGGGCTCGCGCTCCATCACTCGCCACAGAAGCCGATCGACCTGCTTAAGGTGTCGCACCATGGCAGCAAGGCCAATACTGACCTGGATTTACTGGTGACTCTCCGATGCTCGCGCTTTTTGATCAGCACGAGCGGCAAGAAATACTTACATCCCGACCACGAACTCATCGCACGGCTGATTGCCGGCGGCAAGCCCGCGGAGATTTACTTCAACTACGACGTGCCGCACACCTCGCGATGGCGCGTCAACCCTCAAGGCTGGCCGAGCTTCAAGGCAATCTATCCAATGAAAGGGAAGCAGTTTGTCGAGGTTTCGCTGTGACCAGCGCGGGAGGGCCCAACTGGCCGATTCAAAGCCTTGACCGCAACCGAAAGAACTCATCCTTCTCAACTCGATATTCGTCCGCTGGACTTTAGAGAAGGTCGGCGCCTCCTCCCGCGGCCGGCCGGCTGGCATGAAGGGGCCGCTGCATTTGCTCCGTCATTTGGTCTAGCTGGTGACCGCGTGATAGGCTGAAACCAACAACAAGAATCAAGGGATGGTATATGTCAAAAAGCGAATTCGATACTGCGTCTGCGTTGGCGTCAGCCTTGGCGCAGCAGCTGATCCATTTAGCTCCGGATGCCCCGGCATTCACACATCACCACGAACTGTGGGTATTTGTGAGCCGACCACAAATCACGTCCCCAGATGACCTCAAGTTGGCTGCGGATATTGTCGGCGCACCGCTGCCGCCTGATGTTTACGCGGTTCACTATGTTTTGATTCACTGGGATCCTCGCAACCATCTCCCAGCAAACAAGAGCGCCGGTGATCTGGAGCAGGTGTCATTGCAACTCGGCAAGTCTGCAGTCACGAAAGCTTTCGCGCTTCGCAAGTTGCTTGATCTGCCTGCCACGTTCGAGAACACGCAGCAAGCCTTGATCGACGAGGCGTTATCGCCCCTAGCGCTTTTGGGCGCACAGCCGATCGCCATGCGGTTGATGGACTCCGAAGGAAATAGTCATCCGAATGCTGCTGAGAAGCTCTCCAAACTGATTGACGATCCAGCCACCGAGGGCGGCGGATTGGTCTTCATTGAGGCCGAAGCCGGCAGGGGCAAGACGATCCTTCTCGCGTCTCAAGCTCAGAAGATGCGAGAGCAGTGGCGCGGCAAGCTTCCAATCTACATTCCGCTCCGCAAACTGCCTCTCGAATCTGGCGTGGCCTGGGAAAACATCACCCAGCTTATCGGCCTCGTCGGGGAGGGCTCGGAGCGCCTGATTCGGGCCGTAAAGTCGGGGCTCGTCACGCTCTTCCTTGATGGCATCGACGAAGTTTCCGGCCGTTATGACAAGGGCCTCATCCGAGATTTGTTGGAGTTGATGACGGGGCGTTTGCGCTCAACCGAGTCCGCGGTGGTTCTTTCGGGACGCAAGACCGAGGCTCGCCACCTGAGCCCCGAGGAGTGGGCCATCTTCAGTGTCGAGTTGCCCGATCTGGAAACGGATGCCTTCCGCGCCTACGTCGGCTCTGTCGTTGATGGGGTTGTGCAGCAACGTTCCGAGCCGGTGGAGATTCCCGAGGAGTATATCGCTCTCGTCGGCGAGCGCCTGGTAGACGACCAAGTCAAGCGTGAGCGCGATGACATCGTCCACTGGGTCATCGAAGTACTTCCAGAGCTTGCACAGGAGCCGTCACTGTTTTTTGTACAGGGCTTGGCCGCCATTGCGATCGGACGCCGAGCGGGCAACCGCGCGCCGTTGCGGAGTCCGGAGGGTAAGCTCGACGTGCCACCTGTTTGGGACGTTTGCATAATCGCCGCGTTCTACGCCTGCCTGCGCGAATGCACAAAGATCGACGTTGTCGCTAAAGCCAAGTACTCGGTAAAAGGGCAAATGCTTGTGCTCCAAGGGCTAGCAGCAATTGCGTCTGCGCCGACCCTTGCGAACATTCCAACTCCCTATGAGTTGATCCCTGGCGCCTTCAATGTCGACCCCGTGAACGCGCCCGAGGTCAACGTGGCCATCGTCCGGCAAAACGCCAAGCACGCGCTGCTATACGCGACGGAGGCCGCGGGCGCCTACCGGCCCCAGTTCCTGAGCGACTGGATTCGGTGCGCGTTGCTCGCGCAGATCTTCAGGAACAATCCGCCCGTAGGGAAACTAGATCGCCGTGAGTTACTGAAGCTCGCTGCGTCCGCCACCCGTGCGAAGTACACCTTTGAGTTGCTCCTGCCGTCAATGCCCGAAGATGAGCCGATGCGCGCCGAATGGCTCGACGCGTTGAATGCCGCCGTGGCCGACAATATGGAAGCTGCGAGCGCCAATCAGTGGTCGCTTCGTGCTGCAGTGGGAGACGAGCGCTTGGGATCATCTGTACAAAATCCGTTGCCCTTGGCTGAGATCACCGACAATGAGTTTGTCGGCTTCACAATCGGTGAGGAACTCGGCGGCAGCGACTTCATGCTCGACGGGTCGCTGTTCATCAATTCGTCGATAGCCAATGCCCGTTTGAACGGCGTCTCCATGAGAGGCGTGATGTTCACGAACTGCGAGGTCTCGAATCTCGAACTTGCCGACTGCGAAGGGCCGATCACCTTCGAAGCCTGCACGCTCAACGGCGTAGTTATCACCAATATCCAGTCGAAGTTCAAGCCGGCATTGCATTTCCGGAATTGCTCATTCCGCGGAAGCGGCAATTTCATCGACCAATTTAAGCCCGCCTTCAGTGAGAACGAGTACGCTGCAGTCGTGACATTCCAGAACTGCTTCACCGAGGGCGATCTCGGGAATCTTCTGCGCGGCGTTTGGGCGGGGAACGACAAGCCTCTGAGCGGCATCATCCAGAAGGAGATAGCACCGTCGATCAGCCGCGGCGAGGCCTGTCTGCGGCGTGCCCTTCGAGCCTTCTTTCCCTCGCATATTGGGCCTGGCAGCGCGCTGCAGGCACGCAAGTACATCCGGCTCTCCGCACTGGGCCGCGGAAGTATGCCGCCCGGGGCGCCCGGTCAAGAAGAGCTGCAGCAGATTTTCGAAAGCGTTGGGTTCAGCACCGGCGGCCGCTCCGATCACCTGTATGGGCCGTGGTCGGGGGTCGCTGGCGCCAGTGCCGCCGGAATTGCCCTGCGCAATGAGTTGGTCGACTTCCTGCTCGACAGCAGCAATCAGGGAGAAATCGTTCAGCGCTTGATCCAGAAGATCGAGACGCATTTCACCGCCTCCTGATGCCTGGTCCTGCAGCGTCGGCGCCATGACACCGACGCTGCCCGTCGGCCCACCATTGCTACCGGCAGTGCGTGACGACGAGGTCATCAACTGCATTGCTGACGTTCGCTATCCCTGAAAGTCTGACCGTTGGCCGTGAACCGAGGAGCTTCCGCGTTGGGTCGGTAAAGTCAGCGGTGAGGAGAAGTTGGCTTACCTTGAGCCGTAGACACACCCCGCAGATCGGCGAAGATCATATTTTTCACTATCTGTGACTTAGACTCCGTTTTTTTCACTAACCTTGCCAAACCTACCCGCTGGATATGTCGTAGAAAATGAAAATTCCCTTTAGAATCAAGGGTCAATTTTTCATTTTCCGTGTCACCCGACAAGGTTGTCAGATCAACATCCTTAACATTTCGCGCGACTGCAAAAAGGCCGCGTCCCTCATGGGGCGCGGCCTTTTTGCAGTCTTCGGCTTGATACTGTAACTTCACCGCCAGCCCCTCCAGAGCGGCCATGTAGCTAATTTGTCACTCTTCTTCGGATAAGCCGAGATCGAAGCGCCTGTCGGCTCGGCCACTCCGCCTCGTTTGGCGGCAAGTTTAGTTTCCTCCCGTCGTAGATAGCGTAGGTCTCATCCTGGATCGACGGGTCAAATCGAACTACTAAGCTATCGGGATCTATATCAAACATCCCTAAATCAAATAGGGTATGAAGGTCTGCCCTTAATAGCAGCCCATTTTGTACGTGATTGCTGTGCTCACCTCGATATGGAAGGATATGAGCTGCCTCCAACGTAGAGACGACTCCGCATCCCGTCACAGCGCACGTACCCCTATAGGCTCTAATCAGATCACCCCTGAATGCTGGTTGTCCTCGCCGAACGGCAATCGATTGAATGGTTCGCAGGCGCGCATCACGCTCATCGATTAGTTCAAATGCATCCAGGGGTAAGTTCGGATCAATACCATCGATTGCGCTTTGCCAATGTCCAAATTCACGGATAGTGAATGTGTTTTCACTCCAATCAATAACCTGGCCAAGGCCAAGCACTTGATACCGCGGACGCGGCTTGGAAGTTACTTGAATCAGGACGCCAATTGGAACCGAGTCGCGCATGCAGGCAATCAAAGCCCGATTGGTAAAGTACGAGGGGTCGGAACCCTCCTGCGCATAGCGAAACTGCCATGCCCCGTCAGGCAGTTCGCAGATGGAGTCTTGGTATGGGCCTTCCAGCGACTGACGAACACTCAATGCGTACTCGAGGCCCGCTGGCTTGTGAATGCCTTTTGCCTTGTTCGCTAGAAACATCTTACCAATGGGTGCGGGCCATTGCACGACTTGCCCCGCATGCAATTTGAACCATGCGAGGGCTTCGCCGTGAGCGAGGGCCGAGTAATCCATTACGTTCACTCCCGTACGCGTGCGCCGCCGTCAAGGTTGGCTAGAACATTAAGCATCTGAAGCATTTCCTCAATGCTGTTCCCCTTGTACGCGAGCACGAGGTACGCGCGGACCATGCCCTGTCAGCACTCGAGTTCTCGCTAAAGTGGAGCACTCAAACGAACAACCGTGCAAGCGCTTCCTGTGGCAAGTCGTTTACAGACGATCGTACGGATGAAAGATCCGACCGGAAGCGAACCCCAGTGACCCGGGGATCATCAGGCCGGTTCGGAGCAGGCACGTCGTGCATCGCATAGATAACCATGTGGCGCTCGGCGTAGGAGACGTCGAACCGACGGTCAAGTTGATCTGAGAAGTCGCTACCCAGGGCGCAGGCAATGTTTTTCCACAATTTCCGCCGCAGCAACGGCTCTGCCAATACGGTCGCCTCGATATTCCGAGCCAGGTCCATCACGCTTACGCCTCCGCTCAACGGCTGTAGCAGCAGCGACACTACAAAGCCTTGTCCATCGATAGGAGCTTGCAACTGCTCGAGCGCAAATTCGTGCACTCGAGCCTCCTTTAAACCAGCCTTAACTTCAAGGCACGCCATAGAGGAGGAGAAATCGAACCTTTCGAACTGGTCGGAATGCCAGGCATCGACGGCTCGCGCAGCGTTGCGGCTGCGCGCAATTACAAACAACTCCGCCCACAGGCCTATGACCTCTTTGCTGCTAGGGCGACTGAGCGTGCGAAACAGGTCGAGCAGCCCGTGTACACATGCGTCAAGATCGCTCGTGTCCGCACTGTCCGGGAGTTGCTCTACCGCAGCGGCAAAGCAACTTATGAAGAGTTCATAAAGTTCTGGCACTGAAGCGTCGCAAGACACGACGGCAAACTGGTCTGTCACGCTCCCGGCTACAGTGTAGACATGGCAAGTGCTGTGGAACTGCACGGACATGTGCTTCAGTGAGATGCCCGGGGAGTATGTCGCCGCACTTGAATCGTGCAGGAGAAAGACCGGACTTCCGTCAGCCGCCTTGCCCAAAAAATCTCGTCGCCGCGCAGTGAGGGCCACTGCCGAAAATTCCACGGAAGAGCCGGCCAGCGGCAGATCGACGAATGCGCGGTACAGGTCGCTAGTCACGGTTCTCAACAAGCAAAGCCTTCCTTAACTTTTTGGGCACGTTCAAGGCGAACCACGTCACCGCCTTGATGTCCGCCTGGCTCGGGTCACGTTGGTGTGTGCCCAAATCGAACTTGCGCAACTGTATGGAAACACGGTCAGAGGAACAGTAGTCGCGGTCGTTGATTGAACCTGCACTTTGGCTGAAGTACTGGTTGATGGGTGCGTAAGGATGGTTGGCCTTAACCCCTCGCCCCGCCGCCCGCGTACGGTAGCCGGCAACGAGCTTGTTCATAAGAAACACGTCGGCGCCAAGCGAAGAGTCCTTTGCGAGCATATCAGCCACCGCGAGTAACATGGCGTTGTGCTCCTCCGCGTCTCGAGGATCCTGGATCTGCACGTCGAGCAAGAAATCTTCAAGCACCGCCTTCAGGGGCACCCCCTCAATGACATCGTGCGGCGATTGTGTCCTTCCCTTTATTACCGTTGCCGCGTTGGCGACCGGGCCATATACCCGTCGCCATTTGGCCTCCACCTTCTTCAAGAGTTTGCGATTCGCGTCCGCAGCAAGCTCATCACGCTGCATCACTGAAGGAACCATCCATCCGTCTACAGGTACGCGGCGAATCCCAAGACCAACTACATTTGGCCTGGTTGGCTTGAGAAGCTCGGTCAGAAAGAAGTCTCGCCGCCAGTCGGTAAGCGGCTTGCCTCGATTCGCTGCCAATGCGTTGCGCACAAACTCTTCGTGTTCAACATACTCGGTAAAAGCGCGCTTCACCGTTGACTGAAGGAAGACACGGCATAAGCCAAGATAACTCGACTTGTAGCCGAAAAAGCGAGCACGCTGCTGTAGAGTGTCTGCAGCCGGGGAAGTACCAAGCGGTCTTGGCATATATGTGATGCAAAGACCCTCGACCGTATAGCCGCGGTCTAGCTTTGCTCCTCCAACCAGAATCCAATACCGCGTCGTCTTCCAGTTGATTTTCTTTTCAGCGTCCGGCGTTCCATTAACTTCGACGATGTTCAGTTCATCGAAGACCTCGTCGACCATCTCGGAGATCAGCTTGCTCAATGGCTCTATCTTGGTGAAAGTCTTTGCAAGTGATGCGTACTCATCAGCGAAAAGTGCGGCGGCCGCTGAAGCATCCGACTCATAGAGCCTCTCGACCATTCCTTGCAGACCTTTTCGAGCCTTATCGACCCAGGCCTTGTAAACCTTATGCGATGCTGTAGCGATGGCTGGGTGGACCATCATTGAGCGGTTGCGGTCCTTACCTTTCAGGCCTTTCTCTCGCGTCAATGAGTGTTGAGCAGCCACGAGTAGGAAGTAGCGCAGCGACTTGAGCAGGCTCTTCGGCGGACTGGTCACAGTGTTTGTCGAGCTTGGCACCTCGCGAACGGGGATGTCTGCGATAAGGTTTGGGTTGCCAAGGAAGAAGGCCTTGCCGCCAGTGTAGGCGGCGCCAGGCGTTACGAGCTCCGCGAAATCCGGGTTAAGGAAATCGGTTTGCGCCAACAACAAATTGGCCTGAGGTGTCGCAGTGTACTGAAGGTACGAGTGGTGAGGCAGCGCAGCACGGAGCTTGAGAATTTTCTTATAAGTCGTGCTCTTGTCCGTAATGGCAGCAAGGCCGGCCTTAATTCTTGCTGCCTTGGTGTTCAGGCTCGCCTGATCACTCTCGTCGTCGATGATGAGCGCAGGGATACCGTCTAGCGTTACACCCTTAAGGACCTCAGCCAGCTTTTCCAGGTGGCCGCCGTGCTTTAGCACCGTAATCAGCAGTGCCTTCTTTGTGGGCTTCCGCCTCCAGGTGGCTAGCTTGCTTTCAATTTGGCTCTTTACCGCGGAAGTCGGGTTCGAGAGATGGTACCAATGGTCGCCACCATCGTCGATGCCGAGATCCTTCTTGAGTCTGTCTTCAGACTGGTCGCGCAGGTTGTTCTTTGTGCCCGCGAGTACGATGACCAACCCATAGCCGTTGTCGCGAGAAAGCGCGATTACGGTTTCGAAGGACATCGTCTTTCCACTCTGCACATAGCCAACCACCAACCCAGTTTCGGCCTTGCCGGTTTCGGTTGGTGCAAGACAGCGACCAAGTATGCGCTGAGCTTCCTGCAGCACCGATTCGGGCCCCACGGTGAGGTCAGCATAGCTGGGACCATTGGGGTCCTTGGACTTGCTCTGAAGGAACTCCTCAGTAAAGTCCTTATGTACCGGCACCCACCGTAGTGGCGGCTTGATAGTCTTTAGAATTTTTATTGAAGCTGTCATCAGTCGCTAGCGAGGCACGAATCAATGCCCCACGCATCAAGTAGTTGAAGTGGTGTAGGACAGCCTCAGGCGGATTCCCCGTGACATCCTCTGACAGAACCAATGCAATGCTTACCGCGGTAGCAATACGAAGGAACAACTCGACGTTTTCATTATTAGCACCGAGAAACTCCGACGAGAACGGATGCGCAAGTGATAACTCCACGCACAGGCGTCGAACCCGTTCCGCGTCGCCGTTCAACGATTCCTGTTTTGCTAGCGACACCCAATCCTCGCGGGCTGGGTCGACTGACGTACGAATCGTTATTACCCACTGCCAGTTGCCGTCGTCAATCTTGACAGTACGCTCAGACGCCAGCAGCATGCTAGGCACTAGTGTCACCGGAAGCGGCGATGTTTCAGCTGGGTGGTTGCGCACCTCAACTAGCAGCGGCGCAATTTCATTCTCTAAATAGTCAGCGACCGAGGCAGTCGCGGTGGCCGCGCGCGATTCGATGCTCTTCTTCGAGGGCAATGCACGGTAGTTCTCCGCCTGCGCCAGCAGATCCATCGGCTCGGCTTCCAGTTCGCTCTTCAGACAGTCAAGAAAGATGTCCTCATACTCTTCCCAGCGGAAGCCGTCCTTCGTATGACTAACCTCGAAGCCTTCAACATGCAACTCTCCGAACAGTCGTTGATACGGGTAGCTGTTGGTCTGCTTGAAGATGAAGCTCGGCCGGTAAGTCTCATCGTAGCTGCCCTCGATGAGTCGGTTTCGGCGAAAGAGTGCGAAGCCAGCGAATGGGGTAGATCCAACTTCGCGCAGGGCTGCGAATCCGGTCACTCGCTGGCCCTTACCAAAGTCCAAACGGATATCCTTCTTCCAGACTACGGGCTGTGCATCGGCGCCTTGGGCTGGCACTCCGGCGGACGTATAGGGCACGGCCGTTAGCACGGCCGGAGTTGTGTAGTTCAACGGGTCTCCGTTGAACTTCAGGACCATAGTCCCATCCCGCAAGAACATGCGATAGATGCTCGCCAAATGCTCCTTAATTTTCCCCAATGTGCGCCCTTGTGGAACATGATGCAGGCCGCGCAGAGACACCACCGTGTAGTGTGTCGCCGGGTCCACGGCCCGTATTTCGGTGTTGAGGCTCTCAATTTTGTTGTCGACAATTTGGCGGATGTCGAAGTTGATGGTGCGCTCGACGCTTTCCCCAACCGCCTTAGTGCGCACGCTCCATGTCTCAGCGAACCAGCAGGCCGCGCTCTTCATCCCCATCCCAAACTCGGACAGCCCGCTCCGGTCAGCAGGGATTTGGGCCGCTCTGAAAGCGCGCGGGAAGTCAGCAATCGAAATGCCTGCGGCATTGTCTGTGATGACAATCTGCCCAGGCCCGTTGGTATCAATTCGCACCTCAACTAGAAGTTGAAAGTCGGAGCCGTAAAGCGCTTCGAGTGCGTAACGATTTGCGAGGTAACTTTGAAGTGAGTTGTCGATGAACTCGGCGATGGCGAACCACGCTTTATAGTTCAGATGTCGGAGCACCGACAGCATCGTGACCTCAGGCCTAATCTCAATCGGCCCCGTCTGCAGCGAATCTAGACTTGCCGGCATTCAGCGATCTCCGCGTCGTACAGCTTAGGTCGCACCTTGTTATACGGGCCAGAGTCGCGGCGCGTCGCAAGCAACGCCCGTGCGACCATCTCAACAACATTCGAGTTGACCGCGTTGCCGAGAGCGTGAAAGGCTTGAGTCGTACTTTTCGGCAATTGCTGCAGTCCATCGAGGCTTTGCAGCCGCGCACATTCGCGCGGGGTCATGTAACGCTTCTGCCAGCCAATGATGGGCACCTGCGTGTCAGTCATCGCAATCAAGCTTGGCGCAGTGGTTCTGCGTTTGACACGCACACCGGATGCCCTGAACTGAATGACGTATTGCCAAATGTCCCGCTTACCGCCTTTGACGTTCCACTCGAATTTTTGCAGACTGGAAGGGAACTTCAAGATCTTGGGCAACCAGGGGGCAATCCAGGTTTGGTTGTCCTCGTAAAACTGCCGATTCTGTCGGATGAAGTCCTGCTTCCATTTTGGAAACTGTAACTCCTTTGTTCGCCCGTGGCTCGGTATGGCGTTCCATCGTTCGTCCAAAGATCGCAGGTAGCCAATCTTCGTACCGTGGCTACCTTTGAAACCTTTAAGGCCGTCGATCCCAAGGGTCTGAACGCGAGCATAAGGCGTCTTCCCTTCATACGGATATGTGGCTCCCCACTCCATCGACCAAAGGGGGAACGATGGCAACTCAACGTCAGGGGGACAAGCGCGGAGGAACTCGTTCCAAACTTCGAGACATGCATTAACCTGCGTGGATAATTGCTTGGCCTCAGGCGGGTTGTCGTCGAGCACGGTATCAATGCTGGTGGGCGCATCGTTTGTGGCCGGCCACTTGAAGTCTTGCAGTGACTGCAGCGAGCCCACTATGTATACGCGCTCGCGAATCTGCGGAATGCCAAAATTGTGCGGCGAGAATCGCTCAGCTCGGACGTTATAGCCCAGCCCACCTTTTTCGGTCCCGAGAATCTTCTGGATTTCTTCCCATGTCCGGCCCTGGTCGTGCTTGAGCAGGTTGGGGACGTTCTCAAGGATGAAAAACCTTGGCTTCTTCTTCTTCAGAATCGCCGCGACGTTGAAGAACAGGTTACCTTGCTCGGTACACTCGAACCCCAACTGCTCACCTGCCTTCGAAAATGGTTGGCATGGAAATCCCGCAGTCAGAACGTCATGGTCAGGCACGTCTTTTGGCGACACAAGTGTGATATCGCCCTCGGGCCTAATACCGAAGTTGATCAGGTATAGATCTCGCAGATGCTCTTTCCACTCGGAGGCAAAAACGCACTCGCCCCCCAAGCGTTCAAGCGCGAGGTGAAATCCACCGAGGCCTGCGAATAGGTCGACAAAACGGAATGGTTGCATCTCGGCCATGCGCACTTGTGGTTCTTCTTGTAGCGGCTTAGACACCGCCTTCCCTGATCTTCCCCCAACGAGCCTTTCGCTCACGACCGCCAAGAGGCAACTCACTCGACGTAGATTGGGGACTGTATGGATATACAGGATAGAAGATGTCGAGTCAATAGCTCTAACAGGTGGACTTCAACGTGCTGTTGAACTCGAGATTAGCAGTGATTTCCTTAACTACACTGCGCATTCCGTTAGTGTTTTTGGCTCGGGACAATTTTATGGTCAGCAAAAAGCCGCGATCGCTTGTGAGAGCGACCGCGGCTTCAATACTGTTGGTGGACAGTAACAACCATCTGGTTCACGGGCGTCGAACTCCGCCGACCGGAAAAATTCCGGTACATGAAGGAGAAGCTCGTGCGCCCGAACCACAACCGCCGGATTTACGTCACCTCCCCTTGATCACAAGAACTTCGCGGTCCTTTGCCCGCTCGTCCTGGTCGGCACCGCCTTCTATCCGGTTCGTGTCCCTCGGCTCGCAGCTTCGCTCCACGCTTCCTCCCCACGATCGGTCACCCTTTCGCAGTTGCGCTTCGCTTCGTTCGCTGTGATCAACTTACGGTGGGACTTGCACCCACAAGAGTGGGCCCATGCTGGGCGCACAGAGAAAAATGCCCGAGCAAGCTCGGGCATATGTCTGGATCAACTATTTGTGACTTTTCTCAACTATTCTGAGTTCCTACAAACCCATCAAACGTCGATATTCCGCGCCACCAGCGCGTTGCTCTCGATGAAGTTGCGGCGCGGTTCCACTTCGTCGCCCATCAGCGTCGTAAAGATCTGGTCCGCCGCGATGGCGTCTTCGATCTGTACCTTCAGCAGGCGGCGTTGCGTCACGTCGAGCGTGGTTTCGAACAGCTGCTCGGGGTTCATTTCACCCAGACCCTTGTAGCGTTGACGCGAAACGCCGCGCTCGGCTTCGCTCAGCAGCCACTGCATGGCCTGGTGGAAATCCGCCACGGTCTGCTCGCGCTGCTTTTCGCCTTCGCCGCGCTTGACCTTGGTGCCGTCCGGAATCAGGCCCTGGAACGTGGTGGCCGCGCGCGACAGGGCCGCGTAGTCGGCGCCATGCACGAAGTCCGCATCCAGGTGCGACAGGCGCACATTGCCATGGTGGCGGCGGGCGATCATCAGGCGATGCTTGTCGGTCTTCTCGTCGAATTGCGCGTAGACGTCGGCCGTGCCGTCATCGTTCACGGCGGCACCGATCAGCGTCTTGGCGTGCATCTCGGCAAGCTTGGCCTTCAGCGCCACGGCCGAGGCCTCGGCGGCTGCGGCGCTGTCGAGGTCCAGCGACACGCCATCGGCGATCGCCCGCAGTGCGTCGACATCGACGATGCGCGACAGGCGTCCGATCACGCCTTCGGCCAGCTGGTACTGGCGGGCCAGTTCGCTCAGCGCATCGCCATTGATCTCGCTGCCGTCCGGACGCACCAGGCCCGCCTTTTCCATCGCAAGCTTCAGCATGTACGCGTTCAGCTCGGTGTCGTCCTTGATGTAGCGTTCTTCCTTGCCGTGCTTGATCTTGTACAGCGGCGGCTGCGCGATATAGACGTAGCCACGCTCGATGATGTCCGGCATCTGGCGATAGAAGAACGTCAGCAGCAGCGTGCGGATGTGCGAGCCGTCCACGTCCGCATCGGTCATGATGATGATGCGGTGGTAGCGCAGCTTTTCGAGGTTGTAGTCGTCCTTGCCGATGCCCGTGCCCAGCGCCGTGATCAGCGTCAGCACTTCCTGACTCGACAGCATCTTGTCGAAGCGCGCACGCTCCACGTTCAGGATCTTGCCCTTGAGCGGCAGGATCGCCTGGAACTTGCGGTCGCGGCCCTGCTTGGCCGAGCCGCCTGCGGAGTCACCCTCCACCAGGAACAGTTCGGACTGGGCCGGATCCTTCTCCTGGCAGTCGGCCAGTTTGCCGGGCAGGCCCATGCCGTCCATCACACCCTTGCGGCGCGTCATTTCGCGGGCCTTGCGGGCGGCTTCGCGCGCGCGGGCGGCATCCACGATCTTGCCGCAGATGATCTTGGCGTCGTTCGGCGTTTCCAGCAGGAAGTCCGTCAGCGCCTTGCCGACCAGATCTTCCACGGGCAGGCGCACCTCGGACGAGACCAGCTTGTCCTTGGTCTGCGAGCTGAACTTCGGCTCGGGCACCTTCACCGACAGCACGCACGCCAGGCCTTCGCGCATGTCGTCGCCGCTGGTTTCGATCTTGGCCTTCTTGGCAATCTCGTTTTCTTCGATGTACTTGTTGATGACACGCGTCATCGCCGCCCGCAGGCCGGTCAGGTGGGTACCGCCGTCGCGCTGCGGAATGTTGTTCGTGAAGCAGAGCACCTGCTCGTTGTAGCCGTCGTTCCACTGCATGGCCACTTCCACGGCAATGCCGTCCTTCTCGGCGTTCGCGTAGAAGATGTTCGGATGCAGCGTGGTCTTGGCGCGGTTGATGTACTCCACGAAGCCCTTCACGCCACCCGAGAAGGCAAAATCCTCTTCCTTGCCCGTGCGCTGGTCCAGCAGCTTGATATGCACGCCGTTGTTCAGGAACGAGAGTTCGCGGATGCGCTTGGACAGCACTTCGTAGTGGAACTCGACGTTCGTGAAGATTTCCTCGTCGGCCAGGAAGTGCACTTCGGTGCCGCGCTTGTCGGTAGCGCCCACGATCTTCATCGGCGAGACTTCCACGGGCTGGCCATCCGGGCCGGCCACGGTCTCGATGATGCGGTTCTGCACCTCGCCCTTGGCGAATTCGATCAGGTTGACCTGGCCATCGCGGCGCACGGTCAGGCGCAGCCACTTCGACAGCGCGTTCACGCACGACACGCCCACGCCGTGCAGGCCCCCAGACACCTTGTAGCTGTTCTGGTTGAACTTGCCGCCGGCATGCAGCTCGGTCATGGCGATCTCGGCGGCGCTGCGCTTGGGCTCGTGCTTGTCGTCGAACTTGACGGCGGGCGGAATGCCGCGGCCGTTGTCGACGATCGAGATCGAGTTGTCGCTATGGATCGTGACCTGGATCTCGGTACAGTAGCCGGCCAGGGCCTCGTCGATCGAGTTGTCGAGCACCTCGAACACCAGGTGGTGCAGGCCGGTGCCGTCCGATGTATCGCCGATATACATGCCGGGACGCTTGCGCACCGCTTCCAGGCCTTCCAGGATCTGGATCGAAGAGGCGCCGTAAGTGTTTTCCTGCTGCGGTTTCTGCTGATCGGTCATGTTTTCCTACTCACGATACTCACGGCAAATGCGGAGAAATCCGATCCTGCGCCGGACGGCGACGGGTGCGGAACATCCGCATTCGCGGGTTACTTAAAAACGGCAAAAGGGGCGGATCCCGTGGACCCGGCCCCTGCTGCGGTGTGTGCCCGATTGTGTATGGATGGCGACTCGGTGCTGGCCATCAAATGCGCATCGGCATCACGACGTACTTGAAGTTGTCGTCTTCCGGCACGGTAATCAGCGCACTCGAATTGGAGTCGCCGAGGCTGACCTGCACCTGCTCGCTCTTGAGATTGCCGAGCACGTCGAGCAGGTAGGTCACGTTAAAGCCGATATCGAGCGCGTCGCCCGAATAATCGAGTTCCAGCTCTTCCTGCGCCTCTTCCTGGTCGGCGTTGGTCGAGCTGATCTTCAGCACGTGCGTGTCGAGAATGCAGCGCACGCCCTTGAACTTGTCGGTCGTCAGGATCGCGGTACGCTGCAGCGCCTGTTGCAGCTGTACGCGGTCGATCGCGAACGCATTCTTGTAGCCCTTCGGGATCACGCGCTGGAAGTCCGGGAACTTGCCCTCCACCAGCTTGCTGATCAGTTCCACGTTGGCAAACGAGAACTTGACCTGGTTGGCGGCCAGCTGCACCTGAACGGGATCGTCATTGTCTTCCAGCAGGCGCTGCAGTTCCAGGATGGTCTTGCGCGGGATGATGACTTCCTGGCGCGAACCCACGCCAGTCGCCTCGTTTTCCAGTTCCACGCCGCAATACGCCAGGCGGTGGCCATCGGTGGCCACGGCCATGACCTTCTTGCCGTCCACCACCAGCAGCATGCCGTTCAGGTAGTAGCGGATGTCCTGCTGGGCCATCGCGAAGTGCACCATCGCCAGCAGATGCTTGAACGTCTTCTGCGGCAGGCTCACGCTCGCATTGAATTCGGCGGCTTCGGCAACGGTCGGGAATTCTTCCGCGGCCAGCGTCTGCAGTGCAAAGCGGCTCTTGCCCGATTGCACGGTCATGCGCTTGTCGTTCAGCGACAGCGCCACGTCGCCGTCGGGCATGGCGCGCAGGATGTCCAGCAGCTTGCGCGCGGCCACGGTGGTGGCCACGTCGTCGCTGCCCACGCCGCACTCGGCGTGCGTGGTGATCTGGATCTCGATGTCGGTCGAGAGGAAGGACACGTTCGAGCCGGACTTGCGAATCAGCAGGTTGGCCAGGATCGGGAGGGTGTGGCGGCGCTCCACGATGCCGCTCACGATTTGCAGCGGACGCAGCAGGTTGTCTCGCGAGGTTTTGACCAATTGCATTGAATTTATCCTTCGTCGTTTGTCGTCGGCGACCGCGGAATCAGGTAAAACTCAGATATCCAATTTCCACTTTGGAATCAAAGAGTTAATGCCGGATTGTACCAAGGATAAGCCGCTGCGGTGAAGCGGGGCGAATCCGGCAGGGCGCCGGGCTGTGCACAAAAAGCCACGCTCCGGGCGCCTACGTCCGCCAATTCGTCCCGACTCACCGCAAAGCCTTATCTGAGGCCGGTTTCCCGCGATGCAACAGTTGCTCTGGCGCCCGCTTGCCGCCGGACGCGCACCCAGTAGTATGCCAGCCCGGCAAGGCCGCCCTGCAATTCCCGCGAATCAGCCCTTGAGCGTCTGTTCCAGCACGTGCAGCTCGTGGTTCAGCTGCGCGTCCTTGCCACGCTCGTCGGCGATCTTGCGCACGGCATGCAGCACCGTGGTGTGGTCGCGTCCGCCGAACAGCTCGCCGATTTCCGGCAGGCTCTTCTGCGTCAGTTCCTTGGCCAGGTACATCGCGATCTGGCGCGGCCGCGCAATATTGGCCGGCCGCTTCTTCGAGTACATGTCCGCGACCTTGATGTTGTAGAAGTCGGCGCAGGTCTTCTGGATGTTTTCCACCGAGATCTGGCGGTTCTGCACGGTCAGCAGGTCCTTGAGCGCCTCGCGCGTAACCTCGATCGTGATGTCCTTGCCGTGGAAGTTCGAGAACGCCAGGATCTTGCGCAGCGCGCCTTCCAGTTCGCGCACGTTGGAGCGCAGGTGCTTGGCGACGAAGAATGCCACTTCTTCCGGCACGCTCACGTTCTCGGCGGCGGCCTTCTTCATCAGGATGGCCACGCGCATTTCCAGCTCGGGCGGCTCGATCGCCACGGTCAGGCCGGAGTCAAAGCGCGAGATCAGCCGGTCATCGATGCCGGTGATTTCCTTCGGATACGTATCGCTGGTGATGATCACCTGCGCGCGGTTGGCGATCAGCGCCTCGAACGCGTAGAAGAATTCTTCCTGCGTGCGGTTCTTGCCCGAGAAAAACTGAATATCGTCGATCAGCAGCAGGTCGAGCGAGTGGTAATACCGCTTGAACTCGTCGAACGCCTTCCGCTGATAGGCCTTCACGACGTCCGACACGTATTGCTCGGCATGGATATAGCGGATGCGCGCGCGCGGGTTCTCCATCAGCATGAAGTTGCCGATGGCATGGATCAGGTGGGTCTTGCCCAGGCCGACGCCGCCATACAGGTAGAGCGGGTTGTACGACTTGCCCGGGTTGTTGGCCACCTGGATGGCCGCGGCGCGGGCCAGCTGGTTGGCCTTGCCGGTCACGAAGTTGTCGAACGTCAGGATCGGGTTCAGGCGCGAACGCTCGTGCACCGTGTCGGTCGGCTGCGTGCCGGCCGCGGCCGGCTGCTGGGCCGGCACGCGATAGGAACGCGCGCTGGCTTCGGACGCATCCATCTGGGCCACGTCGATGTCGCCCATGTCCTGCATCGGCATATTGGAGGCCGCCTGCAGCGGATGCCCGGTCGGCGCCGCGCCGCGATGCGGCATGCCGCCGGGGCCGGCCGGGTAGGGCACCTGGCCGGCCGGCGCGCCATAGCCAGGCTGGCCGCCGTTCGGCTGGCCGGCGTGCTCGTGATAGCCGCCCGGCTGGAGCGACTGCGGATGCGGCGCCGGCGCGTGACCATAGGCCTGGCCCGGCATGCCTGCCGAGGCGCCGGGATAGGCGCCGCCGCCCGTACCCATTGCAGCGGACGTCATGCCATCGTGGCCGCCCTGCTGCATGGCTTGTTGCGTATAAGTGGCCGCACGGCCCGAGGCCGCGGGGTCTAGAACGAAGTGAACGCTAACCTGCGTTTCCCAGTATTCGCACGCAAGCGCGGTGATCCGCCCCGAAAACTGGCTCTTGACCCAGTCGAGCTTGAAGCGGTTGGGCGCGGCAATCCGCAGCGCATGCGCTTCCTCGTCGAAGGCGACGGGCGCCAACGGCTTGATCCAGGTTTTGAATTGTTGGGGCGTCAGTTCGCGCTCGAGTTGCGCGGCTGCTGCCTGCCAGAAATCTTGCATGTGTTCTTCTGAGTGACCGTGCCATCGTGCCGATGCCACGTCACGGGTGGACGCGGCGCTTGCGTTCCGGGCCCCTGCACATGCCTTGCGCGTCATTTCCCGACGGCGAAAGGCAATAGGCCGTCCACGAATGCAGTGCATCGAAACGGCAACTAGATCGGGTATACGTCGCGGTATACCGAGGCAGGCAGACCCGGGTTGCGCGTGCGCCACGCGGCCCGTGTAGTGTTTGGACCCGGATTGTACCCCCCGCCCCAAGTTATCCACAAAGGATAACCCTGTGGACAAGTTGTGAAAATTCAGTGGATTTGTGTGCACAACCGACGCGGGAGGCGCGCCAGACAAAGGCCTTCGCCGCCCAATAATCCATCGAAAACAAGGACTTGACCCGCTGGGCTACCACCGATAGGTGACCGGGAATACCCACAGAGTTACCCACCGATTGTTGTGGACAATGGAGCACTGCAGTTGACAGGGGCTTGCGCCGCACATGTCGCGCGCATGCCGGAAGTGGCTGTCCGGCGCCTTGACACTCGCGTCGAAAATCGGTTAAATGGCGGGTTCTGCGATGCGGCAGGGGATCACGTATGCGCATCGCCGGGTCTGGCCCGTACCGCCACATGTCAAACATGTGCGGCATCAGGCAAGCGGCCTGATCCCCGCCAGCGCCCCCGGCCCATACGGCCAAGGGCCAGCGGCGGCCGGCAGCAAGACAGAACCAGAATCGTCGGCATCGCCGCAGCAACCTCAACAGATACCGAGCGTCTGCATTGCGGCAGCCCCATGCGAACCATACGCGGCGGCCAAGGCGTCCCGGCAACGGCCGGCGCCCGGAAAGCCCGGATCAACCAGAGAGTGCAACATGAAACGTACCTACCAACCTTCCGTTACCCGCCGCAAGCGTACCCATGGTTTCCGCGTGCGCATGAAGACCCGCGGCGGCCGTGCCGTGATCAACGCCCGCCGCGCCAAGGGCCGCAAGCGCCTGGCAATCTGAGGGCCGGGCGACCGGCCCGGATGGCAGGCAGCGTGACGGTTCGTCGTCCGCGTTGCCCCCGTTGTCCGGTCCAGCGCCTCGCACTCAGGATGGCCAGGACCGCCGCCGCCGAAGCCCGGCTTGTCCGCTAGCTTTGACCAGCGTGTCGACCCATGCCTTTCCCAAAGCCGCGAGGCTGACAAAGACGGATGAATTTTCATCCGTTTTTGCTTTGCGGCCCCGGCGTCGCAGTACGCATTTCGTGCTGTACGTGCGGGCCAATGGCCAGCCGCAGGCCCGGCTGGGCATCGTCGTAGGCAAGAAGTTCGCGCCGCGTGCCGCGGAGCGCAACCTGGTGAAGCGCATGGTGCGGGAACTGTTTCGCAGCCGGCAGGACCAATTCGCGGGCCGCGATATCCTGTTGCGGCTGCAGGCAAAGTTTCCGCGTGCGGACTTTGCCAGCCGGTCGGCCATACGGCGAGCCTGCCAGGCCGAACTGGGCAGCCTGCTGGACGTGGCTGCCCGGCCGCTGCCACCGGCGCCAACCGTCCCGGCATCCGGCGAGCCGCCTGCGTCGGCCGCACCTGCCGCGCCACCCGCGCCTGCCTGATCATCATCATGAAGCGAATCCTGCTTGCCCTGCTGCGCGTCTACAAGATCGCCCTGAGTCCTTACCTGGGCTCGCAGTGCCGCTTCCTGCCAACGTGTTCCGACTATGCCCGCGACGCCATCATCAGCCATGGCCCCGCGCGTGGCACGTGGATGACCGCGTGCAGACTCTGCCGTTGCCATCCTTTCGCAAAGGGCGGGTATGATCCCGTGCCCGAGCCTGTAGTACACGGAAAGGCCTCAGCGGTGCCTCCCGCAGCCACCGCATCCGCCCGCCCGTCCATCACGGTCCGGCTTCCCAGACCCTGATTCCCCCAGACCATAGCGAGACATGGATATCAAACGCACCATCCTGTGGGTCATCTTCTCGATGTCCCTCGTGCTGCTCTACGACAACTGGCAGCGCGCCAACGGCCACGCGTCGATGTTCTTCCCGAGCGCCAACACGCAACAGCAGGCCGCCCCGGCCGCTGGCGCAAGCGGCGCCACGGCGCAGGGTGACGTGCCCAAGGCCAACGCCACCAGCGCGTCGGCCCCGGGCGCCGTGCCGGGCGCGCCGCAGGCGGCTGCCCAGCCCACTGGCGAGAAGGTCATCGTCACCACTGACGAAGTGCGTGCCGAGATCGACACCGCAGGCGGCATCCTGTCGCGGCTGGAACTGCTCAACGAGCACGAGAAGGACGGCAAGCCCGTTGTACTGTTCGAACGTGATGCACAGCGCACTTATCTGGCGCGCTCGGGCCTGATCGGCGGCGACCTGCCGAACCACACCACGGTGTTCACGGCCGCCCCGGGTGCCCGCTCGCTGGCACCGGGCCAGGACAAGCTCGACCTCGTGCTGACCGCCGAAAAGAGCGGCGTGAAGTTCGTGAAGACCTACACGTTCCGCAAGGGCAGCTACGTGGTCGACGCCCGCTTCGACGCGACGAACACCGGCACCGCGCCGGTTTCGCCGACGCTGTATCTGGAACTGGCACGTGACGGCACCAAGGTGGAACAGTCGCAGTTCTACAGCACGTTCACGGGCCCGGCCATCTACACGAACGCCGACAAGTACCACAAGATCACGTTCGACGACATCGCCAAGGGCAAGGCCTCCGTGCCGACCGCCACCGACAACGGCTGGGTGGCGATGGTGCAGCACTACTTCGCGTCGGCCTGGATTCCGCAGAACGGCAAGCAGCACAGCTTCTACGCCGAGCAGATCGACCCGAACCTGTACCGCGTGGGTATCCAGCAGCCGCTGGGCCAGCTGGCGCCGGGCGCCACGGTGAGCACCGATGCCCGCCTGTTCGCCGGCCCGCAGGAAGAGCGCATGCTCGAGCAGATCACGCCGGGGCTGGAACTGGTGAAGGACTACGGCTGGCTGACCATCCTGGCCAAGCCGCTGTTCTGGCTGCTGGAAAAGCTGCACGGCTTCCTGAACAACTGGGGCTGGTCGATCATCGCGCTGACCGTGCTGATCAAGCTGGTGTTCTTCCCGCTGTCGGCTGCCAGCTACAAGTCGATGGGCAAGATGAAGGACCTGCAGCCGCGCATGACGGCCATCCGCGAACGCTACAAGGGCGATCCGCAGAAGATGAACCAGGAAATGATGGCGCTGTACCGCACCGAGAAGGTCAATCCGCTCGGCGGCTGCCTGCCCATCGTGATCCAGATCCCGGTGTTCATCGCGCTGTACTGGGTGCTGCTGTCGTCGGTGGAAATGCGCGGTGCGCCGTGGCTGGGCTGGATTCATGACCTCTCGGTGCCGGATCCGTTCTACATCCTGCCGATCGTGATGGCCGTGTCGATGTTCGTGCAGACCAAGCTGAACCCGACGCCGCCGGACCCCGTCCAGGCCAAGGTCATGATGATCATGCCGCTGGTGTTCTCGTTCATGTTCTTCTTCTTCCCGGCCGGCCTGGTGCTGTACTGGGTTGTGAACAACATCCTGTCGATCGCCCAGCAGTGGCAGATCAACCGCATGCTCGGCAAGGGCAAGACCGCGGCGGTGGCCAAGAGCTGATCCGGCGGTTGCAAACCCGACCCACGAAAAACCCGGCTGCCAGCCGGGTTTTTCTTTTTCGGCGTATGCTTGCAGTCTTATGTCTTATATAAGACTCGAGCCCATTAACAGGACAAGGGGATACTCCATGACGTGGTCGGCCAGCCAGTACGTGCAATTCGAGGATGAACGGACCCGCCCGGTGCGGGATCTGGTCGGGGCCATCCCCACCGCCAACGCCGTGCGCGTGGTCGACATCGGCTGCGGGCCCGGCAACTCGACCGAGGTGCTGGCGGCCCGCTACGGCGGCGCCGAGGTCGCCGGCCTGGACAGCGACGCCGACATGATCGCCGCCGCGCGCAAGCGGCTGCCAAACCTGCGTTTCGAGATCGCCGACGTCACGCAATGGGCCGATGGCGGCCCCTGGGACGTGATCCTGGCCAATGCGGTGTTTCAGTGGGTGCCCGATCACGCCACGCTGTTCCCGTCGCTGGTCCGCAAGCTTGCGCCGGGCGGCAGCCTGGCCGTGCAGATGCCGGACAACCTCAACGAGCCGCCGCACCTGCTGATGCGCGAAACGGCGCTGAACGGCCCCTGGGCGCCCAAGCTGGCGGCCGCCGCCGATGCCCGCACCGCACTGGCATCGGAACGCTGGTATTACGAACAGCTCAAGCCACACTGCTCGCGCGTGGATATCTGGCGCACGATCTACCAGCATCCGCTCAAGGGCGGGGCGGCCGCGGTTGTCGAATGGTTCAAGGGCAGCGGCCTGCGGCCCTTCCTGGCGCCGCTGGACGAGGCCGAGTGCGCCGAATACCTGCGGCAGTACGAAGCCGCGCTGGCCAAGGTGTTTCCCGCCATGCCCGACGGCACCGTGCTGCTGCCGTTCCCGCGCGTGTTCATCGTGGCGACGCGTTAGGAATCAGACGGCGGTGGACGGCGGCGGCGTGCGCCATCGCCTACACTAGACGGACGTTGCGCAGTAACTCTCTTTCCACTTCAGAGACATCGCAATGAGCCGTCAGCCTGTGCTGCACCGGAAAATGCGTCCCGCCGCCGCGTTCGTTGCCTTGGGCGAAGCGGGCCTGAGGGCCGTTCACGATCGCCTGGACGCACTGCAGCATCGCGACGAGGTCGAGGATGTCCACGCGCTGCGCGTCGCCGTCCGTCATCTTCGTGCCGTGGCATGGGCGTTCGGGCCCGTGCTGCAGGGCCAGGTAAAGGCCCGCTGGAAACAGGTGCTGCACGATGTCGCCGACGCCGCCGGCAATGTGCGCGACTGGGACGTCTTTATCGCCGAGACCCTGGCCCCGGCCCTGGTGAAGCAGCCGGAAGACGCCATGCTGGTGGCACTGATCGACACCGCCCAGGCCAGACGTACGATCGCCCACGCCGAGATGATGACAAAACTGTCACGTTACCGGCAATGCCCGCTCCCCACGTTGAAACGCGACCTGCTGCATCTGTCGGAACAGGATGCCAAGGGCCGGCTGGAGAATTTCGCACCCAAGCGGATCCGCAAGGCGCGCGACAAGGTTCGAGAGCGGGCTCGCATCGCCCGGGACGGGAAGACCGAACACGTCCACAAGCTGCGCATCGGCAACAAGCGGCTGCGCTATGCGATCGAGGCGCTGTCGGACGTCTTGCCCGGCCGCTATCGCAAACGCCTGCGCAAGAAGCTCGTGGCGCGGCAGTCGGAACTTGGCGCCGTGATCGACGGTGCCGTGGCGCGGCGGCTGCTGTGCGAGTGCCTGTCCGTCGATCCCCCGGGCGACGCGCCGGCATGAGCCGCGGCCCATCCTGCCGGCTGGGCGATCTGCGACAATACCGCACATGACAGCAACCCAGCTTCCCATCGCCGCCATCGCCACCGCACCGGGCCGCGGCGGCATCGGCGTCGTGCGCGTATCCGGCCCCGATGTCGGCAGCGTCATGCGCGCCGTCTGCGGCCGCGCGCTGCAGCCGCGCCATGCCACCTACCTGCCGTTCCTGGACGGCCACGGCAAGGTCATCGACCACGGCCTGGCGCTGTACTTCCCGGCACCCAATTCCTACACCGGCGAGGAAGTGCTGGAACTGCAGGGCCACGGCGGACCCGTGGTGATGCAGATGCTGCTGGCGCGCTGCCTGGAAGCCGGCAAGGACATCGGACTGCGCGTGGCCGAGCCCGGCGAATTCACGCGCCGCGCGTTCCTGAACGACAAACTCGACCTGGCGCAGGCCGAGGCCGTGGCCGACCTGATCGAAGCCAGCACCGAGGCCGCCGCCCGTTCGGCAGCGCGCTCGATGGAGGGCGAGTTCTCGCGGGCCATCCACGCGCTGGTCGAACAGGTCATCCACCTGCGCATGCTGGTGGAAGCCACGCTCGACTTCCCCGAGGAAGAAATCGACTTCCTGGAAGCGTCAGACGCACGCGGCCAGCTCACGCGCATTCGCGAAAGCCTGGCTGGCGTGCTCAAGCAGGCGCGGCAGGGGTCGCTGCTGCGTGAGGGGCTGTCGGTGGTGCTGGCCGGGCAGCCTAACGTTGGCAAGTCGTCGCTGCTCAATGCGCTGGCGGGTGCGGAGCTGGCCATCGTCACGCCAATCGCCGGCACCACGCGCGACCGCGTGCGCGAAACCATCCAGATCGACGGCATCCCGCTGCATATCATCGACACCGCCGGGCTGCGCGACGATGCCGCCGACGAGGTGGAACGCATCGGCATCGAACGCACCTGGGACGCGATCCGCCGCGCCGACATCGTGCTGCACCTGGTGGACGCGGCCGACTACCTGGAACACGGCATTTCGGAAATCGACGATCACATCGACGACCGCCTGAGCGGCCAGTTGCCGCCGGGATCGCCGATCGTGCGCGTGGTCAACAAGATCGACGTGGCGCCGGCGGCCGGCCAGATGGGCTTCGGCGGCAACCGCCCGCACGTGGTGGCCGCCAACGGCCCGAACCCCACCGAGATCTGGATCTCGGCGCGCACCGGGGCCGGCATCGACCTGATGCGCCGTGAACTGCTGCGCCTGATCGGCTGGCAGTCGGGCAACGAAGGCACCTTCCTGGCCCGCGAACGCCACCTGACCGCGCTCCGCAACGCACAGTCGCACCTGGACTGCGCCGTCGAACGCGCCGAGCAAAACGCCCAGGCCCTGGACCTCTTCGCCGAAGAACTCCGGCTTGCGCAGGACCACCTGAACAGCATCACCGGCGAGTTCACCAGCGACGACTTGCTGGGGACGATCTTTACGCGGTTCTGTATTGGGAAGTGAGTGCGGGTCAGCCTTCGACGGCGAGTACAGGCCGCCCCCTCACCCCCGGCGAACAATCCCTCGCCCGCTCTGTCTTCGGCGATGCCATCGACTACGCCGTTGTCCGCATTCACCATCGCAACTTTGTCTTCTGGCAGGGTGCGAACTACATCATCACGCCCGATGGTCACATCTACCTGGGCCGCAAGCTGCGCGGGCTGACCGACTTCAGTGCGGCGGGGCTGGCGATGCAGGGGCTGTTCATCCACGAGATGGCGCATGTGTGGCAGCACCAGCGGGGCATCAACGTGCTGGTGCGCGGCGGGCTGGAGCAGATGCGGCATTTCTGCGGCTTCAACCAGTACCGGTACCGGCTGGAATCGGGCAAGGCGCTCTCCCAGTACAAGCTGGAACAGCAGGGCGAGATCCTGCGGCATGTCTTTCTGGCCCGGCAGGGCCAGCCCACGCCGTACACCGCCGCGCAGTACCTGGCGGCGCTGGGTAGTGGGGGGCCGACCATCGTGTGATGCGTCGATGGCATCGTGAGTGAAGGCAGCCTCCATGCCGTCGCGTTGACTTGCATGGCGATGTGGCGGACCATCGTCCCCATTGCCATCTGGAGTTGATCATGCCCCGCGTATCGAAAGCGGAAGCGGAGAAGAACCGCGCCATCATTGAGCAGGTGTCGTCGCGGCTGTTTCGCGAGCAGGGCTTCCACGGCATCAGCGTGGCAGACCTGATGGGCGCCGCCGGACTCACGCATGGTGGCTTCTACGGCCATTTCGAATCGAAGGACGCGCTCGCAGCCATCGCCTGTACCCGGGCGTTCGAGGAATCCGAAGCGCGCTGGCGCAAGCGCGTCAATGAGGCGCCGGACCACGCCACGGCGCTGTCGTCGCTGATCGAGGCCTACCTTTCCACCCGCAACCGGAACAACGCGGGCACCGGCTGCGCGGTGGCGGCGCTGGCCAACGACGTGGCCCGCGAGGCCGACGACAAGCCCGTGCGCGCCGCCTTCCACGAAGGGCTGGAGACGTTGATCGACATCCTGGCCGAGGTGCAGCCCGATGCCGATGCCGACACACGCCGCAGTGCGGCCCTGGCACAGATGGCCACGCTGGCCGGCGCGTTGATCCTGTCGCGGGCCACGCAAGGCACGCCGCTTTCCAACGAGATTCTCGCCGCCACCCGGGCCCGGCTGCTGGCGGAAGGCTGACGCCGCGCCGGGCGCGCTACACTGGCGGACCTCGCCGTGCCGCATTCCGGTCCGACGCCCCCTGAAGCCCCCTGAAGCCCGCCCGATGTTGAGCCGCACCAGACAAATCCTGATCGCCGTTGTTGCTGTCGTCGTCCTTTTCCTGCTGTGGTTCGTTGGCAATGAGAAGCACGACACCGCGCCGCTTGCCTCCGTCTCCGCTCCCGACGAGCCCGCCAGCGTGCCGCGCGGCATTCCGCGCAACGGCACGCTCGATCCGATCAGCATCGATCCCAACCGCCCCGCCGATTTGCTGCCCCAGTACCAGGCAGACGGTCTGGCCGACGACTATCGCAGCGACGCCGCCGCGGCGGACGACCGCTATCGCGGCCGCTATTTCATCGTCGAAGGCGTGGCCAGTGGCGTGCGTCGCGACGGCGACAACCTGGTGCTGGAAATCCGTACCGACAACCCCGGCCAGGTGGTCCGCGCGGCGCTGCTGCGCCAGCAGATCTGCGGCCCGGGCACGCGCGCCTGCGAAGTCGAAGCCCGTGCCACGATGGTCCGGCGCGGCCAGAAGGTGGCCGTCGAATGTACGGGGGCGGGCCAGGGCGAAGGCGGCACCCCGTTGCTGTCCGAGTGCCTGCTCCGGGGCGGCGCGAACTGACGCAACGGCCCGGCCCTTCTCATCCGGGCTGGCGGTGCCCCACGCATGATTTGTGAGGCACTTTTGCGATTTGCGGCATCTGTCGCCCGCTGTTCCCCGCATTGACTGCCCGCCGGCACGCCTACATTACGCAGGCATGCTGCCGGCAATGCGTCCCTGAACCGCCTCGCTCGAAGTCTGAAGCGGACCCGGACGGCCGGCACCCTCGCCGACGCGCATCCAGGATCCAAGATGAAGAGAGCAACGATAGCCGCCACGCTGGCCCTGCTGGCCACGGGCTGTTCCACCTACCAGAGCGTGACGCCGGTCGACCGCGCAGACCAGGTCGACCCGATCGCCGGCTACCAGAACGGCGCCTATGGCGGTCCGGCGCAGTTTCGCGTGGACGGCAATCGCGTGGTGGGCGCCGATGGCGCGCTGTTCTGCGTGATCACCCACCAGGTCAATGGCAACGCATATGTGGAAGATTTTGCCAACTCGCTGCGGGCGCGCAACTTCGAGGTGAAGATGCTGCCGCCGTATTCGTCGGTGGCGTCGTGCCCGATGACGGCCGTCTACACGGCCCAGCGCCAGACCTACATCACGCCGTTCCTGGTATCGGCCGATATCACCGTGTTCCGCAACGGCGAGCGTGTGGGCAAGGCCGTCTTCAATGCCAACCGCAGCGCGGGCGGCATCAACCTGAGCCATCTGATCCAGCCCGATGCCAAGATCGAGGAACTGGTCGACCGGCTGTTCCCGGGCCTGAAGCCCCAGCCGGCGCCGGCCCAGGCGTCGCCCGCCCCGGCACCGGCAGCAGCCCCCGCGGCCTGACGCCGAGGGGCTACCGGGAAGCGCCGGCTGGTCAGGCCAGCCGGAATACCTCCACCGCCTGGCGCAATTCCTGCGCCTGGTGGTGCAGGCTTTCGGCCGCAGCGGCCGCCTCTTCGACCAGGGCCGCGTTCTGCTGCGTGACCCCGTCCATCTCGGCCACGGCACCGCTGACCTGGGCCAGCCCCTGTGACTGCTCGCGCGATGCCACGCTGATATCGCCCATCAGTGCCGCAATGCCTTCCACGCGGCGCACCACGTCGTCGATGGCCGTTCCGGCCTGCTGCACGGCCTCGTTACCGCTCTTCAGATCCGCCACGGTCCGTTCGATCAGTTGCTTGATCTCGCCCGCCGCACTGGCACTGCGCTGCGCCAGGCCGCGCACCTCGCCAGCCACCACGGCAAAGCCGCGCCCGTGCTCGCCCGCACGCGCGGCTTCCACGGCGGCGTTGAGCGCCAGGATGTTGGTCTGGAACGCGATGCCGTCGATCATGCCGATGATGTCCACCACCTGCTGCGCGTTGCGATGAATGTCGGCCATGGTGCCCACCACGCGGCCCACCGTGCTGCCGCCCGCGCGCGCTGCATCGGCGGCGCTGGCCACGGCCGCGTTGGCGTCGTGCGCGTTGTCGGCGTTCTGCTTCACCGTGGCGGACAGCTGCTCGATGCTGGCCACCGTGCGTTCCAGGCTGCCGGCCTGCGACGCCGTCCGCGCGGACAGATCGGCATTGCCGCTGGCAATCTGGCTGGTGCTGCCGGCGATGGCGCCAATGCTGCTGCGCACCTTGTCGACGATGCCGGTCAGGCCCTGGCCCACGCCGTCGATGGCACGCATCAGCTGGCCGATCTCGTCGTTGCGGCGCGTATCCAGGCGCGCGGTCAGGTCGCCCGACGCCAGCCGGCCCGCCGCGTCGGCGGCCTCGCCCAGCGGATGGCTGACCATCCGGCGCAGCAGCCACCAGAACGCGGCCGACACGGCCAGCGCCACCAGCAGGCCAAACGCCAGGAAGCGGTTGCGGCTGGCCACGAGTCCATCGCGCAGCGAAGCCATCGGCACCGTGCCCGCGATCAGCCATTGCCATTCGGGGTAGGTCACGAAGGCGGTCAGCCGTTCGGCGGGCGCGCTGTTGCCGATGGCCACCGTGCCGACCACGGCACCGTCCCTGCCGGCGATCATGTCGCGAATCCACGGCTTGCCGTCGGCGTCCCTGGCGTCGATCTGCACCGTACCTTCGGAGCCCGAGCGGTCCACCAGGATCTTGCCCTGGTCGGCGCCGGCCTTGGCATCGATGACGATGAACTGGCCGTCGGCGCCAATCGTCTTGCGGCGGATGCGGTTCTTCAGCGCGGCCAGTTCGGCCTCGACGTTCACGCCCACGTACAGCGCGCCAACGATCTTGCCTGCGGCGTCGCGCACGGGCTCGTACTTGCTCATATAGGGCTTGCCGAACAGCCAGGCCAGCGATCGGTACGACTTGCCCGACGCCACCGCGGCATAGGCCGGGCTGGTGCGGTCCAGGAGCGTGCCCACCGCGCGCTGTCCGTCCTGCTTCTTGAGCGACGTCGTCACGCGAACGTAGTCGTCGCCAGTGCGGGCGAACACGGTGGCCACGACGCCGCCGGTATTGGCGAAAAAGCGATCCGGCACCTCGAAGCTGTTGTTCAGCAGCAGGTCGCCGCTACGGAAGGCCGGCGTGGCCTTGCCCGACACTTCGATGGTCTGGGACGGGTCCACCGCGTACGGGCCGGGCAGCACCGACGCAAAGTTCAGCAGGAAGCGGTCGGCCTCCTGCAGCATGGTGTCATCGAGCTGGGCCACCAGTTCGCGCAGGGTCTGGCTTTCGGCGCCGATGGCGTCGCGGGCCTGCGATTCGAGCTGGTTCATGCTGCTCAACGACAGCGCCAGCGAGAACGCACAGAAGGCAATGATCTGAACAGCCAGCACAACCAGCGCAATGCGCGTGCCGATGCTCCAACTGCCGGCAACCGCGCGCACGCGGTCCGCCGCAGCCTGCCGGGGCAGGGTAAGGGATGAGGTAGAAGACAAGGGGCGCTCCGTGAATAACGCCATGCGCCGTTATGACGCACGGGCGACGTCCGCTCTGACGGCAGATCGTCACATCGCAGTTATCGGATGACGAGACAACACCCTTGAATTAAAGAAATGCTTAATCTAGCCGTCGCCACATATATCACGGCATGACAGGAAAAGCGGGCACCGGGCGCGACCTCTTGTGGGGACCGCTTGCCGGTGCTGACCGCTGAAACACCGCTATGCAACCCGTTTCAGTGCTTTTATCGTGGGCGTGGTTTTTCGGATTTTTCCTGTCGCGCCGTGGCTCAGCTTTCGAGCTGTCCCAGGCGGACGACCGTGACGCCGGGACGCAGCTGGCGCAGCGACGGCATGACCAGTACGCAGTTGGCGTACGGCGTGGTCACCGGCTCGCCATCGCGCCAGCCGATCACGGTACCGGCGTCGGCAAAGGTTTCGAGCCCGGTGTAGGGGCCCGCAAACCGGAAGTCCATGCTGCTGGCCACCACGGGCTCTGTCACGCGGACCACACGCTGCTGGGCGGGCAGCGGCCGCAGCCAGCCGGCCGGCAGGTCGGCTTCGTCGATGATGCCGGCATTGAGCAGGAAGCGCGCGGTGCTGTCGCGCGCCACCTCCACGGCGGCGGTCTCCCAGTGCTGGCCGCATTCGATCAGCAGCGCATTGCGCGGGCTGGCGGCATCGCCAAAATCGGCGTAGTCGCGCATGCGGCGGCCTTCGGGGTGACCTTCGTCGACGATGATGTCGGCCGGCGCCCCCACGGCGCGCGACAGCGCGATGCCCTTGTCCAGCGGGCCCGATACGATCAGCGGGCGGCTTTTCTCGTGCATCGAATGCAGATCGAGCAGCAGGTCCACCGTGTCGATCACCGGACGCATGGCGCGCGCCCGGCGCAGTTCGGACGAATCGCGCGACAGGTCGTCCAGCACGGTAGCCGTCCACACGCGGTTGAAATCCTGGTCGACAAAGCGCGAGGCGTCGGGCCGGGCCGCGTCGAAGGTGGCATACGCGTCGACATTGGCAAAGGCCAGCGTCAGCCGGCCGCGCCGAGGCCGCAGGCCGTGGTCGAGCAGGCCTGCAACGGTAATCGCGCCGCAGACCTCGTTGCCGTGCGTGAGGGCATTGACCATCACATGCGGACCCGGCAGGCCGCTGTCGAACGTATGCACGTAGGCGATGCCGGTGTTGCCTTGGGCATAGGGCCGGATATCGGGAAACTCGACTTCGACCGGATAGGCGTCGAAGGCGGGGGCACTCTGTGTCATCTGGACTTCCTTGGCTGCCCGCGGGCGGGCAACTATCGTTCTCACCTATCAGACTTGGCTATTACGCCACGTCATCATTCTTCGCACTTATTCCCGGATATCGGCGGCCTGGACGATCGTCTTGTACTTCGCCGTCTCGCGCTTCACGAAGCTGCCGAACTGGGCCGGATTGGCCGGCTGCACTTCCACACCGGCCTCGGCCAGCTTCTTGCGCACGTCCGGCAGCGCCAGCACGGCCTGCATTTCAGTATTCAGCCGATCGATAACAGGCTTAGGGGTGGCGCTAGGTGCCATCAATCCGAACCATACTCCCATGTCCACGCCCTTGAGCGCGGGGGTCTCCGCCAGGGCCGGCACGTTGGGCGCCACGCTGGCGCGCTTGGACTCGGTCACGCCATAGGCGCGCACGCGGCCGGCCTGGATATGGGGCAGGGCCGACGACAGCACCATTACGGCCAGGTCGATCTGGCCGCCGAGCAGGTCGGTGGCCATGGCCGAGGCGCCCTTGTACGGCACATGGGTAATGTTGACCTTGCCTTGCTGCTTGATCAGTTCGCCGGCCAGGTTCAGCGGCGTGCCCACGCCCGACGACGCGTACGACAGCGCGCCCGGCTTGGCCTTGGCCAGTGCAATCAGTTCATTGGCGTCCTTGGCCGGCAGCTGCAGCTTGCCGACCAGCACCATCGGCTGGGTGCCGACGAAGGTGATCGGCGCCAGGTCTTTCTCGCCGTCGTATCGCACCGCCGGATTGGTCAGGCGGGCAATCGACACCTCGCTGCCCGAACCCATCAGCAGCGTGTAGCCATCGGCTTCGGCCTTGACCACCTTCTGCGCGCCGATGGTGCCGCCGGCGCCGCCCAGGTTCTCGATCACCACGCTCTGGCCCAGGCGCTTGCCCAGTTCGGGCGCGACGGTACGCGCCACCAGGTCGACGCTGCCGCCGGCGGTGTAGCCCACCACCAGCGTGATCGGCTTGGTCGGATAGCCGCCGGCCGCCCCGGCGCTGGCCGGGACGAGGGCACTACTGGCAAGGGAAACGGCGGCAAGCGCGCGCAGCATCGGGTTCATGATTTCTCCGGCAGGTCGATGGTCTATGAATGTTTTCCGGCGATGGTAGAGAGCGCGCACTGCCGCGGCATGCGGCTTTGGCAATCGGGATTGCCATTTCGGCAAGGACGAAAATGGTGCGCGCCGGCGCACACGCACTACTTCGAGGCGGCCTGCCAGAACGCTTCGGCCAGCGGACGCATCGCCGCGCGCGGCCGGTACAGGCGGATGTCCAGCGCCAGGTCGGCGCTGTCGCCACCGTGCAGGTCGGCCCGCACCAGGCGGCCGGCATGCAGGTCGTCGGCAATCAGCCGCGCCGGCAGCCAGGCCAGGCCCATCCGCTGGCGCACCATCTCGTGGACCGACTCCGCGAAGTCGCTCACGGCAATCACATCGAGCCAGCTTGCCAGCTTGCGCCGTGCGATCTCCTGGTTGACCATGCGGCCCATGGTCAACGTCTCGGCATAGGCAATCATCTGCACCGGCACCGGACGCGCCCCCGGCTTGGGCTTCTGCAGCCGGAACGCGGGCGCGCCGCGCGCCGTGGCGGCCGACACGCAGACCAGCCGCTCCACACCCACGGCGTGGAAGCGGTAGCGCGCGTCATCGAGCATGATCGGCAGGTCGTGGGGGCTGTAGCAGAGCAGGAAGTCGGCGTCGCCTTCGGTGAACATCTCCAGCGCATCGTGCGTGGCGTGCGTGGATAGCCGCGTGCGAAAGCCCGCGCCGACCGGATCATCGCGCAATGCGTCGCGCAGGCCCGCCAGCCACGCCGGCACCATCGACCGTGCCAGCGTCTTGCCCGTCGCGATGGTGATGGTGCTGGCATCGGCCCGGTGCGCAGCCCGCAGCGCCACGCGCGTGTCGTCAAGGGTGCGCAGCGCGGACTGGGCGGCCTCAAGAAACTGCCGCCCCTCGTGCGTGAGCCGCACCGGAAACACGCTGCGGTCGATCAGCGGCGCGCCGGCCCACACTTCCAGCGCCTGCATGCGGCGCCCGAACGCCGGCGGCGTGACGTTGCGCAGCTCCGCAGCACGCGCAAGGCTGCCAGCCTGGGCCAGACAGACGAAATCTTCGAGCCAACGGATATGCATGGGGACCGGGGATGTTGTGGGCGCATTGTAACGTCGCTGTCACGACCCGCCGCCGGTCATGCCGCCAGCCGCTCGGTTAGAATTTTCGCCATGCCTCCACCCAAACGCGGCGCCAGCCCATCCTCCTCCGCTGCCGGCCCGTCCGATGCGACGCCATCGGACCGCGCCGCCTTTCCCGAATACACGATCGACGAACTGGCACGCGCGGCCGGCACCACGGTGCGCAACATCCGTTCGTACCAGGACCGTGGTCTGATCGACCCGCCCGAGCGGCGCGGCCGGGTCGGCATCTACACCCAGACCCACCTGGGCCGGCTGCGGCTGATCCATCATCTGCTGGCACGCGGCTACACGCTGGCCAACATCATGGAGCTGCTCAAGGCCATCGTCGAAGGCCACGACCTGCGCTCGATCCTGGGCCTGGAAACGGCCATCAGCAGCCCATGGAACAGCGAGGCGCCGCGCCACTATTCATATCTGGCGCTGGCCCGGCTGTTCGGCCGCGCAATCTCGCGCCCGGCGCTGGCCAAGGCCATTTCGCTGGGGTTGCTGGAGCCCGACGGGATCGGCTACCTGGCCCGCAGCCCGCGCGCGCTGGCGGCCGGTGCGGAAATGGCCCGCGCCGGCTTTCCGCTCGAAGACGTGCTGGACATCATCGGCCACGCACGCGGCCATTTCCAGGCCGTGTCGGACCGTATCGTCGGCATGGTGGTGCGCGAACTCGACAAGTTCGGCGAAGGCCAGCTGCCACCGCCATCGGAAGTGCCGCGCATCGTCGATGTGCTCTGGCGCATCCGCCCGCTGGCGCTGGTGGCGCTGGAGACCGAGATGATGCGATCGCTGGAGATTTCGGCGAACAAGTATCTCGGGGACCGGGTGGCGGCGATTCTGGAACACCTGCACGACAAGGATCGCGTGGCAGGCGATTGATGCGCCGGCCCTCTCCCCCGACCCCTCTCCCGCCTTGCGGGAGAGGGGAGCAAACCCGCTGCAATTCAGGTACCCGTGGTTGTCTCCCCTCTCCCGCCAGCGGGAGAGGGGCTGGGGGAGAGGGCATGCGCCTGAAGCACTACCGCCTCACGCGGCACTCCGGATCGACGGCGCGCGCGTGCTGGCCCCTGCGCGAATCGCCGTATCTTCAATTTCTGCGATCAACGGCACGATCCGATGCAGTTCGGCGCGGTTGTCCTCGTCCCACGGATGAAAGCCCGGGCGGAAGTAGTCGAACCACTCCGGAATCATCTTGCGCAGCACGCCGGGCGAGCCCCACAGGAAGTTCACCACGCGGCCGAAGCCCAGCAGCTTGTTGCGGCACGTCTTGTCGGCCATCACCAGCCGCACGTGGAACACGAACACCATCGCCCAGAACGTGACGGTGGTCGTCAGCATCGTGAACGTGCGCAGCAGGTAGCGATAGGGCCCCGGCTTCATCACCGTATTCCAGACGTCGTAGGCCACGGCCTTGTGCTCGGTTTCCTCCAGCGCATGCCACGTCCACACCTGCCGGTAGCCGGGTTCCGATTCGCCCATGTGGCGGGGGTCGGACAGCATGCCGCCGGCCAGCATCGCCGTGTAGTGCTCCAGCGCGATGGTGTGCGCCAGCTGCCACGACTTGGGCAGCACCCTGCGCAGCAGGTTGAGCAGCTTCGCCACCGCGCGGTCGAGCTTCGACGCGGGCAGACCGGCATCGTCGAGCAGCCGGTTGTAGAGGATGTGCTCGCGCGTGTGCATCGCTTCCTGCCCGATGAAGCCGGCAACGGCCTGCTTGAGTTCGGGGTCGGTCACGCGGTCGCGGTAGTGGCGCACGCTGTCCATGAAGAAGCGTTCGCCGGCCGGGAAGAAGATCGACAGCGCGTTGATGAAGTGGGTCACGTGCTGCCCGCGCTCGTGCCAGTCGCAGATGCGTTCCGGCGGGAGGTGGGGATGCACGTCGCGTCGGACTGGCATCATGGTGTGGGCTCCGGTTGTTGGGTGGCTGGCGCCGCGCGGGCGCCGTCCAGGAAGCGCAGCAGGTCGGCCGCCACGCGCTGCGGGTCCTCTTCCATCGGCACATGGCCAAGACCCGCATAGCGGTGCAGCGTCACGTCGGGGATACGTGCCGCGAACTCCGCGGCATGCGCGGGCGGGATCCAGCGGTCGCGGTCGCCCCACAGCACCAGCGTGGGTTGACGCACGCCGCGCAGGCGCTCGGTGTCGAGCTGATCGAAATCGAGCTTCGGCACCATGCGGCCCACCGCTTCGCGGCTGCCTGCTGCGTAAAAGAAATCGACGTAGCGGCGGAACGTGGCCTCGGGCACGCGCGCGGCATCGCCATACACATCGCGCGTGGCCGCGCGGATGATCCATTCGGGCAGCAGCCACGGCGCCGACCAGCGCACCGCGGCGTGACGGAACAGGTCGATGTAGATCGGCAGCTTCATCGGAAAGCCGGCGGCGTCGATCAACACCAGCCGGTTCACCATGGCGGGCCGGCGCGCGGCCAGATCCCAGGCGATCAGGCCGCCCAGCGAGTTGCCGATGAAGGTGGCGCGCGACAGGTTCAGCGCGGCCAGGAAGCCGTCGATGAAGCGGCGGTAGACGTCGATATCCATCGTGGCGATACGGCCATGTGCGTCGCGCAGCGGCCCGGTCAGGCCGAATGGCGCCAGGTCCAGGCGAATCACGCGGTATTGCTGGCGCAGCGCGGGCATCAGCCCTTCCCACGTGTGCAACGACGCGCCGAAGCCGTGGATCAGCACCAGCGGCTCGCCCTCCGGCACGCCTTCCTCGGTGTAGTGCACGAGCGCGCCCATCACCTGGATCCAGCGTGAAGCAGGCAGTGCGTAGCGGCGCGCCAGCGTATCGCGCGACAGACTGACCAGGCCCACGCGGCCCTGGCCGAACCAGCGCGTGAACGTGCCCGGTGGCGACTGCAGCGCGGCCTCGCGGGACAGCGTGGCGCGGGTCATGCGCGCTCTCCGCCGCGCGCGGGTGCCGTGGCGGCATCCGGCACGAGCTGCTTGCGCTTGCGCCGCGTCTCGCGCACGACCAGCGACTGGTATGCGGCCGGCAGTAGGCGCGCCATCGCGTCGGCGGCCACGGCGTCGGGGCCGATCAGCACGCGACGCCGGTTGGCACGCACGCCGTCCAGGATCACGCGCGCGGCCTTGTCGGCCGTGGTGATGAAGAACTTCTCGAATTCCTCGCGGCCCTGCTGCGCGTCACGCACCAGCAGGCCGTTGACACTCGGCGATACCCGGCTGGCCCGCGCGATATTGGTCTTGATGCCGCCCGGATGAACCGTGGTGGCCGACACGTCGCAATCCATCAGGTCCAGTTCCTGGCGCAGCGCCTCGGTGAAGCCGCGTACCGCGTACTTGCTGGCGTTGTAGGCGCCCATGCCGGGCTGTGCGAACAGCCCGAACACGCTGGACGTATTGACCACGTGGCCTTCGCCGCTGGCCTTCAGGTGCGGCAGGAACGCCTTGGTGCCGTACACCACGCCCCAGAAGTTGATGCCGATGATCCATTCGAGGTCGTCGTAGCTCATGCCTTCGACCGTGCTCGACAGCGCCACGCCGGCGTTGTTGAAGATCAGGTTCACGCGGCCGTGGTCGCGCACCACCGCGTCGGCCCAGGCGTAGACGGCCGCACGATCGGCCACGTCGACCGGCGCGACCGTGGCGCGCACACCGGGCGCGGCGCGCTGCACGTCGGCCAGTGTCTGCGCCAGCCCGGCTTCGTTGCAGTCGGACAGCGCCACGTGGCAGCCTGCCTGCGCGAGCTGCACCGCCAGGCAACGGCCCATGCCGGAGCCGGCGCCGGTGATCGCGGCCACCCTGTTGCGGAAATCCTTCATGCCTTGCCTCCTGAGTTCTTGTGTCGGGTTCGGATGCGTAGTGTCCTGCGGGTGCGCGGGCGCCCCTGTCAGGCGCGGATTGGCGCAGCCTGTTCGGTCGGATCGGTGTCCGCCAGCGGTTCTACGCTGGCGTGGCGCACGGGCCAGCGTTCGTAGTCGCTCATGCGGAACGATTGCGTGGCACGGCGGAACTGGAACGTGAAGCCCGGCCACAGGGTGGTGTTCTTCTTGCTGCGGGGGTCGATGTACCAGCTTGCGCAGCCGCCGGCGGCCCAGATCGCGTGACCGAGCTTCTGCTGGATGCCACGGTTGAACGCGGCCTGCACGGCCGGGCGCACGTCCACGGCCTGCACGCGCTCCTGGCGCATCTGGCGCAGCGCATCGAGCACGTAATTCACCTGCGACTCGATCATGAAGACCATCGAGCTATGACCCAAGCCGGTGTTGGGGCCGACGATCATGAACAGGTTCGGAAAGCCGGCCACCGTGGTGCCCAGGTACGCCTCGGCGCCATCGCGCCAGGCATCCAGCAGGTCGCGCCGGTCCCGGCCGACAATCACGCCGCGCGGCAGCGGATCGGTGGCATGGAAGCCGGTGCCAAGGATGATCGCGTCAGCGGGCCGGCGCGTGCCGTCGCGCAGCACCACGGCGTCGGGCGCCACATGGTCGATGCCCGTCGCCACCACATCGACATTGCTGCGCGTCAGCGCCGGGTAATAGTCGTTGGAAATCAGCACGCGCTTGCAGCCGATGGTGTAGTTCGGGGTCAGCGTCTGCCGCAGCGCGGGGTCTCGCACCTGCTTCTTCAGATGGCGGCGCGCCACGCGTTCCACGGCCTTCATCAACTTCGGGTGCACCACGAAGCCGAGCACGCGCGATTCCAGCATCCAGTACAGGCTGGTGCGCAACAGCGCCTGCGTGAAGGGCAGATGGCGAAACAGCCATCGCTCGGCGGCCGTCACCTGACGGTCGGGCTTGGGCATGATCCACGGCGGCGTGCGCTGGTACAGGTCGAGCTTCGCCACCTGCGGCGCGATCTGCGGCACGAACTGGATGGCGCTGGCGCCGGTGCCGATCACGGCCACGCGCTTGCCGGCCAGCGGATAGTCATGGCGCCACTGCTGCGAATGGAACACGGTGCCGGCGAAGCGATCCAGCCCGGGGATATCCGGAATCGATGGCCGGCTCAGCCCACCCATGCCGGCGATCAGCACCCGGGCGCGCACACGGCGGCCATCGCGCATCCGCAGGCGCCAGAGCGCGGCGGGCGCGTCCCATTCGGCGTGCGCCAGTTCGTGGCCCAGCCGCAGATGCGGGCGCAGCGAGAAGCGGTCGGTGCAATGTTCCAGGTAGCGGCGAATCTCGGGCTGCGTCGAGAACATGCGCGACCAGTCGGGGTTCGGTGCAAACGAGAACGAATAGAGATGCGATTGCACGTCGCAGGCGCACCCGGGGTAGTGGTTGTCGCGCCACGTGCCGCCCACTGCGTCGGCCTTCTCGAAGATCAGGAAGTCATCCACGCCCGACTGCTTGAGACGGATACCCATGCCGAGCCCGGCAAACCCGCTGCCGATGATGGCGATGTCGCAGGCCTGCTCCGCTTCGGTCGGAAGATGAGCCTGCAGGTCCAGAGGTGCATTCATGGGGCGGCTTTCCGGTGCGGTGCGACGGGTCATGGCCGGTTGGCGGGACGTCGTCGACACTGTTTATCGTGACATTGAACGATGTCATCGTAGGTACCGAAAATGGGCCGGTCAATGCGGTGGTTTGAAGAATCGTTCTATTTTTGGCGGTTTTCCAGCGTCTTTCGCATCACATTAAACGATGTTAGTGCCGCAAGACCCGCCTCGGACGCACCGCTCATTCGTGCGTTTGAAACCCGTGCACCAGGGCGAAATATTTTCGGGCGCTTCGGCAGAATCGCAACGCCGCCACCACAAGAAACCCATCACGGAGACACGATGCCCACACCTGCCCGCGCGGCCGCGCCGTCCGAGTCACCTGATCGAAACGAACCGCATGACGCATCCCGCCGCCTGTTCCTGAAGGTGGGGGCAGGCTTTTCGGCGGCCATCGCGTGCTCGACGCTATTGCCGGCGCTGACTGGCTGCTCGCCGGCCAACACGCCGCCGGCGCCCGGCATGGCCTTCCTGCGGCCCGCCGATGTCACGCTGTTTCGCGCACTGCTGCCGGCCGTGGCGATCGACCTGCAGACGCTCGACGCCGCCACGCGTGGCCGGCGCGTCGATGCAGCCATGAAGAACATCGACGGCACGATCGCCGCCATGGGCCAGAACGGCCAGCGCGAGCTGCGCAAGCTGCTGGACCTGCTGGCGAGCACGCCGCTCCGGTGGGCACTGGCCGGCGTGCGGACGCCCTGGGACCAGGCCACGCCCGAACAGGCGACAGGCTTTCTGGCGCGCTGGCGCGGCAGCCGCTTCGCCACGCTGAATGCCGGCGGCGTGGTGCTGGTGAAGCTGGCCAGCGTCGCCTATTTCGTGCTGCCCGATACCTGGTCGGCCAGCGGCTACCCCGGCCCCAATCCCGCGATCTATCGCGCCCTTCACAGCTGAGTTTTCAGCGGATTTCCACATGCCGATCAACGATATCTACAGTGCCGGCATCGCGTCCGGCTGGAAGGTGCTCGACGCCGCCACGTTCACCGCGCCCCGTACGTTTGACGCCGACGTCGCCATCGTCGGTACTGGCGCGGGCGGCGGCATCGCCGCCGAGGTGCTCAGCGACGCCGGGCTGACCGTGCTGCTGCTCGAGGAAGGGGGCCTGCATACTTCGGACAGCTTCCGGGACATGGATGAAGCGCGCGCCTATCGCGACCTGTACCAGGAGGCCGCCGCCCGCGCCACGTCAGATGGCGCGATCTCGATCCTGCAGGGCCGTGCCGTGGGCGGCAGCACCACGGTGAACTGGTCGTCCAGCTTCCGCACGCCGCCGCAGACGCTGGCGCACTGGGCCGCCGAGCACGCGGTTGCAGGCCACAGCCAGGCCGACATGGCGCCCTGGTTCGCGCAGATCGAGGAACGCCTGGGCATGGCGCCGTGGGCGATGGATCCGAACCCGAACAACGCAGTGCTGCGGCGTGGCTGCGAAAAGCTGGGCTGGGAATGGCACGTGATTCCGCGCAACGTGAAGGGCTGCTGGAATTCCGGCTATTGCGGGCTCGGCTGCCCGGTCAACGCCAAGCAGTCGATGCTGGTGTCGACCCTGCCGAACGCGTTGGCGCGCGGCGCCACACTGGTGCACCGGCTGCGCGTACGGACCATCGACCACGACGGCAAGGTCGTAAGCGGGCTGACTGGCGACGCCCTGGGGCAGGACGGCTACACCCCGACCGGCGTCCGTGTCAGCGTACGGGCCCGGTACGTGATCGCCGCCGGCGGGGCCATCAATACGCCGGCGCTACTGCTGCGCTCGCGCGTTAACGATCCACACGACAGGGTCGGGCAGCGAACATTTATTCACCCTGTGAATTTAAGCATCGCAGAAACGCCGGAGAAAATCGATACATATTATGGCGCGCCGCAATCGGTGGCTTCCGACCATTTCCAGTGGCGTGACGGCGCAACGGGGCCGATGGGGTACAAGCTGGAAGTGCCGCCAATGTTTCCGGGCATCAGCGCGGGTGTGCTCAATGGCATGGGGCAGGCGCTGCAGCGCGAAATGGCCGCGTTGCCGCATACCAACGCCATGCTGGCCCTGCTGCGCGACGGGTTCGTACCGGACAGCCCGGGCGGCCGCGTCAGAATTGCCGATGACGGCAGCCCCATCCTGGATTACGAAGTGAGCGACTACCTATGGGATGGCGTCCGCCGCGCGTACCTCAGCATGGCCGAGGCCCAGTTCGCGGCCGGCGCCGTTCGCGTACGGCCGGCCCATCTCGATGGCAGCGACTACACGACGTGGGCGCAGGCGCGCGCTGCCATCGGCCAGCTGCCGCTGAAGAAATTCCGCGTGCTGCTGTTCAGCGCCCACCTGATGGGCGGCTGCGCGATGAGCGAAGACCCTGCCCGCGGTGTGGTGAACAGCGCCGGCCGCCACCATCATCTGCAGAATCTGTACGTGTTCGACGGCTCGGTGTTTCCGACAAGCATCGGGGCCAACCCGCAGTTGTCAGTCTTCGCATTGACGGCGCAGAATGCCTCTGTGTTGCGCAAGACCATCATGGCGTGACCGGAGAACTGCCAGGCAACGCGGTGCGTGGCAGGGACTTGCAATTTAGAGCATGTCTTCGAAAAATGGTCTTGTGAAACGCTCGGGGCGCTGGATAGGCTCCCTACAACCGTTTGAAGCATCCGTATGCCAACAGAGCAAGGAGCGGACGGTTGTGGATTTGTAGTTTTTTTTTTGCAGGGGTCCACAGCGGTTTTTCAGCGAGAGACGCCCCCATGAAGACCGGGAAAACCACGGCAGGAGATACCAAGGCTCGCATCCTCGATGCGACCGAGAAGTTGTTCATTGAGGTTGGCTATGAAGCGACTTCGCTCAGGCAGGTAACGTCCCGAGCGATCGTCAATCTGGCCGCCGTCAACTATCACTTCCGTAGCAAGGAAATCATGATGCAGTCGGTGTTGAGCCGCCGGCTGGATCCGCTCAACACGCGGCGGCTCGCATTGCTGGATGCCTGCGAGGCACGCTGGCCCGGCAACGCCATCCGCTGCGAACACGTGATGGGCGCCCTGTTCGTGCCCGCGCTGCAGATGGCGCGCGAGCCCGACATTGGCGGCCCGTCATTCCTGCGCCTGCTTGGGCGCGTGTATTCCGATACCTCGCCGTTCATCCAGTCCTGGCTGATGGGGCACTACGCACCCGTGTTCGGACGCTTCTTCGAAGCGTTTGCGCGCGCGCTGCCCGACGTGCCACGGCAGGAGCTTGGCTGGCGGCTGCACTTCGCCCTCAAGGCGCTGGCCGGTGTGCTGGCCGGTGATGAGCTCGGCAACCTGATGCCCGCGTTCACGCAAGGCAAACGGATGAGCGATGCGCAGGTGCTGGCGCAACTGACATCGATGGTGGTGGCCGCCCTCAAGGCGCCATCGCCGGCGGTGCAGGAGCTTGGCGCCCTGCAGGAAGTATTCGAGATCGGCGAGGCCCAGCAGGCCGACGAGCAGGCCAGCATTGCGGCGATGGCCGCCACGGCCGAAAACGAGACCCAGGAGCTTGCTGCCGCGACGGCTGCCGCCATGGGCCGCGCACGACGCAGCGCGCGGGCCGCGCGCAGCGAAACCGCAACGCGCCCGCCCACCGCCAGCATGACGGTGCGCCGCGAGCATTGCGCCACCTTCCCCAGCAATCCGCTCGACGACTGGATGCGTACCCGCCCCAGGACATAGCGGCACGCCGCCGCGGTCTCCACCGGGACCGCGGCGCGCGCTGCGGCGAGCCGCGACGGTAACCGTCGCCTTCACTACCGACCTGTCGATCCGCCACGCCCACCGCGAGGCGTGACCCGCTGCGCGCCGCGGTTCTGGTGCGCATCCAGCCTGCCGTGCTCCGCACGGCCGGAGGGGCCCCGTCTTGCCTGAAGAAAGCAAAACACACTGGAGACTCGCAATGAAGCAGATGTTCGTGATCGCCGCGTTCGGCGGCATCCTGGGATTCGTGGCCACGCCACCGGGCAGCCTGTTCGAAGCCCACGCGCAGGGCGCACCGGCCGCGCAATCAGCCCGTACGCCCACGCCGTACGACGGCCTGCCCACATCGCAACAGACCGCGCTGCTCGGCAAGCAGATTGCCAGCGGTGAACTGGCGGCAATGACCGATGCGCAGGTGCTGGCCGTGTTCGACGCCCTGCAGCCCGAGGCGCTGCTGACGTGGGCGCGGCAGGAAATCAACCGCTATCCCGAGTACGAATACTGGATGACCCGCCAGGAGCGGCTCAACGGCCAGTGGCAGGACAAGCCCGCGCGCATGATGATCCGCTACCGCCATATGCCGCGCCAGCTCTATGCGAAGTGGCTGCCCAACGGCGTGCAGGCCGGACAGGAAATCATCTACGACGAGACCCGGCGCAAGGAAGAGATGTATGGCCACCTGGGCGGCGTCATGGGCTTCACGTCGATCTGGACGGCCATCGACGGCACGCTGGCGAAATCGCAATCGAACCATACCGTGCGCGACCTGGGCTTCCAGTTCGTGCTGTCGATGCTGGAGCGCGACGCCAAGACGCTGCGCGCCGCGGGCCTGTCCGAGAAGTACACCCGCACCGAGATCGTGCAGGAGCAGGGCACACGCATGGTGGCGCTGACCTGGGACCTGCCCGAAGGCGCGCCCAGGTATTACGCCAAGAAGGTGCAACTGATGTTCGACCTCAAGCATCCGTGGCCGCGCATGGAAACGGCCTGGGACACCGACGGCAACATGGTCGAGAAAATCGTCTTCGAAAAGGCCGTGAAGAAGACCTTCGATGCCTCGGCGTTCGACCCCGCCAACAGCGAATACAAGTTCTGATACCGCCGGCACCAGGCGCCACCCCCCGTTTGAATCTGCGCGCATCGGGCCGCGCGCACGGTTTGAACAAGGGCGCGAGGCGCTTGGCGGACAACGGCAGACGGCACAGCGGCAATGTTTGGAACATGCGCTCTATTGCGCGCAGGCGCTTGAAACGCGAGATTCCGACCACCGTGCGACACCTCGGCCAGTGCCGGTGCGCCCGTCATAAGAACGAGGAGACCACCATGAAACAGTCGAACTTTCGACGCACCGCCTTTTGCCTGGCTGGGGTAAGCCTGACGATCGCGCTGTCCGCCTGCGGCGGCGGCGACGGAGATCCCGGCGGCAGCACGCCGCAAGCCACCGCGCAGCAATGCGCCACCAATGGAACGTGCAGCCCGTCCGGTCCCACGGTCAACCAGCCAGTGGCCGCCATCTGCCCGAGCGTGCTGGACTACCGCACCACGTACACCGGGGGATCGGGCGCGGGCGAATTCGTGAAGATCCAGCTCGACAGCACCAAGGGCACGTATCGCATCCAGTTCCTGGAATCGCCGGTGCCGAAGACCACGGCCGATATCTACCCGACGCGCGCCGGCGTGACCATCACCGGGACGATGTCGCATCCCACCCGGCCGTTGCCCACTGCAGCCCAGAACAACTGCGCATACGAACTGAAGACCGCGACGGCATCGGACGGCACCTCGCAGGCGCTCATCGATCCGGCCCATCCCCCCATCCTGTTCGTCGGCAATGGCGTGGCCGGCGGCGGCATTCCGGGTGCCACGATCAAGTACAACGGCCTCGGCGGCACCGACGCCGTTCCCGGCTTTGGCGCCATCCCCGCCACGACCTTCGCGATGTACCCGGTGCTGGCCTTTGCCGAAACCGAGACCGATTTCAGCAAGGTGGCCGGCAGCTACAACGTGCTGGGCTACCACCTGATTCCGTCAGGGGGCAATCCGCTGTCGACGAACCACTTCGTGCCCGCGGTCGCCAACAAGGTGGAAACCCTCAACGCCGACGGCACCTGCACGGTGGCTTCGGGCAACTGCGTGACCACCGGCAAGGCATGGAAGCTGCGTGCAGGCACCGACGGCGCTTTCGAAAGCTTCGACTCCACCGGCCAGAAACCGTATCCGTTCTTCTTCACCCAGACGTTCGCGGCCGGCAACCAGACGCTGGCCAAAGGCGTGCTGATCGTGGGAAAGCTCGAAGGCAAGCTGGTGCCGCTGCTGGTGCGCGTGGGCTACGCGCGCGTCGACTTCTCCGACATTTCCAACATCATCCTCAGCGTCGATGATGAATCGGGCATCGCGCTGCTGTCGCCGACCACGGCGACCAGCGCCGCCGCCCTCAAGGGCGGCTACATCGGCGCGGGCAGCGACTTCAAGTACGTGGCGTCGTCGCTGCACGACAACGTCGGTGCCTGGCTCGATCCGCAAGACCCGTCGCTCACGCCGATCGGCGGCTTCCAGATGGATCTCACGCAGGCAACGCGCCCGGGCGTGGTGAGCACCGTCGACAACAGCGGCAAGGCCGGTTCGCTGATCACCACCGGGCCCGTGTACGCGCACCTGTTCGGCGACGCCTCCGATCCGACCTTCCGCGTCAGCGCGGTGGCCAACCGCTAGCGCGCGCCGCGTATCCAGAACCCTGCCTCACACATAAGAAAGCACCAAGGAGACATCATCATGCAACTGCCGCAATCGCTTTCGCCGCGCACCGCCGGCACCCCCTCGCAGCGGACCCGGATGCCGCGCCTGGCGCTGGCGCTTGTCACCACCGCCTTGCTGGCCGCCTGCGGCGGCGGCGGCGGCGATGGCGGCGGCAGCAGCACGCCCGCCGCGGTGACGCCGCGCCTGTGCCCCGCATCGGTCGATTACTCGACGCCGTATATCGGCGGCACCGGCTCCGGCGAGCTGGTCAAGGTGCAGATCGACACCACCCAGAAGACCTGGGCCGTGACGTTCCTCGATTCGTCGGTGCCGCGCACCACGGGCACCGTGTCGCCGACGCGTTCGGACCCCACCGGCGGCAAGAACGTGATGACCGGCACGCTGGCGCAGGAAACCGGCCTGCCGACGCAGAAGCTGAACCAGTGCGCCTTCGTGCTGCAGGGTGCGAGCCTGGACCCGGCCCGCCCGGCCAAGCTGTTCCTGGGCGAGGGCGTGATGGGCGGCACCATCCCGGGCGCCCGCATCCAGTTCAACGGCCTGCTCGGTGCGGGCGCGGTGCCCGACACCACGTTCCCGTACTTCCAGTTCATCGGCTTTGCGCAGACCGAGACCGACCTGGGCAAGATCGCCGGGCTCTACAACGGATCGGGCTTCCACGAGATCCCGTCGAAGAACTTCGCCCAGGTGGCGCAGGACTACAGGATGTCGCTGGCTGCCGATGGCTCGTTCACGGTCTGCGACAACAAGGCGGGCGGCACCTGCAAGCAGAAGGGCAACAAGTTCGTGGCGCAATCGAATGGCGCACTGGTGTCGACCAACTATGAAGGCGAACAGCCGCCGACGCTGGGCAATGTGATGGGCCGCGCGTACCTCATTGTCGGCAAGCTGCGCGGACAACTGGTGCCGGTGATGATCCGCGTGGGCTATGCCAGCGCCGACAAGCTGCCGCTGGGCGCCGACGACGAGATCGGCATCGGCATGATGGCGCCTGCCGTGGCCGCCACGCAGGGCACCGTCAATGGCGAGTACGTCGGCGTGGACAGCAACTTCGACTACAAGACCACGGCACTGGTGGGCGCGGACGCCGCCATGCTCGACCCGTTCCACGCGTCGGACGCCACGCGCGCCGTGGCGCTGAAGCTCGACTTCTCGCAGACCACGGCAGGCGTGATCACCACCACGCGCAAGGAGGGCACACCCGGCATCACCGGCAAGCTGATGTTCACCGGCGGCGTGTTCGGATTCCTGGAAAACCGCAACGGCAGCCCGTACTTCACGATCGGCGCGTTCGTCGAATAACAGGAACCGGGGAGACATGACCATGCAGAACAAGCGACTTGCCGTGAAGCACCTTCTTGCCCTGGGCGCCACCGTTGCCGCGTGCCTTGCCGCGCCCGCCCACGCCCAGAAGGCAGGCGACAACGTGGTGTCGGCCGGCTGGTTCCATATCCAGACCTTTGGCACCAGCGGGCCGCTGACCACCAACGTGGTGGATGTGCCGATCAACTATCCGCTGGGACTGCCCTCGACGTTCTCGGCCCCGGGCAGCGGCCTGTCGTCGTCGAACGCCGACACGCTGGGTCTCACGTTCAGCCACTTCGTGACCGACCACATCGCCATTACCGCCGTGGGCGGCATTCCGCCGACCTTCAAGATCTACGGCCATGGCGAGCTGATTCCGCCGGGACCGGCCGGCGCACTGGGCCACCAGAGCCTGGGCGACCCGTCGCTGAATCCGATCATCACGCAGGCGCGGCAATGGAGCCCCGCCGCCATGGTGCAGTATCACTTCCGTTCGCCCGGGGTGACGTTCCGGCCGTTCGTCGGCCTCGGCGTGTCGTATAACTTCTTCACCGATATCAAGGTGAATCCGGCCTTCGCCCAGTCGGTCAACAACAACCTTGGCGCCATCCTGGCGGCGGGGGCCGGCATCCCGGGGCAGACCTCGGTCAGCGCCGATGCCTCGTCGTCATGGGCGCCGGTTTTCAACGTCGGCGGCACGTACAACGTCAACGAGCACTGGGGCGTGACCGGCGCGGTGACGTACATTCCGCTGAAATCGGAATCGACGATGACGATCAAGGCGTCGGACGGCACCGTGCTGTCAACATCGAAAACCACGCTGCGGCCCAATCCGCTGGTCTTCTTCCTGGCGGCGACGTACAAGTTCTGAGCGGCTGTCACGCGCGCAAGAAAAAGGGCGAGGCCATCGCGGCCTCGCCCTGTTTGCGTCTGCTTCCGGCTCGATGCGTTACTGCGTGGTCTGCGTCGCCGGCTGCGGCGCCGCCTGGGCCACCGCGCCGGTTTCCTTCAGCCCGCCGCCCAGTGCGCGATACAGGTCGATGGCATTGGTCAGGCGCAGCTGGCGTGCCTGTACCAGTGCCTGCTCGGCCGAGAACAGCTGGCGCTGCGCATCGAGTTCGTCCAGGTAGCTGGCCACGCCGCTGCGGAAACGCAGGCGCGACAGCTCGTAGCGCGCGGCTTCCGCATTGCGTTGCGCCTCCTGGCCCGCCACCTGCTCTTCGAGCGTGCCGCGCGCCACCAGTGCATCGGCCACTTCGGCAAACGCGGTCTGGATCGTCTTCTCGTAGTTGGCGACCTGGATGTTCTTGCGCACGTTGGCCAGATCCAGGTTCGACAGGTTACGGCCGTAGTCGAAGATCGGCAGCACCAGTTGCGGCGAGAACGACCACACGCCGGCACCGTTGTCGAACAGGCTGGTGAACGACGTGCTGATGTTCCCGGCGCTGGCCGTCATCGTGATCCGTGGGAAGAACGCCGCGCGGGCCGCCCCGATGTTCGCGTTGGCGGACAGCAGCGCCTGTTCGGCCTGGCGGATGTCGGGACGCTGCGTGAGCAGTTCCGAGGGCAGGCCCTCGGGAATGTCGCTGATGATGCGCTCGTCGGACAGGCGCATCGGCGCCGGCAGGTTCGGGATCTCGGCGATCGGCTTGCCCACCAGCACTTCGAGCGCGTTCTGGGCCTGCGCACGCTGGCGCGCCAGCTGCGCGGCAGAGACGCGCGCCTGGGCCACCAGCGATTCGTTGTCGCGCAGGTCCAGCGCCGAGGTGGCACCGGCATCGAAACGCTTCTTCGACAGTTCGTACGTGCTCTGGCGCGCCTCCAGCGTCTCGCGCGCCAGGTCGTACTGCTCGGCGGCGGCGCGTTCGGCCAGATAGGACTTGGCCACTTCCGACACCAGCGAGATATAGGCGGCCCGATGCGCTTCCTCGGTGGAGAAGTACTGCGCCAGCGCGGCATTCGACAGGCTGCGCACACGGCCGAAGAAGTCCAGCTCCCACTGCGTCACCGACAGGCCCACCTGGTAGATGTTGCCGGTGAACGACTGGGACACGCCCGAGGTCGTGCCCGAGAACCGCCCGCGCTGGAAGCTCGCGTTGCCGTTGATGGTCGGCAGCAGGTCGGCGCGCTGGATCTGGTACTGTGCGCGCGCTTCCTCGATCCGCAGCGCGGCCGTGCGCAGGTCGCGGTTGTTTTCCAGCGCCGTGGCAATCAGCGTCTGCAGGCGCGGATCGGTGAAGAACTCGCGCCAGCCGATATCGGTGGCCTGGCGGGTTTCGCCGCTCTTCACCTCGGCCGTGGCATAACCCTCCGGCGCAGCCGGATAGCTGCCAGCCACGGGGGCGGCGGGGCGGTCATAGTGCGGCGCCAGCGTGCAGCCGCTCATCACCCCGGCCACCAGCAGCAATGTGGTCAAAGTCTTGGTCATTGTCAGATTTCCCTCTGGCTGCTTTCCAGGCGCGCCTGCTCACGTTCGTGCTGGGCGCGGCTGCCCTTGAACCGGCTGCGCACCACGACGAAGAATACCGGCACCAGGAAGATGGCCAGCAACGTTGCCGTGATCATGCCGCCCATCACGCCGGTACCGATGGCGCGCTGGCTGCCCGAGCCCGCACCCGTGGAGATGGCCAGCGGCAGCACGCCCAGGATGAACGCCATCGACGTCATCAGGATCGGGCGGAACCGCAGGTGCACCGCTTCCAGCGTGGCATCGACCAGGCTGCGGCCCTGCGCCTGCAGGTCCTTGGCGAATTCCACGATCAGGATGGCGTTCTTGGCCGACAGACCGATCGTGGCGATCAGGCCCACCTTGAAGTACACGTCGTTGGGCATGCCGCGCAGCGTCACGCCCAGCAGCGCACCGATCACACCCAGCGGCACCACCAGCAGCACCGATACCGGGATCGACCAGCTCTCGTAAAGGGCCGCCAGGCACAGGAACACGATGATCAGCGACAGCGTGTACAGGATCGGCTCCTGCGATCCGGCCAGGCGTTCCTCATAAGACTGGCCCGACCACTCGAAACCGAAGCCAGGCGGCAGCTTGGCGAAGTTCTCTTCCATCACGCGCATCGCCTCGCCCGTGGACTTGCCCGGCGCGGCCTGACCTGCCAGCTTCACGGCCGGCATGCCGTTGTAGCGTTCCAGGCGCGGCGAGCCCATCACCCACTGCGACGTGGAGAACGCCGAGAACGCCACCATGTCGCCGTTGGCATTGCGCACGCGCAGCTTGCCCAGGTCGTCGGGCAGCAGGCGGTCAGACCCCTGGGCCTGCACGATCACGCGGCGCACGCGGCCTTCGTAGATAAAGTCGTTCACGTACGACGAGCCAAACGAGATCGACAGCGTCTGGTTGATGTCCGCCACCGCCACGCCCAGCGCACGCGCCTTTTCGCGGTCGATGTCGATGCGCAGCTGCGGCGCGTCTTCCTGGCCTTCCGGACGCACGCCCACCAGGGCAGGCGATTGCGCGGCCATGCCCAGCATCATGTTGCGCGCTTCCATCAGCTTCGCGTGGCCCTGGCCAGTCCGGTCCTGCAGGCGGAAGTCAAAGCCCGACGAGTTGCCCAGCTCGGAAATGGCCGGCGGGTTCAGCGGGAAGATGATCGCGTCCTTGATGAACGACAGCGCGCCGAACGCACGGCCCACCAGGGCCTGCGCGGTCTGGTCCGCACCCGGACGCTCCTTCCAGTCCTTCAGCCGCACGAACGCAATGCCGCCGTTCTGGCCACGGCCGAAGAACGAGAAGCCCGCCACGGTGATCATCTGGTCCACCACCTTCGATTCCTTCTGCAGGTAGTAGTCCTCGATCTGCTTGAGCACGCCGATCGTGCGCTCCTGCGTGGCGCCCGTGGGCAGCTGCACCACCGTGATCATGTAGCCCTGGTCTTCGTCAGGCAGGAACGACGACGGCAGGCGCTGGAACAGCAGGACCACGCCGGCGATGATCACCGCGTACACGATCAGGTAGCGGCCCGAGCGCTTGAGGATGCGGGCCACGATGCCCTGGTAGCCGGTCGACGCCGTGGCGAACGTCCGGTTGAACCAGCCGAAGAAGCCCTTCTTCTCGTGATGATGGCCTGCCTCGACCGGCTTGAGCAGCGTTGCGCACAGGGCCGGGGTCAGCGTCAGGGCCAGGATGGCCGAGAACACCATCGACGAGATCAGCGACAGCGAGAACTGGCGGTAGATATTGCCGACCGAGCCCGAGAAGAACGCCATCGGGATGAACACGGCGGTCAGCACCAGCGTGATGCCGACGATGGCGCCCGTGATCTGGCTCATGGCCTTGCGGGTGGCCTCGCGTGGCGAGAGACCTTCCTCGCTCATGATCCGCTCGACGTTCTCGACCACCACGATGGCATCGTCCACCAGGATACCGATGGCCAGCACCATGCCGAACATGGTCAGCACGTTGATCGAGAAGCCGAACGCCAGCATGGCGCCGAACGTCCCCAGCAGCGCCACCGGCACCACCAGCGTCGGAATCAGCGTGGCCCGGAAGTTCTGCAGGAACAGGTACATCACCAGGAACACCAGCACCACGGCTTCCAGCAGCGTCTTGACCACTTCCTCGATCGAGATCTTCACGAACGCGGACGTGTCGTAGGGAACGCTGAATTCGTAGTCGGGCGGGAAGAACCGCTGCAGCTCGTCCATCTTCGCGCGCACGGCGGTGGCCGTGGCCAGCGCGTTGCCCGTGGGCGACAGCTTGATGGCGATGGCCGACGCCGGCTTGCCGTTGATGCGGGCCAGCGTCGAATAGTCGGCGCCGCCCAGTTCCACGCGGCCCACGTCCTTGATGCGTACCGACGAGCCGTCCGGATTCACGCGCAGCAGGATGTTGGCGAACTGATCGGGCGTGGTCAGCCGGCTTTCGGTGTTGACCGTGGCGTTCAACTCGGTGCCGCGCGGCGACGGCGTGCCGCCGAGTTCGCCCACGGCCACCTGGATGTTCTGCTCCGACACGGCGGCGGTCACGTCCAGCGGCGTCAGGTTGTAGCCCGTCAGCTTGGCCGGGTCCAGCCAGATCCGCATCGCGTACTCGGTGCCGAACAGGTCGGCCGCACCCACGCCGGGCACGCGGCGGATCGAATCCACCACCTGGGCCGACACGAAGTTGCCGAGCTCGATCGCGTCGGATTTACCCGACTTCGACGAGACCGTGATGAACATCATGTAGTTGTTGCCGGCCTTGTCGACCCGCACGCCCTGTTGGCGCACCTCCGCCGGCAGACGCGCTTCCACGCGCTTCAGGCGGTTCTGCACTTCCACGGAGTTCAGGTCGGCGTTCGAGCCCGGCGCGAACGAGATGTTGATCGTGGCCAGCCCTGACGATTCGCTTTGCGATTCGTAATAGAGCAGGTTGGGTGCGCCGTTGAGCTCCTGCTCGATCGGCGTGATCACCGAGTCCTCGATCGTCTTGGCCGACGCACCGGGGTAGGTGGTGGTCACCGTGATGATCGGCGGGGCGATATTGGGGTACTGCGCAATCGGCAACTGCACGATCGACAACAGACCGCCCAGCGCGATGATCAGCGCGAGCACCCACGCGAACACCGGCCGGTCGATAAAAAACTTCGCCATGAAACTGGCTCCCTTTTATGGCTTTGGTCGAGGGCCCGATCAGCCCTGCTTGGCGGCCGACTTGTCGTCGGCCTTGGCGTCCTTGGCGTCCTTGCCGTCCGCGGCGGGCTTGTCGCCCTGCGCGGTGGCGGCCGGCGCCGATGCCGGGGCATCGGCCGTCTTCGGGGCCTGGAACGGCACGGCCTTGGCCGGCGCGCCCGGGCGCACCTTCTGCAGGCCTTCCACGATCACCTTTTCGCCGCCCTTCAGGCCTTCGGTCACGACCCAGCGGTCGCCGATGGCCTGCGGCGCCTTGACCGGCAGCGCGGCCACGTTGCCGTCGGCGCCCACCACCAGCACGCTGGCGCCCTGGGCGCTGCGGATCAGCGCGCGCTGCGGCACGGTCAGCGCGTTCTCGTCGACACCCTGCTCGATCTTCACGCGCACGAACGTGCCCGACAGCAGTTCACGCTTCGGATTCGGGAATTCGGCCCGCAGCGTGATGGCGCCGGTGGTCGGGTCGACGGTCATGTCCGAGAACAGCAGCTTGCCCGTCGCGGCGTATTCCTTGTCGCCGGCTTCCGGGTACAGATGCACCTTGGCCCCGCCGTTCACACCCTTGACCTTGCCCGATTCGATGGCGGCACGCAGGCGCGCCACTTCCGAAGCCGGCTGGGTAAAAGTCACCCAGATCGGGTCAACCTGCTCGACGGTGGTCAGCTTGGTGGCCTCTCCCTTGCCGACCAGCGCCCCTTCGGTCACCAGTGCCCGGCCCACGCGGCCCGAGATCGGCGACGTCACGGTCGTGTAGCCAAGGTTGATCTGGGCCGTGGTCACGGCGGCCTTGGCGGCGGCGATGTCGGCATTGGCCTGGCCTGCGGCGGCCACGGCTTCGTCATATTCCTGCTTGCTGACCGCGTTCACGGCCACCAGCGGCTTGTAGCGTTCGGCCTTCTGGCGCGCGGAGACCGCATTGGCTTCGGCGCGCTCCAGTTGCGCCTTGGCCGAGGCCAGCTGCGCCTGGTACGGGGCCGGATCGATGCGGAACAGCACCTGGCCGGCCTTGACCTCGCCGCCCTCGGTGTAATTGCGGGACAGGACGATGCCTTCGACACGCGCACGCACTTCGGCAGTGCGCACACCTTCGAGCCGGCCCGGCAGTTCATTGACAACGGCAACCGCGGACGGCGTGACGGTGACCACACCCACTTCCGGCGGCGGCATCGCGCCGCCCTGAGCCGCCTTCTGGCCACAGGCAGACAGCGCCAGGGCAGCGGCAGTGACGGCGGCAGCAACGGCTGCGCTACGGATACGTTGGGACTTCCTCATCGATAACCCCATGATGAAAATTTGAGATCTGCCGCGCCGCCCCAACGCTGGGCTGGAAGCAGGCGCGCCCCGGGGGCGGGGCGCGGCGGCTAAAAAAGTGATGCTTGAGTCAAACGGACGCCAGAGGTTGCGGGTGGATGATCACCGCAACCGGCCAAAAAAACGGCTTGGCCGAAATCCGGACAGGCGAGTAGTATAGATACATTCGCGCATGTATGTAAGTCCCGGTTACGAAATTAGCGCAGTTAGCAACACATGGCACCTGTTGTGTGCATTGGAATGTTCCGCCCCTGTAAGCACGATTGTTCCATTCAAGGTACGATGCGGCCGCCGGTGCGGTAGAGCAATTTGGAAAGAGAAGCCCTTCGGCGCATTTGCGCGTTGGCATCAGGAGACCCGGACGGCCATCCACTGGCCCCGGGAAAAGAGGAAATGGTCAGACGTACCAAGGAAGAAGCACTCGAGACGCGCAACCGGATTCTGGACGCGGCGGAGGCCGTGTTCCACGCCCGTGGCGTGGCGCGCCCGTCGCTGGCGGACATCGCCGAGGCGGCCGGTGTCACGCGCGGCGCGATCTACTGGCACTTCAAGAACAAGAGCGACGTGTTCGCCGCCATGGCGGACCGCGTGAACCTGCCCGTGGAAGCGTTGTGCGCGCCCGAGCGCCTGGCGCTGCAGGAAGATCCGCTCGGCGGCATCCGCGACATCTGCGCCTTCGTGTTCCGTCAGACCGTCACCAATCCCCAGTGGCGCCGCGTCTTCGAGATCATTTTCCACAAGTGCGAGATGGTGGAGGACAACGGCGCCATCTTCGAACGCCAGCGCGCGTCGCACCAGGACGGCACGGTCAAGATGCGCGAGCATCTGCGCCTGGCCATGGAACGCGCCCAGTTGCCGGCAGACCTGGATCTGGACCTGGCCGTGATGGCATTCCACGCCGCGATCGGCGGCGTGCTGGCCCACTGGCTGTTCTCCCCGACCGATTTCGACCTGAACCGCGAGGCCGAGCGCCTGGCGGACACCTTCATCGATACGCTGCGCCTGTCCCCGGCCTTGCGCGTGGGCTACGTGCCGCGCCCGATGGCGCCGCTGGACCAGGAAATGGCCGCGCTGTGCGAGCGCCAGCCGCAGGTCGTCGCCGAATAGGCATCCGGTGCCGGCAGCTTCAGCCCGGCCACCCCAACCACCGACCCCGCCCGACTCAACCCTTGAGGGCCTCGCGCCAACGCGCGAGAAAGGCCTTCTTGCGCAGGGCGTCCTGCGCAGCGAGCAGGCCCGGCCCCACGCTGATCGGCTTGAGCGCGTAGCCCAGCCGCTCTGCCAGGGCGTTGGCCGTATGCGCACTGTCGGTATCGGTGCGGATGGTATAGAGCTGCGACGTGGACTGCCCCAGCAACGCCTGCCCTGCGCGCGACAGCAGGTAATCGAGCCATAGCCGGGCGGCATTGGGCCGCGGCGCCCGGCGCGCGATAAATGCCACGCGCGACATCACCAGCGTGTAGTCGCGCGGCGCAATCACGCCGATACCGGCGCCGCGCTCCATCAGCGACAGCGCGTACGACCCCAGCAGGTTGTAGCCAAGCACCAGTTCTCCGCTGGCGATGCGCTCGACCATGTCGGCCGTCGATGCCGACATCTGCACCTGGGCACGCCCCAGCGCCTGCGCCAGGTACCAGAATTCGTTGCCCATGCGGGCGTCCTGCTGCGCCAGCAGGTAGCCCACCCCCGAACGCTCCACGTCGTACGTCACCACCTTGCCGCGCCACTGGGGCGCATGCTCCTGCAGCAGGCGCGCCAGGCCGCTGCGGCTGCCCGGCACATGCGCCGACGCGAAATGCTTGCGGTTGTAGACGATGACGGCCGGCTCGAACGTCGTGCCCCAGGCTTCGTCGCGCCACACCGCCCAGCTGGGCAGTCCGGGGCGCTCGGGCGACTCGTAGCGTTGCGCATGGCCATCGTTGACGAGCTTGATCTGCAGGTCCATGGCCGTGCTCCACAGCACGTCGGCGTAGGCGGCGTCGCGGCTGGGCGGCGCCGGGCCCATGCCCGCGCTCTCGGCCAGGAACCGCTCATGCAGTTCCAGCGTGTTGAGGTCCTGGTAGCGCACGCGCACGCCGGGATAACGCGCCTCGAACCCCTGGATCAGCGGCTGCACCACTTCGAGGTCGGTGGATGCGTACACCGTGACGCCCCCCTCGCGCTGGGCGCGGGCGATGACGTCGGCGTAGTCGCCCGGATATCCATCCGGCACACGCGGCCCTGGCTGGGCCAGCGCCGGGAACCCCATGGCCATGGCGCCACCTGCCAGCAGCAACTGGCGACGCGTGAAGCAGGACGGTTCCGGGGGTGGGGGCGGCACGGGCGGCGGAGAAGACAGGACGATGGTGTGCGGACGTGGGCGAGGCAGCCAGCAGACACCTGCGGGCAGGGCGGGGGTATTATAGGCGCCCGCGGCACGCAGGGGCGGCCCGCGAGACACGACAAGAGCGGGCAGAGGAGGTCCGGCATGCGCATCCTGCTGGTGGAAGACGAAGTGGAACTGGCCCGCTGGGTGGCACGTGCGCTGGAGCAGGGCGGCTTCGTGATCGAGCACGTCGCCGATGGCCTGCAGGCCGAAGCGCGCCTGATGGCCGAGGAGTACGACGCCGTGGTGCTGGACCTGCGCCTGCCCGGCAAGGACGGCCTGGCCGTGCTCAAGTCCATGCGCGGCCGCGACGACCGCACCCCGGTGCTGATCCTGACCGCCCAGGACACGCTCGATGAACGCGTGCGCGGCCTGAACCTGGGTGCCGACGACTACCTGCCCAAGCCGTTCGCCATCGCCGAACTCGAAGCCCGCATCCTCGCCCTGATCCGCCGCAGCCGCGGCCGCGCGCATCCGCGCCTGCAATGCGGCACGCTGGTGTTCGACGGCGAGACCCGCAGCTTTACGCTGGGCGGCGCACCGCTGTCGCTGACCCCGCGCGAATCGACGCTGCTCGGCGCCCTGCTGGCCCGCAGCGGCCAGCCGCTGACCAAGGCGCAACTGCTGGACAAGGTATTCTCGCTCGATGCCGACGTGAGCCCCGACGCCATCGAAGTGCTGGTCTACCGCCTGCGCAAGAAGCTGACCGGCCACGGGGTCACCATCGTCACGCTGCGCGGGTTCGGCTACCTGCTGGAACCCGAAGCCACGGAACCGCCCAGGGCCGGAGCCTGACATGTGGCGCCGCCACCTGCGCCAGCGCGCCCGCCTGCCGGTGCGGCTGTGGCTGCGCGGCAGCCTGCGTCGCCAGCTGCTGATCCTGCTGGTGCCGGCGCTGGCGCTGATGATGGCTGTCGACACCTGGTTCACCTACGGCACCCTGCGCGATGCCGCCAACACGGCCTACGACCGCTCGCTGTACGGCTCGATCCGCACCATCGACAACGCCATCGGCATGGCTGGCGAAAGCGTGCAGCTCACGCTGCCTGACGCGGCGATGGAGATGTTCGAGACGGCCGCGCAGACCCATGTGTTCTATCGCGTGTCGATGGAACGCGGCGGCGGCATCGAGACCGTGACCGGCTACGACGACCTGCCGCTGCCCAAGGGCCCGCTGGCCAACAACGTGCCGCGCTTCAACGACGCCATCTACCACGGCGATCCGGTGCGCGTCGCCACGATGGCGCGGCCCATCTACCGGCCCGACGCCAACATGCGCGTCATCATCCAGGTGGCCGAAACCGCGGAGCCGCGCGCCGCCCTGATCGGCAACGTCTGGCGCAGCGCGCTGCTGCGCGATATCGCGCTGATCGTGCTGTCGGCCGTGATCCTGGTCGGCGGCATCACCTACGTGCTCAAGCCGCTGCAACGGGTACGCGACGACGTCCGCGCCCGTTCGCCCGACGATCTCGCGCCACTGGCCTTCGACGTGGTACCCGTGGAGGTGCGGCCGCTGGTCGATGCGGTCAACCTGCACGTATCGCGCTCGGAGACCATGGCGCAATCGCAGGCGCAGTTCATTGCCGACGCCGCGCACCAGCTGCGCACGCCGCTGGCCATCCTCAAGACCCAGGCGGAATTCGCACAGCGGCAGCTGCAGTTGCGGCAGGACGAGCCGGCCCGCGAAGCCGCCGCCGAGGCCGTCGGCGGCATCGTCACGCAGCTGGAACAGGCGGCGCGCCTGACCAACCAGCTGCTGGCCCTGGCGCGCGTGCGGCAGCCGGGGCGCGAAGGCACCACGCAGGATGACGAAGCGGGCATCATCGACGCCGTCACGGTGGCGGAACAGGTGGCGCTGGACTACCTGCCGCTGGCGCGCGGCAAGCAGCAGGATTTTGGATGGGAGCGGCCTGCCGGCCTGACGCTGCCGGTCCGTGCGGACGCCGCCCTGCTGCGCGAGGCACTGGCCAACCTGGTACACAACGCGATCCAGTACTCGGGGCGCGGCAGCCGCATCACGCTATCGGCCGCACAACGCGAAGGCCGCGCGCTGCTGGTGGTCGAGGACGATGGCCCCGGCATTCCGGAGAGCGAACGCGAGAAGGTATTTGCGCGCTTTTACAGGCGCGTGGAAAACACCGAGCCCGGCTCGGGTCTCGGGCTGGCGATCACGCGCGAGATGGCGGCCAGATTTGGCGGCAAGGTGACGCTGCGCGATGCCACGCAGGGCCGGGGATTGCGCGCGGAACTGAGTTTTGCGCTGGCGGATACTTAGCTGCTGCTGTCCGGCTCCCCTCTCCCATGGAATGGGAGAGGGGTCGGGGGAGAGGGCATCGAGGTTCTGCTTGCTGACCCGTCGCATTTGGAACGGCTCGCCCTCTCCCCCTGCCCCTCTCCCGCTCGCGGGAGAGGGGAGCAATGCAGGCAGGTGGCTCACTGTTTCATCGGCTTGCCCATCACCGCCCCCTTGCACGGGTCGTCGCGCTCCTTCGCCGGTACGCGCACCACGACGTCGAAGCCCTTGTCGGGCGAATCCGGCTCGATATACCCGACGCTGAGCACACGCGAACCGTCCTCGGGCAGCCAGCGCGGCACGCCGATGTCGCGCCGCACGTGGCCGTTGCCGGCGATCAGCACCGCGCCCCGGCCGGCGTAGGGCCGCAGCGTCTGCGCCATCACGGCGTCGCGCGCCGCCTGCGCGTTCAGCATGCCCGGCAACATGGCCTGCGGAAAATGGCCGCAGTGGCCGGCGTCGAGCACGGCGGTCTGTGCCGTCACGATGTCGGCAGGCAACGCGCCATCGAGCCCCAGCGCCGCCTGCTGGTCGCTGGCGAAGACATCGCCATAGCCACCGCGCACGATCCTTGCCGCGTCGGCCCGCGACAGGTTGGCCGCGCGCAGCGGCAAGTCGTACTGCAGCGCCAGCGCCACCACGGGCTTGTACAGCGCCCAGTCCCATCCGCTCTGGCTGCCGGCCGCCTGTTCGATCAGGTAGTCGGCATCGTGCGGCCGTTCGCGCCGGGCCCGCTCGATATCGGACTGACGTTCGCGGTCGAACTGCTCCATCGCGATGGCCGGACGCCAGCCCGCTTCCACCGCACGCGTCAGCGCCTGCAGGCGCTGCTGCTGGGCCGGGGCGCTGTCGTGAACTTCGCCCAGCAGCACGTATGACTTGTCGGGGAACATCAGGCCGATCGCGGCCGGCGTGGCAGGGGGCGGCGGCATGGCGGTCGATGCGCAGCCGGTGGCAAGCGCCACGGCCACCGCCATCGCAAGCAGGGCAACGGGTGTGCGCATCATGGCCGGGCGGGCTCCGGTTGCGTTTGTGTCTGGGTGCCGCCGTTCGCTGCCACCGGCGTCTCGGGTACGTAGACCATCGATCCATCCTTCATGCGATAGGCCACGCCGGCCTTGATGCCGTCGCCAGACCCCACCTGGCCGCTGGCCTGGTAGCGCACGATCTTCTCGCCCTGGCGCGACACGATTTCCATGTTCGGCTTGCCCGGGTTGGAGATGATCGTCACGTCCTGGTGCGTGAACGGATTGAGCGGGTTCTGGGCGATGGTCACCAGCAGGGCGGCAATCACCACCAGAAACACGTCAATCAGGTTGACGACCGACAGGATCGGATCGTCGGCCTCGCTCTCCTCCAGGAACTTCATGCCTCGGACTCCCATTGCGGCTGCGACTGGCCCAGCCAGACCAGTTCCTCGGCCAGCCAGCGCCGGCGCACATTGACCACCCAGAACGTGATGCTGGCCGCGATCAGCGCCAGGATCACGGCCGAGAACGCGATGGTCAGGTTCTCGCCCACATTGGCCAGATTCCCGCCGGACAGGCTCTTGAGCGCCGGCCCCATCGGGATCATCGTGGCCACCAGGCCCAGCATCGGTGCCACGCGCGTGGCAATGCGCGGACGTTCCAGCAGCTTGTGCGCCGTGACGTCCAGCGCGTCGGGGTGGCTCACCTTGTGCCGGCGCGCCCAGGCGACCAGCGGATAGCCGCGGCCCGAGCTGACGGGATGGCGGCCGCGCAGCCAGGCCTGCATCGCAAAATCGCCAAGCGCCCAGAACGCGTAGAGGAACAGCAACCCGATCAGCGCCAGCGTCGGATACAGGAACAGCTGGCCAACGTCGTACATCAAGGTTTCAAGCAGGGTAGGGGTCATGGTCTAGCGCGACGACGGATATCCATACGATGAATAACCGAACGCATAAATATCTAAGTTAAATTCTTTGAGTAGATCAGTATGCGACTCTGCGCCGCCCGGCCCACCGCCGGGTGTTGCAGTTGCCAAGGCAAGGCCCCGGGCCAGCCAAGATAGCATCGGCACGATGGCTGTGACAGGTGAATTGCGCACCTGTTCTCGGGAATCAGTCGGAGGGAAGGCGGGGATGGGGGACCGGAATGGCGCCCCGTCCCGCGCGGGACGGGGGCGCACGCGTGGTGTCAGTCAGTGTGCAACCGCCTCGGGCTGCTTCTCTTCCAGCGGATTGCCTTCGGAGTCGATCTGCAGCGGGCCGGTGCCCGAGTAGCGGTCCAGCGCCAGGTAGATCACCGGCGTGATGAACAGCGTGATGACCTGCGAGAACAGCAGGCCGCCCACCACGGCCAGGCCCAGCGGCTGGCGCAGTTCGGCGCCGGCACCCAGGCCCAGGGCCAGCGGGAGGGCACCCATCACGGCGGCGAACGTGGTCATCATGATCGGGCGGAAGCGCAGCAGGCAGGCCTGGCGGATGGCCCTGCTCGGCGCCATCCCTTGTTCGCGCTGGGCCGCCAGCGCGAAGTCGATCATCATGATTGCGTTTTTCTTGACGATGCCGATCAGCATCAGCACGCCGATTGTTGCAATCAGCGACAGTTCGACGTTAAAGAGGAACAGCGTCAGCAACGCGCCGATGGCCGCCGACGGCAGCCCGGCCAGGATGGTCAGCGGATGGATGTAGCTCTCGTAGAGCACGCCCAGCAGCGTGTAGATGACCGCGATGGCCGCCACCAGCAGCACCACCTGCGTGGCCTGCGACGACTGGAACACGGCGGCGTCGCCGCCCCAGCTGGTGAAGATCGACGACGGCATCTCGATTTCGCGGCTGAAGCGGTCGATCAGCTTCGAGGCATCGCCCAGCGCCGCGCCCGGCGCCAGGTTGAACGACACGGTCACCGACGGCAGCTGGCCCTGGTGGTTCACCGCAATCGGGCCCACCCGGCGCTCGGTCGTGGCAAACGCCGACACCGGCACCATCTGCCCGGTCTTGCTGCGCACGTAGAGCTTGGAGAAAGCGGTCTCGTCCACACGATCGACATCGGCGGCGGTGAGGATCACGTAGTAGTTGTCGATTGGCGTATAGATCGTCGACACCTGGCGTTCGCCAAAGGCCGTGTACAGCGCCGCCCGGACGTCCTGCATCTGCACGCCCATCGCGTTGGCCTTGTCGCGGTCGATGGTCAACTGGGCCTCCAGGCCCGACTGCTGCGAATCGCTGGTCACGTCGCGGAATACCGGCTCGGCGCGCATCTTCGCCATCAGCTTGTCGCTGTACTCCTGCAACTGGCCCGACTTCACGCTCTGCAGCGTGTACTGGTAGCGGCTCTTGCTCTGGCGGCCGCCCAGGCGCAGGTTCTGCACCGGCGAGAAGTACACCTGCAGGCCCGGCACGCCCGACACATCCTTGCGCAGCGATTCCACCACCTGTGGCATCTTCGGTCGCTCGCCCAGCGGCTTCAGCTCCACGAACATGCGGCCCGTGTTGATGGCCGGCGACGGGCCGCCGCCAATCGACGCCACCACGCTCTTCACCGCAGGGTTGGCGCGGATGCGCTCGGCCGCATCGCGCAGGCGGTCTGACATGGCGTCGAACGAGATATCCTGCGGGCCTTCGGCGTTGACCTGGATCTGGCCAATGTCTTCCTCCGGGAAGAAACCCTTGGGAATCTTCACGAACAGCACGGCGGTCAGCACGAACGTCAAACCCGCTGCCGCCAGCACCACGCGGCGGTGCGCCAGGCACCAGTCCAGGCCACGCGCATACTTGTGCAGCGTCCACTCGAACAGGTCTTCGAACCACTGCGTGGCGCGCAGGCCGATGGTCTGCTTCTGCTGCACGTGATGCACGGGCGCGCCGGGCGCGTGATCCCCATAGGCATGTTGCGATTCGTCCACCGGTACGTTTTCGGCCGACAGGAAGCGCGCGCACAGCATTGGAATCAGCGTCAGGGACACCAGCGCCGACACCAGGATCGAAAGCGACACCACCGCGGCGAATTCGTGGAACAGCAGGCCGATCACGCCGGGCATGAAGAAGATCGGGATGAACACCGCCACCAGCGAGATCGAGATCGACAGGATGGTGAAGCCCATCTCGCGTGACCCCACCAGCGCCGCCTTCAGCGGCGGCACGCCTTCCTCGATGTGGCGCACGATGTTCTCGAGCATCACGATGGCATCGTCCACCACCAGGCCCACGGCCAGCGTGATGGCCAGCAGCGACACGTTGTCCAGGCTGTAGCCAAACGCCTTCATCAGCGCCACGGTGCCGATCAGCGAAATCGGCAGCGACACCGTGGGAATCAGCGTGGCCGCCGCCCGGCGCAGGAACAGGAAGATCACCATCACCACCAGCGCCACGGTCAGCGCCAGCGTGAACTGCACGTCGTGGATCGACTCGCGGATCGAGTTCGAGCGGTCGTTCACCACGCTCACGTTGACCGACCCCGGCATCTGCTGCACCAGGCGCGGCAGCGCGCCCTTGATGGCATCGACCACGGCCACCGTATTGGCGTCAGGCTGGCGCAGCACGGCCAGCACGATCGACCGCTCGTTGTTGAGCCAGCTGCCGGTCTTGATCGTCTCGACGCTGTCTTCCACGTCGGCCACGTCAGACAGCCGCACCACGGCGCCGCTGGGCTGGCTGGCCACGATGATGTTGCGGAAGGCGTCGGCGCTGGTCATCTGGCGGTTGGCCTGGATGGTCAGCGTCTGGCGCGCGCCGTCCAGCGTACCCACCGGCGTGTTCGCGTTGGCGCGATTGAGGGCGGTGGCCAGCTCGTCGAGCGTCATGCCACGGGCCGCCAGCGCGTCGGGGTGGGCGCGCACGCGCACCGAAAAACGCTTCTGGCCGAAGATCTGCACCTGCGCCACGCCGGGCAGCGTGGCCAGCGTGGGCGAGATCAGGTTGTCGCCAAACGCGTTCAGTTCGCCCAGGCTCATCGACGGCGAGTTGATCGCCAGCAGGATCACCGGCGCATCGGCCGGGTTCACCTTGCGGTACGACGGCGGCACCGTCATCTCGATCGGCAGCGACCGCTGCGCGCGGAACAGCGCGGCCTGCACGTCCACGGCCGCGTCGTCGATATTGCGGTCGCTGTTGAATTCAATCGTGATGCTCGAATTGCCAAGCGTGTTCGACGAGCTGATCACCGTCACGCCCGGAATCGTGGCGAACTGCTTCTCCAGCTGCGTGGCCACCGACGCGGCCATGGTCTCGGGGCTGGCGCCGGGCAGCGTGGCCGTGACCTGGATCACGGGCGAATTGAAGCTGGGCAGGGCCGCGATCGGAATGGTCGGGTACAGCACGATGCCCGTGACGATGACGGCCAGGCACAGCAGCACCGTCATCACGGGCCGGCGGATACAGAGCTCAGACAGCGACATGGTCTTAATGTCCGCGATTGGCCGATGCCGGCGCTGCGGCGGCCGGGGCCGAAGCGCCACGCGCGGCGGCCTCGCGCACCAGCGTGCCCGGACGCAGGTTCTGGGCGCCTTCGGTCACCACGCGGGCACCCGGCTGCACGCCTTCCACCACGGCGGCGGCGGCGGTGGTCACCACCACCTTGACCGGCACGCGGGCCACCTTGCTGTCGGGCTGCACGATATAGACAAAGCGGCCTTCCGGCCCCGTCACCACGGCCTGCGGCGGCACGCTCAGCGCATTCTTCAGCACCTGCACCGTGGCGTTCACGTTGGCGTAGGTGCCGGGCCAGAGCCGGTGCTCGTCGTTGGGGAACATCGCCTTGACGCGGATGCTGCCGTACTGCGGGTCCACCGTGTTGTCGACGAACGTGATCTTGCCGCTCACCGGGGCCGGATTGCCGTCATTGGGTTGCGCGGATACCGTCACCGGGCCCGCCTGCAGCGCCTCGCGCAGCGAGGCCAGCTGGCGCTCGGGCAGCGTGAACATGACCGTGATCGGCGCGATCTGGGCAATCGTCACCATCGCGGGCGTGGTGGTGGTGTTGGCCGGCGTCACGAGCGAGCCCGGAAACACGTTGATCACCCCGGTCCGGCCGCCGATGGTGGCGCGGATCTGCCCGTAGCTGACGGCGACCCGCCCGGCCTCGATGGCCGCCTGGTCGGCCCGGATCGTGGCCTCGAAGCCGTCCACCTTGGCCTGGGCGGTATCCACCGCGCTGCGCGAAATGAAATTGCGCTGCAGCAGCTCCTGGCTGCGGGTCAGCGTGCGGCGTGCATCGGCCAGGTCGGCCTGGTCGCGCATCAGCTGGGCGCGTGCGCGGGCCAGGTTGGCCTCGTCCATGCGCGTGTCCAGCGTGAACAGCAGGTCGCCCGGCTTCACGGACTGGCCTTCCTTGATATGGACGGTACGCACGGTGCTGGAAACCTGCGGACGCACGTCCACGGTCTGCATCGCGGTCACGGTGCCGTTGGCGGTGACCTCCACGGGCACGTCCGACTGACGGACCACGGCGGTGCTCACCGTGGTGACGGCCGGCCCCTTGGCCGCCGGTTTCGGCGCCAGCCACGCCTTCCAGCCAAACCAGCCTGCCAGTGCCAGAACCACCAGCCCTGCGATGGCCACCCAGGGCAAAGCGCGGCCGCGTCCCGTCGAAGTGGACGCGCTCCAGTTACCATCGACGAAGCCCTTCGGCTGGTCGATCCCGTCTGATTTCATGTGAGGACCCTCAAATGCCGCATGGCGCGCTCCCCAAATGGCCGCGGATTCTTGGATCCGGTCATGCCCGCGCAAATCGCTACTAGTACCGCATTGCCCTTTCTAGGCAAAGTACGATGTATTACAAGCCATTACAGCATCTCGGGGGAGGATGTCCGGACCAGCGGGAAAGAGTCGGTCGAATTGCTTGTATCTGAAGCAAAACATTATCAGAAAAGCGCGACGACTCCACTTGGGACTAACGCGGTCTTGCCCGCGCTGCGTCCCGCCCGGCGGCGAATCACGCGCCGGGGCGCGGGTTCAGGCAGGCCAGCGGGATCTGCCGGGGGCCGGGCAACAGCAGCAGGGTGTCGCCGGCGCGGATCACGCCCGGCCGGGCCACGCTCAGGTAGACGCCGGAAAAGCCGCTGTGCGTCATGTCCCGCACGGCCTGCGCATAGCCCATCGCGGCGTTGAGCTTGTAACAGGGACGGCGTGGCGATTCCACCACAAAATCGACCTCCCCGACGCGCACTCGGTCACCCACCCACAGCGCGGTCTCCAGCAGGCCCTGGGTCGTCAGGTTTTCACCCAGCGCGCCAAAGGCCAGCGGCCGCTCGGCTTCTTCCACGCCGGCCTCGCGGCGGCGCGTGTTCCACCATGTGTAGTGTTCGATCGGATAGGCATACACGGCCCGGCCCGGTCCGCCATGGATGGTGCGGTCCACCTGTTCGTCGCCCGCCAGCCCCAGGCGGTGCACGCCCACGGCGATCGGATGATGCAGGGTACTGAGCGGATGCTTGCGGATGGCCGACATGACGACGGCCTCGGTGCCGGCCCCGGCCACCACCAGGGGCAGGGCCACGCCGACATTGATCGCCAGCAGACGGCCAACGGCCGTGCCACCGGCGCCTGCGGGATTGGGACGCGGATCGGATTCGGCCACGGGACGCCCTCCTTGCGTGTGCGGGGCCTGCGCGCATGCACCGGGACGCAGGTGCCACGCGCTGACGTTTTGATCCGAGTGTACCGGCTCGTCCGCTCGCTGGAAGGGGTGGAATGTGGGCAAACAGACGCACGCGGCGGGCACGCGGGGGGCACGCGGCGGCGTCTGTCCGGGGTGGCCTGCGCCGCAGAAACGGCGCCCGGCCGGTCCGCCGGGGTTCAGCGGTTCAGCGGTTCAGCGCGGGCGTGAGCGCCTTGGGATTGACGATGCTGTCGTGCTTGCCTTCCAGCACGTCGAGGATGTTCTGGAAGGCGGTGCGGAAGTACAGCTCGTAGCTGTCGCGCTCCACATACCCCAGGTGCGGCGTGCAGATGCAGTTTTCCATGCGCAGCAGCGCGTGGCCCTGCAGGATCGGCTCCGACTCGAAGACATCGATGGCCGCCATGCCCGGGCGCCCCCGGTTCAGCGCCGCCACCAGCGCGTTTTCCTCGATCAGCTCGGCGCGGCTTGTGTTGACGAAGAGAGCCGTCGGCTTCATGCGCTGCAGGTCGGCCAGCTTGACGATGCCGCGCGTCTCGTCGGCCAGGCGCAGGTGCAGCGACAGCACATCGCTGTCGGTAAAGAGCTGTTCGACCGATTCGGCCACATTCAGGCCGTCCTCGCGGGCGCCCTGTTGCGACGCCTCGCGGCCCCAGACCAGCACGTTCATGCCGAAGGCGCGCCCATAGCCGGCCAGCAGGCGGCCGATCTTGCCGTATCCCCAGATGCCCAGCGTCTGACCGCGCAAGACCTGGCCCAGGCCGAAGTTGGGCGGCATGGTGGTCGACTTCAGCCCCGACTGCTGCCACGCCCCGTGCTTGAGGCTGGCCACGTACTGCGGAATGCGCCGCTGGGCGGCCATGATCAGCGCCCAGGTCAGTTCCGCCGGCGCCACCGGCGACCCGACACCCTGCAGCACCACCACGCCACGGTCGGTACAGGCCTCCAGATCCACATGGCTGCCGGCACGACCGGTCTGGCTGATGATCTTGAGCTTGGGCAACTTTTCCAGCAATTGGCGCGTCACCCGCGTGCGCTCGCGGATCAGGACCAGCGCCTCCACGTCCGACAGCCGCGCGGCCAGCTGGCCCACGCCCTTGACGGTGTTGTTGAAGACCTTGACGTCGTGCCCTTCCAGCAGGGAAAAGCACGGCAGCTTGCGTACAGCGTCCTGGTAATCGTCGAGAACGGCAATCTTCATGGGTGACTCGTTGACCTCGGGGGCTTGGTGCGCGCGGCCACAGAATCAGCGCGCGACCGACAGTATTGTTGACATCCCTGACGCAACATTGACAGATGACAGTCCCGGCGGGCAAGCCCCGCGCGGCCAGGTTGCGCGGGTCGTTCCAGGCATTCCAGCAGGGGAGACAATGCTGCGCAGCAAAAAACAGGGCGTCCGTACAGTGGTATTCTTGCCCGCCTCCGCGGCGCAACAGTGCGGTCGAGCCCAGCTCCCGCCCCCTGTTCGCCGCCGGACAATGCCCGACCGGACCCTGCCGCCCGCCAAAAGCGGGCGAAGCGCAACTGTAGCGCAGCCGCAGGGGCCCCCGCGACCATTTGCGCGGAATCGGTCGTCGCCGAGTTGTAACGGGATGTGACGGTCACAGAACGAGTGCGCCATGCCCAACGTGGCACGCCGCGCCGGCGTCCGCCTTTCCCCGCCAGACCCGGCAACGACCCTGATCGGGCATGACAAGGTTTCCCTTTTGCTTTGGAGCAGTCAGATGAACCATCCCACCATGCAAGGCACCCCGGCACTGAACGTGCCGACCTGGGTAAAGAACCAGAAACTGGTCGCCTGGGTTGCAGAAATCGCCTCTCTCACCAAACCCGACCAGATCTATTGGTGCGACGGCTCGCAGGAAGAATACGACCGCCTGTGCGAGCAGATGGTGGCCGCGGGCACCATGCGCCGCCTGAACCCGGCCAAGCGCAAGAATTCGTTCCTGGCCCTGTCCGATCCGTCGGACGTCGCCCGTGTGGAAGACCGCACCTTCATCTGCTCCGAGAAGAAGGAAGACGCGGGCCCGACCAACAACTGGACCGCCCCGGCCGAAATGCGCACCACGCTGGCCGGCCTGTTCGACGGCTGCATGCGCGGCCGCACCATGTACGTGGTGCCGTTCTCGATGGGCCCGCTGGGTTCGCCGATCGCCCACATCGGCGTGGAACTGTCCGATTCGCCGTACGTGGCCGTGAACATGCGCATCATGACCCGCATGGGCCGCGCCGTGTACGACGTGCTGGGCACCGATGGCGAGTTCGTGCCGTGCGTCCACACCGTGGGCAAGCCGCTGGCGGCCGGCGAGAAGGACGTGGCCTGGCCTTGCAATCCGACGAAGTACATCGTCCATTTCCCGGAATCGCGCGAGATCTGGTCGTTCGGCTCGGGTTACGGCGGCAATGCGCTGCTGGGCAAGAAGTGCTTCGCCCTGCGCATCGCGTCGACGATGGGCCGTGACGAAGGCTGGCTGGCCGAGCACATGCTGATCCTGGGCGTGACCTCGCCCGAAGGCAAGAAGTACCACGTGGCCGCCGCGTTCCCGTCGGCCTGCGGCAAGACCAACTTCGCCATGCTGATCCCGCCCAAGGGCTTCGACGGCTGGAAGATCACCACGATCGGCGACGACATCGCCTGGATCAAGCCGGGCCAGGACGGCCGCCTGTACGCGATCAACCCCGAAGCCGGCTACTTCGGCGTAGCCCCGGGCACCAGCGAGAAGACCAACTTCAACGCGATGGCGACCCTTAAGGAAAACGTCATCTTCACCAACGTGGCGCTGACCGACGACGGCGACGTGTGGTGGGAAGGCATGACCAAGGAGGCCCCGGCACACCTGATCGACTGGCAAGGCAAGGACTGGACGCCCGCCATCGCCAAGGAAACCGGCGCCAAGGCTGCCCACCCGAACGCGCGCTTCACGGCGCCGGCCTCGCAATGCCCGTCGATCGACGAAAACTGGGACAACCCGGCTGGCGTGGCCATCGATGCATTCATCTTTGGCGGCCGCCGCAGCACCACGGTGCCGCTGGTGACCGAAGCCCGCAACTGGACCGAAGGCGTGTACATGGCCGCCACGATGGGTTCGGAAACCACCGCCGCCGCCGCCGGCCAGCAAGGCGTGGTGCGCCGCGATCCGTTCGCAATGCTGCCGTTCTGCGGCTACAACATGAGCGACTACTTCGGCCACTGGCTCGCGCTGGGCAAGAAGCTCGAAGCCGCAGGCGCCAGGCTGCCGAAGTTCTACTGCGTGAACTGGTTCCGCAAGGACGCCGACGGCAACTTCGTGTGGCCGGGCTTCGGTGAAAACATGCGCGTGCTGTCGTGGATGATCGACCGCGTGGAAGGCCGCGGCCAGGGGGTGGACCACGTGTTCGGCACGTCGCCGCGCTACGCCGACCTGAACTGGGACGGCCTGCCGTTCACGGCCGAGCAGTTCGACCTGGTTACTTCCATCGACCAGGACGCCTGGCAGAAGGAACTGGCCCTGCACGACGAACTGTTCACCCAGCTCAAGCACAACCTGCCGCCGGCCCTGGTGGAAACCAAGGCCGCACTGGCCAAGCGTCTGGGCTGATCCCCGGCCGCACCCGCTGCCTCGAAGCCGACCGGCCTTGCCGGTCGGCTTTTTTGTTTGCCGGGGCGCTGCGCGGTCAGCCCTTGATGGCCTTGCGCTGGCGCTTGAACGCCGCCAGCGCCGCCACGGCAAACAGCTGGCTACGCCCAACCTCGGCATGGGGCGTCAGCTTCCCATCGCGGACAAGGCGCCGAAACGTGGCCATCGAGACTTCAAGATACTCCGCAGCCTCGCTGGCCGTAAATTCGGCGTTGGCCAGGTCGCCGAACACTTCGTCGTGGCTGAAATTCTCGTCACGAAAGGCCTGTTGGCCAATCATCACGAAGAAGGCTTCGCGTTCGACTTCGGGCAACTGGCGCAGGTCGTTGAACAAGGTTTGTGCTGTCATGGTCTTCATGCGTTCCTCTCTGCCCTGAGATACCTCTTCAGCGCGTCATAGAAATTTTCGTGCGGCCCCATCTGATAGAAGTCGATCATGACGAAGTCTATGTCTATGCCGTCAGCGGCCAACTCGGGTGTGGGCGAGCGATAGGCCATCAGGTATTCCTGCCGCTGAAACCGGAATTTGTGTACCCGGATACCTGCCAGGTCGCCCGCTTTGGATTCGCCGGCGGCCGGGTCTTCGCAAACGAGTTCCACCTCGTCTTCGATTGCCTTCTGCAACGCAATGCGCGCCTTTTTGACGAAGTCCCGGAAGGGCCGCTTATAGTTCGGTGTCGCGATCATTTATCAGATCAATTGTGATTTTATAACAGATCACGACGTGCGAGGCAAGGCACCGCAACAGCGCAACGCACGTCAACATCCCGCGACGTTACGCAGCAAGCGTTCGCTTGTAGATAGGACGATTCTTCAAGTGATGCCGTGCACGTGCCTGGGCGTGGCGGCGCAGGGCTACCCCGAACTACGCCGGATCGTTCTCGATCCCCAGTTGCTGGACGGCGTACTTCACGAGCTCGGCGCGGCCTTCGATGCCGAGCTTGCGTTTCAGGTTCAGGCGATGGGTTTCCACGGTGCGCACCGATACGCCCAGGCGTGCCGCGATGTCCTTGTTGGACTGGCCGCGGCCAATGCCGTGGAGGATGTCGCGTTCGCGCGGCGTCAGGGCGTCTAGCGGGCTGATCGCATGTTCGGCCATGCCGCGGGCGATGCGCGCACTGTAGAACACGCGCCCGGCCAGCACGGCCTGGATGGCGGCCATCAGTTCGTCGGCCGGCGCGTCCTTGAGCACGTAGCCGCGCGCGCCCGCCCGGATCGCCTGACGCACGTATTCCAGGTTGTCGTGCATCGACACGATCAGCACAGCCACTTCGGGATAGGCATCGTGCAGCGCCCCGGCTAGCGCGATGCCGCCCATGCCGCGCATGCCGATGTCGGTGATCACCAGCTCGGGCAGGTTTGCCGGCCCGGCGCCGGCCAGCCACGCCAGCGCGGCCTCGCCATCGTCGGCTTCGCCTACCACCTCCAGGCCGGGCTGTAGCGTCAGGTGCATGCGCATGCCGTCGCGCACCAGCGCGTGGTCGTCGATCAGCAGGACCCTGGCCTGGGCGGTCGGTGGCGGAATGACGGGCTCGTCGTCGTGTGCAACGGTCATAGGGGTCAGGACAGCGGAATATCGGAAGGGAGCGTGACCACCGGCAGCATCGCCACGAGCCGCGTGCCCGACGGCATCGACACGATGTCGAACTGGCCGCCCAGCGCCGCCATGCGTTCGCGCAGGTTGCGCAAGCCGATGCCGCGCTGCGGGTCGTGCTGCATGCGGGCCACGTCGAAGCCGGTGCCGTTGTCGCGCACGGTCAGGCGGGTGGCCGATGGAGAAAATTCGAGTTCTACGTCCACGCGCGAGGCATGCGCGTGCCGTTCGACATTGGTCAGCGCCTCCTGCGCAATGCGGAACAGCGCCGTCGCCTGCTCATCGGCCAGTTCGCGGGGCTGTCCGGTCTGCGTGACCTCCACCCGCAGCGTGCTGCCGGCCTGCATCTCGCGCGCCAGGTGCTGCAGGGCCGCGTACAGGCCCAGGTCGTCCAGCAGGGCCGGCCGCAGGTTGCGCGATACACGTCGTACTTCATTGAAAGCGGAATCGAGCCGGTTCAGTGCCATGCCCAGGATGGGTGCCACCGAGGCGCCTTCGGACGGCGCCAGCCGAATCCGGTTGGCGGCGGCTTCCAGCACCAGCTTGACCGACACCAGCAACTGGCCGATGCCGTCGTGCAGTTCGCGCGACAACCGCGCGCGTTCTTCCTCCTGCGACTGCACCACGCGCTGGGCCAGCTGGCGCAGCTTGGCGTCGGCCTCGCGGTGTTCGCTGATATTGAGCGCAAGCCCGCTGGCGGCCACCAGCAGGATGCTGATGGCGGCAATCACGCCGATCCAGGCCATGGTCTCGCGGATATCGGTCTCGGCGCGTGCATCGAGCTGGCGCAGCGTCTGCTCCACATCGTCCAGATAGATCCCGGTGCCCAGCATCCAGCTCCAGCCGGGCACGGCCACCACGTAGCCCAGCTTGGGCACGGTCTGTTTCGACGACGGCTTCTGCCACATGTAGCGCACCGAGCCGCCGCCCGCCTTGGCCGCCGTCACCAGTTTCTGGATCGTCAACGCGCCTTGCGGATCACGCATGAGCCACAGGTCCTGGCCCACCAGTTCCGGCTGGCGCGGATGCATCAGATTCCGACCCTGCAGGTCATAGACGAAGAAATAACCGTCGGGGCCGTAGTCGAGCCTGGCCAGGGCTGCCATGGCGGCCTGGCGCGTGGCATCGTCGGTGCGGCCCGACTGCACCATCGGCGCGATGGCGCTCTGGGCTAGATCCACATAGTGGCGCAGCTCGGTTTCCTTGCTCTGCAGGTAGGCGGCTTCCACCAGCGCGCGCTCGTGGCGGGCCAGCGCGGTGGCCTGGAAGCGCACGGCCAGCGCAATGCCCAGCATCGCGACAGCCAGGGGCGCCACGGCGAGCAAAAGTATCTTTTGGCGGAGTTTCATCTGAACCGGGGGTAAACACCGATGCCGGGAAGGCCGCTTGATTTCGTCGGTCTAAGTACTACTACGCAAGGGTGTTGCGTAGTTTCGCGCTTGTGTCGACATGGGCGGGTGTCAATACTACACGCCGGACACGCGCCCGGGCCCGCCCGCGGCGCAAATCCGACGCAGTAGGTGCTTCCTGGCCCAGGCGATCCCGCCCCTGGGGGGCACTGCCTGCCTGCACGACAAGATCCGGGTCCAGACGAGAAACAGACCGGACGCCGCAGACATCCAGGAGACTCCCTTTCCGCGCGATCGTCGTTGGCGCCATCCGGCACCGCCCCCGCTGCCCGGGCTCCCTGTCGCCGCAGGTTCTTTCAGCCGGTCTGAGGAGACCCTTCAACATGAATCGCATCGGACAACACCTGTTGTGGCTGGCCGTCGCCGTACTCGGCGCGTTTGCCTTCGCCACTGTCGCGCTGTCGCGCGGTGAAGCCGTCAGCGCACTGTGGATCGTGGTTGCCGCGCTCTGCATTTACCTGATCGCCTACCGCTACTACAGCCGCTTCATCGCCGACAAGGTGATGCAGCTCGACCCCAAACGCATGACGCCCGCGTGGCGCCACAACGACGGCCTGGACTACGTGCCGACCAACAAGGCGGTGCTGTTCGGCCACCACTTTGCCGCCATCGCCGGCGCCGGGCCGCTGGTGGGCCCCGTGCTGGCCGCGCAGATGGGCTACATGCCCGGCATGCTGTGGATCCTGGCCGGCGTGGTGTTTGCCGGCGCGGTGCAGGATTTCATGATCCTGTTCATCTCCACGCGCCGCGACGGCCGTTCGCTGGGCGACCTGGTGAAGTCCGAAATGGGCACCGTGCCGGGCCTGATCGCGCTGTTCGGCTGCTTCATGATCATGATCATCATCCTGGCGGTGCTGGCGCTGATCGTGGTCAAGGCGCTGGCCGGCTCGCCGTGGGGCACCTTCACCGTGGCGGTGACCATCCCCATCGCCATCTTCATGGGCATCTACACGCGCTATATCCGTCCGGGCCGCATCGGCGAGGTGTCGGTGATCGGCTTCGTGCTGCTGATGCTGGCGATCATCGGCGGCCAGTATGTGCACGAAAGCGCCGCGCTGGCGCCGCTGTTCACGTACGACGGCAAGGCGCTGACGTGGATGCTGATCATCTACGGCTTCATCGCCGCCGTGCTGCCCGTGTGGCTGCTGCTGGCACCGCGCGACTACCTGTCGACCTTCCTGAAGATCGGCACCATCATCGCGCTGGCCATCGGCATCCTGATCGTGGCACCGGAACTGAAGATGCCCGCGTTCACGCAATTCGCGCAGGGCGGCGGCCCGGTGTGGTCGGGCAACCTGTTCCCGTTCCTTTTCATCACCATCGCCTGCGGCGCGGTGTCGGGTTTCCACGCGCTGATCTCGTCGGGCACCACGCCCAAGCTGCTGGAAAACGAAACGCACGCGCGCTTCATCGGCTATGGCGCGATGCTGGCCGAGTCGTTCGTCGCCATCATGGCCCTGGTGGCCGCGTCGGTGATCGAACCGGGCGTGTACTTCGCGATGAACAGCCCGGCGGCCGTGATCGGCACCACGCCGGAGGCCGTGGCCCAGGCCGTGTCGACCTGGGGCTTCGTGATCACGCCGGACGTGCTGATCCAGACCGCCAAGGATGTTGGCGAAAATACGATCATCTCGCGTGCCGGTGGCGCGCCGACGCTAGCCGTGGGTATCGCGCACATCCTGCACCAGGTGGTGGGCGGCCAGGCCATGATGGCGTTCTGGTACCACTTCGCCATCCTGTTCGAGGCGCTGTTCATCCTGACCGCGGTTGACGCCGGTACCCGTGCCGGCCGCTTCATGCTGCAGGATCTGCTGGGCAGCTTCGTGCCGTCCCTGAAGCGCACCGAATCACTGCCAGCCAACCTGATCGCCACCGCGCTGACCGTGGCGGCCTGGGGCTACTTCCTGTACCAGGGCGTGGTAGATCCGCTGGGCGGCATCAACACGCTGTGGCCGCTGTTCGGTATCTCGAACCAGATGCTGGCCGCTGTGGCGCTGGTGCTGGGCACCTGCGTGCTGGTCAAGATGAAGCGCGGCCAGTACGCCTGGGTGACGCTGCTGCCCACCTGCTGGCTGCTGGTCTGCACGCTGACCGCCGGCTGGCAGAAGCTGTTCGACGCCGACCCGAAGGTGAGCTTCCTGACGCACGCGTCGAAGTTCAGCGCCGCGATTGCCGAAGGCAAGGTGCTGGCGCCGGCCAAGTCGATGGAGCAGATGCACCGCATCGTCTTCAACGACTACCTGGACGCCGGCCTGTGCGCGCTGTTCATGTTCGTGGTGCTGTCGATCGTCTTCTACGGCTTCAAGACCGCCATGTCGGCCCGCAACCAGGGCAAGCGCACCGACCGCGAAACGCCGTTCGAACCGCTGCCAGCCCAGGCATCGGCCGCCTCGCACTGACCCAAAGGAGCCACTCATGCTGGATCAGATCGGAAACATGGGACGTTACCTGGGCCAGTCGCTGCGGCTGATGGTGGGCCTGCCCGACTACCAGACCTACGTGGCCCATATGGAAAGCACCCATCCGGACCGCGCGCCCATGACGTACGAGGAATTCTTCCGCGAACGCCAGGAAGCCCGGTACGGGGGCGGGCAGGGCAAGTGCTGCTGACGGCGGCGCTGGCCCGGCCACCCGGGTAACAGGAGAAAGCGGCCCTGCGGGGCCGCTTTTTCATGCCCGTCCGCGGCGCTGGCTTGTGACGTATCATGGCGCGCTGTTGCGCCGGAACATCGTTTTTTAACGGTTCGATACCGTTTCTGCAGCGGGTTACAGCACCTCACAACTAGTTACAGCAAGGGTAGGGCTGCTTCTCTACACTCCGTTTCCAGATACACACCACATAAGGAAAACACGATGTCTCGCCATCCTCTCCGCAATCTGACTCTGGCTCTTGCCCTCTCGGCGGCTACGCTGCCGGCGTTTGCAGGAGGTGATCTGAACAACGCGCTCGGCGGTGGCCTGGGTGGCGTGGCAGGTGCCGCTGTCGGTGGTGCCCTGGGCGGTAGCACCGGGTCGATCATCGGCGGCGCAGTCGGCGGTGGCGCCGGCGGCGCACTCACCTCGAATCGCCGCGAACGCACCGGCGCCATCATCGGCGGCGCACTGGGCGGCGGCGCAGGCACCGCAGCCGGCAACGCCATGGGCGGCCGTACCGGCGGCCTGGTAGGCGCCGGTCTGGGCGGTGCAGCAGGCGCCGCACTGGGCGGCAATGTGTCGCGCAGCAACTCGTACGACGATGACCGCCGCTACTACAAGCGCAGCAAGCATCGTCATCACCACCACGATTAATCCAAAACGGGCCCTGCGGGGCCCGTTTTTACGACGGCATGACGTTGCTGACGGCCGACACCAAGATGCGTGCGTATCGGCCAACCACGCGGGTCGTGTGACACCCGCCGTCAGAAAACAAAAAACCCGTACCAATCGGTACGGGTTTTTTTCGGAATGCCTGGCGGATCAGATCTTGGCGCCGTCCGAGTAGACGTCGAACGACTTGGCGCCGTCGGTGAACGAATCGAACTTGCCAGCCTTGGCACCGTCCGTGAACGTGTCGAACTTGCCGGCCTTCGCGCCGTCGGTGTACGGGTCGAAGCGGGTGGCCTTGGCGCCATCGGTGTAAGGGTCGAACTTGCCTGCCTTGGCGAAGGCGGGTGCGGCGGACAGGGCAACAACGGCTGCAGCGATCAGGGCGATTTGGCGGTTCATGGCGAATCCTTCACTTTATTCGAGGATGCCGCCGTTCTGGCTATTGCTGCGTCGCGGCATCGGTTAGCGTGATATTAGGCATTCCCCTGATATGAATAAATAGCCGCGTCCACAATGATTGATTGTGGTTTCAACAATAAACTACCCGTACCGTGTAAAAGTTCACGGCGGAAGCGGGAGACTATGTCATGGATCGGCTGCAATCGATGCGCGTCTTCGCCAAGGTAGTCGAACTTGGCAGCTTCGCCCGTGCGGCGCAGCAACTGGAAATGTCCAACGCCGTGGTCACACGCTATGTGGCCGACCTGGAAAGCCATCTCGGCACGCGACTGCTGAACCGCACCACGCGCAGCCTGTCGCTGACGGACGCCGGCGAAACCTACCTGCAGCGTTGCGCCCAGATTCTTGAAGACGTCGAAGAGGCGGAGTCGATCGTCACCGCCCGTAGCCAGTCGTTGTCCGGCACGCTGCGGCTGGTGGCGCCGGTCATGTTCGGCCTGCACTTGCTGCCGCAAACCCTGGAGCGGTTCCACCAGCGTTACCCGGACGTGGTCTTCGACGTGCAGTTGTCCGACCGTGTGATCGATATCGTCGAGGAAGGGCGCGACGTCGGCGTGGTGCTGTCCGACCTGGGTCTCGGTTCCCATTTGGTGGCCCGGCCGCTGATCTCGGCCGAAATCATCCTGTGCGCCTCGCCGGGCTATCTGCGCGAGCATCCGCCGCTGCGCACCGCCCACGACCTGTCCAATCATCGCGCCATCGCCATGCGCATTCCCACGGCCGAGCATGAGTGGACGCTGTCCGGGCCGGAAGGGGAGGTGACCGTGCCGATTCGCCCGGGCCTGCTCTGCAGCAACGCCGAACTGGCACACCAGGCGGCGCTGGCCAATATGGGCATCGCGATGCTGTCGTCGTACCTGGCCCGGCCCAATATCGAGGCGGGACGCCTGATGCACATCCTGCCGCAGTACCAGTTGCCGCGCCGCGACGTGAGCGTGGTCTACCCGAGCCGCAAGTTCCTGCCCACCAAGGTGCGCGCCTTCATCGACTTCCTGCTCGACGAGGGCAAACAGCGGGCCGGCGAGAATCTCGTCAAGCTGGCCAGCCAATAAAAAAGCGAGGCGCCTGCCTCGCTTTTTCGTTTGCCACCCCGCTAGCCTGGCGAGTGCTTACTCCTCGGCTTCCGCCGTCTGCTTCGCCTTCCTGGCCGCCGGCGTCTTGGCAGCCGTCTTCGTGGCTACCTTCTTGGCCGGTGCGGCCTTGGCGGCAACCTTCCTGGCAGGCGCTTTCTTGGCAGCCGTTTTTGCAGCCGTTTTTGCGGCGGCCTTGGCCGGCGCGGCCTCGGCTTCGTCGCCCTTGGCTGCCGACTTCGCCGCCGCGGACTTCGCCGCCGGCTTGGCGCCTGCCTTGGGCTCGCGTGCCTCGAACTCGAAGCCGATCTTGCCGTCCGGCTGCTTGACCAGGAATGCCTTGAAGTTGCGGCCCGTGCGCGACGACTTGAAGCCCGTCAGCAGGTCCGTCTTGCCCGCGGTCAGCAGCTTGCCGATCTGCTCGCGCGAGATTTCCTGCTGCAGGATGATCTTGCCGGTCGTGAAGTCGCAGGTCTTCTCGCTGCCCACGGCGTTCTCGCAGACGTATTTCATGCCGTGCTCGTAGACCCGGCCGTTGCATTTGGGGCAGTGGCCCACCGGCGTCTGCCCGCTGAAGTCCACCGGTTCGTCGTCTTCCTCGTCGTTCTGCCCGAAGTCGAACTCCATCTTCCAGTGGCCTTCGTCGTCCTGGGCCAGCTTCAGGATGGCGGCGAACGGACGGCCCATCTTGCTGCGGAAGCCCTGCAGCGGACCGATTTCCTTCTTCTGCAGCAGTTCCTCGACTTCGCCGATCTCGAACTGGCGTCCGCCCGGGATCTTGCTGATCGAGAAGTCGCACGCCGTACAGGCAAAGCGACGGTAGTTTTCCTTGACCTGGCCCCCGCACTGCGGGCACGGCGTGTTCAGTGTGGCGTAGTCGCCAGGGATCGTGTCGCTGTCGTATTCCTTGGCGCGCTTGACGATCTGCTGCGTCATCTGCGCGATCTCGCGCATGAATTCATCACGCTTCAGACGGCCGCGCTCGATCTGCGACAGCTTGTGTTCCCACTCGCCGGTCAGCTCGGCCTGCGTCAGTTCCTGCACGCCCAGGCCGCGCAGCAGCGTCATCAGCTGGAACGCCTTGGCGGTCGGAATCAGCTCCCGGCCTTCGCGCACCAGGTATTTTTCGGTCAGCAGGCCTTCGATGATGGCCGCGCGCGTGGCTGGCGTGCCCAGGCCCTTGCCGGCCATGGCCTCGCGCAGCGCGTCGTCGTCCACCAGCTTGCCGGCACCTTCCATCGCCGACAGCAGCGTCGCTTCGTTGTAGCGGGCCGGCGGGCGGGTGCTCAGGCCGACGGACTCGACCTTGTCGGTCTTGACGCGCTCGTCCTTCTGCACCGGCACCAGGTTCGCGTCCTTGTCGTCCTTGCCCTGCGCTTCGCGGCCGTAGATCACAAGCCAGCCCGGATTGACCAGCACCTTGCCTTCGGTCTTGAAGTGATGGCCCGCGACCTCCGTGATCCGCGTGGTCACCTGGAACTCGGCCGCCGGGAAGAACACGGCCAGGAAGCGGCGCACGACCAGGTCGTACAGCTTCTGTTCGGGCTCGGACAGGTTCTTCGGCGCCTGCAGCGTCGGGATGATGGCGAAGTGATCGCTGATCTTGCTGTTGTCGAAGATCTTCTTGTTCGGCTTCACCCAGCCTTGCGACAGGATCTTCCTGGCGTGCGGCAGGTAGTTGGGCGAACTGTCGGCCAGCATGTCCATGGTCTGCTTGACCGTGTCCAGGTAGTCCTCGGGCAGCGCGCGGGCGTCGGTACGCGGGTACGTCAGCACCTTGTGCTTTTCATACAGCGCCTGCGCCAGGCCCAGCGTGTTCTTGGCCGAAAAGCCAAAACGCGAGTTGGCTTCGCGCTGCAGCGTGGTCAGGTCGAACAGGGCCGGCGACTGCTGCGTGGACGGCTTCGATTCCTCGGTGACCGTGCCCGGCTTGTCGCGGCAGGCCGCCACGATGCTCTTGGCCTCGGCTTCGCTCCACAGGCGCGACTCGCGTGCCTCGGCGTCGAACTCGTTCTTCTTGAACTTCGGGTCGAACCAGCGGCCCTCGTACAGGCCGGCGGCGGCGATGAACTCGGCGCGCACTTCCCAGTAGTCGCGCGGCACGAAGTGTTTGATCTTCTCTTCGCGCTCCACCACGATCGACAGCGTCGGCGTCTGCACCCGGCCCACCGTGGTCAGGAAGAAGCCGCCGCCCTTGCTGTTGAAGGCCGTCATCGCGCGCGTGCCGTTGATCCCGACCAGCCAGTCGGCCTCGGAACGGCAGCGGGCCGCGTCGGCCAGCGGCAGCATTTCCTCGTCCTCGCGCAGCGCCGCAAACCCGTCGCGGATCGCCTGCGGCGTCATCGACTGCAGCCACAGCCGGCGCACGGGCTGCTTGGCCTTGGCCTGCTGGGCGATCAGCCGGAAAATCAGTTCACCTTCGCGCCCCGCGTCACAGGCGTTGATCAGCGCGGTCACATCCTTGCGCTTGATGAGGCGGTTGAGCACTTTCAGGCGCGATTCGGTCTTGGCGATCGGGCGCAGGTCGAAATGCGGCGGGATCACCGGCAGATTGGCGAAGCTCCACTTGCCTCGCTTGACCTCGTAGTCGTCGGGCGCGGCGATTTCCACCAGGTGGCCAACTGCCGAGGACAGCACGTAGTCGTCGCTCTCGAAATACTCGTCGTGCTTGGTAAAGCCCCCGAGGGCGCGCGCAATATCGGCAGCGACCGATGGCTTTTCCGCGATGATGAGGGCTTTAGACATTCAACGGGTCCTTGTGGCGCCACCGCTTGAAGTGCAGTGCGCGCCTCTTGAAATTCACGGCAAACTATGTAAACAGCAGGCCTGGGCTTTGAGGCGCCAATAATAAGCGCGGTTCCGACGGGCGTGCAAGCGACCGCCGCCGCCCGCCCTGACCACGCTCAACCGTTATCGGCACCGCTGCCAAGCAACCAGGGCAGCACTTCAGGGATGTCTGGCGCCGTGCCGGACATGGTACCCGCACGCGCCAGCATCCGATCCAGCACATCGAGGTGGGGCAGCACGGTTCCGTAAAACTGCGGTGCGCCGCCAGCGACGGGCTGAATCAATACAGTAGGAAAGTTTTCGATGTCGATGTCCTCTCCCAGATAGTCGGAGTGGGTTTCGACATCGATCCAGACGAAACAGTCGTCCGGATAACGTGCCGCCAACGCCGCAAAGCCCGGCAGATAGTCCTTGCACGTGCCACACCATGCGGCGCAAAGGCAGGCCACCAGCCGTCCCTGCGGACGGGCATGAAGCGCCTGGCGCAGGGCTGCGGCATCCTGCTCGGGGAAGTAAACGGCCATTCCAGTCGAAAAGTGAGGCAAAGGCGATACCGGATCATGCCAGACGCCGGAAACGGTTGCCTGGCAGGCGCTCGGCCGCGCCGGCCAGTTCCAGTTGCAGCAGTGCGGCCGATACCGCCTCCGCCGCCATGCCGGTGCCTTCGCACAATGCATCGAGCGTGACAGGATCATAGGCGAGCGCCGCCCCGAGCGCGTCGGCCGCCGCCGGCTGCGGGGTGGCCGATACCGATACCGATACCGATACCGGGCTGGCCGTCGTCCCCGCCGGCGTCTTCGTTGCGCGGCCGGCCCCGGCTGGCGCCAGGTCGGCGAATTCCTCGAACACGTCGGCCGCCGACTCCACCAGCTTGGCACCCTGGCGGATCAGCTTGTGGCAGCCCCGCGAAAGCTCGGCGTGGATCGAACCGGGGATCGCAAACACCTCACGGCCGATTTCGGACGCCAGCCGGGCGGTGATCAGCGAACCCGACCGCTCGGCGGCTTCCACCACCAGCACGCCCCGCGCCAGCGCCGCGATGATGCGGTTGCGACGCGGAAAATGGTTCGGCAATCCCGGCGTACCCAGTGGGAATTCGCTGACGATGGCGCCACCGGTATCGACGATCTGGTGCGCCAGCTTGTGGTGCCGGGCGGGATAGACGATGTCCACGCCGGTGCCCACGATGGCGACCGTGCCGCCGGGCCCATCCAGTGCAGCGGCATGCGCTGCGGCATCGATGCCGAGTGCGAGCCCTGACACCACGGTCAGCCCGGCATCGGAAAACGCCGAAGCGAACGTCTGCGCATTGCGCACGCCCTGTGCCGTGGCATGCCGCGCGCCGACGATACCCAGTGACGGCGCCTGCAGGCGTGCGACCTGGCCGTTGACGTAGAGCACCAGCGGCGGATCGGCCAGGTCGAGCAGGCGCGCCGGATAGGCGGCGTCGCCCATCGTGACCAGATGGTGGCCAGGGCTGTCGAGCCATTGCAGCGTGCGATCGATCCGGGCGGATACGTCGGCGTCGGGCGGCGCAGCGAGCACGCGCGCCACCGCGGGCTCCGTGGCGTCGCGGAGCCTTGCAGGGTCCTGGGCCAGCACGGCCTGGGGCAGCCCGAAAGCCGCCAGCAGTCGGCGGCCGGCCTGCGCCGAAACACCGGGGGTGGCCGTCAGCCGCACCCAGGCAGCCACTTCGGCTGGATCGCGAGTCGAATCGGTCATCGAACAACGCGGCGGCGCGCGCTTGCGCACGCGCCCGCCGGTTACTGCGGGCTGGTGGCGCGGTCGCCGACCTTCATCACATTGCTGGCATCGGTCACCAGCGCGTAGGCGATGCCCGGGAAGACGCGATACACGTAGGCCAGCCCATAGCGGTCATCGGGCAGCGTGATGCTGCGGTTGCCGTCGGTCGGATCCTTGGCCACGCCGCCCACGCGCGACAGCGCCAGCACGTGACCCGGCTCCAGGCCACCGTTGGCGCCCAGGTTCAGCACCACCACCTGCTTGGCGCCACCGTATTCCACGCCGCCATAGACGGCGGCGATGCGGGCCTCGACGTTGCCTTCCGGCGCATGGGGCACGTAGCGCACCAGTTCGCGCGCCGGCTGCGGCAGCAGCAGCGAACCCGCGCCCATTTCCTGCGGCGACTGGGTGGCCTGGACCGTGGTGACCGCGTCCGGGCCTTCCGGACCGCGCATCACGCGCACGCTGCCCTGGTACTGGGCTTCGAAGCCGATCACGGCATTGCTGACGGGGTCGCGCACCGGCAAGGCCGGCTTGAACGCCTGCCAGTCGCTGCCGATCGCCGCGTCGGCCGATGCGATGCCGCGCACGTAGCCGGTATCGCCACGCCCCATGTAGACGCGGGCATCGGTCAGCGCAACGATGCGGGCCGACGAGTCCACCGCGTCCTTTTCCACGACCAGCGGACGCGTCAGGAACGGCTCGATGTCGGACGCAGGGATGCTCAGGATGGCCTCGCCGTTGCCGCCCTCGCCGCGCACGCGCGGCGACAGGCGGGTGTCGCCCTGGGCGCCACCGGGCGCCGTGGTCGACAGGTACGCGCGGCCATCGCGCTGCACCAGGTAGAGAATCTGTCCAGGGTAGATCAGGTGCGGATTGCGAACCTGCTGGCGGTTCATGCCCCACAGCGCCGGCCAGCGCCACGGCTGGCGCAGGTACTGGCCCGAGATGCCCCACAGTGTGTCGCCCGAGCGCACGGTGTACTGGCCTGGCGCGTTGGGCGCCAGTTCGGAAACGGGGATACCCTGCTGGGCGGTCGCATCGGCCTGGGCGAGCTGTGCCGCCGAGACATTCAGATCGGCCGCCTGAACCGCCATGCCGGCTCCGGCTGTGACGCCTGCGACACATAGCATGGCGAGGGTGAACGCGTGCAGCCTGCGGCCCGACGCCGCCTGTTCTTTGGTAAGATCGCGCATTTTCCTGACCGGTCGGGAGAACGACCGGATTGACCCTAGGTAGAGCGTGCCTGCTGCGGCGCGCCTTGAATTTTTGTACTAGCGCCCCGATTCTGCATGGAAACCCCGCACGCCGCAACGGCGGTCGGGCAGTGGACAGCACCCGGCGTTGCGCCCGAGCATCATGGCCAAACTCGACATCCTCACCTACCCCGATCCTCGCCTTCATACCGTGGCCAAGCCCGTGGCGGTGGTGGACGACCGTATCCGCCAGCTGGTCCAGGACATGGCGGAAACCATGTACGACGCGCCCGGCATCGGCCTGGCCGCCACGCAGGTGGACGTGCACGAGCGCGTGATCACGATCGACGTTTCCGAAACGCGCGACGCGCTGATGGTGTTCATCAACCCGGAAATCGTCTGGGCCAGCGACAACCGCAAGGTCTGGGAAGAGGGCTGCCTGTCGGTGCCCGAAGTCTATGACCGCGTGGAGCGTCCCGACCGCGTCAAGGTGCGCGCGCTCAACGAAAAGGGCGAAACGTTCGAGCTCGATGCCGACGACCTGCTGGCCGTATGTATACAGCACGAGATCGACCACCTGAACGGCAAGGTATTCGTGGAATACCTGTCGCCGCTCAAGCTGAACCGCATCAAGAGCAAGCTCCAGAAGCGCGTCCGCTCGCGCATGTAAGGATGTAACAGGGGCGTGCCACGCGGGTGGCGTCTGCTATCGTTACATCTTCCAAGACACATCACGTACCGGCCGCTATGCGGCCGGTGTCGTTTCCACCTGCGGATTTCCGTCATGACTCAAGCCCAGCCACTGCGCGTCGCGTTTGCCGGCACACCCGAATTTGCGCGCGTTGCCCTTGAGGCCATTCACGCCGCCGGCTTTCCGGTGGTGGCCGTCCTGACCCAGCCCGACCGGCCTGCAGGCCGCGGCATGCAGCTGCAGGCCAGCCCGGTCAAGCAGTTCGCGCTGGAAGCGGGGCTGGGCCCCGTCCTGCAGCCGCGCTCGTTGCGGCGCAACGGCAAGTATCCCGAGGAAGCCGGCGCCGCCGTCGACACGCTGGCGCAGATCGCCCCCGATGTCATGGTGGTGGCCGCCTATGGCCTGATCCTGCCGGCCGAGGTTCTCGATCTGCCGCGCCATGGGTGTCTGAACATCCATGCGTCGCTGCTGCCGCGCTGGCGCGGCGCGGCACCGATCCACCGCGCCATCGAGGCCGGCGACGCCGAAACCGGCATCACGCTGATGCAGATGGACGAAGGGCTCGATACCGGCGCGATGCTGTCGCGCGAATCGGTGGCGATCGGTCCGGAGGACAGTACCGGCAGCCTGCACGACACGCTGGCCGCACTGGGCGGCCGCATGATCGTCGATGCCTTGCGCCAGCTGGCCGCCGGCCGGCCGCTGGCGGCCACGCCCCAGCCCGAAGCCGGCATCACCTACGCCGAGAAGATCGCCAAGGACGAAGCGCCGCTGGACCTGACCCGCCCGGCCGCCGCGCTGGCCAGCCAGGTGCGCGCCTTCAATCCGTTCCCGGGGGCCACGATCCAGGTGGGCGACACCGTCATCAAGTGCTGGCAGGCGCTGCCGCTGGCTGCCGCCACGAGCCTGCCCCATGCGCCCGGCACCGTGCTGGCGGCGGATGCCGCCGGCGTGATCATCGCCTGTGGCGACGGCAGCGCACTGCAGGTGACCGAATTGCAGAAGGCCGGGGGCCGCCGCCAGCCGGCGCAGCAGTTCCTGCAAGCCATGCCGCTGCCACCGGGCACGCGCTGCCTGGTGCGCGGCGCGGCATAAGTTGCGCCTGCGCCGCTTTGCATCGTAAAACCCTGTCATCCGCATTGAATTCCTGCGGTCCTGGCCCTATCTAACGAACATCGCGTCCCGCAGGGGCGGGTACGCGCCCCAATCGATCTCTCTGGAGACCAAACCATGTTCAACTGGGTCAAGACCTTCATGCTGATGGCCGCCATCACGGCGCTGTTCATCGTCATCGGCGGCATGATCGGCGGCCGGAGCGGCATGATGTTCGCGCTGCTGATCGCGCTGGGCATGAACTTCTTTTCCTACTGGTTCTCGGACAAGATGGTCCTGCGCATGTACAACGCGCAGGAAGTGGATGCCAGCACCGCGCCGCAGTTCTACAACATGGTGCAGGAGCTGTCCCAGCGCGCGGGACTGCCCATGCCGCGCGTGTACCTGATCAACGAGGACGCGCCCAACGCCTTTGCCACGGGCCGCAATCCCGAACACGCGGCCGTGGCCGCCACCACCGGCATCCTGCGCGTGCTGTCCGACCGCGAATTGCGCGGCGTGATGGCGCACGAACTGGCGCACGTGAAGCACCGCGACATCCTGACGTCGACCATCGCCGCCACCATGGCCGGTGCCATCTCGGCCCTGGCCAACATGGCGATGTTCTTCGGCGGCCGCGACGAGAACGGCAACCGTACCAACCCGATTGCCGCGATTGCCGTGGCCATCCTGGCCCCGCTGGCCGCATCGCTGATCCAGATGGCGATCTCGCGGGCGCGCGAGTTCGAAGCGGACCGGGGCGGTGCCGAGATCAGCGGCGACCCGCAGGCGCTGGCCAGTGCGCTGGACAAGATCCATCGCTATGCACAGGGCATCCCGTTCCAGGCGGCCGAGGAACATCCGGCCACGGCGCAGATGATGATCATGAACCCGCTGTCCGGCGGCGGCATCGCCAACCTGTTCTCGACGCACCCGGCCACCGAGGAGCGCATCTCTCGCCTGATGCACATGGCGCAGACCGGCAGCTATCCGGCCTGATGCCGGCGCCGGCGGCGGGATTTGGCCGGTTTGACCGGCCAGTCCGCGACAACGGGTAAACTGCCCGCTGTGTTCCCCCCGGGACCGGCGGGCATTCTTGTATCCGCCCGGCCCGACGCCCGTTGCGTCACTCCTTTTCCTACGTTGCCTGTCTGATTTTCCGTATGCGCCTGCCTCACGATTCCCTTGCCTTCCAGATGCTCGGTGCTGCCGCGGCTGTTCGCGGCGTGCACGAAGGCGCGGCCCTGCCGCAGGCCATCGAAGATGTTGCCACCCACTTGCGGCTGGACCGCGTGCGCGACGCCGCCACGCGCGGCGCCATCCAGGATCTGGCGTATCGCTCCGTGCGCCTGTTCGGCACCACGCGCGCGCTGGTCACGCAACTGGTGACGCGTCCGCCCGGGGCGCTGGTCGATTCCCTGCTGGCCGTGGCGCTGGCCCTACTGATCGAAGGCGAGGAAGGCGATGGCAGCAAGGTGGGGCGTGGCGGCTATTCCGACTTCACCGTGGTGGACCAGGCGGTCAGCGCGGCGGCCTCGGAGCCCAAGACCGCGCATGCGCGCGGGCTGGTGAATGCCGTCCTGCGCCGCTTCCTGCGCGAGCGCCGCGCGCTGATGCCGAAGATCATGCAGGACGAGGAAGCCCGCTGGAACCTGCCCTCGTGGTGGCTCGCGCAACTGCGCCGGGCCTACCCCGACCAGTGGATGGCCCTGGCCCAAAGCGTCAACGAACGCCCGCCGATGACCTTGCGCATCAATCCGCAGCGCATTTCGGTGCAGGCGTATCTCCAGGCGCTGGCCAATGCCGGCCTGGCCGGCACCGCCGTCGGCGAGCAGGCCGTGCGCCTGGCGCGGGCCTTTCCGGTATCGCAGATCCCCGGCTTTGCCCAGGGCGACGTCTCCGTGCAGGACGCCGGTGCGCAACTGGCCGCGCCGCTGTGCGAAGTGTCCGACGGCATGCGCGTACTGGACGCCTGCGCGGCGCCTGGCGGCAAGACCGGCCATCTGCTGGAGCTTGCCGACATCCACGTGACGGCGGTGGAAAGCGACGCGGAACGCGCCGCGCGCATCCACGACAACCTGGCCCGCCTGGGACAACGCGCCGAAGTGATCGTGGGCGACGCGAGCCGCCCGAAGGACTGGTGGGATGGCCAGCCGTTCGATCGCATCCTGGCCGATGTGCCATGCTCGGCGTCGGGCATCGTGCGGCGGCACCCCGATATCCGCTGGCTGCGGCGCGAGTCCGACGTGGCCAAACTGATGACCGAGCAGCGCCGCATCGTTTCGCAACTGTGGCCACTGCTGAAACCGGGCGGCATCCTGGTCTACGTGACCTGTTCTATTTTCCCAACGGAAGGCGAGGAGCAGGCGCTCTGGTTTGGTGCGCAGCTTCCAGATGCGATACGATTGCAGGCGCCGGGGCAGCTGCTGCCCGGCATCAAGGCGCCTGAAACGACCGGCAGCGGGACCGCCGGCAAGGCAAGCCTGCCATCGGATCACGATGGCTTCTACTACGCCCGCTTCCAGAAACGCGCCTGATATTTCCACCAATGCCGAACCTGCAGCGCCTGCTCGTCCTACGTGCCCCCGGCCGCGCGGTGCGCGAATGGCCGGCAGCACCGCTGGCCGGCATCCTGCGCACGTGGTACGCCACCGCTTTGCTGCTGCTGGCGCTGCTGGTGTACATGCCCCATGCTGGCGCACAGCTGATTGAAACCACCGAGGCACGCATCGACTATCAGGACGGCGGCTTCGAGCTTGGCGCCTCTTTCGACTTCGATCTCCCGCCCGCACTCGAGGACGCCCTGCACAAGGGCATCTCGCTCTATTTCGTGGTCGACTTCCAGCTGTCGCGGGCGCGCTGGTACTGGTTCGATGAAAAGCCGGTCAACACGTCGCGTTCGGTGCGCCTGTCGTATCAACCGCTGACGCGGCAATACCGCGTATCGACCGGCGGGCTGCAACTGCCGTTCAACCGCCTGAAGGGCGCGCTGCAGTTCATCCAGCAGGTGCGCGGCTGGCGCGTCTTCGAACGCCGCGACGTGAAGGCCGGCGAGACGTATCACGCCGAGACGCGCATGCGGCTGGATCTGTCGCAACTGCCCAAGCCGTTCCAGATCAACGCCGTGAACACGCGCGAGTGGAACCTGTCATCGGAGTGGAAACGCTTCAACTACACGGTGCCGACCAACCTGGACGCACCGCCGCCACCGCCTCCGCCACCGCCGGTGGCACCGCCCGCGCCACCGGCCATGCCGGGGTCCGCGCCGTCCGCGGCGTCGGCAGCCTCCGCCGAACTGCGCGCCCCGTTCGCGCAAACCGTGTCGAACGTGCTGTCGCCGAGCCAACTGGTCCAGCCGGCCAGCCAGCCATGAACGGCAATCCGTGGGATAGCCGCTTCCGCCGCGTGCTATACCGCGTGGTGGTGGGCATCATCGTCTTTCTGGCGCTGGTGCTGGTCGGCCTGCTGGCCGGCGCGTCGGCAAATACCGAATTCTTCGACCGCTACTTCACGCTGCTGTTCAAGATCAACCTCGTCGTCGGGGCGTTGCTGGTTCTGACGGTTGGCGCGCTCGCGTTCACGCTGTGGGTACGCTACCGGCGCGGCAAGTTCGGTACGCGGCTGATGAGCAAGCTGGCCGTGTTCTTCGGCGTGGTGGGCGTGCTGCCGGGCGTGCTGATCTACCTGGTGTCGCTGCAGTTCGTATCGCGCAGCATCGAATCGTGGTTCGACGTGCGCGTGGAAAACGCGCTGGAGGCGGGGCTGAACCTGGGCCGCTCCACCATCGACAGCCAGCTGGCCGACCTGCAAGGCAAGGCGCGCCTGATGGCCGACCAGCTCACCGGCGCGTCGAGCATGGCGTCGTCGCTGCAACTGAACCGGCTGCGCGAGCAGTACGGCATCCAGGAAGCCGCGATCTTCACCGGCAGCGGCCGCGTGCTGGCCACGGCGTCGAGCAGCTACGCCACGCTCGTACCCGACATTCCATCGGGCGTGCTGGCCGAACAGGCGCGCATGGCGGGCGGATACGCGGCCGTGGAAGGCGGCTCGGACCCCACCGGCAGCGACAAGGCGCCGGTCAATCTCGACAGCAGCCACCTGTACCGGATCCGCGTCATCATTCCGCTGGGGCCCGCGCCGGCCGCGACCACGCCCGATGAAGCGGCGCAGGCTTCGGTCAGCATCAGCGCCAGTGCGGCGGCCGCGGCCGCGGCGGCACGGGCTCACACGCGGCTGGCGCCGCCGGGCAGCCGCTGGGCCGGCTCGGGGCTTTCCATCGAACGCCGCCCCGAGGATGCCCCCGCCACGGGCTTCGGCCTGGTCGGCGACACGGTCCGCGAGGAACGCTACCTGCAGGTGCTGCACCCTGTGCCGGCGGTGCTGGCGCGCAATGCCGACGAAGTCCAGCGCGCCTACCAGGAGTATCAGGAAAAGGCGCTCGGACGCACGGGCCTGCGCAAGATGTACATCGGCACGCTGACGCTGACGCTGTTCCTGGCCGTGTTCATCGCCGTGATGCTGGCACTGCTGCTGGGCGGGCAGCTGGCCCGGCCGCTGCTGATGCTGCTTCAGGGCACGAAGGAAGTGGCCGAGGGCGACCTGTCGCCCAAACGCGAGTTGAAGAGCCGCGACGAACTGGGCCAGCTGACGCAGCAGTTCAACCAGATGACGCGCCAGCTGTCCGAAGCGCGCATCGCCGTGGAAGACAACCGCGTGGCGCTGGAACAGTCGAAGGCCTACCTGGAAAGCGTGCTGCAGAATCTGACCGCCGGCGTGCTGGTGTTCGACCGCCGCTTCACGCTGATCACGGCCAACCCCGGTGCCGAACGCATCTTCCGCCAGCCGTTCTCGGGCGTGCTGGGCCAGCCCGTGGAACAGATTCCGGGCATGGGCAACTTTGCCGACATCGTGCGCCAGGCATTCTCCGAGCAGACCACGCGCGAGGTGCTGGGCGGCTCGCAGCACTGGCAAAAGCAGATCGAACTGCCGCAGGGCGACGAAGAACAGCCGCTCACCTTGCTGGTGCGCGGTGCACACCTGCCGGGCGGCAGCCGCGACGAGCCCGGTTACGTGGTGGTGTTCGACGATATCTCCGATGTGATCTCGGCCCAGCGTTCGGTGGCATGGGGCGAGGTGGCACGCCGGCTGGCGCACGAAATCAAGAATCCGCTGACGCCGATCCAGCTGTCGGCGGAGCGCCTGCAGATGAAGCTGTCGCCCAAGCTCGAACAGGCCGATGCCGAAGTGCTAAAGCGCGGGGCCACGACGATCGTTAACCAGGTGGCGGCGATGAAACGCATGGTGGACGATTTCCGCGACTATGCGCGCACGCCGCCCGCGGTGATGCAGTCGCTGTCGCTGAATGCCCTGGCCGCGGAAGTCCTGCATCTGTACGGCATCGACGATCCCGCTGTGCATGAACACCCGGTGATTCATGCTGCGCTGGGCCCGGATCTGCCTGAAATAAAGGGCGATCCGACACAGTTGCGGCAGGTGATCCACAACCTGTTACAGAATGCGCAGGATGCGGCTGCGGACAACGTGGCGGCCGGTAGGGCGGCGCCCCATATCACTCTGCACACCGAGACTGTAGAATACAAAGATTCCGCCGGCGAAGACCGGCAAGCCGTCAAGTTGTCCATTACGGACAATGGTCCTGGATTCGCACCACGCATCCTGAGTCGTGCGTTCGAACCGTATGTGACCACCAAAGCCAAGGGTACGGGTCTCGGGCTTGCGATGGTGAAAAAGATCATTGACGAACATGGCGCGCGCATTGAGTTGCGCAATCGCATGAACGGTACCGAGATCGCCGGAGCGCAGATCTCGATCCTGTTCGTTAAACTGGCTTAAATCTTGCGCGCCGGCGCCTCCGGTTGCGCTGCGGTGGGGTTAAGAGGGGAAGTATGGCAACCATCCTCGTAGTCGATGACGAAATGGGAATCCGGGAGCTGCTCTCGGAGATTCTCAGTGACGAAGGGCATGTGGTCGAGCTTGCGGAAAACGCCCAGAAGGCGCGTGAATTCCGTGCGAACGCCACGCCTGACCTGGTGCTGCTCGATATCTGGATGCCGGATACCGATGGCGTAACGCTGCTCAAGGAGTGGTCGGCGCAGGGCTATCTGACGATGCCGGTCATCATGATGTCGGGGCACGCCACGATCGATACCGCGGTGGAAGCCACCAAGATCGGCGCGCTGAATTTCCTTGAGAAGCCCATCGCGCTGCAGAAGCTGCTGTCTGCCGTGGAAGCCGGCCTGGCCCGCGGCATCGAGCGCCCACGCACCGCGCCTGCGGCCCCCGCACCGCTGACGGCTTCCGGCATGCCGGAGGCGGCCGCCGCGACCGTCGCGCCGGCCGAGGCACCTGCCGAGGTGGCCGCCAACGGCAACCCGTCGCGTGGCGTGCCCGAGGGCGAAATGCAGTTCTCGTTCGACATGCCGCTACGCGAGGCGCGCGACCTGTTCGAACGCGCGTATTTTGAGTATCACCTGGTACGTGAACACGGCAGCATGACCCGCGTGGCGGAAAAGACCGGCCTGGAGCGCACCCACCTGTATCGCAAGCTCAAGCAGCTGGGTGTGGAGCTGGGCCGCAACAAGCCCGAACCGACCGAACAGTAAGCCGTGGCGCAGAAATCGCTTGACGAGGGCCAATCCCACGGTTATAGTTTCGCTTCTTTGGCCCGGTAGCTCAGTCGGTAGAGCAGAGGATTGAAAATCCTTGTGTCGGCGGTTCGATTCCGTCCCAGGCCACCAGATTTGACAAGGGAACGGACGCTTCGGCGTCCGTTTTCTTTTGTGGCACTGTGCCGTGTTTGTGCCGTAACGTGCCAAGGTTGTCCGCATAGGCCGCGATATGGTCCCGGCCGAGGTGGGCGTACCGCAGCACCATCTGGTAGCTGGCCCAGCCGCCGAGCTGCTGGAGCACCGGCAAAGGGGTCCCGGCCTGCACATGCCAGCTGGCCCACGTGTGCCGCAGATCATGGAACCGCAACCCATCCAGCCCGGCGCGCCGGCACGCCTTCTGCCAGGCGTGGTTGTAGATCCGGCCCACCGGCGCCCCCTGATACGTGAACACGTAATCCCGATGCTCGCCGCGCTGCTCGGCCAGCACCTCCAGCGCATCCCCGTTCAACGGTACCGAAATGACCCGCTTGGCCTTCGCCTGATCGGCGTGGATCCAGGCGAGCGCCCGCGCGGTATCGACCTGCGCCCACTCCAGCAAACGGACGTTTGACTCCCGCAGCCCGGTGGCCAACGCGAAGCGCGCCATCTGACGCAGATGGCCCGGCAGCTCATCGAGCAGGCGATGCGCCTGCGGCCGGGTCAGCCAGGTCAGGCGGCTGCCGCCTTCCGGCAGCTTGCGGATCGGCGGGACGACATCCACCCAACCTTCCTGCCGGCAATGGTTGAGGATGACCGACAAAGCGGCCATGTGCCGGTTCACGGTCGCGCCGACCACGCCTTCCTCCAGCTTGCCCTCGATCAGGGCATTGACCCGGTCGCGGTCAATGTCGCGCACCGACACGCCCGCGAGCTTGCCGGTCAGCCAGCGCAGGCGCTGCTTCACGGTCTCCAGCGACCGGAGGTGCTGGTTCTGCTTGAGCCAGTGCACCACGGCCGTCTCCCAGCTCACCGCCGGGCGCTCGCCGAGCTTCTTTTGCCGCCAGTAATCACTCGCAACCTTGGCGGCAAATTCCTCCGCCTGCCGGCGGTCTTTGGTGCCAGTAGAGCGTCTAACTCGCGTACCGTCGATACCGAGGTCGACCCACCAGGGACCGTTTTTTGTTCTTTTGAAGAGGTGCATACCGCCTGTTCCCCGTACTTTTTCCTAATCCAATCTATCACATCGACATCGACCAACACCCAGGCTCTGCCGACCTTGGCGGCCGGCAGGCCATGGCGCCTGATGCATTCCGAGACCGTGTCCGGCGTGGTGAACAGCCATGCCGCGGCCTGTTCCAGGCTAAGCGTCTTCACTGATGGCCCTCAACTTGCTTTCTGGTTTTGCCTTTTCCGCCTCACTACCGAAACCGCCTGTCCGGCGGTCCGTTTTCGGAGTTGCCATGCATTGCGCCGCCTGCCTTTCCCTCTCAGGGAAGCCCGCCATCTCTGCCCCCCATGTGGCACTTCGGCGCGACCATCGAGCCGAACAGGCGCTGGCGGACCTAGACGGAGACACCATCGCGGATCTCCCTTGGATGTTCCTCTGCAACGACTGCGGCGAAGGGCTCTGCATAGGCGACGCAAGAGACAGCTGGGAGCTGATCCGCTAACCAATGGCGAGTCATGCGGCACCTCTCGGCGCGTCCGGCGCGATTCCGCCCGCCAGTAACCGGCGGCGAATGGTCATGGCGCGGGACTGTGAGCACCCAACGAACTGGCGAATCGCCGCGACGGTCGGTTTGAGGTCGCCGCGCCGCACTGCCGCCGCGACCTGGTCGTCTTCCGCGTGACTGGTGTCGCTACTGGCTTCGTTACCGCTCTCTGGCGCCGCAGTCACGGCAGGCGCCTGTGGAGCGGGACACGGTAACGCCCGCTCGGTACCGGCGGTACGCCGTGACGCGACCCGCAGCCACAGCGCACAGCCCACCAGTTCCAGGCAGATCGCCGCGACAAGTTGCGTGGCCAGCAGCACGGTATCGGCATGCGCCCCGATGGCTGCGGCGAGCAGACGCGCGGCGGGATCGAGTCGCGCCCGGTCGACGTCCGATGCGTGGCGCTGTGCGGTGGCACGGGCGCGCTCGTCCTGTTGGATGGCCCGGCGCGCCTCTTGTTCTTCCACGTCGAGCGCCTCGGCCCGCTGCTGCAGCGCGGTGAGCCGTGCCGCCGCGAGTGGGCAATTGCGGCAGTTGGGAGCCGTGGCCTGCAGCCGCGCGATACCGCCGCGCACCGTGGCGCGTTCCGCAGTGACCACCGCGAGGGGCCGCGCCGTCGCCCGCACCTCCGTCAACCACGTCGCAGTGGCTTCGGATTGGCGCTGTGCGCGCGCATCGCCAGCGTGACCATTGGCCGCCGCGAAGAACGCGAGATGGCCCCACACCACGGATACCAGGCACGCGCACCAGAGCGCCCAGCTTGCGACAGGTAACCGCTTGCCAGTCGATAGCACCGCAGGCAGCTGGTGGACCGCCAGCGTCAGTAGCACGGCAACCGCAGCGATCAGCGCACGCTCGGCGAGCGAGCCGCCCCGATTCCAGGCGCCGGCCGCCGATAGCCACGCGGCAACCAGAGAACACGCCGCCGCCAATGCCGTCGTCCAGCCCAGTGCGATCCGTTGTACGTGTCCCTCCATCATGCGGTCTCCGTGGTCGGTGTTTGCGAGGTCGGGATGCAACCCAGTTCGCGCGGCCCGGCGAGGCGGGCAGTGAATCGCGCGCCTCGGGGCGGGCGGCTGATCAGATTGCGTCGCACGCAGGCAATCGCGGCGTCCGCAGTACGTGCGCGGGCATACCAGGTCGCGCAGTAAGTCGGCGTCTTTGTCGGCCCGGCCGTGATGTCTACGGCCCACGTCTTCCATTCCTTGTCGCGCCAGAAGGCGGCAGCGAGCGCTGCATCGCCGAGGGGGACATGCGGTGCCGTCACGCGGCCGTTGTACTGGCGCCGGGTCATGCCATCCCCTTACTGGGGTCGGCCCACTGCAGCGCATAGATCAGCATCGACAACCGTGCGCGCCATGGCTTTTCGAGATGCGCGGCCTGGTGCGCCCCGACTTCTATGGGCGCACCCGACATCGTATCTAGCGGCTGGCCGGCCATCAGCTGCGCTGGCGCTAGGTCGTCCAACACGGGCGAGCTGGACACCCACCAGGCGTACTCCAGCGCAGGGTGATCAACGCGCGGCCCCTCGACAAGAATGGCCTCGGCAATGGTCAGCAGATTCTGGCGTGTGGTTGCCGGGAAGTCGGCAAGGGTAGTTCCCTTGGCGGCTGCCTCGGGGTAGAGGCCGTTACAGATGATCTGCGCCACGCGTTCGGCGTAGGACGAAACGGGAAGGGAGTGGTTGGTCATGCTTTCTGCTCGATGTAGGCGATATCGCCGGTCTGGACCGGGCCGCCGGCGGTGGCGGTGTCATGCACCTGCAGCGTGGCGACCAGCAGCTGGCGGCGCGTGCAGGCTTTCTGCATCTCGTCGGTCAGATTCAGGCCTTGGCCAATGGCACGGAACTCGTCGCCGGTGACGCCCATGCGGCCACGCGCGCGGAACCGCTTGCCCACTTCCGCGACGGCCATCACAGCGGCGTCCATCGCGTCGCGCAGCTCCCCGTTATCTACGTAGTACAGGGTGGCAATGGCCTGACCGACGTTGATGCGAAAGGCGAGGGTGTGCCAGGCGGATTCCGTGGCCGTGCCGTCCAGGATCTTGCTCAGCTCGCTATGGGGCAAGAGCTGAAGATCCGTTTCGGCCTTGCGACTGAAGCGGAAGCAGGAAGGCAGGCATTTCTCGCGCGGACGATGCACGCGACGATTCTTCCGGTGTTTGCTTGCGGGCATGATGTGCTCCTTGTGTCAGTCTTCGAAGTCGCCGGCAGCTCGACGCTTCAGGTCAGTGTGAGGGCCATGCGGGTGTGCCTCCTCGCGCGCCGCCATGGCGCGGGCAGCTGCCGCCACTGCGGCGCGCAACATGTCCGACATGTCGTCAAACGGAGTGGAGATTCGCAAAGCACGATGTGTGTGCCGCAACTGCGCATCGGTGACGACGGGCTTACTTGACATGCTCACGCTCCTGTGTTGCCCGAGCGGTCCTCGAACACCCAGCACTTGACGGTGTCAGGGCGCTTTGGGGCATGGGTATGCTCGGTGTTGAATCGCGCATTGATGGCGCTGTTGACCACCCGAAGATCGAGGAACTTGCGTGCCCGCGAGGTCTTGAGCACGCGCTTCAGTTCGGTCAGCGGGGGAAGGTTCAGGCGGCGGTCATTGGCCACCTGTTCAAAATGGCGCAGGCTGATGGCGATGACGCCACCGCCGCGAGCGTGGTTGAGCACCGCGTGATCGTCCTCGGCGGACTCGATGTGGTCGTACAGCTCCCAAAACTCCTGCACGAGCGGGTGATCGGCGCCGATGGCCTGCTGACGCTCCACTGCCATGCGCACGAGCTGCGCCTGGGCGGCGTCGCGATACGCGAGAGGCAGCGGCATCACGGCCGGCAGGCAGTCAACCAGCGCCATGATTTGCGCGTGGTTTTTTACCAAGCGCTGGTGCTTCACCTCTGGATGGGCGGCCAACTTCTCCTGGTAGAGCGGCATGCGCTCCGCGAACAACCTCAGGACGTCCTTCTCTTTGAGGATCGCTGACAGCAGGAAGCCCGACACGTCTTCGACGGCCGTCTGTTCCAGCGCCCGTGCAGCGGCGAAGGTGTCAGGACTCTGGCCAGAGCGGTCGAAGTACAGGTGGACGATCCGCTGCAGCACCGCCTCGCTCGCATTGACTTCGGCGTTCTGGCTGATGACCACGCTGCCACGAAAGGGCGGCTCGTACGTTTCGTTGCCGGCATTCTTGACGCCGCGTGCCCGCGTGCTGCGGCCGTTATAGGCCGTCTTCAGCTCGTTCCAGTCGAAGCCCTTCACCTTGGCGCCGTCTTCGCCACGGTCGCCCTCGATTAGCACGACCGGCAGGTTCGACACCTGCGCGAAGTTCCGCGCACGCGCCGCGAGCGACGACTTGGACGGATCGAAGCCTTCATAGTCGCGACGGCCGCACAGCTTCCACAGGAACTCGATCAGCGTGGATTTGCCCGCACCCGGTTCACCCACCACTTCGAGAAACGGAAAGCTCTTCTGCTTGATGCCTTCGCCTTCGCGGATCTGTTCGGCGAACAGGCTGCCCAGCCAGAACGCGAGCGCCACGATGGCCTTGGCGCCGAACGCGCGCCACAGCAGCTCTACCCAGTCGTAGGTCAGGCGCTTCTGGTCCGTGTTGATGGACAGGCCGGCCGATCCACCGATGGTCTTGATGGACAGGCGGCCGACATCGAAGAAGTCTTCATCATTGAGCGAATAGAGCTTGCCATCTTTGACCGCGACATCGGCATAGACGTAGCACCCGTGTTCCTTCGAGTAGCCCACGTAATCAATGGTCTGCACGCTCTTGATGCGATGCATCTGTTCCTTCAGATACGCATCGAGCTGACCGTTGGAGCCGGTGTAGAACGCACCCGGCGCGACCGCAAGCAGGCGCTTCTTGAACTCGCCGGCCGAGGCGATCTGCGAACTGGTGAAGGTGTTCTTCGCCGGCTCGGAATCGTGCGGGAAGGCGACCCGGAAGTAATACCAGGCTTCGTCGGTCGCGGCGTTCGCCTGGTAGTACAGGACGCTGGGCAGGCAGGTCGCGATGTTGGTGATGGTGCCCGCCTTGAGCATGGCTTCGTCGCGGATATCGCCTTCGTCCATGTCGGGGTGCGCATGCCGCACCGCGTCCATTTCCTTTGTCAGCGCGTCCAGATCTACCTTGAACCAGTACAGCTTGCTGTCGAAGTCGAAAGCGAACTGGCTCATGCTGGTGCGTCCATAGATCAGGCGTGCCTTCTCGGCCGGCGTCGGCGCCGCGATCAGGTCGCCGAGGTAGCGGTATTCGCCCAGGTCGTGGTCAGTCAGCTTGCCGAGCTGGTGCAGGTCGTTCCAGTCGCGCTTCTTGGCGCCGACCTGTTTCGGTACGGCAATGGAGGCTTCCCAGCCTTCCTCGCGGCTACGCTTGAGCCATTGCTTGCCGTAACGGATGCCGGCCTTGTCGCCATCGAGCGCCCACACCAGCTTTGGCCGTTCCTTGCCGTAGGCGGCGCATTGCTCAGCCAGTCCGCGCAGCGCGAGGCCCGGATAGTTGTTGCAGGACATGGCCGATGCAGCGGCGATGCCGTGATGCAGGAGGGCGATGTTGTCGAAGATGCCTTCAACAATCCACAGCTCCTGGACGTCGGTGAACGTGCTGCCGGGCGGCTGCCACCACATCCCACCGTAGCTGCCGTGAAAGGTGGCCTTGCGGTCGCCGAAGCGGTGCGCCTGGTCGATGATGCGTTCCCAATAGACGCCGGGTGCGAGCTGGAAGCGCACGGTGGCGCTGCCGATTTTGAGCTCGTGGCTGTAGTAGCTCTCCTGCGTGTACCAGTCGCGCACCAGGGCGAGGTCGAAGCCTCGGGCGTCCCGCATGTAGGCATTCACTGACGCCTTCGGATCTTCCGGTGTAGGCTGGAACCGATCTGACCAGCTCTCAAAAAGATCCGGGTACAGATCCTTGATGTGCAGTTCGGCGCCGCAGTGGTTCAGGCGGTTGCAGCGCACCACCCACGGGGCCTCGCCATAGGCCCACAGCGTTTTCTTGCCGCAAGATGGGCAGACACCGTTCTCCAGCTTCTCGCCGCCGCGCTTCTCTTTGAAGTGGTAGTCACGGAGCAAACGGCTGGCCGCCTCGCGCAGGATTGCATCCGTGTTGTCGCTACGGGATGGGTTCATGAATCTTCAGGCAAAAGGAATCCCGCACGCCCCGCAAACGGGGCGCGTCGGTGTCAATCAGTAGGGGTAGGGGAGAGAGACCCTAGATCAGGTCTTCAGCAGGTCCAGCTGCCTGTCGTCAGTGACGGCAGCACGCTGGCGGGCGACCGGCAGATATGCCTGGGGGTTCGGCTTCATGCTCGGCGCGATGGTCGTGATGACAGACGTGATGGCCTTGCAGGTATAGGCGCAGTCAACGTTGGGGCATTGCCAGTAGCTTTCTTTCGAAAGCAGCGACACCACGCGGCTGGTGCGGATCTTCATGCGCGATTCGCAATGTGGGCAGGTCAGTTTCACAGCGATTTCCCCGGAGGTACAACCAAGTTAAAAGCACGGCGTTTGCCCGTCATGCGCTCTGCGGTGCGCCGGATCCGGGCCTTGGCCAGCCATTCAGCGGCCTGTTCTATCGTTGCCAAACCTTGCTGCTGGCGCACGTCTTCCAGCACTGCCTCTATTTGCTCGGTCAGTTGGATTTCGATGTCCGGCATCTTCTTGGCAGCTCAAAAGTAACTTTGTTCAGGCGCTACGCGCCTCTACATTCGAACCCAGCGCCAGAACCTCTTCGGCTTCGCGGAAGATGATCTGACGCAGCAGGGTGGCGGGCTGCTCGCCCTGGTAGTTGGCCAGAGCGGTGATCAGGTCGAACTCGTAGTCGTTGAAGCGGAGCACCACGCGGTTGTCGCGCACTCGTTTCGGATCGGGATACATGCTGTCCTCGACTGAAAGGGGAACGATCACGACGCGCTCGGAGAGCGGGCGTCTTCTGCATCCATGCCGGCCACGATGTAGAGGCGGCACAAGGCTGAACCAGTCCGGTTTTGCTGCTTTGCGCGTTTTCTCAGGCGTTCCAGTTCCTCTGGCATCAGCGAGACCGTGACTCGGTTCTTCGAATCGGCGCCGTTAGGGACGCGGGAAACAGGGACTTTGGCTCGTGGCATGGCAGATATACTTGTGCGAGTTAGTGATGCACAAGTGCAATTATTTCCCTCGAACGAGGGAATGTCAACCAAAAAAGCACTCGAATGGATTCCATTGGTCAGCGCCTTAAGGACGAGCGCAAGCGGCTCGGCTACAACCAGACGGACTTCGCGGTACACGGGGGGGTCCAGAAGAACGCGCAGAGCAACTATGAAAGCGATGCGCGCCAGCCGGATGCGGCTTACTTAGCGGCGATTGCAAAGCTTGGCGCCGATATCACGTACATCGTGACTGGCGCGCGCAGCGCGGCGGCTCTTACGGCCGAAGAGCAAGTGGTCATAGCAGGGTATCGAGCGCTTAGCGACCAAGGTAGAGCAGGCGTTTTGGGACTGATCGGAGGCATGCGCTCTCCAGAAACCGAAGCCACGCCGACGCGTGCTCGTATGGTCTTCAATGCAAAGGTGGGCCAAGTGAAGAACGTCGAAGGCGACTACCACCAAAACAAACCGGTGACGTTCAACGTCAGCGCCAAGTCAAAGCGTGGAACGAAGCCCGAATAAGCGGCTATAGGCTAGCCACAATACCCCTCACGTGGCACTTACAGCCGGGCTTCCCTGCCGTTGAATAACGCCCTCTATCGCAATAACCAGAGAATGACGGTGGCGTAGAGGCACGCAACATAACCGATCCTGCGCGACCGTCTCACAAAGGGCATGGAAACGCGTTTCAAGTTCGACGGGGAAGTCGGTCAGGTCATCGGTGGCAGCGCCACCTTCACCGCGCCGCAAACGTTTCACCAAGTCAACAACGTGACACTGAATACGCACGTAGCGGAGCAGCGGATGTCGATGCACGAGCGCGTCTGCTTTGCCCGCAGGGTGCAGGCTGTGGCGACAGCGGAAGGCATCAAGCCCGACGCGGTGTATCGCATTCTTCTTGAGGACTACGGCGGTGCAAAAGGTGACGTCCAGCGATGGCTGACAAGTACGCGCCGCTGGCTCGTGCCCGCTGCGGCCGGTGTTGCCGCTATCGCCATGGCGGTTGCCACCAGCGCGCTATCCGACGCGCCAGCCTTGCACTGTCGGTGGGAAGGCAAGGATTTCTCGGTAGGCGCCGTATCAAGTATGGGCACCCATGACGTGTATGAATGCATCTACGATCTCCGAGCCCATGCCTACCCCTACTGGGTTCCAGCGCGCAATCTGGGTGGATTGGGCACTAGCCGGCAAGGATAGCGCCCCAGCTACGCGGGGCGTGCTTTCCGCCGAAACAGTCATGAGGCAGTCCACCACACACTGTGGCGGCCGCCCTCCCAGAGTAGTAGGCCCCTCGCACAGCAACGCGTTTATCATCTGCAGCTAAACGTAAAGAATAGTCCAGCCGCCTGGATGAAAATCGGTGTAAGAAGAACGATCATGCGCAACTTTCTGTTTTGCATATCCTTGTGTTTTGTCCTTTTTTCTCAAAGTGCTATTTCCGCTCCGTCAACAAATCAGGACGAGATTCAACAAGCGAGTGAACAAATTCATGCGCTAGACAAGGAAGTTGGCACACTCAAGGCGGTGACAGAAGCTCGGCTTGACGCTCAGGACAAGCGCATCAACGATCTGGGCATTTCGACAGCACAGCAAGCCAACTATATGGGGGAAATTTCAAATTTGTCCACATTGGTCGGCCTTGGCATCACGATCATTACGTTCCTTGCTGGTTTCGCTGCTTACATGGGCGCAAAAAATCGCGCCATAAGCGAAGCTCAAGAAGCTGCTCAGCAATGGCTTAAAGAACACGGCGAGCGACTGCAACAGCAAATTCGGGACTTGCAAACGGAAGCAAACTCGCTGGGCTCGCAGCTCTCGCAGCTCCAACAGCACGCACATGATGCAACCTTAGAGATTGATCAGCGAAAAGCAGAAGTAACCGCTCATGCAGAGAAAACCCGTCAGGCTCTAGATCAGGCTGCCCAGGAAATCCTGTCAAGATCAGAAGATGCAGCTCAAGCTTCGCAAGCTTTGTCCGACCCGGCAGCACTTCACGTTGTTCAAGAAACCAGCCAGGCACTTGAAGCAAAGCCCGAAACGGAATTTACGCCCGACGACCATTTCGCAAGAGGTCTAAATGAATACGTCGCCAACCGCTTGGATTCCGCGCTGCTAAGTTTCGACAAGGCTCTAGTGCATGCAGATGCGGTAGGGCTCGCTCCTGAAAAACGTGCCCTGTTCATGTTCGCTCGAGCAAATGCTCTCGGAGAACTGGGTCGCCGCGAAGATGAAATCGCCGTCTATGACGAGATCGACCAGCGCTACGGTCATGATACCAGTGCGGCACTGCGCAAACGGGTCTCAAGGGCGCTCCTTAACAAGGGGGTTTCGCTCGGCCAGCTTGGTCGTAGTGAGGATGCCATTGCCGTCTATGACGAGATCGACCGGCGCTATGGCCTGGATCCGAGCGCCGCGCAGCGCGAACAGGTTGCCAGGGCGCTCGTCAACAAGGGCTTCCGGTTAGGCGTGCTTGGTCGCAGCGAAGATGAAATCGCGGCCTATGACGAGGTCGACCAACGCTACGGTCATGACGCGAGTGCAGCGCTGCGCGCGCGGGTCGCTCGGGCACTCCTTAACAAGGGGGTCGCTCTTGGCCAGCTTGATCGCACCGAGGATGAAATCGCAGTATATGACGAGATCGATCGACGCTACGGACAGGATGCAAGTACCGAGTTGCGCGAACAGGTCGCCAAGGCGCTCGTCAACAAGGGAGTCGCGCTCGGAGCCCTTGATCGCAGCGAGGATGCCATTGCCGTCTATGACCAGATAGACCAGCGCTTTGGTGAAGATGCGACCGGCGGACTGCGCGAACAGGTCGCCAGAGCGCTCGTCAACAAGGGGTTCCGGTTAGGCGTGCTTGGTCGCAGCGACGATGAAATCGCGGTCTATGACGAGGTCGAGCGACGCTACGGACAGGATGGGAGTACCGCGCTGCGTGAAGAGGTTGGAAAGGCGCTCACGAATAAGGGGATCACGCTCGGCCAGCTTGGCCGCAGCGAGGATGAAATCGCGATCTATGACGAGGTCGACAGACGCTACGGACAGGATACCAGTGCAGACCTGCGCGAACAGGTCGCAAAGGCGCTCGTCTACAAGGGGGTCACGCTCGGCCAGCTTGGTCGCCGCGAGGATGCCATTGCCGTCTGTGATGAGGTCGACCAGCGCTATGGTCAAGATGCTAGTACCGCGTTGCGCGAACAAGTCGCCACGGCGCTCGTCTACAAGGGATTCTCGCTCGGCCAACTAGGTCGCGACGAGGCTGCTATAGCCGTCTGTGACGAAGTCGATCGGCGCTACGGACAGGATGCTAGTACCGCGCTGCGCGAACAGGTCGGCAAAGCGCTAACGAATAAGGGGATCATGCTCGGACAGCTAGGGCGTAGCGAGGATGAAATTGCGATCTATGATGAGATCGACCGGCGCTATGGCCAAGATGCAAACTCCGCGCTGCGCGAACAGGTCGCCAGAGCGCTCGCCAACAAGGGCATAACGCTCGGTCAGCTTGGTCACAGCGACGATGCTATCGTCGTCTATGATGAGGTCGACCAGCGCTATGGCCAAGATGCAAGCGCCGCGCTGCGCGAACAAGTCGCCAGAGCGCTCGCCAACAAAGGGATAACGCTCGGTCAGCTTGGTCGCGGCGACGATGCCGTCGCCGTCTGTGACGAGGTTGAACGGCGCTACGGGCAAGATTGGAGCGCCCCGCTGCGCGAACGGGTCGCCAGGGTGCTCGCCAACGAGGAAGGGCAGCGACTCGGCTAGCTACCTAGTGGCTTCTGGTGCCTGAATCAGCCCCAAAACCGGCAGTATGCTGCGATCCGCTATCCGTTGTCCGTAAGCTCCGGAGGCTTGATCTCAAACTCGAGCGTCGTGGTGTAGCCGTGGTCCGACAGGTTGTGCGTGACGCGGGCGATGATCCAGTGGGTGCTGTCAATCTGCGGCTTCCAGCCACGCACCACGGCGGGCAGTTCGGGAAACAACTCCGGCCGGCCGCGTGCGAGGGTCATGCGGAACGATGCAACGCCACGCTGGATGCGCTGCCATTCGGCGCGCGCAGCACGCTCGGCATTTGTCTTCGACGCATAGGTGTGACGCAGCACCTTCACGTTATCCGGGTTGGGGTTGGCCATCACATCGGCCACGGTCTTCTTCTGCCCCTTCTTGGGCTTCTTTGTCGGCGCCGGCTTGGTCACCACCTTCACAGCATTGGACGCATCGATCACCACTTCGCCCTTCACAGCCCGGCGTGCGTCCTGGTAGTACGCCTTCACGCCGTTGTAATTCTCCCGGTCGGCGATCAGAAAGCTGTGGGTGTCGCCACTCGCCCGCGTGACTTCAACCGTAGGCAGCTTGATCCCGGTAGCGCTCTGTGCGCCACCCGTCTTGATGAACAGCAGCCTGCCGGCCTTCACCGTGGCGATAGCATCGTGGTCCTTGGCCAGGCGAGTCAGGAAGTTGGCATCGGATTCGCCTGTCTGGTCGATGTGGTCGATCACCAGCCCAAGCAGCGAGGGCGACACCACGTGCGTCAGCGCATTCTTGGCCGCGATGCCGCCGACGATGGCGCCGATGGTCTGGCCACGAAACGAGCGCTCCTTACGCGTGGACATGCCGCCGGCCAGGTCAACGCTGCGCGCACGGATGGTTAGCCGGTCGGGCGGCCCGGAGTGCTCCAGCTCGTCCACCTTGTACTGACCCTTGTCGACCACGCCCGTATCCTGCCAGCCGATCCCAAGCGAGAGCGTGGTGCCCTTGTCAGGCAGCGCAAGCATCCCATCTGCGTCGTCCAGTTCGATATCGAGCTGGTCGGCTTCGAACCCGCGATTGTCGGTGAGCGTCAGGGAAATGAGCCGGCCCGCGAAGCGGTTGGTGATGTCCTTCGGGCCTTGCCGCAGACGATACACCGGCACCGCGGCCTTGCTGACGATGGACTCCAATACGGTAGACAGTTCCATGGCGTTCAGAGAATGCTGGAAGCGACGCTGCTGGCAAGGTTCATGACGGCCTCGCCGATGATCTGTTCGAGCTTGCTATCCACGCGCGTCAGCTTTAGCGAGAACTCGATGCGGCGTGCTTTGCCATCCTTGAAGAAAAGGGTGCGCGTCACCGCCAGCGAGTCGATTTCGAACATGCCGTAGTAGTGCCCCGAACCCTCGATCAGCACATATGACAGGCCAAGGTCGCCCATCACGCGCAGCACCTCGATGGTGTTGTCGCCTCCGCTGATCTCGGGCAGCAGCACGCCCGACAGCGTGATGGTCTCGTCGTCGGGGCCGGTGAACTGACGCGAGGGACGGCGGCCCACCCGGTTGTTCGACGGGTGGCGCCAGCCGATCTGTTGCTGGAATTCCTGATAGGGCGCCGTCTCCAGTGCGAAGACGAACAGGCCGAGGGCCATCATCATGGGTCAATCCTTGTCGGTGAGGCGCGACCGGGAGCGCGCGCTCTTCTGCGCCTGCAGCCGCTCGATCTTCTCGGCCACCAGGCGGGCGATCAATTGCTCGTCTGCGCCGGCGGGCGGGTGAATGTTGATGACGACTGGCGTGGACGCCACAGGCATTGCGGCAGCGCCCGTACGCGATGCGGCCGAGATGGGCGGACGGTTGTCGATGCTGATGCCGGCTGCAGCCGATCCGGTGCCAATGGCAATCCCGGCACCGATCCCCGCCATGGAGCTTGCCACCTTGGACACTACATCGAGCGGGCCGCGTTGATTCTGCGCGAGACCCTGTTCCAGCCCGCTCATGGTGTAGCCGCCCAGATCGGCAAAGACCCGGCTTGGCGAGTGGATCCCGAGCTTCTCCTTGAACCAGCCCACCACGCTATCCCCCACGGACACGATGGCCTCGCGCACGGCGCCCACGCGGCTCGTGATGCCGTTCACCAGCCCCTGCAGCAAGTTCGCGCCGAACTCGCTGAATTTCTCCGGCAAGTCGAAGCCGAACCAGCGCAGCACCGGCGCAATCATGGCGTAGAACGCACCCATCGGCGACCAGTTGGCGATCAGCGACAGGATGCTGCCCAGGCCGCCCTGAAACGCTGTAGTCACCTGCGCCCACAGGCCGGTGAAGAAGTTGCGGATCGGATCCCAGTACTTGATGAGCAGGAACGCCGCCACACCAATGGCCGTCACAGCCAGCCCGATGGGATTCAGCAGGAACACGCGACCCACGAAGCTGAAGACCGACATCAGGAAGTTGAAAGCCCCGGCCAGCCGTGCAACGATGCCCACGCCACCACCGAGCTGGATGCCCAGCATCGCCATGCCGTAGCGCGCAATCACCATGGGACCAAATGCGGCAGCCAGTGCCAGCGTCAGGCCGCCCATCACCGTCAGCAGCACGCCGACCGCAGCAGCGCCTTTGATGAGCCAGCCCACCAGCTGCGGGTGTGCCTCTGCAAACGCATTGAAACGGTCCACCAGGCGGCCCACGGTGTCCATCAGGCTGACAAGCGTTGACCGCAGGACTTCGCCGCCCGCGCTGCTGGTGTTGAAGATATGGTTCTGCAGGCGCTGCCAGCGCGCGGAGATGGTGTCCTGCCTTGCGGCGAACTCGCGGGACATCGAGCCTTCAGCCTTCGAGCCGTTGGCCAGCTTCAGCTGGCGGTCAAATTCTTCCGGCTTGTCGACCAGTTTGGCCAGCGTGTCCGAGTGCTCCATTCCCACCAGCTCGACCATGACGCCGATGCGCTTGTCTGCGGGCAGCTTGCGCACGGCCTCGATCACCTTGAACAGCGTGCCGGTGGCGTTCGTCGCCATGCCCTTCTGGATCTCGGTGGTGGTCAGCCCGATTTCCGACACGGCGGCGTGGAACTTCTTGGTGCCCTTCTCGGCAGCGGCGAACTTCTGGACGATGGCGTTGATGGCGGTGCCGGCCGTCTCGGTACGCTCGCCCAGCGTCAGCAGCGTGGAGGCGAGCGCGGCGGCATCCTTCGCCGGCATGGCCACTCCCGACACGACGCCAGAGATGCGGTTCAGGACATTGATGATGTCATTGCCCTTGCTGATCGCGTTATCGTCCAGATAGTTGATCGTGTCAGCCAGCCCCATGATGGCGTTGGTCGGGATCCGGAAGTTCTTGGCGACCTTGCCCATGCTCTCGGCGATCTCGTCCGGCACAGCATCGAAGGCGGTGGCCATCATCGCCACGGTGCGGGTGTACTCGATCAGCTCGTTACGGGGCACCTCCATGCGCGCGCCGGCCGTCACCATCTCCGCAATCTGCGCCGTGGGGATCGGCAGCTCCTTGCCAAGCTGGCGGATCTGCCGCGCCATGTCGTAGTAGATGTCCGTCAGATTCCCGCTGGGATCCCGGGCACCGTCCACCTGCCTGGCAATGCCGAGCATGGCGTCTTCGAACGTGACGTAGTCCTTGACGGCCTTGGCGATGGGCGTCAGCACAATGCCGCCGGCCGCCGCAGTCGACGCACCGGCATTAAGCATGGCATTGCGGGTGGCCATGCCCTTCTGGTATTGGGACTGTGCCGCAGCCAATAGCCGATGGCGCTCTCCCACCGCCCGGAGCTGCGCCTGCTGCTGCGCCAGCGCCTGCGAGGTGGTGTCGATGCGGTTGCGGAGGTCGCGCTGCGCCTGGCCGAGGCTTGTCGTGCTGATGCCGGCCGCATCGAGCCGACCACGCACGGCGGCAAGGTTCTGCTGCAGCTCGCCGCCGCGCTGCTTGAGCGCCTGCGCCTCCCGCACTGCCGCCTGGAAGGCCCGGGACATTGCGGCCGTGGGCTTGTCGGCCGCGGCGATCTCCTGCGCGAGTGCCTTCACGCGCGCCTGCGTGGCGCCGAGCTGGTTCTCGGTGATCGCGGCATCCTTGGACAGCTTGCGGAAGCTGTCGATGTTGGCCTGTGCGCGGTTCAGGTCTTTGAGCTGGTCGCGGGTGGCCTTCACGGCCTTGGCCAGGTCAGAGCTGCTGCCCATGATGGCGCGGAATGGACGCGTCATGCGGTCGACGGCCTGCAGCACGACTTCCAGCCTGAGGTTACGGGGTGTGCTCATTCGTCGGATCCGCTACGTTCGTAGGCGCGCTCGCGCCATTCCATCAGCTCTGCGACCCCCATGGCGTACATCACCTCTGGGGGCCAGTGAAAAATTACTGCAATGTCTGCGATGGCGTGCTCGACTCGGTCTGGAAGTTTTCCTCCTTGGCCGACTTCGGCAGCAAAAAACCGGTCACCGCCGTTCCCAGCTGGGTCAGGTCCGCCGGATCCAGCTTGCTCACGTCGTGCTGGGTGAGCGTGGGGGTGGTGATGCGCGGCAGCACGGTGTGCAGTGCGGTCACGTCCATACGCATCAGGTCGACCAGGCTGCAGCCGCGCAGCTCGCCCGAGCCGGGCTTGCGTACCGTGATGGACTTAATGGTCTGCTCGCCGCGCTTAATGGGGCTATCGAGGGTGATATCGGTGGAGGTCGCTTGGGTCATGGCGGTAGGAATCTAGTAGATAGGGATGCAGGAACGGGCCAGCCCGAAGGCCGGCCCGCGTGAGGCCCGTTACAGGCCCATGGCGCGGCGCTGGCCGGCCAGTCGATCGACACCGAAGACAACCTCGATGAAGTTCACGTGGTCGATTTCGCACCACACTTCGCCGTTGACGGTCAGCTTGTAGTAGCTGACCGACGACTTGACCTTGAACTGGGTGTTGTCGCCGGCCTTTGCGTTACCCATGTCCAGCTCGGTGTGACGGCCACGAATAACGATCTCGACAGAATCGGTTTCGCTTTCGTCATCGCGCTGGAATGCGCCGGCAAAGCGCAGCATGACCCCCGAGACAGAGGTGATTCCCCACTCCTTGAAGATCGAGCGCATGAGACCTCCATAGGTAGCCTCCAGCTCCATCTTCTCGGCGCCCAGGTCGATATCGACCGGGCCGTTCATGCCGCCGGCCCGATACTCTTCCAGCTTGCGCGTCAGCTTCGGGGTGGTGAGTTCTTCGCACTCCCCCACAAAGCTCTCGCCGTTGTGGAAGACGTTGAAGTTTTTGAGTTTGCGTGGCAATGCCATGGCAGTTCCCTTTCAGGTGTTGGCAGCTCGCACGCTTACGCGTTGACGGCCTGCGCGAATTGCATGAGGTAGCGGTCGGTGATGCGTTGGCGCAGCGTGAGATTTTCCAGCGGCGGCACGGGCGTGTAGTCGTAGTCGATGCCAAGCTGGCCGTCCTTCAGCGTGTCCTTAGTGTTGAATTCCGGGTCGTACCAGGCCTCGCCACCCAACAGGTAGCCATTGCGCGTCAGCGTGCGGAACTTGCTGTTGATGCCTTCCACAAGATCGCGGACCAGCGATGGTGTCATCGGCAGGTCCATTGCCCAGGCATGGGCCTCGGCCATCGTGTCGGCCAGCACTTGCGCGGTGCGAGTGTAGTTCTCGAAGGCGAAGAGCGGATCGGAGCTGCAGGTGCGCGAACCCCAGAATCGGAAGCCCTGGAAATTGATCAGCGTGGTGACGTCGTTCTGGTTCAGATAGCCCGCGTCGGTAGCCGGATCCTGCAGATCCCAGAACACGTCCTTCGAGAGCCCGGTTACACCATTGATTGCCACGTTCGACAGCGTCTTATGCCAGCCCACTTCGTTATCGAGCTTGGCACGCAGGCCGAGCGCACGCGCTGTGGCGAACAGCGTGGTCTCGGCGTTGGCAACCGTGTCCCAGCCGATGAAATCAGGCCAGATGGTCATCAGCTCGCGCTGGCCAAAGTTGTCGCGATAGGCGACCGCTTCTTCCTTGGTCTCGCAGCCGAATGCAGACACATAGGCGAAGGCACGCAACTTCTGCGCGATGCTGGCCAGCTCCGTGGCCACGGGCAGGCTGTCCATGCCGGGGATGCCGAGAATGCGCGGCGTAACTCCCAGGCTGTTCTTGGCCGACAGCAGCGCCTTCATTCCGGTGAATCGCCCGTTGGCGTCGGTTCCGCCGATCAGATTGCTTGTGGTCTCGGCATCGGTTGCTCCCTTGGCAACGCGCACGACCACGGTCAGGGGATTGGCCTGGTCGGTGATCGCGTCGAGGGTCTTGGCCAGCGTGCCAGTGTCGCCAGCTTTACCGAGCGACGACATGGGGCTGGTCAGAAGTACCGGCTTGTTGAGCGGGAAGACCGTCGCGTCGGCATCGTCAGCGGTACAGACGATGCCGGGCACGGCGGTCTCGATGGTACGAATCGGGCGGGTGCCTTCGTTGATTTCAACGACACGTACGCCGTGGTGGTAGTCAGATGGCATGCAGTCCTCCGGGAGTGGTCCTGACGATGGTGGGATCGTCCCGGTAGGATGCTGCGCACGCGCGAGGCTGTCTCTCCATTGACGTTGTACGCCAGCGGCGCACAACATCAGGCGTGCAGGGGCAGGGCAATTGACGCCGCTGGCGGCAGCATCCAGAGGTGTTGAGGATAAACACGGCGGCGGAACTCCGGGCGCACGAGCGGCTGACCAGCCGCGTCAAATGCCCACGCCACAAGTTCAGAACAGAACCAGGCTTCGTCGGACTGCCAGTCCCGGCGCAGCGCGAGACCGGCCAATGCGGAATAGTCGTAAGGCTTGCCGAGCTGGGACGCCGCGGCCTCAATGACGGCTTGTGGATCTCGCGCCGGCAGATCCGCTATCGCAAAGTCGGCGCATCGCGACAACGTGTCCGCCAGCGGCGCACGGCGCACACCATGCAGCGCTACAGCCTCGATCACACTGTCGCCGTCGATCACGGCCACATGAGACCAGCGCGACCACGTGAAGGCCCGGATGGCGACCGATAGAGGCAAGTGCGTGGTTGAGAACAGCAGGCGTACGCTCGACATGGTCAGCTCGCGGCGTTGCCCAGGTTTGCGACCTTGGACTTGATGCCGTCAATAGCGGCGTTGGCAATCTCGGTGGCAGCCTCCGCCGTCAGTGCGTTGCGCACGGCTTCCTTGGCTTTCAGGCGAGCGTCGCGGATGGCATAGAGCGCGGCATTCCAGGCGACGGCCTCTGCGATGATGTTGTCTGCCGCCTGCTTGGAAGGCCACGCCTTGGCTTCCGCCCAGCTCTTGACGCTTTGCGGGCATTCGCCGTTGTATCCGGCCGCCTGGTATGCCTTTGCCTCGGCCTCGGCAATCTGGTACTCAGCTGCGCGCAGTGGGTCGCCCGCAACGGCCAGGCGGGCGGCGTCGGCCGCGCTGTCGATGCGAGCGCACAGCGCGGTGCGGATCTGTCCAAGCGACTGCGCCGGCGGGTCTATAAGCCGGGGCTGACCGTCTGCCGTTACTGCCATGGTCTTTCCGACAGATTGACCGTCCAACAGCGCGGCGTAGGTTTCGTCGCTAATTGCGATAGCGGGGGCGGGAATCTCGCTGTGGATTCCTTCGACGTAGAAGCCGAGAACCTTCCCGGCGCCGTCGACATGTGCGAACTTTTGCATGATGTGTGTCGCTCCTAAGATCAGTTGCCGAGGGCCAGCACAGTGAAGCCGGTGGCGCCTGCGACGGCGTTGGAGCACGTAACGCGCACCACATTTGCCGTGGTGGCGTTGCTATTCCATTGAACCGGCGACTCGTTATTGAAACTGTTTTCCCATCCGCCTACCGTGACGTTCAGAGGCGTGGTCGGGAACGCAATCGGCCAGCCCAGGTCGAGTTGTACGACGCCGTTAGCCTGAAAGGTTCCCCGTAGCCACTGGAAAATCAGACCACTGTGTAGCTTCTGATATCCGCTCGTTGACGCCGAAAACGCGCAGTTGGAGCCGTACTTGAGCTGCGCCGAGCCCGTGGCGACCCAATATCCGCCGGCAGCTCCGCCGCATTTCCGAATCTCCAGGTATTCACCAGGCAGGACAGCAATGCTCGCGATGCGCGCGCCGCCATTCACGGCGATGGAAGTCGTACCATCCGCTGCTGCCTTTTGCACCAGGATGCCGGCTTGCCCGGTGTTTACAAACTCGACAGTCGCCCCATCAGGAACGGTCGACAGTGCAGGCAGCGTTTGCGTGTTGGTCGTTGCCATGCCGTTGAGGATGGTTCCGCCGAATGCCGACAAGTCGACGGTGGCGCTGGCGGTCGATACCGTGAGGCCCGATCTGCGCATACCGCTTTTTACGACCCACTCCGTTGTCGCCGCGCTCGTGTCGTTATCGAATTGCGGCGCAGAGGGCATCGTTACCGGGCCGGTGAAGGCAGCGCCGGCGAGGGCAGCTTTCTGCGCCAGCGCGGCGGTTACCGTTGCGGCGTAGTTCGCGTCGTTCCCCAGGGCGGCGGCTAGCTCGTTGAGCGTATCGAGCTGAGCGGGGGCGGCTGCCACAAGAGCAGCGATCGCATTGGCGACAAACTGCGTGCTCGCGGCCTGGCGAGTAGACGTCCCGACGGGTGCGGTATCTACCTTGGGAATCCCGGTGAAATCCGGCGAGGCGAGTGGGGCGAAGTATCCGTCGCCAGCGCGCTTAAACGCGAGCGGCGTCGCGCCGATGATGATGGCGCCGTCCGTGGATAGTTGCCAAATTGAGTCGGCGTTGATCGTGCCTTGCTCTACCGGGACCGTCGCGCCAGGCGTAACGTCCAGGCCGCTGTCGAAGTCCGTCGCGCGGGTCCATGCGCCGGCCGCCGCCAAATAGATGCCGTTGTCCTTGCTGAGCGCCTGGTCTTTCACGAGCACACGAGCGCCGGCGGTCAGAAGAACGCTGTCGACGGTCTGTAAGCCGGACAGAGCCACGAGCGGGCCTACGGTGGCGGCCAGGACGGACTGCTTAGCGTCGCGCTTATCCAGCTCTGCCGCAATTTGCGTGTCGACGTAGCCACGGGTTGCAAGCACGATGGAAGGATCCACCTTCAGCTCCACCGTAGCGCCGCTGGTGTTCAGGCAGACCAGGCGCACGACCTGCGTGCGTGCGGAGCCTTCGGCCAGCACCGGCTTATATGTCTCTGGAATGTTGGCGTAATAGACCAACGTGCCATCTTCGGCATGAAGGCCTGCTTCGCGGATCCACCACCCGCCCTCAGTCTCTGGAATGACCTGTTCGGCGATGAACTGGCTCGCGTTCTGAGGATCTTGAGATAAGGAATTGATTGCCGCACGACGGCGCTCATTGATCAGCGTCTTACGCGCGCGATCCGGGACAGGCAAGGCGCCATTGCCGTCGCCGACCGACATGGCCGTGAGTTTCAGGGCGACGCCGAGCGCCTGTGCGTTGGCGAGCTTGGCCTCGCCGTCAGCGGTGGGGATAAGAAAATAAGTTTGCGGCATGGCTCACAGAGGGTTGACGGTGATGGTGTCGACCAGGTGCGCGGCGCCGGCATATAGCGACGCGCCCACGACCTCGACGGGTTCCGGGGAATACGGGTAGACAGTGATGACATCGCCGAGCAGTGGCGCCCCGGTGTAGCGCACCGAACCGCGCGTCTCGACGCTGATGGCGAGGCCGGTCAGGTGTCGAGAAAGGGGCTTGGCATCGTCAATCAGGCGCTCCAGCTCCGCATACATCTCTTCGGTGATGCCGGTATCCAGTACGCCGACATCGAGATGGAAAGTGCCGCGTGGGCCTTCCGGATTCATGCCGTACCAGGGCACGACACGGATCAGGTAGCCCAGCGGCTCGATGGCGCGCCGGATCGCCCCGACAGTCCCCTTGCGCTGGTGCACGAAGAACGAAGCATCGATCACTGCCCGCTTCGTTCCTTCGGGCCAGCTCGGATCCCATCGGTCCACGGACCCTTCCCATGCGAGGAAGGGCAGCACGCTGGCAGGGCACGTGCTCGCATCACCTAGATCGCGGATTGGGACCGGCACGCGCTCGATAGCGGCGCCGGCCGCGGCGATATTCCGCTCGACCAGCGTCGCGTTGGGGGGCAGGAGCCTAGACACGCGCGCCACCATCCACGATGTTCACGCCAGTGCAGTAGGCGGCTTGCGTCTCGTCAAGCACTGCGTCTACCGCAGGCTGCCGGATCTCGACACGCGAGACGCCCTCGGCGAACAGCGCACTGCTGATGGCCGATCGGTCGATATCGCGGCCGAGCCGGCGGCTGTCCTTTCGGTAGGTGTCCACACGTTTGGCGGCCTCGGCCAACACCAGCTCGCGCTCGGGGCCGTTCGTCTTCGTGTACACCGTGGCGTCAATTTCGTAGTGTGTGATCTGAGCTGACTGAACGGTCAGCCGGTCGGCCAAGGGCCTCACGTCTTCGTCGCTGAGCGCCGCCTTCACGTTGTCGATCACGTCCTGATCAACACTGCCGTCGCCATCGATGCCGAGGACCGTGACGACGACTTCGCACGGTTGCGGGCTGATCGCACTGACATCGGCAATGCGACCATCCGCGCTCCGCGCATGGAACTTGTAGCCTTCGCGCGGCCCGGCGGTGGACAGCCCCTCGAAGGCAAGCTGTGTGCGCTCGGTCAGCGAATCATCCTCTTCCATCACGGCGGCCGTGGGCGGCTCGGTGCTGTCGTCTTCGGGCGTCACGACCAGGCGTTCCACGTTGTAGTTCGCGGCGACGTGTTCGAGGTCGTTGCCCTTGGCATAGGCCAGCATGCGCGCACGCGATGCGTCATTGACGCGCTGACGCAGAACCGTCTCCCGGTAGGCATTCTCCTGAATCAGCTTCACGACCGGCTCGGATTCGAGCTGCAGCGTCTGTGCCACATCGGCCTGCTGAGCGGCGGGAAATAGGCTGACGTAGTAAGCCTTGCGTTCGGCAACGATGGTCTCGTAGTCAATATTCTCGACCACGTCCGGTACCGGCAGGCGCGAAAGATCAATGGGCGTGGTCATGCCTTGGCCTCGCGCAGGGGGATGGAAAGCGTACCGAGCGGCGTGCTACGGGCACCGTCGACGCGATCCGCATCCAAATCCACCGTCATGGCGCCTTCGCCGTCGATCACGAACGATGCGGAGTTGACCTGCACGCGGGGCTCCCACTTCACGATGGCTGCGACAGCGGCGGACATCACGCGTAGCTGGGTGACGTCGTTTAGCGGCTGGTCGATCAGCATCGGCACTTGGGAGCCGTAGGTGCGCCGCATGGTGCGAGAGCCTTCTGGCGTGGTGAGAATGTCGCGGATGGACTGCCAGATATGCGCCAGGTCCGTGATGGCGCGACCTGTTGTGCTGTTGAGACCGAGATCGGTCATCGCGTGCCCTCCGTCCAGTCACCACCACGCTGCACCTTGCCGTGGTCGTGGTCGTGAAGCACCACGCCGTTAGACGACAGCTTGCCGTCCTGATGGTTGAAGTCGCCGGTGATGACGTTGCGGTTGGCGCCGCCTTGGCCAGCGATGCCGTTCTGGTAGGAGAGCAGGCCCTTCACGGTCACGTCGCCGTCGAACGTGGTATCCGGACACTTCACCAGGACACTGGTCGCGGCCTCAAGGATCACCTTCTGAATGCCGGCCAGCGACAGCGTGCCGGTGGCATGGTTGTAAGTGGTGGTCGCGCCATCGGCATACAGCGTGACCGTCTCGTCCGCGCTATGGCTTGGCGTGTCGATATTGTCGGATGGGATGCCGCAAAGCACGATGCCATTGCGCGGCTCGCCGCTGGGGCAAAAGAGCAGCACCTGCTCACCGATAGTCGGCGGGCTCCATGTACGTGTACCCCCCGCGCGGCGTTCGGCCCACGGTAGCCAGTCCGTGTCCAAACCGCCCGAGGTCACCCGGACGCGCGGCGGCTTCCCGTGCTGGATCTCGGCAACAGTGCCGGTGCGCAGCAGGTTCTCGATCAGGCGGAGGATTTCAGCGGTGTCCATGCCACCAGCATGCCGTGCGCGCGCGTGGTGGTCACCGGAAGGGTGTTGTGGCGCCAGTTGCCACAACACCCCGCAAGTTTGCTACGTGATACCGCGAAGCTATGCGTCAGCGGTCGTGAAGGTTGAGGAGGACGAGTTGAACTGCATGCCCACCGGGCAAATGTACTGTTCGCTATTAGGACATCGACTGTCCGCGACTGAAAGTGCCCAGCTCGACGAGAGTCGTCGTCTTTGAACAACTCCGAAAATACGGGTCGTCGCATTCCATCAAGCTTCTTGTGGCGACGAATTCCTCTTTCTCCAAGTCATAACTCTCTGTCACCAATTCGTTAGCCACATTGCCTGCAAATTCCCTGCGAGCTAGGCACCATTTGCCCTCAATCTCCTTCCAAACGTGGCTGGTGTGCGACCGCGTGTGTTGTTCGCTGACTTCGACTTCACCCCCCTCAGTGACCTCCAAAGAAACGTCCGTGGGATGGAATGAGCTTGCTTCGGCCAGAGCGTTGTCTGTAACCTGCACGGAGAAACGGCCCGACGATTGCTCGTTCGCGATGCACAAGTAGCGCCCGACTCTTGGAACGCTTCCTTGCATTGGCAGATCAACTTCAAATATTGCTGCCGTGACAGTGCCTGTCCGCGCCGTAGCAAGCCGCCTAGCGCCAGTCGGTATATGGCCGGCGAACAGCGCTTCGCAGTGTCTTTCGAGCGGTAGAGCCATCCAGTCCGCTTTTGCCACAATCGGTGCGAGGATGAAGCTCGACAGGGCCCAGCGGATCATGCCGCGGCGTGAAGGGTTCGGAACTTGCATGCATTGTTCTCCTTACGTACGGTTGGCAAGTGTAGCCGCTCTTCTATCGGCTCGCGAGGTGCTATTTCCCGGTGTGTGCCAACACGAGCTCGGCGATCCTATCGGCATCACTCTCCGAAATGCCGAGCAGCTCACGCTTCGCATACTGCACGTCGAGCCCGCCTTTGTTGACGCGGTCGCGCAGGCCGAACTGGTGGACCGCAGCAATCCGCTCGACATTGGCAATGAACGTCACCACCGCGCTGTTCGGATCGGACTGGGCCTTCATGAAGCGTGAGGTCCGCAGGCGCATGAACATCGCCCTGCGGACACGGCCGGTGCGTTGCCTCAGGCGTGGCTTACGTGGCTCATAGGCCGAACCATCGGGATTGCGCTGTTCGGCGATCCGTACCGTCTGGCGGCGCCGCATCTCAGCGGCGACGGCGCGCAGCAGGGCGCGTCGTTCGCCGGCATCGAGCTTGTGCAGCAGGGCGCCCGCCCAGGCGGCCAGGTCTTCCAGGCTGTTCATGGCGCAGTCAGCTTCCAGCCGGACGGGTCATCAAACTCGTTCACCGGCTCCGGGGCATGCGTGACGACGTAGCGACCTTCCACCACCTTGACAATAACCCGCTCCGTCAGCGGAACACGCATCAGCAGGTCGACGCAGTCGTGGCTCAGGATGTCCGTCTCGAACTTGAAGCCATCCGGCCGCCGGTCGGGGTTCGTGAACAGTTCCGGCTGGTTCGCGCGCAGCCAGGCCATCACCGGCACCATGATGGCGTCCGCGCTCTCCGCAAAGTCCGTCACCAGCAGCGTCAGCGTGTACTGATACTCGAACGAGATGGTCTTCGCGCCAGTGGCCACGACGCGGCCTTCTTCCACGAACAGGTGCAGCTTGTCCGGGTTGCGCTTCAGATCCGCCACGGCAGCGGTGATCGCAGCGCGTAGCTCTACGGGCTTTCTCATGGCGCTGGCTCCCCGATGATCGTCACGCCCTGCGCGCGCAGGGTGTCCTGCAGCGCTGTCAGTCGAGCGGCGTTGATATGGCCGGTGGTGTAGTTGTCGGCGACGGTGCCGGCGACGGCAGAGAGTGGAACCCCTGAGGGGGCCGCATCAGCGCCTCTGGGATCCTGATCGAGCACGCCACCGGCGGCGGTGTCGTGCAGGCGGACAAAGCCACCAGGCACAGTGCAAGCGGCATCAGCTTCGACGGTGACATAACGGGGTATTTCCTTGACGATGGTGTCGCCCTTCACGCGGATGGTCTGCACGCGGTCGACATACTTGGTGACCTCGACCACACCTGCATCGGTGTTGTCGAGCTGGGCGCGCAGCGACGCCACCAGCGTTTCAGCAGCGGCGGCACGCTGGACCGACTTCTTGTACCGGTCCGTGAACCACGCACCGGCGCCAGCTGCCGCCAGCAGGGTGACGACAGCAGCCAACGCAATAGCGAGCGGACGGTTCATGCGGGCACCTGTTCCTCGGCCTCGTAACGCGTAAAGGCGCGGGCCAGTTTCACGTCGTAGAGGTTGTCTTTGTACGCCGGGCCGTTGTAGCCAGAGGCGAATGCCGCCCACTTCAGACCCTTCAGCGCCTTGTGGAGGGAGGGATCCGTCGCAATGAACTGTACGAAGGCGTCGAGTTGCTGGGATTCGTCGCTGCGCATGGCATCGGCAAAGGCATGCACGTTGGCATAGCCAAGGCGCTCCCAGTGGTAGCCCATGATCTGGAACAGTCCCCAGCTCGCGGAGGCGAGCGCGCATGCCTGGTCAAGCCCGGCGGCCTGCGCCAGTCTCATATGCTCCGCGGCCTTGCCCATGTATCCGCCGCGTGCCGGGTTGACGATGTTCGGATACTGGCGTGCGAGTTGGTCCGCGTCGTGGCCGGCGGCGCGCAGTTGCCGGTACATGATGTGGCGCTCGAAGAGGATCACCGGCCGGCCGTCAGGCAGGAATCCCGATCCTTGGCTCTCCACTTCATTGACCGCACGGACGGCGGCCAGCTTCACGTCCAGCGTTCTCGCCGCCCGTCGCAGATCCTCGGCGCCGAGGTGGCCGGGGATGCGCCCATCGAGCTGCAGGGCCAACATCGTCTTGTTGCCGACCACCCCATCCACGACCAGGCCATAGCGGGCTTGAGCCACCACAACGGCCGCAGCAGTCGCGTCATCGAACGCGCCGGTCAGCTCAATGCGGGCTCCACGCACGCGCAGCAGCCGCTGCAGCTCTCGCACCTCCGCGCCAACATCACCGCGTCGCAGTTGCGTCATGGCTGGATCTCCGAAGCAGGCGCAGTAGAAGGGACTCCCCATCACCATCCGGATCGAGCCCGGTGATGCGGAACAGCTCGACCACATTGCCGCGTACGGCGTAGATGGCAACGCAGAGGATGGCGGTGATGCCGTTGAGCGCCAGTAGCGCCCATTCATAGCGTTCGAACGTTACGCCGATGGCGACGGCGCCGGCCATAACGATCAGGGCGTAGGCCAGTCGCGCGGCCCACGGGCGATGGGCCGCGCCATTGCGGCGGAAGAACAGCAGCCGGATGGCAATCAGCGCGCACAGAAGCGCCTGAAACACGTAGAGCGTCTTCACTTGGCACCTCCGTCGCTGTTGCCCCGAATGAGCGCCACCAGGCGGTCGCTGTTGTCGGCGAGCCGGATCAGCGCCAACAGCAGCTTCACCAGCACGGCCGATGCGACCAGCGCACCCACGCCGTGGCTGACTTCGGTGTCGGCCGGCAGGATCCGGGCGATGAGTGATGCGGCCAGCGGCGCGGCGAGCCACCCCATCACAATGGACAGCATGAGGAAGGCAATCTTCTTGCCGGTGGTCAGCTCGTCCGAATTCAGGGCGAAGACTGCGGCGCCCGCGAACGCGCCCAGCACTGTGGCCGCGTCGACGCCTGGCACCAGCGTGATCGCGCCGATGCCGGTCACCGCGAGGGCGGCCGTCGAGCTGGCGGAGATGGGTTCAGCCATGATTCATTCCTTGGGGTCAGTCCCAGAGCTGGACGCGCTGCACGTCAGCCTGCTGGGGTAGGTCGGGCAGGTCTACGACCGTGCCGTGGGGAAGAACCGGGCCGAGATCGGCCAGGCCCCTGTTTGCTTCGAGAACCGCCTCGGTGATGCCGGCGGTCTGGCCGTAGATGCGATGACAGATCGCATCCACGGTGTCGCCCTGCATGGCTATCACCCGCATCAGATCAACTCCACCGTGCTGCGCGGCCGGCCCACGATGTCGCTGGTCGCCCAGCGCGCATCCCGGCGCAAATCCTCCACCGCCTGCATCAGCGCCTCCGCCTTGCGGTCGCCGGCCGCCGTGGCGTCGTAATCCCGGTACCGCTCGATCAGGCCGGCCCGTGCTTCGCAGTACACCGCCCGCAAATAACGGTGTAGGTGCGCGGACTTGCTGTCGATCTGTGCCGAAGGCACCGATTCCAGCGTCTCGTAGCCGGCTGCCTGCTGCTCGGCACGCCACGCGCCAAGATCCGCGTTCACGGACAGCGCCGCTTCGACCAGGGCAGCCCGCAGCCGCTCAGCCGTCACCGTGCCGTCCTGCCGCATGGCGGCCGTCGCCGTGTCGACATCGATGTCGGGGAAGAATCCATCGTTGATGATCAGGTTCTGGCCGGCGGCGGCCGGCTCGGCTGCGAAGAATGAGGACATGGGTACGCGATCAGTGAGTGGAGGCGGTGGACGGGGTGACCGTTGGGGTTGGCCTTGCGGCGCGTCCTAGGGACACCCCGTGCCGCCTGATGCGCGGGGTCACGCTCGGTGTCAGCCCGTGCCTTCCTCCTGAGCTTCGGCGGGGCCAGCATGCTTGATGTCACGCTCCAGGCGCTCGATGTCCTTCTTCACGCCGACCTTGTCGTGGAGCTGCAGGGCACGCTGCAACTGGTCAAGGGCGAAGCGCCGGCACAACTGCTGCTGTGCCACCGACTGCAGCCCTTCGACCTGCGCCAGCGCCACGTAGCCCAGCGCTTTGTGGAGCTTGGCGCGCACTTCGTCGGGCATGTCCTCGCCCTCCACGAGCTGCGTCACCTCGGCCAGCGCCTCGGCATCGACCGGCTGACCGGCTTCTGCCGACTTGATGGCCATCGCGGCGTATTCCTCCGCGATCAGGCACGCGGTCGTGCGCTGGTACTGGTCGGGCATGACCAGGCCGTGGCGGATGGCATAGCGGGCGAGAGGCAGGGCGCCGGCAAAGTCGCCGACATCGATGTGCCAGACCATGATGGTCATGAACACTTCGTCCTGCACGCCCGTGTCCGCGTCCAGCGTGCCCTGTACCCAATCGGAGTACTCGGGCAGCATCTTGCGCTTGGCGTCGGCCTTGCGCTCGATGGACTGGATCTGTTTCAGGGCGCGCTTGTGCTCCGCGAGCTGCGCCAACATCAGCTCGTGGCCGGTGGCGTGACGCAGCGGACTGGCGGCAGCTTCGGCGGCCGCCGCCATGCCGGCCGTCACGCGCAGGTAGTGTCGGCGGGCCGGACTTGTCATGCTTCGGCTACCTCGATGTTCTCGGCCATAGTCGCCGCTGCCAGATCCTCGATGACGTAGGCGTCGTTGCTCGACTCGTAGTTCTCGATGCGATCGCGTTTCGCGTTGTCCACGATAGTGCGACGGCGGGCGCCTTCCTGCCAGTAGATGGACAGGTTGTCCAGGCGCGTGACCAGCAGCGCGTCAGGCGGGAAATATGGCACACGGACGGCGGGGAGATTGCCGATGCGCTTCTGGCTGATGATGATGTCCGTAGCCAGCTTCTGCGTGGGATCGCGGTCGCGGTTCAGCAGCGGGAAATACTTGTCTGCCAGCAGCTTGCGGCCACAGATCACCACAAGGTCCGGGTCTTCGGCATACCACGGCGCGATCAGGTTGTTGCAAAGATCGAATACCAGTGCGTCCAGGCTCGCATAGTCGCGTGCCGCGTCGGTGTCGGCACCGCCCACCACAATCTTGCCGGCGGCCTTGCCGTCCTTCATCACGCGCTCCGCCGCTTCTTCACGCAGGTGCTGGAGCCAGCCCTTGTTGACGTCCTGCAGCATCGGATTGGCGGCGAGATCCGATGTCGCAGCGCGTGCAATGCCGTTGAAGCCGATCATGATGCGGTCCAGCGCCTGGCGGCGCAGGATGGCGTCACGAATGCGCGTCTGGAAGTCCGGGAACTTCGCCCAGGCGTCCAGACGTTGATAGGTGATGTGGGTGTCCGAGTCGGTCTTCTCGCAGCGATACTTGCGATCATCCAGCGTGGCGATGTCTTTGGTCTGACGGTCCTTGACCGAGGTGTCAGTGGTGCCGGCCACCGGACCGGACACGCCGAGGCCGACCTTCTCGCCCTCCTGTTCGATCACGCCGTGGACGTTGATTTTCGTGAGGAATTCGCTGGACTCCTGCACCTTCGTTTCCAGTCGCTGCTGGACGCTGGGTAGCACACTGAACTTGCGGTCAACGCGTTCCACGCCGTTCAGTTTGGCGATCTCTTCTTCATATGCCGCGTACAGCTTGCGGGTATCGTTACGCATAGAGTTGGCTCCGGGTAATGGTTGTTGAGTGGCTGTCCGGGTGCCGGCTCAGCAGTCGGTCTTGATTGCGGTGTCGCCGCTGCCGCCCGTGGCAGGCGGGCGCTTCGTGAACGTCTCGGTCTTCTCCAGCTCACCCTTGAGCGTGGAGAATTCCTCGCTCACGGTGGTCTGGTTCTCCTGCAGCTTGTCCACCTGCCCGGCCACGGTCTCGACCGCCTTCAGTACCTTGCTGAAGTTGTCGCTAAGCGTCTTCACTTCGCCGGCCAGTGCCGTCACGGCCTCGTTCGTGTCGGCATGCTTCGCTTGGTTGGTGGCGTCGCTCGTGTCCTGGCGGGAGAACATGCGCTTGATCGATTCGGTCAGGCTGGACGATTCCTTGCCCTTGTCCTTGCCTTTCCCCTTGCCATCAGGCTTTTCTTCGCTGAAGTCGAGGGTGACTTCCACGGCTTCGGTGAACAGGTTCTGCGGATCCTGTTTGCGCTCGGCCAGCGGGTTGACTTTGGCCTTAGCGCTGAAGGCCAGCATCTCGCAGCCCAGACTTGCCGGGTTGTCGGTCACGGCCAGACCGGTCAGGTACGCCTCGCCGGTGTCGGCAAAATCCGGGTTCACTTCCATCGAACAGAACACCTTCTGCCGCGCCTTGTTGAAAGCCACCAACTCGGCCGTAGGATCGAGTTGCGCGAAGAGGCGCATCTTGCCGTCCTGCTCTTCAGCCTTGAGCGCGATTACGTCGCCGTATGCCTTGAACAGGCCGGTCGGGTCGTAGCCGCGAATGTGTTCCATGTTGATGCGTGCGCCGTACGTCGCGGGGTCGTAGCTGGCTGCCATCTGCACGATCATCTGACGGTCGATCACGCGCCCGTCGCTGGTTGCGCCTTCGGTGGCAATGCGGAAAAACTTCGTGTTCTTGCCGGCCATGGGTTCCTCTTCGGTGGTGGTTCGGTGTGGTGTGTTCGTGCTGCCATGTTCGGCGGGCCGCCGCGCGCGGGCAACGCAATCGTGTTGTGCGCACGGCGGTGACAACACGCGCGACGTGGCACGCGCGCGCGCGGACGGTAGCGTGGCGGCATGACTACGCTTCCACCCATCACATCGCTTTCGCTGGACCCCGAGATGGAGCCACGCCGCATTGCGCGCGCGCTCTACTGGCAGGGCTATCGCGTGGCGCGTATCGCCGAGATGCTCGGCAAGAAGCCGTCCACGATTCACAGCTGGAAGCAGCGTGAGCAGTGGGACCGCGCGGACGCTGTGACGCGTGTGGGCTCGAATCTCGAAACGCGCATGGCGCAACTGATCGGGAAAGAGAACAAGGAGGGGAGGGACTTCAAGGAGATTGACCTCCTTGGACGGCAGATCGAGCGCCTGGCACGCGTGCGCCGCTACGAGGACGGCGGCAACGAAGCGGATCTGAACCCGAAGGTGGCCAACCGCAACAAGGGGCCGCGCCGCGCACCGGAACGCAACGCGATCAGCGAAGAGGAACAGGAACAGCTTGTCGACGCGTTCAAGGATTCGATGTTCGACTACCAGCGTGCCTGGTACGAAGCGGGTCTCACCGAGCGTATCCGCAACATCCTCAAGAGCCGGCAGATCGGGGCCACGTGGTACTTCGCGCGGGAAGCCTTCATTGACGCGCTGACCACGGGGCGCAATCAGATTTTCCTGTCAGCCAGCAAGGCACAGGCCCACGTCTTCAAGCAGTACATCATCCAGTTTGCGAAGGACGCAGCGGGCGTGGAACTGAAGGGCGACCCGATGGTGTTGCCGAATGGGGCCACGCTCTATTTCCTCGGCACCAATGCACGCACGGCCCAGAGCTATCACGGCAACCTGTATCTAGACGAGTACTTCTGGATCCAGCGATTCCAGGAGCTGCGCAAGGTGGCCTCCGGGATGGCCATCCACTCGAAGTGGCGGCAGACGTATTTTTCGACGCCTTCGAGCCTTGCCCACGAGGCATACCCGTTCTGGTCTGGGGCGCTGTTTAATCGCGGCAGGAAGAAGGAAGACCACATCCGCGTGGACGTGAGCCACGCGAACCTGCAGCGCGGCCAGCGATGCGCGGACGGCCAGTGGAAACAGATCGTCACGGTCGAAGACGCCATTGCTGGCGGTTGCAATCTGTTCGACCTCGACCAGCTGCGGCTGGAGTACAGCGACGCTGACTTCGAGAATCTGCTGATGTGCGGCTTCATCGATGACACGGCGTCCGTCTTCCCGCTCTCGATGCTCATGCGCGGCATGGTCGATAGCTGGGAGGTGTGGGAAGACTTCCGGCATTGGTCGCCGCGTCCGTTCGGCAACCGTGAAGTGTGGGTGGGTTACGACCCGAACGGCGGCGGTGGTGACAGTGCTGCGCTCGTGGTCGTGGCGCCACCGCTTGTACCAGGCGGCAAGTTCCGCGTGCTGGAAAAGCACCAGTTCCGCGGCATCGACTACGAAGAGCAGGCCAACGCCATCAAGCGCGTGACCGAGCGCTACAACGTGGCGTACATCGGCATTGACCGCACCGGCATCGGCGATGCCGTCTACCAGCTCGTGACGAAGTTCCGACCCGATGCGGAGGGCTTCACCTACTCCGTAGACGTAAAGACCGGACTCGTGCTGAAGGCACACGACGTGATCAGCAAGGGGCGGCTGGAGTTTGACGCAGGCTGGACAGACTTCGCCGCGTCGTTCATGTCGATCCGCAAGACCACCACCGCAGCAGGCGGCCGTGTCACGTACCAGGCCGGCCGATCCGAAGAGACAAGCCACGCGGACCTCGCGTGGGCATGCATGCACGCCATCGCACACGAACCACTCGAAGGCGTCACCACCACCAATACCAGCATCATGGAGCTGTCATGACCCGTAAGAAACGAGGCCGCGCGCCGAATGTGAACGTGCACACGGCGCTGCCCAGCGCGCCGCCCGCGACCGCACCGGCCTCGGCGGCAATGGAGGCATTCAGCTTCGGCGATCCCGTTGCCGTACTCGACCGACGCGAGCTGCTCGACTACATCGAATGCCAGCGCGTCGGCGAATGGTTCGAGCCACCGATGCCGTGGGACGGGCTGGCGCGGACGTTTCGCGCGGCCGTGCATAACAGCTCGCCCATCTACGTGAAGCGCAACATCCTCGTGTCGACATTCATCCCCCACAAGCTGCTGTCGCGCACTGCGTTTGCGCGCTGGGTGCAGGACTTCCTTGTGTTCGGCAACGGCTATCTGGAGCGCCGCGACAATGCGCTAGGCAAACCGATGGCATTGGAGCCGGCACTGGCGAAGTACATGCGGCGCGGCACGGACCTTGAGCGGTATTTCTTCGTGCAGAACTGGCAGGACAAGCACGAGTTCAAACGGGGCAGCGTGTTCCACCTGATGGAGCCGGATATCAATCAGGAGGTGTATGGGCTGCCCGAGTACCTGTCGGCCCTGAACGCGACCTGGCTGAATGAATCGGCCACGTTGTTCCGCAGGCGCTACTACAAGAACGGCAGCCATGCCGGTTTCATCCTGTACATGACCGATGCCGCGCAGAAACAGGAGGACGTCGACAACCTGCGCGAGGCGCTGAAGAACAGCAAAGGGCCAGGAAATTTCCGCAACCTGTTCATGTATGCGCCCAACGGCAAGAAGGAAGGCATCCAGCTGATCCCGGTGTCGGAAGTCGCGGCCAAGGACGAGTTCTGGAACATCAAGAACGTCACGCGGGATGACCAGCTTGCTGCCCATCGCGTGCCGCCCCAGCTCATGGGCATCATTCCGAACAACACTGGGGGATTCGGGGACGCCGAGAAGGCGGCGATGGTTTTTGCCCGGAACGAAGTAAAACCTTTGCAGGACCGCCTAGCCGAGATAAACAGCTGGCTCGGTCAAGAGGTTGTCCGATTTGAACAGTACAGCCTCGGAGCGACCGATTAACGTCGCGCTGCAACGCCGCAATCGGCGAAAATCTTATCGAGTTCGTCGCGGTATGCAGGGACAGGCCAATTCCGATCAAGCTCGGTCGCAAAGTTCTGGACGAGCCAATACAAAAGCAGGCATACAGGGTGCGCAAACAGGCCATGCGGGGCATCGGCTGCGCGCCGTTGGATTTGCGCCTTGTAGAAGCGGACGCTCTCCACCTGTGCAGCAATTTGCTCTGCGCTTATTTCACTGCTCAAGTGGCGGAAGGTATCCCATACGACGCGGTCCAATTCGCTATCGACGATTGGTTGTATGGGAGCAATGACCGCGCCAAGACGCTGACGCAAGATGTCAATCGCAGCTTCGCGGTCGCGGCTCACTTGCTGAAGCGTTTGCAATAGCTGTCGAAAGACATCGTCGGTTGTTTCCGCTAAGGCCGATGCTCGAGACATAAGACGCTTCGCAGACAGCGGAATGTGCGCACTCGTCTTGTAGACGTTGTCGTGCATCATTTCCGCCCACGCATGTTGGAGCAAAGTGCGTATCTGGACTTCGCATGCGCATGTTGTCGGCACTGTAACCTGGCCCAGCACCAAATCTTCCGCAGGGCGCACAACGTAATGCGCGCTCGCGTAATCGAAACGCGAGGGGTCCTGGCGCGCTTCTTCTACTGGGTGGCGGTCTTCGCTGGCCACCCAGTTGGGGTTAGCTCGGAGAACGTTTACAACCTCATCGATATCAGTAGACACGAGGACAACGAAGCGAATGCCGACGATGTCGGTCATTTGCTCGTCCGGCCTCTCGTATCCTTTTCGGCCGACTTTTGCGACAGCGGACTCTTTTTCCTTGAGCCTGGCTGGAGGGACAATTTTCAGGAATCCACTGAATCGAGTCGGTTGGAGATGATTCTCAAGATCGCGAATAACCGACGTGCGAACATACTCGCCCCATGCCTTATAGGCCGGGGCGTTATGGTCGTACCACGTGGCGAACGCGTCAGGTGTCATTCGTTTTTAACGACAGCGCCCTGGATCCGAAGGATTGTTTCATCCTCACCCGACGGTTCGATCTTGACCAAACTCTTCATTTGATCGGCGGGCACAGTAATGATCACGTCGCTGGATAGGACCAAGCGCTGTCGCTTTTTCAACTTGCTCTTGATGTATTCGGTGTTTTTGGTGAAGGAGTGAGTCGGCAGCCCCTTCTTCTCCACAAAGGAACAATACTCGTCGACGACGCCCGCCGGTAGGTGCTTTTCAGCGAATTCCCTCACATTCACCGTCAGGTCGTTACTGCGCAGTTCGGAGCGAAGCGATTCGGTAAGGTCAATTTTATCGCTTCGCGGAATCGCTAGGGATTCAATGAAGTCCTTGGTCCGATCATAGAAATCGGCTGTCAGCCGCCGGTCCGACGATGCGATGTCCGTCTCGAGGAACCTTCCGTAAAAGTAGAAGGCTGCGTTGCGTGACTCAGTCGCAGTCATCAGATGGTCGAAGAGGTGGACAGCATATCGATCCACCGAATAGACACCGTCGGCAGGTCGGGGAAAGCGTTCCATCTGCTGTACGAAACCAATCTTGTACAGGCGCTGTGTCGGGGTCAAGAACAAATTCTTGATGTAGGAAACGGCCTCGTCCTTGCCCGGCTCCTTGTCTCCAAATCCGTCATGCAGTTCGGCCTTCACGACAGCACAGAACGGAAGCTCGTTCACGCCAGATGTACCAGACATGACGACCAACTTGCTTGCCGCAAGGTCATGTCCGGCTTGGGCGTTCGCCAATTTGAGAGCCACGGCCTGCGAATGATCTAGGAACTCGTCGTCGCTCGCGTGCATAAGGGCTGCCGCGCGCTGGAAAAAACTTCCAGGACCTTGGCCGGTCGGTAGGAAGTCTACTTTCAATCCATGAGACTTGCTTCCGAGGGAGGAGCTGATTCGGTCTCTAAACGCGTCAAGTGCATCGGCAGGCAGCCTTTCGAGGCCTGCCGGACGAGGAGGCTCGACCACGGTGCGGTCAGGCCCTCTGCGCGGAATGTGATGAAAGGTTAGGCGGTCAATTTGGAGAGCATTCAGGTTCAGAGCCATCTCAATCGTTCGATTTGGTGACCAACCGGGCATTGTTGCATACAAGAGCCAGACGGAAACCCAGACCGCCGAGGGGGCCCAGGTTCATTTTGTCCGCCATGGCCCTGAGTGACCCTCGGCGCGCGGTTGAGACCCCGCCTCACCCGGGCGCTTCATCGAGTGGTTTTTACGCACCGACGCAACCCGTCGCCGGCCGCGTCAACACTGGGGCCGTGGGCGATCTACGCCGTGCATGCACTTACGCAGATTTACGCAGCTCGCGCAGTGCCTGCACAGGGTGTTTCCCACAGGTGACCGCCTCTGCTGACCAGGCCTCTCACAGCGTCGGCGAAAGCTATGGAGGCGGGACGGGTCAGGAAAAAGGTAACCTCGGTAACTTGCCCCGAAAATCAACGCTAACTCATTGATTTATAAGGGCGTAGCAGGTTACCTACAAAAGGTAATCTGAGGTAACACAAAAGGTAACCTGTTCGTAAGTCGTTGATTTTATTAGGCATGACGAACCATAGGTGTTACCAAGACTAAAGGTAATGTGGTTACCCTAAAGTTACCCCAATGTTACCTTTTCACTGAAACCCTCCAATCCTTATCTGACAAGGCTTTCCGGTAGACTCTCGTTCACAGGTTACCAAAGTTACCTTTTTCCGGCCCCCCCACCGACTTGAGCCGAACCCCTGATTTATACTGTACATATATACAGTGGTCAGCAAAAACGCGCATGAGCAACCGGAAGCACACACACCACGCCCTCACAGGGACCGGCGATGGCTGATTACCTTGCTGGCCAGCGGGACGATTCGCGCTATCCCGCACCGCTGTAGGCCGCCGAGCTGCGCGCGCCCGTGGGCGCTGAGACGTGAGGCCAGGCGCCGGCGGAGCAGCTGACGGGAAGGCGGGCGACCTGCTCGTTCGATGGGATATAGCGCGGCTACTCACTCCCGAACGGTGCACTGAATCAGTGAAGAGGTCGTCCAGAACCTATACCCCGTAGGCCACTACGCCAAGCCGAGCTCCCGCGCATTGAGAAAAAAAAAGCGCCACGGCCCGATTCGGCCTTGGCGCAAAAGAAAGTAGATGAATTCCAAAGTGGTTGGCAGAGCAGGACTTGCCACCGGCACGCCGGCGCGTGAATCGCCTGAGCGGGTCAGAGTCGGTTCTGTTTCTGCACAGGGCAGCGCCATACTCTCGTCAGATGCCAACCACGGATTCGCCGTAGACCAGTCCGTCGATGATGTCCGTCCCGTGCTGCACTGCTGCGCGCTTGGCTGCGCCTAGATCGGGCCACTGTGCGTCCGGTACCTGGAACACGCGGCCGCTATCGCCTGCCGGTGCGACACCCTCCCGGCAGATCACGACGGATGCGCTGTAGCTACGGTCCGGACGTCTTTCATGCCATTCGCGCGGCGGGTCGTATTTGTAAACCAGTGGGTAAATGTCGAAGCCTTTGCTGTTTGCTGCCGGATAAGTGTCCATGCCGCGCTCCAAAAGAATCTACCCACTCTACGCCCATTGTCCGTGGCAGGGGGGACATATTTCTGAGGCGAGCAGGGCAAGTTAGGACGATGACTGACATCGCTGGACGGCGCCTCCGTCCAGCATGAAAGTGTTCTCGCGAATTCTTGCGACTCCGGCAAGCCGCCGCACCGGCCGACATTACGGGGGGTGTCTTTTGAACGATTTAGCGGACACGACCGTACGTAGCTATCGCGGGCTGGAAATGCGTGTGCAAGTCCATCGCGAAAACTCAAAGGTCACGAAACTCGGTGCGCGCTGGAGCTATGAGGTCTCCGTTGAAGAGGTGCAGCACGGCACTTGCGTCTGCGGCCCCCTCTTTTCCGGCACACCATACAATTCGCGGGACTGCGCCCAGCATGCCGGCGTACAACGTGGCCGCATTGCCATCGACTTACTGCTGGGCATGCTGCTGGCTTCGTGGCGCTGATTTGGATGACCGCTAGAAAAGATGCATGGATATATCAGGAAGCTGGCGCCTGATTCGCGACAGATCCGAATAGCTGCGTCTCAAGTACTGGAGCACCGCCAGTGCCAATACGAGGTCTCCCCCGTCGCTTCTTATCTCCCGAACAAGATGGACCTGCTGGCGGATCCGGATCCTACTGGTCGCCAACTGCGTGTCCAGGCGTGCCATCCGGGCGCTGATACGCGCACTGATATAGAGGTCTTGTATGTACTGCATCTCCGACTCTCGGCCAATCTACAGGCGGAGGATAGGCAATATGCGGAGTGTCCAAGCTGTTCGAAATGGGGTAAATACGGACATCCGGTACCGCAAACGCCATTAGGTTGTCTGTAGCAAATGTCCAAGGCATGAGCCGTGCTTGCGGCGGTGCGGTGGGTTACAAGCAGTTTTTTGCGCTTGCGACGAGCCCCAAAGCCATATTTCGCGCAGTATTCGAATCGGTGGCACGTTCTGGAAGTCTTTGTGTTTGATTTATAAAGTGTTCTGGAGCGTCACCAAAACTCCGAAGGCAGTCCTCGCTTAGCCTAACGCCTCTGTAGTTTGAGAAGCTCGACGACTGTGGGAAATGGCCACTCTTCGTCGTCGTAGCCCGGTGGCAGGCCGAGATGGCGATCGCCATCTCCGCACTTCGTTCTGTCGCCTGGTAGGACAACCTCTGTTACCAGCATCCCCGGTTGTTCCATCACCAGTAGTGTGCGACTGCAGATTGGGCAAAACGCCACGTCAAGAGGCTCATCGTCGCCCAGGTCCATTCGGTATTCGTCGATCTGGACTTTCACCCCACACACGCACGTAATCGGGTCGATGTAGTTCATTGGGTTCTCCCGCCATGGGAGCTGTCAGTTGACCTGAAGCGATATGCTCGCGTCCATGGATCATCTGCCGGCTGCGCCAAATACGCATCGCCCGATAAGGGGAGAGAAGCTTCAGACTTGTCTGGCACTGACTCGAGTGGTCAATGCAGAAGACGCTGTGCCGTGGATGTAATCGGCTGTGTCGGATTTGTGTCGGGTTGTGACGGCATTTACGCTGCTTTGCGCTTCCCCACTACCCGCAAAGCCTTACGTGGCGTGGGTTCCGAATCGGCGGCACGTTTTGAAAATCCTTGTGTCGGCGGTTCGATTCCGTCCCAGGCCACCAGATTCAAGAAAACGGACGCTCAGGCGTCCGTTTTTGTTTTTGTGGTGCCGACTTTCGACGGACACCCATCCCTCATCCCGCCTCCCCAGGCTCCCGTGCGCCACCGCACTGGCCAGCGTCTACGGCTTCGCCGCCCCCTCCCCCAACCATCGGCATCCACCACCTCGGCAGCCTGCCCGGCGATGTGAACTTTTGTGTCGAAACCTTATGGGTTGACCCGCATCATTGGTGCCTGATCAGGTCTCGATGTTCACTTTCCCCAGTCATTTTCCGAACTGATCGCTGCTGGTCGGGCTCAGTTCGGATACTTATAATTAGCTTATACTGACGGGGCCAAATGAATGCGATCCACTGGAGCACAAGGGCGGTCAAACAACTCAGGAAGTGAGAAAACGCGATGAACGCACCTATTAACATCCAGCTGATCAATGGGAGTGACGGGACCCCTGCATTCGTCGTCATTCCCTATACGGAGTACCTCGACACGTATCGCGATGCACGCGGGCTGGTGCCGCATGCAGTGGTCAAACGGGTGGTCGGGGGTGCTACGCCGGTACGCGCGTGGCGAGAGCACCTGGGCTTGACGCAGGCCGTCATGGCCGAGCGGCTGGGCATTTCCCAGTCCGCGTACGCGCAGCAGGAAGGCCGCGCGACGCTGCGCAAGGCGTCACGCGAGAAAGTTGCCGCGGCCCTCGGTATTCGGCAGGAACTGCTCGATATCTGAACCGTCCGGTCGATCACGATGCCTCCTGAGCAAAGCGCCTCGCTCCCCCTGACCCAACGCCTGCGCACCTGGGCGCGCGCCATCAAGCGCGATGGCGTTGCGCTCTGGTTCGCGTGCCGGCATCCCGATACGCCCTGGTATGTGAAGGCGCTGGGCGCGTTCGTCGTGGCCTATGCGTTGAGTCCGATCGACCTGGTGCCGGACTTCATCCCCGTGCTCGGCTATGTCGATGACGTGCTGCTCTTGCCTGCACTGATCTGGCTGGCGGTCAGGCTGATGCCGGCCGCCGTGCTGGCTTCGTCGCGGGAACAGGCGAGTGCGTGGATGGCCGCCAGCGGCGCGAAGCCGCGCAGTCGCTGGGGCATTGTCCTGGTGGTGAGCGTGTGGGCGGTGGTGGCCTATGGCATCTGGCGCTGGCTCGGGCCTACCACCCTTCGCTAATTAGCCAAACAACTCTTCGGCCACGGTGGGATGCAGCGGCATGGTGGTCTGCAGGTGCGAGGCCTTCGCGCCAAGCCGCAGCGCCAACGCCATCGTCTGGACGATTTCCGGTGCGGCGCCATCCATCAGGTGGACGCCCAGCACCCGGCCGCTACGCGCGTTGAATACGAGCTTGAAGACCGATTGCTGCGGCACGCCGCCGAAGCGGCTTTCCAGCGAGACGAAACGCTTGATCTCGGTGCGGATGCGGTCGGCCTTGCCGCCGGCTTCCTCCAATGCCTGGGCCTCGGTCAGCCCCACGGCGCCAATTGCCGGCTCGCAGAATACGGCCGTGGGCAGGAATTCGAAGTCCGTCATGTCACCGCGCCGGCCGAATAGCCGATCCGCCAGCCAACGGCCTTGCGCAATCGCCACCGGCGTCAGGTGCACGTTGTCGGCCATGCAATCGCCGATGGCGTGGATCGACCGCACGCTGGTGCGGAACTGCCGGTCCACCTCGATGCCGCCCTTGGCATCGCGCTTCACACCCAGGTCATCGAGACCCAGTCCATCCACATTCGGCTTTCGGCCAATCGCGGCCAGCACCGCCTGGGTGCGCACGGTCTGCGTGCGACCCCGATTGTCTTCCTGCGTGTAGCAGACGTCGAATGCACCGTTCGACTGCGACACCATTGTGACATCTGTGCGGAAATGTATGCGTATGCCCTTGGCGATCAGGGCTTCTGCCAGGGCAGCGGCAATATCGTGGTCGAACTTTGGCAGCAGCCGGTCCTCACGCACCAGCAGGTCCACCTTCACGCCGTAGCGAGACAGGATCGATGCCATCTCCACGGCGATATAGCCGCCGCCGATCACGACAATCGAAGCGGGCACGGTCTGCCACGTGAACAGGTCGTCCGACGAACTGACCAGTTCGCCACCCGGCACCGGCAGATCGATCGGGCTGGCGCCCGTTGCAATCAGCGTCTTGCGGGCGCGGATGACTTCATTGCCGACGACGACATCGCCGCGCGCGTTGAAACCTGCCTCGCCGTGCCAGATCTCCACGCCGGCCTCGTTGAGCCGCTGCTTGTACGACGCGTTGAGCCGTGCCACCTCGGCATTCACGCGCACGATGGCATCGCGCCAGTCTTCCTTGCCGCCCGTGTGCGACAGGCACGTGGACAGGATCGATGCCCATCCCGCGCCGTACGACAGCATTTTCTTGGGCACGCAACCGCGATTGACACAGGTGCCGCCGACGGCATCGCGCTCCACCAGGATCACGCGCGCGCCGTGCGATGCGGCGCGCCGCGCGGCAGCCACGCCGCCCGAGCCCGCACCGATCACCACGAAGTCGACTTCGCGTGTCTTGGGGCGGGCATCGCGCTTGCGCGGCACCCGTTCGACAACGGGTTCGGCGCTGGCCTCGCTGGCGCGCCGACGCGCCTTCACGGTCCTTGCCTGGGTTGCGGTTTCGGTTGATGCCTGACGCTTTGTCATTCAATCCTCCTTGCCTGCGCGGCACCATCGCCGCATGCCAAACAATTGACCGGCGCCACGTGGCGCTTTGGCTATGACGCCGGCAACAGATCCTGCTGGATGACGGGCCAGTCGCGCAGGAACGATTCCGCGTCGCGCCGGCCCAGGTCATACGCATGCGTCATGGCTTCGGGCCTGGTGTAGTCCCAGCTCGAAATCGGCACGCGTTGCGAAGGTTGCAGATACAGGCGGCGCTGGCCGCCCGTGTCGATGAGAAAGCGGCGCGGCCGCGGATACAGCCGCGTCACCAGCACCAGGACATTGCCCGGCGTGGCATCGAGCGCATCGACCGGCACGTTGTCCACCAGCCCGCCGTCCAGCACCGCATGGCCATTGCGGCGCAGCACCGGCGTAAAAGGCGGCGTGGAGGCCGATTGCAGTAGCAGATCGGCCAGATCCTCGGGTGAGCCGCAGTCCTGCGCCAGCACGAATTCGGGATGGAAGCCAAGCTTGCGGCCCAGGCGCGGATGCAGCGTCTTCAGCAGGTGCTTGTCGATGTTGTACGCCAGCAGCCCTGCGGCCACGGCCAGGCGCGGCCCGGTCCAGCGCGGGATATGGGCTACGCCAATGCGAATCTCGGGCGCCTGTTGCAGCCGGTGCAGGCGGTTATCGCCAAACAGCGAGAGCAGGGCGTTGCGATAGATGCCGTAGTGCGGAAACACGCGCTCGCGGCGCAGCAGGTTGCCCCAGTATGCGTTGCGCGAATTGTTGGCCAGCACCTCGCGGTAGTAGGCCATGGTCTGATGCGAATCGTGCGCATAGACCATGCATGCCGTGGCCGCGCCCGCCGAGATACCGGCGATGACGCGCGGCCGCAGGTGCAGTTCGGGCGCCACGGTATCCCACCATCCAGCCTGCCACCAGCAGCGGTTGCCGCCGCCGGCAAAGACGATCTGGTCAAAGGGTTGGGGGGTGGTGAGGTCGGACATCCTGGAATTCAAAGCAGCGCGTAGGTGGTGGTGGCCTGTACCGCGAGCCTGCCGTCCTGGCCGGTCAGTGCGATTTCGCCGAAGACCACGGTCTTGCCCAGGCGCAGCACGTTGGCACGCACCAGCACATCGCCGTCGATCACGGGACGCATGAAGTTAGTGGTCAGCGTGACGGTGGTCATTGGCCGGAATTCGCCCAGTGCGGCAGAGATGGCGACGATCATCGCGGTATCGGCGGCCGACATCAGCACCTGTCCGCAGACCACGCCGCCGGCATGGCGAAACGCTTCCTGGAAGGGCAGGCGCAGGGTCACGCCGGTGGCGTCCGCTGCCTCGGCGCACAGGCCCAGCTGGCGCACCCAGGGCGCCAGCACGCGTTCGAGCGTGGCATCGATATCCGCGATGGTGAAAGTGGCAGGCACGTCCCGGTCTCCTCGGCGCGCGGCATGTTGTTTGCGCCAATGATACAGGGGGCCGAAGCCCCCTGCCGATTCCTGCCAGGAACGCCCGCGCGGACGTCAGGCCGCGTTGTCCGCCTCGGCGCGCGCCGTCGAACGGTTGGCGTGCCAGCGCAGCACGCGCGGCACTACCACCACGGCCACCGTCATGGCCAGGATCGTGGCCGAGATCGGCTGCTTGACGAACAGGGTCCAGTCGCCCTGGCCGATCGACAGCGCATTGCGCAGCTGCTTCTCGGCCATCGGCCCCAGGATCAGGCCGACGATCACCGGCGCGGTCGGGAAGTCGAAGCGTCGCATGGCCATGCCCAGCAGGCCGATCACGAACAGCAGCAGCAGGTCGAACCACGACTGGCGGATGCCGTACGCACCCAGACCGGCAAAGATCAGGATGCCGCCGTACAGCAGCGGCGTCGGGACGCGCAGCATGCGCACCCACAGGCCGATCGCCGGCAGGTTCAGCACCAGCAGCATCACGTTGCCGATGTACAGCGACGCCAGCAGGCCCCAGACCAGGTCGCCCGAGGTCTGGAACAGCATCGGACCCGGCTGCAGGTTGTAGTTCTGGAACGCCGCCAGCAGGATGGCCGTGGTGTTCGAGGTCGGGATACCCAGCGTCAGCAGCGGGGCCAGCGTCGCCGTCACGGCGGCGTTGTTGGCCGCCTCGGGGCCGGCCACGCCTTCGATGGCACCCACCTTGCCGAATTCCGCCTTGTGGTTCGACAGCTTCTTCTCGGTGGCGTACGACAGGAACGTCGGGATCTCGGCACCGCCGGCCGGGATCAGGCCAAACGGGAAGCCGATGAACGTGCCGCGAAGCCACGCCGGGATCGACCGCTTCCAGTCCGACTTGCTCATGTGCACCGAACTGAGCTTGTTGAACGAGCCCTCCGGCTGCGGAAAGAACGCATTGAACAGCGCCTCGCCCACCGCGAACAGGCCCACGGCCACCACGACGATGTCCACGCCGTCGTACAGTTCCTGGACGTTCATCGAATAGCGCGTCTGGCCAGACAGCGAATCCATGCCGATCAGGCCGATGCCCAGGCCCAGAAACAGGCTGGTCATGCCGCGCAGCAGCGACGAACCCAGCACGGCCGACACCGTGGTGAAAGCCAGCAGCATGATCATGAAGTACTCGCCCGGGCCGAACTGCAGCGCCACGTCGGCCGCCACCGGCGCGAACATCGACAGCAGCACGGTGGCGATCGTACCGGCCACGAACGAGCCGATGGCGGCGGTGGCCAGCGCGGGGCCCGCGCGGCCATTCTTGGCCATCAGGTTGCCCTCCATCGCGGTGACCATCGTCGACGATTCACCCGGCGTGTTCATCAGGATCGACGTGGTCGATCCGCCGTACATCGCGCCATAGTAGATGCCGGCGAACATGATCAGCGCGGCCGTGGGCTCCACCTTGGCTGTCAGCGGCAACAGCATGGCCACGGTCAGGGCCGGACCAATGCCGGGCAGCACGCCAATGGCGGTGCCCAGGAAGCAGCCCACCAGGGCCCACATCAGGTTGATTGGCGTGATGGCGACGGCAAAGCCGTGCATCAGCTGGTTCAGGGTATCCATGTCAGTGTCTCCCGTAGGCGTGGATCAGAAGCCCGCGACGGGCAGCAGCGGCAGGTTGATGCCGAGCAGGAAATCAAACAGCGCCCACATCGGCAGCGTCAGCATCAGGCCGATCAGCGCGTCGCGCACGATGCGGCGGCTGCCATAGCCGCGCGCCACGCACACCATCATCAGCGTGGACGAAAACACGAAGCCCAGCGTGCCGATCAGCGCCATGTTGGCCACCAGGCCGGCGGCCACCCACAGGAAGCCCTTGAAGTTGTGCGGCGCCGCGGGCAGCTCGGCATCTTCCTCGGGCATGTTCCGGAAGCCGCCGCGCACGCCCTGCCACAGCAGCAGCGCGCCGCAGACGGCCAGGCCGATGGCCACCAGCGTGGGCACGAAGCGCGGCGACAGGCCGGCATAGCCCTCGTCGCCCGAAATGCCCGGTATGCCGGCGAAGAAGAACACGGACAACGCCAGGACGGCGACGCCGATGGATACATGGGATGGTTTCATGGTGGGGCTCTCGGATGGTCCTGCCGCCCGCGCGGTCACGGGGCCCGGTGACGTGATGGGTCTGTTTTTCGGTGTTGCGCAGCGGATGGCGGCACCGGGGCCCCGTGCCGTCCTCCGTGCGTGCCGATATCGGATCGGCGGCCGGGCGGGAACGACAGGGTGAAGCAAACTTCCGCGACGCGGGTAACGAAATCCTGTACTGCTGTCTCGTACTGCTGTCTCGTATTACTTTTTCGTACTTCTACTACTTCACTGGCGGCGCCGGCGGCGGTGGCCGGCCGGTCGCCGACATGCGGAACCGAGGCGGCCGTGCCAATACGGCGTGGCGTGCGCCCGGTCCCTTTGGGCAGGGCTTACTTCGCTACGCCCAGTTCACGCAGCGTGGCGCCCAGACGGGCGGATTCCGCTTCCACGAACTTGCCGAACTCGTCGCCGGTCAGCAGGAACGGCGTCCAGTCGTTCTTCTGCAGCGCGTCCTTCCAGACCTGGTTCTCGGTGCCCTTCACCACGGCATCGATCAGGGCCTTGCGCTGGTCGGCGGTGATGCCGGGCGCGCCGTACACGCCGCGCCAGTTGTAGATCTCGACGTTCACGCCCTGTTCCTTCAGGGTCGGGATGTCGGCGGTGCGGTCCTTCGACGTCACGGCCAGCGCGCGCATCTTGCCGGTCTTGATGAACGGCAGGAATTCCGACACGCCCGCGATACCCACGGTCACGTGGCCACCGAGGATCGACGCCGAGGCCTCGCCACCGCCCTGGAACGGCACGTAGTTGATCTTCTTCGGATCCACGCCGATGTCCTTGGCAATCAGGCCGGCCAGGATGTGGTCGATCGACCCCTTCGAACCGCCGCCCCAGCTGACGCTGCCCGGATTGGCCTTGAGCTGCGTGGTCAGGTCTTTCATCGACTTGATCGGCGAGCTGGCCGGCACCGTGATCACCATCGTGTCGGCGAACAGGCGTGCGATCGGCGTGGCGTTCTTGAGCGTCACCGGCGGGTGGTTGGTCTCGATGGCACCGACCATCACGGCGCCCGTCACGATCAGCGCGTTCGGGTTGCCCTTGTCGGTGTTCACGAACTGCGTCAGGCCGATGGTGCCGCCCGCGCCGCCCTTGTTGTCATACGACGCCGATTTGGCCGCGCCAGCCGCCACCATCGCCGCGCCCAGCGAGCGGCCGGTCTGGTCGAAGCCGCCGCCGGGGTTGGCGCCGATCATCACCTTGAGGTTGTCGACGGCATAAGCTGGTGCGGCCACCACGGCAGCAGCCAGCGCAGCCGAAGCGACGAAGACATGGGTAAAGCGGGCAAGCGTGCGAGGCATCGCGTGTCTCCTGTCTTATTGGAATTTGGGTTGTGCTTTTAGGTTTTTGGCTATTGACCACCATCCACAAAGAGACAGCAGTAGCCATGGCCCGAATTCTAGAAGCGTGAAACTGTCAAAACCCTGTCAAAACGTCTGCTTGATGCTCGGGGTTTACGTGGTGTTGTCTGCTTTGTCTGCCTCTCTCCCGTCCCGGCCGGACCGGGCGCCTGTCGTTTTTTGGCATCGTTGTATCTGCCAGATCAGATCTGCACATCTTTGACTTGGCTCAGGTCGGACATCTCACTACGATTTATCTCAGTTGCCTGCCGCACCGACAGCGTCGTGCTGACGTTGCATGGCGGCACGGCGGCCACAAACAATGCAACAAGGTTGAGATGGACCATCGCACAACGAGGCGCTGGCCGATTCGGGATATCCGGTCTTTTCGGTTTTCGGGTGAAGTGACAAACAAGAAGTCTCAGGGGTCAATCATGGATACAACGATCAAGGCGTCGGACGTCTGGTCGCCGGAACGCGACGCAGGCGCCGACCGCGGCCTGTGGAAAAGCACCGTTGCGGCCGCCAACCAGGCGCTGGAGGCGGCCAAGGGCATGCAGGCGGCCGTGGGGCAGACGCTCAAGCTGCAACACAAGATCATGGCGCTGCGCGACGAACTGCATCGCGCCGAAGCCGAGCGCGACATGTATCGCGACCTGCATGCGCGCACCGTCGACGAACTCAACCACACGCTGGACCTGAGCCCTGCCGAATGGCAGCGCCTGCGCGCCGACAACGAGACGCTGCAGATCCGGCATCGCGCCTACAAGCTGCTGGTGCAACACTACGCGCGCGCGGGCACGCCGATCGATCCGGCCACGTTTGCCGAGCAGCGCAGCCGCGTGCAGCAACACATCCTGTTTCAGCGTCGCAAGGGTATTCCGGTGTCGGTCATCACGGCCGACGACATCGCATTCCTGTTGCGCTAGGCAAAACCGCGGCGGAGACGTCCATGAACTGTCTTATCCCTGAACAGATGGCGCCACAGTATTGCCGACCGGCGCATCAGCCGCGCACACCCGGTTACGGCCCGCTTGCTTGGCGGCATATAGACGGCGGTCGGCCGTCGCCAGCATGGCATCGAGTGTCGGGCAACCGTCGCTCACGGCTTCTGCGACGCCAATCGATACAGTGAAATGAATGCGTCCGTCGCCTTCGCTGGGCGACGGCGCATCGGGTGCCGGTTTCACTGGTGTGGCCTGCACGGCGGCGCGCAGCCGTTGCGCGGTTGCCTCGGCTTCGGCCAGCGTGGTCTGCGGCAGCAGCACCGCGAATTCCTCTCCGCCAAGCCGCGCCGGCAGGTCTATCTCGCGCAGGTTCCGGCGCAGCACGTCAGCCAGCGCCACCAGCACGTGATCGCCGCTGGCATGGCCCCAGCGGTCGTTCACGCGTTTGAAGAAGTCGATGTCGAGCATCAGCATCGACAGCGGTGCGGGCGGTGATGCCTCGACACGAGCCGGGCCGCCGCCGGCCAGGCTGTCGTCCGCGCCGGCAGCCTCGCGCTCGCGCCGTCGTCGTGCCGATTCCCTGCCGAACGCCTCGCCGAAGTGCCGCCGGTTGGCCAGCCCGGTAAGCGGGTCGGTCTCGGCCAGCCGCTGCAGTGTCTCGCCGGCTGCCACATAGTGGCGGAACAGCAGCGTCACCACGCGCAATGTGACAAACATCAACAGTGGCAGGGCCAGCCAGATCGCCAACAGCGGTGTGCTGGTGCGTTGCAGGACCGCGCGCCATACGTCGGCATCGCTGAAGGATTCCACCAGCAGCCACGTACCGCGCTGGCCCACCGGCTGGTAGATCAGATATTGGCCATCCGCGTGCCGCATGCCGGCGCCTGCGTGGAACAGGTCCTGCACGGGAACACCGCGCCAGGCCCGGTCCACATCGTCGGGCCAGTGCATGTCGATGCGCACATTGTGCTGGCTCGACGCGATGATGCCGCCGCGATAGTCCATCAGGTATCGCGTGGTGCCGGCGTCTTCCGGCACGCCGATCAGGTCGCGCAGACGTGCCAGTTCCACGTCGATGGCCACCACCCCGCGAAAACGGTTTTCCACATAGACCGGAATGCTCAATGTCGTGCGCAACTGCGTGCTTTCGAATTGCGTGTAGACCCGCGTCCAGCGAATGTCGCGCGACGCATCGCGCTCGGGCAGCATGTCGCGGTAATACGAGATATCGCTGAACCGCCTGAAGAGTGCCGGCGCCTTGTCCGGCGCCAGCGGCGGGTAGGTGACGTAGAGCCCGTTGCTGGAGATATAGCTCACGGTACCGCCGGCATTGTCGTCGTCGCGCAGCCGCAGGCTCAGGCCCAGCACATGGCTGAGCTGGCGCGCCGCGTACAGGTCGGCCCGCAGGTCGGCGTCGCGGCGTTCGAAGCCTTCGAGTTCGTCGAGCACCGCGGGCGCCGTGCCGATCACCGGAGAATCGCCAAGCGGCACCTCCATCTGCCAGATACGCTCGTTGCGCTGCGCGAAGGCCCGCTCCACTGCGGGCTCTGCCGGGGCCGCGCCGTTGTCGTAGAGGGTGATCAGTTGCTGCGCATAGTCGCGCACGAAAACCAGCCTGGAGCGTTCGGCGGCGAAGACCGCTTCGCCACCCAGCGCGCGCAATGTCAGGTCGTGGTGGCGCGATGACAGGACACGGTCGCGCAGCAGGTACAGGTCACGCGCGCCGACGATCAGCATCAGCAGCATCGCCAGGCTGAAGCCGACGATAACCACGCGCTGCGGGTGCATGAGCGCCGCGCGCGGCAGCCAGCGCGGCCTCGGCAGCAGTTTGCGCCATGACATCGATCGTCTCCCCGGCAAGGCCCGTCCACGGGACGGGTAGTAAAACGGCGACTTTTAGCTGCAACATCGACGGCGGGCGCGCCAGGGCGTGGCGCGCCGGCTCAGTGTAGTGCAGCCGCGCGGCGCATGCCATCATGAAAGCCTGACAACCATCAAGGGGGATTTCTCATGCCACGGCACATCGGTATCGCGGCCTGTTCCGCCGAAGGCGCGGCACTGTGCTATCGCACGATCTGCATGGAAGGGGCCGGATTCCTCGGCGCGCACGCACATCCGGAAATTACGATGCATACGCCATCGCTCGCCACCTATGTGGCCTGCCTGGAGCGCGGCGATCTGCAGGGCGTGGCGAACCTGATGCTGCGCTCGGCGTACAAGCTGGCCGCGGCCGGCGCCGATTTCGTGATCTGCCCCGACAACACCATCCATACGGCGCTGGACCTGGTGCGGCCCACGTCGCCGCTGCCGTGGCTTCATATCGCCGAGGTGGTGGCCGACGCCGCCGTGGCACGCGGCTTCCATCGGCTTGGCATCACCGGCACGCGGTGGCTGGTGGACAGCGAGGTGTATCCGGCCGCGCTGGCCGCACGCGGGCTGGAAGCGGTGCGCCCGCCCGTGGAAGACCGCGCATTGATCGACCACGTGATCATGAACCAGCTGGTGCCCGGCATCGCCACGCCTGAAGGGGTAGCGACGTTCCGGCGCGTGATCGATGACCTGCGGCACAACGGTTGCGACGCCGTGGTGCTGGGCTGCACCGAGATTCCGCTGATCATCGACGACGGCAATTCGTCGTTGCCGACGCTCGATTCAACCCGCCTGCTGGCGCGCGCGGCACTGCAGCGCGCAGTGGCGGCGTAGCCCTCCGAATTGGCCGATCAACGACGTTCCGTGCGGAAGTACAGCAGCGCGATGGCGGGCAGGGCGAAGCCGATCCAGCTGGCCAGGGGCCAGCCCGCACGCGCATAGGCCCACGCGCCCACTGACGATCCGATGGCGCCGCCCACGAAAAAGATGGCCATGTACAGGCCGTTGAGGCGGCTGCGGTGTTCGTCGGACAGCGAGAAGATCGCGCGCTGGCCGATCACCAGATTGGTCGACACCGCGAAGTCGAGCAGCACGGCAGCCACCGTCAGCGACAGCAACGACAGCAGCGAACCCTCCGCCCCCACCCGGCTCAGCAGGAACGAAGCCGCGCCCAGCGCCAGCGCCAGCGCCGTCATCTGCCGGCTGTGGCCACGGTCGGCGTAGCGGCCCGCCATCGGCGCGGCAATGGCACCGGCCACACCGACCAGCGCGAAGATCGCGATACCGGTCTGCGACAGATGGAACGCGGGCCCGGCCAGGTACAGCGGCGTGGTGGTCCAGAACAGGCTGAAGACACCGAACATGGCGGCCTGGTACGCGGCCCGGCGGCGCAGGATCGGCTGGGTGCGCAGCAGATGGCTCATCGAGCCAAGCATCTGGATGTAGTTGACGCCCGGCGCCGGCCGGCGCTGCGGCAGCTTGCGCGCCAGCACGATGCCGAGCAGCACCATCGCCACGGCCGACGCCGCGAAGATCGCGTGCCAGCCGAACAGGTCTGACACCAGGCTCGACACCGGACGCGCCAGCATGATGCCCATCAGCAGTCCGCTGGTGACATTGCCGACCGCACGGCCGCGCGCATGCTCGGAGGCCAGGTGCGCCGCGAACGGCACCAGCACCTGCACCGCCACCGAGCACAGTCCAATCGCGCAGCCCGCCACCAGGAACACGCTGGCATGCGTGGCCAGCGCCGCCGCCAGCAGGGCCGCCGCGCACCCGCCCACCAGCGTGAGCACGAGCTTGCGGTTTTCGACGATATCGCCCAGCGGCACCAGCAGCAGCAGGCCCACGCAGTAGCCGGTCTGGATCAGCGTGACGATCAGGCCGGCAATTTCCGGCGACAGCTGCAACGCGCGTGCAATCGGCCCGACCAGCGGCTGTGCGTAGTACAGGTTGGCGACGATCATGCCGCAGGCCACGGCCAGCAGGGGCGTGATCCAGGCGGCCGGGGCGGCGGTACGTTGGGCGGGAGCGGCGGTTGTCATGGGGCGCGCGTGGGCGGAAGGTGGGGCGTGGCGCTCTCGATGGGCGCCCGTCGAAGCCGCCGATTCTACCGGGAGATAGATAGGGCCGTATGACGTGGGGGTTTTTTGGCCTGGGATCGGCCCGATTCGCCTGGAGGAAGGCCGTTCAGCCTTCCGCCTCGTCGTCGAAGCGGAATTCCTCCTGCACCGGCGCGGGATCGTCCCCTTGCTCGGCCGCCGGGAGCAGGGCGCTGACGCGCACGCCCAGCAGCCGGATGCGCCGCTCCAGCGGTATCCGCTTCAGGCACTCGGTGGCACCGCGCCGGATCATCGCGCCATCGGCGGTATGGGCGGTCATGGTCAGGTCGCGGGTCACGGTGTGGAAATCGTCAAAGCGCAGCTTGATGCCCACCGTCCGGCCCACGTACCCCTTGCGGCGCAGGTCGTCGGCCACGCGCATGCACAGCCGGGTGAACTGCTCCGACAGCACGGGGCGATCGGTACGCGGGTGCAGGTCGCGCTCGAACGTGGTTTCGCGGCTCATCGACTTGGGTTCGGAACTGACCACCACCTGACGGTCGTCGCGGCCATGGGCCACTTCCACCAGCCAGCCCGCGTAATTGCGGCCGAAGTGCGCCTGCAGTAGCGCCAGATCGGCCTCGGCCAGGTCTCCCACGGTGTCGATGCCGATGGCCTGCAGCTTCTCCGCGGCCTTGGGGCCGATGCCGTTGACCTTGCGCGCCGGCAGTGGCCAGATGCGCGTGGGAATATCGGCCGGGGTCAGGATGGTCAGTCCGTCCGGCTTGTCCAGTTCGGACCCGATCTTGGCCAGGAGCTTGTTGGGGGCCACGCAGATCGAACACGTCAGGCCCGTCGCTTCATGGACCGCAGCCTTGATGCGGGCGGCTACCTCGTGCGGCTCGCCCTCTATATCACTCAGATCGATATATATCTCGTCGATCCCGCGATCTTCTATTTGTCCGGTGAATGTTCGGACGGCCGCCTTGAAGAGTCCGGAGTAGCGGCGGTAGGCGTCGAAGTCCGTCGGCAGCAGGATCGCGTCGGGCGCCAGCTTGGCGGCCTTCATCATGCCCATGGCCGAGAACACGCCCAGGGCGCGGGCCTCGTAGGTGGACGTGGTGACCACGCCCCGCCCCACATAGTCACGCAGCCGGGCGTGGCGGCGCGATCCGTCGGGTAGTACCTCGGGCACCGCATTGCGGCCGCCGCCGATCACGACCGCCTGGCCACGCAGGTCCGGATAGCGCAGCAGTTCCACCGAAGCGTAGAACGCGTCCATGTCGAGATGGGCAATACGCCGGGGAGCGTTCGGGGGCATGAGCGTGGAGAGGCGATCGATACTGTATATCCGTACAGTATAGTGTGGCGACGTTGTTTCCGGAATAGCGCGCGATTGCCACGAATATTCACATCACGGATAGAAGCGGCGGTTTTTTAAGCGGGTTCATTTTTCGTGCTGATGGACCGCTTCGCATTCAGACGCGTGACCAGCAAACCCTCGGCCGCGTAGATTGCCAGCGAGATCCAGATCAGGGCATAGCCGATCTGCTTCTGTGCCGGAAACGGCTCGTGGTAGAGCCAGATGCCAAGTACCAGCTGGATGGTGGGCCCGGCGTATTGCAGCAGGCCGAGCAGCGACAGCGGGATACGGCGCGCGCCGGCGGCAAAGAATAGCAGCGGCACCGCCGTGAGCGGACCGGCCAGCAGCAGCAGGATCTGCGTACCCGTGCCTGCGCTGCGCGTGGTGTCGTGCCCGGTCAGGAGCAGGAAGCCCAGCGCCGCAGCGGCCAGCGGGAACAGGATCAGCGTTTCCAGCGACAGGCCCTCGAGCGCACCGAGCGCGCCGGTCTTGCGCAGCAGCCCATAGCCGCCAAACGACGCGGCCAGGCCCAGCGCAATCCACGGCAGTTGTCCGGCCGACCAGGTGAGCCAGAGCACACCGGCCGCCGCGATGGCGATCGACAGCCACTGGGCCGGCCGCAGCCGCTCGTGCAGCAGCAGCACCCCCAGCAGCACACTGAATAGCGGATTGATGAAATAGCCCAGGCTGGCATCGACCACGCGATCGGCCGACACCGCCCAGATATAGAGGAACCAGTTGCAGCACAGCAGCCCCGCGCTGGCCGCGAAGTTCAGGATCAGGCGCGGATTGGCCGCCACGTCGCGCAGCCAGCCGAAATGACGGCGCCACAACAGTATTGCCCCCAGGAATACCAGCGACCACACCATGCGGTGCAGCAGGATTTCCAGCGGCGCCACGCCGTGCAGGGACTTGATGTAGAGGGGCAGCAGGCCCCAGATGATGTACGCCAGCAGGGCGTAGAAGATGCCGAGTTGCATGGGAATGTTCCCGGTAGAGTCCGGTTGTGGGGCGGATTCTACCGGGGTGTGGGCAGGCGCGTGGCGCCATGAAAAAACCCGGCCGGAGCCGGGCTTGTCGTGAGCGAAATGGCCGAATGGCCAAATCATCGGTTCGCTTACAGCTTGCGCGCGTAGCTGAACTGCGCGAACGCCTGCTCGGCCACGTTGAACCAGGCGGCCTCGTTGTTGCGGAACACGCGCCAATCGTCGTAGATCTTCTTGAACGACGGGTTCTTGGCGCTTTCGTCGGCGTACGCTTCCTGCGTGGCCTTGAAGCAGGCTTCCATGATCTCCTTCGAGAACGGACGCAGCTTCACGCCGCTTTCCAGCAGGCGGGCCAGCGCCTGCGGGTTCACGGTGTCGTACTTGGCCATCATGTTGGTGTGCGCCTCGATAGTGGCCGTTTCCAGCGCGCGCTTGTAGAGCGCCGGCAGCTTGTCGTACTCGGGTTGCGATGCGTAGAACGACAGCTGCGCGCTGCCTTCCCACCAGCCCGGGTAGTAGTAGTACGGCGCCACCTTGTAGAAGCCGAGCTTTTCGTCGTCGTACGGGCCCACCCATTCGGCCGCGTCGATCGTGCCCTTTTCCAGCGCCGGGTAGATGTCACCGCCGGCAATCTGCTGGGGCACCACACCCAGGCGGGCCAGCACCACGCCGGCAAAGCCGGCCACGCGGTACTTCAAGCCCTGCAGGTCGGCCACGGTCTTGATTTCCTTGCGGAACCAGCCGCCCATCTGGGCGCAGGTATTGCCGCCCATGAAGTTGACGACGTTGTATTCCTTGAAGAACTCGCGCATCAGCTTCATGCCGTTGCCCTGCATCATCCAGGCGTTCTGCTGGCGCGCGGTCAGGCCGAACGGGATGGTCGTGTCGAAGCACAGCGTCGGATTCTTGCCGAAGTAGTAGTAGCCGGCCGTGTGGCCGATCTGCACGGTCTGGTTCTGCACGGCGTCCAGCACCTGCAGGCCCGGCACGATTTCACCGGCGGCGAACACCTTGATGTTGAACTTGCCGTCGGTCAGTTCCTTCACGCGCTGGCTCAGCAGTTCGGCCCCGCCATAGATGGTGTCGAGCGATTTCGGGAAGCTGGACGCCAGGCGCCATTCCACCGCCGGGTTGCTGCCGACCACAGCGGGCGCGCCCGGCGCGCTGGCCGATGCGGCCGGGGCCGCGGGCTTTTCTTCCTTGCCGCAGGCGGCAAGTGCACCCGTGGCAGCTACGGCCGAAGCCTTCAACAGGAAGGAACGACGTTCCATGGACATCTCCTCTTTTATAGATATATAGGCGTGACTGCCTTGCACCCGTTATGCGTTGCCCGGAAGACAGGTCGGACGATTATAGCGGTGGCGTTTTCAGCACGGATGCCCTCAGGGATGGGGGTTTTCGCTAGGAATTCGGCACTTCCGCAACGGTTTTGCCATGGCGCCCGGGCATGCTTCGATGCGGTGCATTTCGCTTTCCGCAATGTGGGAATCCGGACGCATTTCCAACGCTTTGTGACGCGATCGCGGGATTTTGTAACCCGGCTTGCGGTCCAAAAGTTCGCCTGTTAAAAACTGAGCCCTCCCTCCGGAGTTCTTCCACGCCGGCCCTGTTGTGTCCATGTTGCAATCCGTACTGCCTCCCGCCCGCCCATTTGCCCGTCGCCGCCTGACTTTTGTCGTCCTGGCCGCCTGGGGGCTCAGCGCGTGCGCGCAAACAGGCACTTCGGTAGCGCCACCGCCGATGATCGCGGAGAGCACGACCCAGCTGGTGACCTCCGCCGTGGCAGCCGGCGCCGTGCCTGCCGCAGCACCTGCCGCCGCACCTGCCAGCGTACCGGCGACCGTACCCGCCGCTGCGTCCGCCGATCCACTGGCGGACCTGATCCAGTCGGCCAATGCTGCCGAGGGTGCCGATGCGGCAAAGGACCGGGCTGCCGCACCTGCCAATACGGCACTGGCGGCCCAGGGTGGCGAAACGCCTGCGGTCGCCGAGGGCACCGCCACGGTTGCCCAGGTGCCCGCCGACGAGAATCCGGACTTCGTGGGTCCGCCCGACTCACTGGCTCCGCCGCCCCCGCCACCGCCGCCGGTGGTGCTGTTCCCGCACCGGCTCGGCGAATTTCCGGCACTGCCGCAGGACGGGACGCCAACACCAGCGACACCAGCTCGGCATTCGGAAAACGCCGATATCGCGTCGGAAACCCCGTCCGACGCGCCACCAGTGCTGCGTTCGCAACTTCCAGCCGACGACCCAGCCGGGGATTCGGTCTGGCGCCTGGGCTACAGCGGGCGCGCGGCGGTGGAAGACCGCTCCGGCACGCAGCGCGCGTGTCCGGGTGGCGGCACACCATCGGCAGGGTTTGGCCAGGGGCTGGCCTGCACCAGTTCAGGCGAGGTCAAGATCCGCGAATCGGTAGCGGATATCGGCGGCGGTGCACAGGTGCAGCTGGTCGCCCAGGCCAAGGGCACCAATGCCACATCGGTCAACGGCAATGCGGCCGCTGTCGATCCGTACGCGCTGGTGCCGAACTTCTATACCTCGGTCAGCGGCCTGTCGGGGCTGACCGTGCTCGACGGCGCCAGTGTCTGGGCAGGGCGTCGCGACAGCAATCCGTTCCTGATGTCGTCGGGACTGTTGCCGCCGAACTCGCCATCGATGCGTTTTGGCATCGACAACGCCAAACTGGGCGAATTCGGCGTGAGTTATCAATACACCGCGCGTAACGACCTAAATGGCGCCAAGCTTCCCAGCTATCACTCGGTGCTCTCGACCCCGATCGACACCAATGACAAGGGTTCGGTACGGGTCGGCTTTACGCGGGTAGAGCCGCTCTCGCAAATCGAAGACACCGGCAGCGCATGGTGGGCATCGGCCATGCACGAGCAGAAGGGCGTGCTGTATGGCACCAACCGGCTGGGCTTCCAGTACGGGCAGGGGTCGCGCACGGCCATGACCGGCTATTCGGGCATGGGCAACGCGCTGTCGCGGGTACGGGTGTCGGAATCGATGGAGTGGAAAGGCCGCTCGGGGCTGGCCGGCTCGGTGGAATCGAGCCTGCAGCTGGATCGGTCGGGCATCGGCACGTTGCAGTGGGCCGCCACCCGCGTGCGGCCGGCCTTTGTGGCCAACGACCAGTTCAAGCTGAGCTTCGAGGTGGCGCACGACCAGATCTCGTCGGGGTTTGGCGTGGGTGGCCAGCGCACCGCGTTCACGGTGGCGCCCACGATGACGCTGGGCAAGGCCACCGGCAATGCCAACCTGCGCGCGTTCTATACGTACAGCCGTGCCAGCGACGTGGACGGCATCACCTTCGCGGCCCCGGCCGACGCCTGGGCTTCGCAGACCAGCGGCTCGATCTTCGGCGTGCAGCTCAATCGGCGCTGGTAAGCCCCGGATGGCCTTTCCAACGGCGCCTGGACAGGTCGCGCGGCCCCGTCGTCACCGGCGGACACAGCCAGTGGAACAGTAGCGTTGCATTCATCGCACCAAATATCTGAGCAAGAATGAACGCGGGAATATCGATCATGCGAATACCCGTGAACGTATTGGTCAGCGCGCAGGCCAGTGTCAGGGCCGGGTTTGCGAACGACGTCGAGGACGTGAACCAGTAGCCGGCGGTGATGTAGCCCGCCACGACAAACGGCACCAGGCCTGGCCGCGACCGCCCGGTGGCGATGGCCAGCCCGATCAGCCCGAACGACGCCAGGCATTCGCTCCACCACATCGGTGCCCCGGTGCGCGCCTGCGTCGACAACGACAGCGCGGGCAGGCCGAACATCGCATGCGCGGCCATCACACCCAGTACGGCACCCATCAGCTGAACCACCACATAGCCAGCGGCTTCGCGCGGCGAAAGCCGTCCCTGGATCAGGTTCGACAGACTGACCGCCGGGTTGAAGTGCCCGCCGGACACCGGCCCCAGCGACACCAGCAGCGCCACCAGGCCGGCCCCGGTGGCCAGCGCGTTGCAGAGCAGGGCCAGCGCGGTATCGCCGGCGGCCAGCCGTTCCGCGCGGATACCCGACCCTACGACGATGGTGACCAGCAGGGCCGTACCCAGTGCTTCAGCCACCAGGCGACGCGCGAGATCGGGAGGGGAATAGGGGGCGGGCGAAGAAGTGGAAGAAGGAGGAGGCGCTGCGGCGGACATGCGAAAGATCGTCGAAATACGATCGCGCAGTGTTTCGCGGCGGGGGACGGCCCGTCAATGCAACAGGGCGATGTTGAGAAACTACCGCCGGTACCGAATCGGCCTGGCGGCGGCAGTGTTGACTGGAATTACTGCAGGTCGTTACGCAGGATCAGCAGCCACGGCATGTGCGAATTCGTGAAGCCGTCGAGCTGGCCCGCGTCGTTCAGGTCGATCACATCCATCGACACCGACTGCTGGACGTTGCCGCCGATTGCCTTGACCACATTGGCGGCACGATCCACCTCGACCACGATGTCGCAATGCATGGGCGTGGTGCCGAAGCCGATTTCGGACGGATCCGAAAGATATTTGTCACGCCCGCGGCCCGCGCAGATCATGTCGCCAGGGCGCGGCACGGCGGGCACCCGCTCCACATGGAACGCCGGGCGCGGCAGGATGCCATCGCGCGCGTCCACCACGTACATCGAATGGGACTGGCCCGTCAGGAACTGGTCGTTATCGAGCCCGGCCTTGCGCATCACCCAGGAAATAAACACGGCCGACCACGCCCACGTGCCCTGCGTGACCTGGCGGCAGTCCGGCGCCTCGCCGACGATGCCCCAGTAACGCTGGGCCATCCGGCATCCCTGCGGCGTGGCCTCCATGCCGGTGCCGTCGGGAAACCGCAGGCATTGGCTATCGCCATCCTCTTCCATATCGATGTCGGCCGACGGCTGCATCGCCGTACCTTGGCCCCCGGCGCCATTGGCAGGCAGCGCGGCCGCCGGGGCGGGCAGCGGACTCTGGGTGACGCACGCCGCATCGTCACGACCGATCCGCACTACCTGGCTGCCCCACTTGCGCCATTCCTGCAGGGCAATATCGACGATCCGCTCACGCGCCGTGGCGCCGGGCGGCGTGGCCACGCGCCCGTAGTCGGGCAAGGGCACGGCCTGCGGGCGGGCCGTACGTGTCGGCGAGGTACTGCAACCGCACAGGACGGCCAGCGCCACCGCCGCCATCACACCCTGCCAGGTACGCATGCGTGCCTGTGGAGAATGCTGTGGAAGTTTGTGTGGAAACTGCTGTGAATAAGGCTGTGGAAATGTGCGCTGCGGCAAGCGGAACGACATGTCAGGCTCGTGATTCCTGATCTCGCGCAAGGCCTTGATTAGCCAAGCGTGGATGACATTTTCGCGTGGTCGCTGCGGGCCTGTGAAGGGGCCTGGCCAACTGTGCGATTCTCCACGCGGAGCTGGGGGAAAAATGGTGTGGATAACGTCCCCGCGCGCTGCGCACCTGCGCCGCTTTCGGGCTATGGCGGCGGCACGGCGGGGTCATGCGAACCGGGCGACAAGCTTGCCCGTCGGCATTACTGGTTGACGGCGTCCTTGAACTTCTGACCTGCCTTGAACTTCACGGTCTTCGCAGCTTCCACCTTGATTTCTTCGCCGGTGCGCGGGTTGCGGGCCATGCGCTCGCCACGTTCGCCCTTGCTGAAGGTACCGAAGCCGATCAGGCTGAGGGTCTCGCCCTTGGCCACGGCATCCATGATGGCGTTCAGGGTCACGTTCAGGGCTTGCTCGGCCTTGGCCTTGGTCAGACCGTCCACGCCTGCTGCGATCGCGTCGATCAGTTCAGTTTTCGTCATGCTTCACTCCGTATCGAGTTGAAAAAACACTGACGTCCGGGCCGGCGACTTCGCTGGAAGCCGCGCCGGCAAAGACGCCGCGGGCCACATCATACCGTGTCGGACACGCCGCACCGGGAACAGTTTGTTACCGGCCCTTGGCGTGCAGGCCGCGTCAGGTCAACGTTGGCGGGTTTTTTACGGAAGAAGCACGCGCCTGGCGCGCCGGTATACGCCCGGGTTCGCCAGGGGCGGCGAGGGGCGGTATACGGCCCTGGGGCCACGTATACGCCCCAGGACGCTCCAGAACGCGTTCTGGAGGTCGGGACAGCCTCGGGGGCGGGCGGAGCACGTATACGCCCTGAGAGGCCCGTATACGGCGCCGCAAGGCTGTCGAGCGCCCATTGTGGCGGTCAGGCCTCAGGCGGCGACGTATACCGCCTGCCTTCATGCCCGTTGGGGCCTGCCCAATTTTTCATCTTGCGTGAAAACGTGCCGATCGCAAGCTGAGCCCCTGCGTGGCTCCGGACATTCGCGGTATACGCCCCGGCGGCGGTCCTCCTGCGTATGGTTTACATCTTTCTTTCATGTATACAGATAGTAGTGATAGGTAAACCCCCTGCCTTTCTGTGGATAACCCGGTATACGCCAATCAGATCAACCGTTTACGTATACCGAAAGCACAGGGATGACATGTTGGCGCGCGTGGATGACTCATCCTTCGGGATGGGATGAGGGACGTATACCTCTCAGGTTGTTCGTATACGTTCCCCATGCCAGCCCCAGGCAGCCCACACCAAACCCATGCGCTTATCCACAAAAATGGCCCCGGTTATCCACATTGGCCCCGGCCGGTATACGTCGCCGGGCCCGGTAAACGTGCCGGGCCAGGTCCGGGCGCCGATGCGTATACCTGACACAGCCGCACGGGTATCATCCGGTTCGCCGGACTGGACCGGCCCACCACCGCAGGAACATCAGACATGTCGGACAAGGCCAACGACGCCAGGGAACAGAAGGGGCAGGCGGGCAAGAAGAAGACCGCCAGCGATCGTATCGAGGTGCGCCGGTCGGGCGTGCATGGCAAGGGTGTCTACGCAATTGGCGCCATTGCGGCAGGCGAGCGCGTGATCGAGTACAAGGGCGAGCACATTTCCTGGAAGGAAGCCCTGAAGCGCCACCCGCACGATCCGGCGGACCCGAACCACACGTTCTATTTCAGCCTGGAGGACGGCAACGTCATCGATGCCAAGTTCGGCGGCAACCGCGCGCGCTGGATCAACCACGCCTGCGAGCCGAACTGCGAAGCGCGCGAGAAGAAGGGACGCGTCTTTATCCACGCCCTGCGCGATATCGCCGAGGGCGAAGAGCTGTTCTATGACTACGGCCTGGTCATAGATGCACGCTATACGAAGAAGCTGAAGAAGGAATACGAATGCCGTTGCGGCAGCCCGAAGTGCCGCGGCACGATGCTGGCGCCCAAGGAGAAGTCGGGCAAATAAGCCGCCCGGCCCGGTTCAGGCCGGCGTGGTGCCGGGTGCCTCGCACGGGATCCGGATCACGAAGCGCATCGACGCGCGGCGCGCCGGCGCATTCGACGATGCGGACGCTTCCGAGGATGCCGGGGCATGCGGCGAAACCGCGCCGGCGCCATCGTCCGGCCCGCCGGCCATGGCCGCCGTGACCTGGGCGGAAGCGGCGGACCCGGCGGACCCGGCGGACGCCGGCACATCCTCGATCCGGATCGTGCCCTGGTGCAGCGTGATGATCTCGTGAACGATGGCCAGACCCAGGCCGGCCCCGCCGGGCGAAGCCTGCAGGGCGGGCGTGCCAGGGGTGCGATCGCCGCGGAAGAAGCGTTTGAACACCTCCTCGCGGCGGGCCGGCGGAATGCCGGGGCCATTGTCTTCCACCATCACCACGGCCATGCCACGGTGGCCCATGGCCTCGCCGCCGGCGCGCACCGTAATGCGTCCACCGGCCGGCACATACTTCACCGCGTTATCGATCAGGTTGGACAGCGCCTCGCGCATCAGCAGCCGGTTGCCGCGCACCACGGCCGGGGCGCCGCCGGTGAACGTGGGGCCGGGCAGTACCTCGAAGCCCAGGTCCACACGCCGCGCCAGTGCCTGCGGCACCCATTCCGCGCCGATCTCGAACGCCAGTTCCGCCAGGTCGAAGTGTTCGACCGGGCCCAGCCGCTCCAGCGACAGGCCGGGCTCTGCGCGCGCCAACGACAGTAGCTGGTTCGACAGGCGCACCGCGCGGTCGGCGGCGGTCTGCACCTCGCGCAGCGCATGACGCGCCACATCGAGCGAATCGGCTTCCACGGCGCGGTCGGCATGCAGCTTCACCGCCGTGAGCGGCGTGCGCAACTGGTGCGCGGCGTCGGCGATGAACTTGCGCTGGGCATCGAGGGCATCGCGCAGGCGCGACAGCAGCGCGTTCAGGGCGCGGATCAGCGGCTCCACCTCGGCCGGCACCTGGGTCTCGTCCAGCGCCGCCAGTGACCGCGCGGTCTGGCGGTTCAGCTTGTCGGTCAGGATCTGCAGCGGCACCAGTTCTTCCTTGAGCACGTGCGACAGGATCAGGCTGCCCACCAGCAGCAGCAGGATCAGCGGCACCGACACCGACAGCAGGATCTCGTTGGCGGCCGTTTCGCGCCGGTCCAGCAGTTCGGCCACCTCGACCACGATCGGGCCGCGCGGGATCTGCGCCTCGGACGGCGTCGTTGCCAGTTCGTCGGCGGCCGGGCTGGGCAGGCTCACTGGCAGGCGCACCGCGCGCACCTGGCGGCCGCTGAACCACGCGTAGAACAGGCGGGCATCGTGCAGCGACGTCTGGCCCGTGCCGTAGCCCAGCCAGGTGTCCATGCCGCCGATCAGCCCGTCCGGACCATGAATGCGCCAGTAGATGCGGTCGGTGCCCTCGGCCTCGACCAGCGTCTGGGCGATGATCGGGATGTCCTGCTCCAGCCGCGGGCCCGCAATGCGGATCTGCTGGGCGATGTTGTTGGCCACGCCATAGAGTGCGCGATCGAAGACCTGCGTGGTGTAGTGCGCCGCCAGCCAGTACGACAGCGATCCGCTGGTCAGCACCAGCGCGAACAGCGGCGTGGCCAGCGCGCGCAGCAGGTGGATGCGCAGGCTCGGGTTCGATGTGCCGCGGGCCGCCGCGCCGGCACGGCTGCGTCCGCCGCGTGTGCGCTTGCCCGTGGCGCTCGCATCGCCAGGCGGGGCAGAAGAAGAGTGCGAACGCGGCCACATGGCGGGTCAGGACTTCCGTTGAAGGCGGCCGCCACCCGGGCGGCGCGTGCCGGTCGGGCTCAGTGGCCCGCGCGGATTTGTAGCAGATAACCGAAGCCGCGCACCGTCACGATCTCGACGTCGGCATCCTCGAGCTTCTTGCGCACGCGATGCACGTAGACCTCGATCGCCGTGTCGCCCACCGTGTCGCCGCCTTCGCCGGCCGGGTGCGCGAAGGTGGCCAGGTGGTCCTGCAGCTGCGCCTTGCTGACCACACGGCCCTGGCGCTGCAGCAGCAGTTCCAGCACGGCAAACTCGCGCGGCGACAGTTCCAGCGGGCGGCCATCGACGAACATGCGGCGGTCGTTGCCCGATAGCCGCAGCCGGCCCAGGCGCACGTCGCGTTCCGGCGCGGCTTCGCCGTGCTGGCTGCGGCGCAGCAGCACGCGCACACGGGCTTCCAGTTCGGGCAGGGCGAAGGGCTTGACCAGGTAGTCGTCGGCGCCCGCGTTCAGGCCCGAAAGCTTGTCTTCGAGCTCGTCGCGCGCGGTCAGGATCAGGACGGGGGTCGTGCGGTTGCGGGCGCGGTAGCGCGCCAGCAGCGTCATGCCGTCGATGCCGGGCAGGCCCAGATCCAGGATGACGAGGTCGTGCTGCTCCTTGAGCAGGTGGTCGGTGGCGTAGACGCCGTCATGCACCACGCGTACCTGATGGCCGGCGCGGGCCAACCCGGCTTCCACGCCGCTGGCGATTTGACGGTCGTCCTCGATCAGCAGGATACGCATGGCGGTACAGGTGACATTGGATGGAAACAATGTCGCCGATTGTACAGGGCAGGCCCGCGGCCTGCCTTTCAGTTGCCCTACAGCCGGGCCGGCGCCGCGTTCAGCGTGCCAGGCCGGCGGCGGCCTGTTCGATGAAGCGGGCCAGGTCGATATCGCGCTGGGTCAGGCCGTTGGCGTCGTGGGTGGACAGCGTGATGTCCACGCGGTTGTACACGTTGAACCACTCGGGATGATGGTCCACCTTGTCGGCCTGCAGCGCCACGCGCGTCATGAAGCCGAATGCCGCGTTGAAATCGGCGAACTTGAACGATTTCCGGATGGCATCGCGGTCCTGGACCGGGGTCCAGCCGGGCAGGGTTGCCAGCAGCGGCTGGCGGGCGTCTTGCGAAAGAGGGGTCATGATGGGCTCGATCTGAAGGGTTGTCTGTGGCTGCACGGGGAACACGACAAAAGCCGGCCCGCCCCGGCGCACACCGGATGACCGGGGGCCAGGGCATTCGGCATTGTTTCACAAAGTGGGATAACGGGCGGGGCCGCTGGGCGGGCAGCGGCCTTCGCCCGGGGGGCGGGTCAGATATCGTCGCTGCTGGCCCAGCCCTCGCGGGTGCCAACGTTGATGACCTGGTCACCCTCGACGATGTCGCCGGCGCCCAGCGTCGGCAGCGCGCGCAGCGCCGGGTAGATGTCGGTGAAGTCCGGGCGCGTGGCATCGAACAGCTGCTCGAAGCTGTCGATCACAAAGTACGTTTTCTGGAACGTGTCGATGCGGTAGCGGGTGCGCATGATCCGGTGCAGGTCGAAGCCAATGCGGTTCGGGCTGGCCGAATCGAGGCTGTAGACCGACTCGCCCTGGCTGGACAGGATGCCCGCGCCGAAGATGCGCAGGCCCTGCGGCGTGCGGATCAGGCCAAACTCCACCGTGTACCAGTACAGGCGCGCCAGCATGTCCAGCGCACCCAGCCGCGCCGCCTTGAGACCGCCCTTGCCGTACGCCTCCATGTAGTCGGCGAAGATCGGATTGATCAGCAGCGGCACGTGGCCGAACACGTCGTGGAAGCAGTCGGGCTCCTGCAGATAGTCGAGCTGTTCCGGCTTGCGCATCCACCAGCTCGCGGGGAATCGCCGATTCGCCAGATGTTCGAAGAACACCTCGTCCGGCACCAGGCCCGGCACGGCCACCACCTGCCAGCCCGTGGCGCGCATCAGCATGTCGTTGAGCTGGTCGAACTCGGGCACGCGGTCGCGCGCCATGCCCAGCGTGGCCAGGCCCTGCAGGAATTCGTCGCAGACCCGGCCTTGCAGCATCGACGCCTGGCGGTCGTACAGCTTGCGCCATATCGCGTGGTCGGTGTCGGTATAGCGATGCACCGGCTGGGCGATGGTGAAGTCGGGGCGCAGTTCCTGGCCGGACAGCAGGCCGGCATCGAACTGTTCCTTGAGCTTGGCGGTCATCGTGCCGGCAAAGTTGCCGGTGTCCAGGGTGGCGGCCGAGGGGGTCATGCGTTGCGTCTCCAAAACTTGTGGTCTGTGTTCCGATCGGATGCGGAATTTATGCATAGTCTAGCGACCGGACTCCGCAAGATGGCCGCAAAATCCACGTTATCCGCCGTCACGGTGCATATAATCCGCATATACCCAAAGATCGATGCGGGATATCTGCGGACATGAACCAAGCCAACCTGGACCCCTATGACCTGGCCCTGCTGGCCGCCCTGCAGGCTGACGGCCGCTCCACCCATCAGCAACTGGCCGAACGGGTACACCTGTCGGCCAGCCAGGTGGGCCGCCGCCTGGCCCGACTGGAAGCCGAAGGCGTGATCACCGGCTACCGGGTGAACCTGTCGCCACAGGCGCTGGGGCTGGGCGTGATGGTCTTTATCAGCGTGAAGCTGGCGCATCATGGCGACACCATGGTCGAGCGCTTCGCCGAGGAAATCCTGCTGCTCGAAGAGGTGCAGGAGTGCTATTCGGTCGCCGGCGAGGCCGATTACCTGATTCGCGTGGTGGTGGCCGACCTGCCCACGCTGGCCGATTTCACGATGAAGCGGCTGATGCGCGTGCCGGGCGTGGAGAGCGTGCGGTCGAACATCGTCCTGACCGCGCTCAAGCGCGAAGGTCCGCTGCCACTGTCACATTTGCGTTAAACCACAAGGCCTTTCTTCCGAAATGTGCAGAGGCTTGCGCTTGCCACCCGCGCATGTCACGCTCGCGCGGAGCCAATTCGGGAGAAGGCAGCATGATCGGGAGGATCGCCACGGCGGCCACGGCCACCGCAGCAGGTCTTGTATTCAGTGCGTTGACATGGGCGCCGGCCGCATCGGCCGCGCAGATCACGCGTTTCTCACCCGAAGGGGTGAACCCCCAGGTGCGCCAGGTGGCCATCCGGTTCGACGAACCGATGGTGCCGATGGGCGACCTCAAGGCTGCCGCGCCGGCATCGGTGTCGTGCGTGGGCGGCGTCGGTGGCAGCGGGCGCTGGGTCAACGCCACGAACTGGGTCTACGACTTCGAGCGTGACCTGCCGCCCGGCGTGCGCTGCACCGTACAGATCACCCCGGCCCTCAAGAGCGTGGCCGGCAAGGCGTTCGCCGGCAAATCCGAATACCGGTTCGAAACGGGCGGTCCGATCGTGATCGCCGCGCGCCCGTCCGGCGGCCAGGTCGAGGAAGACCAGGTCTTTGCGCTGCGCTTCAACGGCGCGGCCACGGCCGGGTCGATCCGGTCCCATGCCTGGTGCCAGGCCGAGGGGCTGGGCGAACGGATTCCCGTGCGGCTGCTGGCCGGCAAGGAACGCGACAGCGTCATCGAGGCGCTGCACTGGAAGGAAGTGGTCAAGCGCGACGGCGATGCCGTGCATCTGCTGGCCTGCCAGCAGCGCCTGCCTGCCGGCGCACGCATGCAACTGGTGCTCGATGCGGGCATTGCCACCCCGTCGGGCCTGGCCACCACGGCGGCCCGCCGCTTCGACTTCCAGGTGCGCGACCCCTTTGCTGCGGGCTTTACCTGCGAGCGCGAGCGTGCCGAAGCCCCCTGCACGCCGCTGCGGCCGATGACCGTCACATTCACCGCGCCGATTTCGCGCAAGGCGGCCGAAGGCATCGTGATGAAGACGCCGTCCGGTCCGAAGACGCCGTCCTTTGATCCGGACGAGGCGCCCGATGCGCCGGTATCCACCATCACGTTCAAGGGTCCGTTCCCGGAAAAGGCCAGCCTGACGATCGAGGCGCCGAAGGATCTCAAGGACGAAAGCGGCCGGGCACTCAGCAACGCCGACCTGTTCCCGATCAAGCTCACCACCGCGGCGCTGCCGCCGCTGGCCAAGTTCGCCGCCGCGCCGTTTGGCGTGGTTGAACGCTTTGCCGATCTGCCGCGCGGAAAATCGGCAAACGACTATCCGGCGCTGCTGCCCGTGACGCTGCGCAATGTCGAGGCCGATCTGCCCACGCTGGCCGTGCGGGCCGAGGCCGGCACCGTGGCGCGGCTCAAGGTCGATGACGACGGCGCCATCCTGCGCTGGTTCGGCATGGTCAAGCGTATGCACGAGAACAGCTGGACCCGCGAGCAGATCGCCGCCATCCGCGCCGGTCAGGCACCGTATTCCGTCCAGAGCCCGCGCAACGCCCCGTCGATCGAGACACGCTCGGTGTCGCTGCTCGAAGGCGTCGCTGGCGCCAGGACGCTGGCCATTCCGAAGTCCACCGACACCACGCCGCGCCCGTTCGAGGTGGTCGGCATTCCGTTGCCCGAACCCGGTTTCCACGTGGTGGAGATCGCGTCGCCGATGCTGGGCGAGGCGCTGCTCGGCAAGAAGGCGCCGATGTACGTGCGTACGGCGGCACTGGTCACCAACCTTGGCGTGCATTTCAAGCTGGCACGTGGCGAGGGCGACGGCGACATGAGCGGCCTGGCGTGGGTGACCACGCTCGATGACGGCAAGCCCGTGGCCACCGCCAGGGTGGCCGTCCGCAGTTGCGACGGCGAGCTGCTGGGGCAGGGCACCACCGACGCCACCGGCGTGGCGCGCTTCCCCAAGCTGGCCGACCGTCGCTACAAGGACTGCGCCAACGGCATGGACGGCTATTTCGTGTCGGCCCGCATCGCGGCCGACCATGCCCAGGCGCGCGGCAAGGCCGACATGGCCTTCGTCATGTCGGACTGGAATCGCGGCATCGAGACGTGGCGCTTCAACGTGCCCACCGATCTGAGCCCGAAGCAGACCGTGCGTGCCCATACCGTGTTCGACCGCACGCTGCTGCGCGCCGGCGAGACGGTGTCGATGAAGCACCTGATCCGAAACGAGACCGCGCAGGGCTTTGCGTTGCCGCAGGCCATGCCGGCGAAGCTGCTGATCACCCATGAAGGCAGCGGCCAGAAGTACGAGATGCCGCTCGCCTGGCGCACCACCGCCACGGGCGGGCGCAGTGCCGAGAACGCGTTCCAGGTGCCGTCGTCGGCCAAGCTCGGTGTCTACGACGTGGCGCTGGTCTACGACAACGATCGCACGCTCGATAGCGGCAGTTTCCGCGTCGAGGCCTTCCGCTTGCCGGTGCTGTCGGGCACGTTGTCGGTGACCCGGGACGCCAAGGCCAAGGGCAATGCGCTGGTGGCGCCCGCCGAGGTGCCGGTGGGCGTGGAGATCCACTACCTCAACGGGGGCGGTGCGGCCGGCCTGCCGGTGCGCCTGTCCGCGCTGATGCGCAACAAGGCGGTGAACTTCGCGGACTATGACGACTACGCGTTCAACCCGCCGCGCGCGCAGCGCCAGAGCGGCAGTGGCGACGAGGAAGACGACCAGGACAGCGAAGGATCGCACGACGAATCCGAAAAACTCGTGGCCGACAAGCTGCCGCTGACGCTGGACAAGGATGGCAACGGCAAGCTGACGGTGAAGAACCTGCCGAAGGTCGATGCCCCACGCGATCTGGTGCTGGAAGCCGGTTTTGCCGACCCGAACGGCGAGATCCAGACGCTGCGCCAGACGGTGCCGCTGTGGCCGTCGGCCGTGGTGGTGGGCATTCGTGCGGCCAACTGGGTATCGGTCAGCCAGAAGCTGGCCGTACACACCGTGGTGCTCGATACCCAGGGCAAGCCGGTGGCCGAATCGCCGGTGCAGATCAAGGCACGCGCCCGCATCACCACGTCGGCGCGCAAGCGCGTGGTGGGCGGCTTCTACCGCTACGACAACCGCAGCGAGACCAAGGACCTTGGCGTGGTGTGCGATGTGCGCACCGACGCCCAGGGCCGCGCACGCTGCGAGGTGGCACTGACGCAGGCCGGTGAAGTGGAGCTGATCGCCAATGCGCGCGATGCCGACGGCCGCACGGCGCAAGCCGCCACGACGGTGTGGGTCACGCGCCAGGGCGAACTCTGGTTCGGTGGCGAGAACCATGACCGCATGGACGTGCTGCCCGAAAAGAAGGCGTACGCGCCCGGCGACACCGCCGTGTTCCAGGTACGCATGCCGTTCCGCCGCGCCACGGCGCTGGTGGCCGTGGAACGCGAGGGCATCCTCGATACGCAGGTGGTGGAGCTCAACGGCAGCGACCCGACGATCAAGCTCAAGGTCAAGCCGGAATGGGGACCGAACGTCTACGTGTCGGTGCTGAGCCTGCGTGGCCGCCTGCGCGAAGTGCCGTGGTACTCGTTCTTCCAGTGGGGCTGGCGCCAGCCGCTGGACTGGTGGCACGCATTCCGCAGCGAAGGGCGCGAATACGTGGCGCCGTCGCCGCTGGTCGATCTGTCGAAGCCGGCGTTCCGGCTGGGGCTGGCGCAGATCCGCGTCGGCAACGAGGCGTACCGGCTCGACGTGAGCGTGACCCCGGACAAGGCGAGCTACCCGGTGCGGGGCAAGGCGCGCGTGACCGTGCAGGTCAAGCTGCCCGACGGCAAGCCCGCGGCCAATGGCGAAGTGGCGCTGGCCGCCGTGGACCAGGCGCTGCTGGAACTGATGCCGAACACGAGCTGGAACCTGCTCGACGCCATGGTGCAGCCGCGCAGCTATGGCGTGGAAACCTCGACGGCCCAGATGGAAATCATTGGCCGCCGCCACTATGGCCGCAAGGCGGTGCCGGCGGGCGGCGGCGGCGGCAAGAGCCCCACGCGCGAGCTGTTCGACACGCTGCTGCTGTGGAATCCGCGCGTGCAGCTGGACGGCGAAGGCAAGGCCACGCTGGACGTGCCGCTTAACGATTCGCTGACCAGCTTCCGCATCGTCGCCGTGGCCGATCTGGGCGTGAACCGCTTCGGCAGCGGCAGCGCCAGCATCGCCGCGACGCAGGACCTGCAGATGATCTCGGGCCTGCCGCTGCTGGTACGCGAGGACGACAAGTACCGCGCGATGTTCACGCTGCGCAACACCACGCAGCGCGCGATGACCGTGGAAGCCACGGCACGCGCCACGCTGGTGGACGCGCAGACGCTGCCGGCGCAGACCGTGCAGATTCCCGCCGGCGAGGCCCGCGAGATCGGCTGGGACATCACCGCGCCCGCGCTGCTGGCGTACAGCCGCAGCGGCACGATCCTGTGGGAGGTGGCCGCCGCCGAGAAGGGCACGGGCGGCGCCAGCGACAAGCTCAAGGTATCGCAGCAGATCGTGCCGGCCGTGCCGGTGACCGTGCAGCAGGCGATGCTGGCGCAGTTGACGCCGAACATGTCGGTGCCGGTGCAGGCGCCGGCCGGTGCGCTGGCCGATCCGTCCGGCAAGCTGCGCGGCGGCATGCAGGTGACGCTGCAGTCCTCGCTGGCCGGCGGCATGCCTGGCGTGCGGGAATGGTTCCGCAATTATCCGTTCAGCTGCCTGGAGCAGCGGTCGTCGAAATCGCTCGGGCTGGGTGATGCGGCGGCCTGGGATGCGCTGATGGCGCAGCTGCCGTCGTACCTCGACACGAACGGGCTGGCGTCGTACTTCCCGCTGCGCAGCGACAGCCAGTCGGGCAGCGAAGTGCTGACGGCCTACCTGCTGGCGATTGCCGACGAGGCGTCGCGCGCAGGGCTGCCGATGCGCATTCCCGACGCACAGCGCGACCAGATGGAGCGTGGCCTGACAGCGTTTGTCGAAGGGCGCATCGCGCCGCCGCGCTGGGCCCCGTCGTCGGCGACGATGGATCTGGACGTGCGCAAGCTGGCGGCCATCGAGGCGCTGTCGCGCAGTGGCAAGGCGCAGGGCCGCATGCTGGGATCGATCCAGATCCTGCCAGACCAGTGGCCGACGTCGGCGCTGATCGACTGGCTGGGCATCCTGTCGCGCGTGCAGGACATCCCCGAGCGCGACAAGCGCATGGCCGATGCCACGCAACTGTTGCGCAGCCGCCTGACGGTGCAGGGCACGCGCCTGGTGTTCTCGACCGAGCGCGCCGACAACTGGTGGTGGCTGATGGCCGGCGGCGACGTCAACGCGGCGAAGCTGCTGGCGCTGGCGTCGCAGCTGCCGGCCTGGAAGGAAGACGTGCCGCAGCTGGTGACCGGCCTGCTGGGCCGCCAGACGCGTGGGGCGTGGTCGACGACCACTTCGAACGCCTGGGGCGTGATGGCGATCCGCCGCTATGCGCAGGCCTATGAGAAGACGGCTGTGGCGGGCAGTGCGCGTGCCACGCTTGGCGAGGTGTCGCGCACGTTCGACTGGTCCAGGGCCGCGCATCAGGACGGCGTGGCCAGCGGCATGATCGACCTGCCGTGGCCGGCGGCCGCCGCCAGCGCACCCGCTGCGCTGCAGGTGGAGCAGCAGGGCACGGGCCGTCCGTGGGCCACGGTGCGGGCGCTGGCCGCCGTGCCGCTGCGCGAGCCGGTGGCGGCGGGCTATCGCATCCGCCGCAGCGTCACGCCGGTGGAGCAGGCCGTGGCGGGCAAGTGGTCGCGTGGCGACACCTATCGCGTCAAGCTCGATATCGATGCGCAGGCCGACATGACGTGGGTAGTGGTCAGCGATCCGGTGCCCACCGGGGCGACGATCCTGGGCAGCGGCCTGGGTCGCGATTCGGTGATCGCCACGCGTGACCAGAAGTCGGCATGGTCTGACTTCACGGAGCGCACGCCCGAGGCCTATCGCGAGTACTTCAGCTATGTGCCCAAGGGCGGGCTGTCGGTCGAGTACACGGTGCGGCTCAACAACGCGGGCGAGTTCGCGCTGCCGCCGACACGTGTCGAGGCGATGTACGCCCCGGACGTGTTCGGTGAAACCCCCAACGCGAAGCTGACGGTGGGAGCGGCCAAGTGAGCTGGATCGCCATGCGGATGCCCCCACGCGTGCGCGAATGGTGGATGGCCGGCGCACTGGCCGGCATCACCTACGGTGTGCTGCTGTTCCAGGCGTCGCTGGAACTGCCGCCCAATACGCCGCTGACCGGGCAGATCGCGTACCAGCCGGTCTGGAAGACGGCAATGGTGCTGCTGCTGGCGCGGGCGGCGTGGTTCCATCGCCCTTCGGCCGAGCGGCGCTGGCTGGTGATTGCGCTGGTCTTCTCGGGCCTGGGCGATTTTCTGCTGGCGCTGCCCGGGCTCCGGGTGTCGTTCGTCGGTGGGCTGGGCGCCTTTCTGATGGCGCATCTGGCCTATCTGCGGCTGTTCGTGCCGCTGGGCGGCGACATGCGTCCGCAGCGGCTGGTGGGCTGCGGGCTGGTGCTCGGTGCGGCCGGTGCGTTGCTGGGGCGCTTCTGGCCCAACCTCGGACCTTTGATGTGGCCCGTGACGGTCTATATCGGCGTGCTGGCCGCCATGGCGTGCGCGGCGCTGCTGGCCCGCCTGCCGACGCCGCTGACGGCGCTCGGGGCGCTGTGCTTTGTGGTGTCCGACGCGCTGATCGGCACGGCGAAATTCCTGTCGCCGTTCGACACATACCAACTGGGCATCTGGTGGACCTACGCCATTGCGCAGCTGCTGCTGGTGGCCGGTGTGGTGGCGGGGCGCGACGCGCACGATTGAGGCATCTGGTGCAGGCAAGGCGGGACGAAGCATGCGATTGAAGCGAAGTGCATGGGTGGTGACAAGCCTGTTGCTGTGGTCGGCCGGCGCCGCCCATGCCGTGCCCGGATTCCGGGAGGTGCGCGACAACTGGCGCAGTGCCGATATCGTCGTCACGGATCGGCACGGGCAGACGGTGGCGCGCGTGCGCGACGACTTCCAGGCACGGCGTGGCGACTGGGTGACGCTGGCCGATACCTCGCCGGCCTTGCGCACGGCCATCGTGCTGTCCGAGGACAGGCGCTTCTATGCGCATAGCGGGGTGGACTGGCAGGGCGTGGCCGCGGCGGCGTGGGCCAACCTCTGGAACACGCGCACGCGCGGGGCATCGACGCTGACGATGCAGTTGGCCGGGTTGCTCGATGCCGATCTGCGCGCCGGCCGTGGCCGCAGTTTCGGGCAGAAGATGGGGCAGGTGGTCAGTGCGTCGTCGCTGGAGCGCGGCTGGAGCAAGGATCAGATCCTGGAGGCCTACCTGAACCTGGTGCCGTTCCGGGGCGAACTGGTGGGGCTGTCGGCGATGTCGCAGACGCTGTTCGGCAAGGTGCCGAGCGGGCTCGATGCGCGGGAGTCGGCGGTGGCGGTGGCGCTGGTGCGCAGCCCGAATGCGTCGGCGCTGCAGGTGTCAAAGCGGGCGTGCGGCATCTTGCGCGACATGAAGCTGCCGCGCGAATGCGACGGGCTCGACGGCTTTACCACGCTGGTGCTGGCAAAGTCATTGGGCGCGGCGGCCGATGCGATGAACGCGCGCCGCGACATCCAGCTCGCACCGCATCTGGCGCGGCAACTGGTGACCCAGGCGCGGGTTGCGACGCCGGCCGGAAAGCCGCTGGCGCCGCGCATCGTATCGACGCTCGACGCCGAATTGCAGCGCGTGGCGGCGGACAGCCTCGGCCGGCATCTGCGCGAACTGGCCGGCCGCAATGCCGAGGACGGTGCGGTGGTGGTGATCGACAACGCCAGCGGCGACGTGCTGGCCTATGTGGGGTCGTCGGGCGTGCTGTCGGCGGCGGCTCAGGTCGATCATGCGGCCGCACTGCGGCAGGCCGGATCGACGCTGAAGCCGTTCCTTTATGCGCAGGCGATCGAGGAACGCCGGCTTACCGCCGCGTCGTTGCTCGACGATCGCCCGGTCAACCTGCCGACCGGCGGCGGGCTCTATATTCCGCAGAATTACGATCATCGCTATGCCGGCTGGGTCAGCCTGCGTGCCGCGCTGGGGTCGTCGCTCAATGTGCCGGCCGTGCGCACGCTGGTGATGGTGACCCCGCATCGCTTCCATCGCCGCCTGGTGTCGCTGGGTCTGCCGCTAACCCAGTCGGGCGATTACTACGGCTACAGCCTGGCGCTGGGCAGTGCCGATGTGTCGCTGCTGTCGCTGACCAATGCGTATCGTACTTTCGCCAATGCGGGCGCGTACTCGGCACCGCGCATGACGGCGGGTGCCGCGATGCCCGCGAAGCGTGCGGTGATGACACCCGATGCCACGTATGTGATCGGCGACGTGCTGTCGGACCGCCATGCGCGGGCGCGCACATTCGGGCTCGACAGTCCACTGACAACGCGTTTCTGGACGGCGGTGAAGACCGGCACCAGCAAGGACATGCGCGATAACTGGTGCGTGGGATGGTCGCAGGCCTACACGGTAGGGGTATGGGTGGGCAACGCAAGCGGCGCGAGCATGCACGACGTGTCCGGTGTATCGGGTGCGGCGCCCGTGTGGCACGAAGTCATGGAGGCGCTGCACCGGGGCAAGCCGAGCCGCGCGCCGGCGATGCCGGCCGGTGTGGAGCGCGTGGCGCTGGATTTCGAGGACGACCTGGAGCCCGCGCGTGACGAGGTGTTTCTGACGGGTACGGCCGTGCCGCACATCCGCATCGGCAAACCCGGCAAGACACCCGGTACGCCGGCGATTGCGAGCCCGGCGGACGGCACGATCTTCGCGCTCGATCCCGATATCCCGCCGGCGGCGCAACGGGTCTGGTTCCATGCCGATGGGCTGACCGGCCAGACCGCCAACGCGGTGACATGGCGCATGGACGGCAAGCCGCTGGGCAAGGGGGGCCAAGTGGGCTGGCTGCCATGGCCGGGACGGCATCGTGTGCAGCTGGTGGATGCCGGCGGCAAGGTGGTGCACGAGATCGGCATCGAAGTGCGCGGCGCCAGCGTGCGCGAGACCACGGCGCAGAAGGTGTCGCTGCGGCGCTGATGTCCGCGGATGCCGCGCCGCCGGCCGGAGGCTACAGCGGGGATTGCGGCAGTTCGCGCGCCTTGAGGAAATCGACGAACACGCGCAGCTTGGGCGGCATCAGCGCGCGGCTCGGGTAGTAGAGGTAGAAGCCCGAGAACGGCGGCGTCCAGGCATCGAGCACGGTGACCAGCGCCCCCGACGCCAGCGCCCCGGCGATATGGTGCGGAAACTCGTACACCAGCCCCAGCCCTGCCAGTGCGGCCTGATGCAGCATGGTCTTGTCGTTGGCGATCAGCGCGGGGCGGGTGTCCACGGTGAACGGGCGGCCGCCCGCGCGCGAAAACTCCCAACGGTACATCGACCCCATGGGCCCGAAACGATATTGCAGGCAGGCATGCCGATGCAGGTCATGGGGCGTTTCCGGCGTGCCATGGGCTGCCAGGTAATCGGGCGAGGCGGCTACCACCATGCGCAGCGGGCCTGTCACAGGAATCGCGACCATATCCTGCTGCAGCGCTTCGCCCAGGCGCAGGCCGGCATCGAACCCTTCGGCGATCAGGTCGATGAAGCGGTCGTCGGTCACCAGATCGACGCATATCGACGGGTACGCACGCATGAAATCGGTCAGGATGGGCCGCAACGCGATGACCACCGCCGAATGCGAACTTGTCAGCCGCAACGTGCCCACCGGTACGTCGCGCTGCTGGCGTACGTCGTCGGTGGCGGCATGGATTTCGGCCAGGGCCGGTGCCACGCGCGCCAGCAGCGCCGCGCCAGCCTCCGTCAGGCCCACGCGGCGCGTCGTGCGTTGGAGCAGGCGCACGCCAAGCCGGTCTTCCAGATGGCGCACGGTCTGCGAAATCGCCGAAGGGCTGACGCCCAGGGCAGCAGCAGCGGCGGTGAAACCGCCAAGTTGCGCCACGCGGGTGAAGGGGGCCAGCGCGGGCAGGGAATCCGGGTCGATTGTGAAGTCAGGCTTCATGATGCGTGCAGCGTAGCACGCTGTTTCCCAATGCGTGGGATGGCGATACTGGCGCTCATCCGGTTGGGACGTGCTGTTTGTTCCGGTGCCCGCCGTGACCTGAAACCACAAGGAGTCTGCCGATGACGGCAATGCGCAAACTGGGGCAGGTTGGCCCCGAAGTCTTTCCCCTGGGCCTGGGCTGCATGGGCATGAGCGAGTTCTATGGCGACCACGACGACGCCGAATCCATTCGTACGATTCATTACGCTATCGATAAAGGCGTGAACTTTATCGATACGGCAGATATCTATGGTCCGCACACCAACGAGCAGTTGGTGGGCCGGGCATTGGCCGGACGCCGTGACAAGGTGGTACTGGCCACCAAGTTCGGCATTGTGCGCGATCCCGCCAACCCGGGGGCGCGCGGCGCCAATGGCCGTCCCGAGTATGTCCGGGCGTCTTGCGATGCCAGCCTGAAGCGGCTGGGCGTGGATCATATCGACCTGTACTACCAGCATCGCGTAGACCCGGACACGCCGATCGAGGAGACCGTCGGCGCGATGGCCGATCTGGTCAAGGCCGGCAAGGTGCGGTGGATCGGGCTGTCCGAGGCCGGCACGGCCACCATCGAGCGCGCGCATGCGGTGCATCCGGTGACGGCCCTGCAGACCGAATACTCGCTGTGGACGCGCGACGTGGACGAGAATGGCATCCTGGCCACCTGCCAGCGGCTGGGCATCGGCTTTGTGCCATACAGCCCGCTGGGGCGCGGCTTCCTGACCGGCGCCATCCGTACGCCCGACGATTTCGCGCCGGACGACTATCGCCGTACCAATCCGCGCTTCACGGGCGAAAACTTCGCGCGCAACCTGAAGCTGGTGGATGCCGTGCGCGAACTGGCGGCAGCCAAGGGATGCACGGCGGCGCAACTGGCGCTGGCCTGGGTGCTGACGCGCGGCGAGCAGGTGGTGCCGATTCCCGGCACGCGCCGGATCGCCAATCTCGACGACAATCTGGGCGCACTGAACGTCAAACTGTCTGCGCGGGATCTGGCCGATATCGACGCGGTGTTCCCGCTGGGCGCGGCGGCGGGTACGCGCTACGCCGAACAGGTGATGTCGCTGCTGTCGCGCTGATCGGGGTCCGGCAACGGGGCCGGCCGGGTGACAATGTCGGCCTTCGCCTCTTTTTGCCTGTACGGGCCCCCACCGATGACTGCCGAGCCGACCGTCCCCCTGACTGCCCTGGATGCCGCCGCCACCGCGGCACGCCTGCCGTATCCCGCGCTTGCCCGGGCCATTGCTTCGATGCTGGGCGAACTGCGCGACGGCACCGCGATGGCGCCGCCGCGCATTGCGCTGCCCGTGGGCGACGCCGCGCGCGGGCAGGGCACGCTGCTGGTGATGCCGGCGTGCAACCGCGACATCGTGATGACCAAGAACATCACCGTCCATCCGGGCAATCCGCAGCGGGGCCTGCCAAATATCCTCGGCGAAGTGGTGGTGGCCAACGCGCATACCGGCGAGCGGATCGCCATGCTTGACGGCCCGACCGTCACCGGGCGGCGCACCGCCGCCGTATCGTTGCTGGCAGCGCAATCGTTCGCACCGATGATTGACGGGGAACTGCTGATCGTCGGCGCGGGCGTGCAGGCGCAAACCCATCTCGAAGCGTTCGTGGCGGGCCTGCCCGTGCGCAAGGTCTGGCTGCAGTCGCGCACGCGCGACAAGGCCGACGCGCTGGCCGCACAAGCGCGTGCGCTGGGCGTGGCCGCCGACGTGATCGACGATGTCGCGGCGGTGCTGCCCCGGGTGTCGATGGTGGTCACCGTGACATCGAGCCGGACGCCGGTGCTGCCCGATGTGGACAGCGGCCTCTGGACCGACCGCCATTTCGTCGCGGCCGTCGGCGCATTCCGGCCCGACATGTGCGAACTGCCGCCGCAACTGTGCCAAACGGCATCGGCGCGGGGCCGCCTGCTGGCCGACACGCTGTTCGGTATCGAAGACGAAGCAGGCGACCTGCTGCAGGCGGGCATCGACTGGAATACGGTGCAGCCGTTCGAGACGGCCATTCTCGATGCCGATACCCTGCGTACGCGAACAGGCAGTCCGCTGGTGTTCAAGAGCGTGGGCTATGCGCTGTGGGACCTGGCTGCCTGCATCCTGGCCAGCCAGAAGTGACGCGGGGCTGGCGCCCGCATCCCGTCCGAACGCCTGTTTGAGCATTCGGCTATGCAGTCAAAAAACCACTCGCATCGAGTGGTTTTTCATTTGTGAAACAGAACCGTTGTGCTGACGCGTCGTTTTGGATGCAAAAACGCCGAAATCCGTGTCCGCCTTTTGGGTTAACCCTGTCTTTAGGGCATTTCTTCTATCATCCCGCCCCGTGTATGAAACAGTCCGCGCAAGTGCCGCAGGATAATTGCCGCCAGCAGTGGCTGTATTCAGAAGAAAGAGGACGGAGTAAGAGGAACAATGAAAAAGATCTATAAAAACATGCTGATGGCGGGTGCCGCCATGGCAATGGCTGGCGCCGCACAGGCCCAGTCCGCGGGCACTAACGTGGTGAGCCTTGGCTGGATGCGCGTGATGCCGACGGGCGACTCGCAACTGCTGACGATCGATTCGATCGGTGGCCGTCCGGCTGGCGTGCAGCGCCCGAACACCGGCGCCAAGATCGACGGCGCCGATACCGCCGGCCTGACGTTCGGGCACTTCTTCACCGACAACATTTCGGCCGAATTCGTCGTGGGCATCCCGCCCCAGCACGATGTCAGCGGCGACCGCGGCTATGCCCAGTACGGCAAGCTCGGCGAAGTGCGTCAATGGAGCCCGGCGATCGTCGCCAAGTGGCATTTCTTCGACGCCAAGACCAAGTTCCGCCCGTACGTCGGCGTGGGTGTGAACTACACCTGGTTCACCGGCGAGACGGTCACGAACCAGACCTTCGTCCAGCGCGAGTTTGGCCCGGGCTCGACCATGACGGCGACCGCCAGTTCGTCGTGGAACCCGGTGTTCAACGTCGGCGCGAACTACGCGATCAACGAGAAGTGGTTCCTCGGCTTCTCGGTGTCGTACGTGCCGATCTCGTCCACGGCTCACTTCACCACCACGCTGGCCAATGGCGCCAAGGTCGAGTCGCACACCAAGATCAAGATCGATCCGGTCGTGACGTTCCTGCACGTCGGCTACAAGTTCTGATCCGTCACGGACCAGACGCCAGATGGCGAAAAAGGCACCCCGGGGTGCCTTTTTTCATTAGCCCGGCCGGATATCAGGCCGTCGACTTCACCGGGTAGCCGGCATCCTCGATGGCTTGCTGCAGCGCCTGGCGATCCGCGGCCGATTCGACCTTGACCGACTGGGCCGGCACGTCGGCGGCCACCTGGGCGGCCGGATCGACGGCCTGCACCGCGCGGGTGATCGCGCCGACGCAGTGGTTGCAGGACATGCCTTCGACCTGGAACTGGATCATGGTGTGACTCCTTGTGAACGATTTGAGACTGGAAACGACTTTCGGAAGCAGTATGAACCTTCCCACCGTGGGAAGCGCAAGCCCGCGATGGTGACGCGGAAATAACGCCGCCGGCCTTGACCTTCCAATGATGGTAAGGTCCACAGTACAGTTGTCGCGCCCCGTGCGCCTTGCCGGATTTCGCCCATGTCCACCCCTGCGTCGTCCCTGAGTTCCGTCCCGAACACCACGCCGAATGCCACCCGGCATGCCGTTGGTGCGGCCGAGTGGCGCCTGCCTGTCGAGGGCATGACCTGCGCGTCGTGCGTGGGCCGCGTCGAGCGTGCGCTGGCGAAGGTGCCCGGCGTGCATGACGTGGCCGTCAACCTGGCCACCGAGCAGGCCACGCTCCATGTCGACAGCGGCGCCGCACTCAACGCCGCCGCGCAGGCCGTGGCCGATGCGGGCTACGACGTGCCGCGCGACGAGGTCGAGCTCGCCATCGCGGACATGACCTGCGCGTCATGCGTGGGCCGCGTGGAGCGTGCGCTGCGTGCCGTGCCCGGCGTGCAGGACGCCCAGGTCAACCTGGCTACCGAGCGCGCCACGGTGACGGTGCTGCGCGGCACAGCCGATGCGGCGGCACTTGCCGAGGCTGTGGCGCGCGCCGGATATGGTGCCAGGCCGGTGGTCGATGCGGCAGCCGCTGCATCGGGTACGGAAGCACGGCGGTCCGATTTCTGGTCCGGTCCGTGGCCCGTGGCGATCTCCGCCGCGCTGTCGCTGCCGCTGGTGGCGCCGATGGTGCTGGAATGGTTCGGCATCCACGCGATGCTGCCGGGCTGGCTGCAATGGCTGCTGGCCACGCCGGTGCAGTTCGTGTTCGGCTGGCGCTTCTACAAGGCCGGCTACAAGGCCGTGCGCGCCCGTGCCGGCAATATGGACCTGCTGGTGGCACTGGGTACGTCGGCCGCCTATGCGCTGTCGATCTGGCAGATGTTCGATGCCGAGCCCGGCGCCATGCCTCACCTGTACTTCGAAAGCGCCGCGGTCGTGATCACGCTGGTGCGGCTTGGCAAATGGCTGGAAGTCCGCGCCAAGCGCCAGACCGCCGACGCCATCCGCGCGCTGGCCGCCCTGCGCCCCGATACGGCGCGCGTGGTCCGCAACGGCGTGGAGCAGACCGTGCCGCTGGCCGACGTGCGCGTGGGCGACGACATCGTCGTCCGGCCCGGCGAGCGGATTCCGGTCGATGCCGAAGTGGTGACCGGCGCCAGCCATGCCGATGAATCGATGCTGACCGGCGAGTCGCTGCCGGTGCCGAAGCGGCCGGGCGACCGGCTGACCGGTGGATCGATCAATTTCGAGGGCCTGCTGGTGGCGCGTACCGTGGCCGTGGGTGCCGAGACGGTGCTGGCCAGGATCATCCGCATGGTCGAGCACGCGCAGGCAGCCAAGGCGCCGATCCAGCGCATGGTGGACCAGGTCAGCGCGGTGTTCGTGCCCGTGGTGCTGGGCATTGCGCTGGCCACGCTGCTGGGCTGGGGCGTGATTGCCGGCGACTGGAGCCAGGCGCTGCTCAACGCCGTGGCGGTGCTGGTGATCGCCTGCCCCTGCGCGCTGGGCCTGGCCACGCCGACCGCGATCATGGCGGGCACCGGCGCCGGTGCGCGCGCAGGCATCCTGATCAAGGACGCCGAGGCGCTGGAAGTGGCGCATCGCGTGTCGATCGTGGCGTTCGACAAGACCGGCACGCTGACCGTCGGCAAGCCCGAGGTGGTGGCGCTGCACGCCGCCGATGGCGATGACAACGCACTGCTGGAAAAGCTCGCGGCATTGCAGGCCGGCAGCGAGCATCCGCTGGCACGCGCCGTGGTGGCGCTGGCGGCCGAACGCGGTATCGCGGCGCCCGTGGCCAGCGATGTGCGCGCGCTGCCGGGCCGCGGCATTGCCGGCGTGGTGGCGGGGCAGGCGCTGCAACTGGGCAGCGAAGGGCTGCGCGCGTGGCTGAACGCCGATGCGGGTGCGCTGCAGGCCGATGCCGAACGGCTGCGCGGCGAAGGGCGCACGGTATCGTGGCTGATCGACGCCGCGACGCCTTCCGTGCTGGGGCTGGTGGCGTTTGGCGATGCGCTGAAGCCGGGCGCGGCGGCCGCCATCGCACGGCTGCGGGAGGCCGGCATCCGCACCGTGATGCTGACCGGCGATAACGCCGGCGCGGCGGCCCGCGTGGCCAGCGTGCTGGGCCTGGACGACGTGCAGGCCGAGGTATTGCCCGGGGACAAGGCCGCCCGCGTGACGGCGCTGCGGGCTGACGGCAACGCCGTGGTGGCGATGGTGGGCGATGGCATCAACGACGCGCCGGCGCTGGCGGCGGCCGATGTCGGCATTGCGATGTCCACGGGCACCGACGTGGCGATGCACGCGGCCGGCATCACGCTGATGCGTGGCGATCCCGCGCTGGTGGCCGATGCGCTCGCGGTGTCGCACCGCACCGTGCGCAAGATCCGCCAGAACCTGTTCTGGGCCTTTATCTACAACGTGATCGGCATACCGCTGGCCGTGGCGGGGCTGCTCAATCCGGTGGTGGCGGGCGCCGCGATGGCGTTCTCCAGTGTCAGCGTGGTCAGCAACGCGCTGCTGCTGCGCCGCTGGCACCCGCTGGCGGGCCAGCAAGCCAAGGAGGCAAGATGAATATCGGAGAAGCGGCGGAGGCCTCGGGCGTATCCGCCAAGATGATCCGCCACTACGAATCGATCGGCCTTGTCGATGCGCCGCCGCGCAGCGAGGGCGGCTATCGCCGCTACGACGAACGGGCGGTGCATACCTTGCGCTTCGTGCGGCGCGCCCGTAATCTCGGCTTCTCGCTCGACGAGATTCGCAACCTGCTGTCGCTCTGGCATGATCGCGGGCGGGCCAGCGCCGACGTGAAGGCGCTGACGCTGCGGCACGTGGCGGAACTGGAGGTCAAGATTGCGGAGCTGGCCGCCATGCGCGACACGCTGCGCGCACTGGCCGAGGCCTGCAGCGGCGACGACCGGCCCGATTGCCCGATCCTGTCCGACATGGCGTCGGAGGCGTCGGAAGCGCCGGATTGTCCGGCATGCCACGCCTGACCGCAGGCTAGCCATCCGCAGCATCACGACAAGCAGGTCCCAACAAGGAGAGATTGGGATGAACGAGCCTGTGACCGCCTTTGCGCTGGCTTCCGCGCCGGCGCCCGCCATCGCGCCGACCGAATCGCGCCAGCGCATGCGCGATGGCACCGAACTGCTGCTGCGTACCTGGCTGCCCGATCCGCAGCACTTTCCCGAGCCCCTTGGCACCGTCCTGCTTGTGCACGGACTGGCCGAGCATAGTGGCCGCTATCCGCATGTTGCGGCCGCGTTGTGCGCGCTGGGGCTGCGCGTGCGGGCCTACGACCACCGGGGCCATGGCGCGAGCGGCGGCCCGCGCATGGTGGTGCCGCATCCCGACAGCTATCTCGACGACCTGGCCGAAATCCACGATGCCGCAGTGCGGCAATGGCACGAACTGCCGATCGTGCTGGGCCACAGCATGGGTGGCCTGGTGGCGGCACGTTTTGCGACGGCCCGCGTGCGGCCGATCCGGGCGCTGATCCTGTCGTCGCCGGCGCTGGCGTTGAGATTGTCCAACACTATGCTCACGCTGCATCGCGTGCTGCTGGCGCTGGTGCCGCATATGCGTGTGCCGAATCCCATCGACGCCCATCTGCTGTCGCACGACCCCGAAGTGGCGCGTGCCTATCGTACCGATCCGCTGGTGCAGGGGTCGATCAGCGCCAGCGTGCTGGAGTCGTTCCTGCGCGGCATGGCGCAGGCGCAGGCTGACGCGCCGCGGCTGGAAGCCCCGATGCTGATGCTGGTGGGCGGCGCCGATCGCATCGTCGATCCGCAGGGCAGCCGTACCTTTTTCGGCCACGCGCCCGAGGACCTGCGCGAGATGGCGTGGTTCGAGACTGGTTTTCACGAGATATTCAACGAGGCCGAGCCGTTGCGCGGCGAGGTCTTCGCGGCACTGACCGACTGGCTTCGCCGGCACCTGGAGAATCCGGCAAAGCCCTGACGACGGCCGCTGCCAAGTCGTGCGATGATGCCCGGCATTCCACAAGAAAAAAAAGCGCCCTCAGGGCCGGCAAAGGAAGCAAGGGATATGGAGACGTACGACTACATCATCGTGGGCGCGGGCTCGGCCGGCTGCGTGCTGGCCAACCGCCTGACGCAGGACGCCGATGTCAACGTGCTGCTGCTCGAAGCGGGCGGCAAGGACGACTACCACTGGATCCATATTCCGGTGGGCTACCTGTACTGCATCGGCAATCCGCGCACAGACTGGCTGTACCGCACCGTCGAAGAGGCTGGCCTCAATGGCCGTTCGCTGGGATACCCGCGCGGCCGCGTGCTGGGCGGGTGTTCGTCGATCAACGGCATGATCTACATGCGCGGGCAGCGCGAGGATTACGACGACTGGGCACGCATCACCGGGGACGACGGCTGGCGCTGGGACAACGTGCTGCCGCTGTTCAAGCGTAGCGAGGACCATCATCGCGGCGCCAACGAATTCCACGGCGCTGGCGGCGAGTGGCGCGTGGAAGGGCAACGGCTGCACTGGGACATCCTGGAGCGGTTCATCGACGCCGCCGAGCAGGCCGGCATTCCGCGCACCAGCGATTTCAACCGCGGCGACAACTTCGGCGTGGGCTATTTCGAGGTGAACCAGCGGCGCGGCATTCGCTGGAACACGGCCAAGGCATTCCTGCGCAAGGCGTCGGACCGGCCCAACCTGACCATTGTCACAGGCGCCCAGGTCAGCAGCCTGGTCTTCGATTCGCCCGACGGCAGGCGCTGCACCGGCGTGCAGTACGTGGGCGGCGGCCAGCAGCTGGAAGCGCGGGCCACCGAGGAGGTGATCCTGGCCGCCGGTGCGATCAATTCGCCGCAGTTGCTGGAACTGTCGGGCATCGGCCAGCCGGAACGGCTGCAGGCGCTGGGCATTCGCGTGCGCCATGCCTTGCCCGGCGTGGGCGAGAACCTGCAGGATCATCTGCAGCTGCGTACCGTCATCAAGGTGCAAGGCGTGCGCACGCTCAATACGCGCGCGTCGAAGTGGTGGGGCAAGCTTGGCATCGGCCTGCAGTACGCGTTCAACCAGAGCGGGCCGATGAGCATGGCGCCGTCGCAGCTGGGCGCGTTCGCGCGCAGCGACGAGGGCCAGGCGCGCGCCAATGTCGAATATCATGTGCAGCCGCTGTCGCTGGACAAGTTTGGCGACCCGCTGCACGACTTCAATGCCTTCACGGCCAGCGTCTGCAACCTGCGGCCCACGTCGCGCGGCAGCGTGCATATCGACAATGCGGACTTCCGCCGCGCCCCGCGGATCGCGCCGAACTACCTGTCGACCGAGGCCGACCGCAAGGTGGCCGCCGATTCGATCCGACTGACCCGGCGCATCGTCGCATCGCCGGCGCTGGCACCATACCAGCCCAGCGAATGGCTGCCGGGCCCTGCGTTCCAGACCGACGAGCAGCTGGCGGAGGCGGCCGGCGCCATCGGCACCACGATCTTCCATCCGGTGGGCACCTGTCGCATGGGCGCCGGCGACGACGCCGAGGCGGTGGTCGACAACCGGCTGCGCGTACGCGGCATCGCCGGACTGCGCGTGGTGGACGCCTCGGTCATGCCGCTGATTACCTCGGGCAATACCAATTCGCCGACGATCATGATTGCCGAGCGGGCCAGCGACATGATCCGCGCCGACCGCAAGGCCCGCGCGAGCGGTGCAGCAAATACCCCGCAAATCGTCACGTCGGTGTCGGCATAAGGGTCTTCCACGATACCTGGCGAAGCCGACGCCCGCAGACGTCGGTACGGCTTCGCACATCGCGTTGCCGTCACGTCGTTAATGTATTACGCCTAGTGCAAACCCCGATGTTTTGCGACGCAGCAGGCGCACACAATAGTCGCCGGTATACGGTGCCGCAGCCTTCACTTGGCGCACGCGTATCCACGGTAGCCGCACCGTTCCCACCAATACCTAAAGCGGCAAACATGGCGACAAAGCGCCGCAGTTCGGACCATTGTCAGTAGCCGGGCACAACCTGGCAGCAGCAAGAGGGCGGGCAGGAGACTATGACTCAGGAAATCATCCTGGAAACGAAGAACCTCACGAAGGAATTCAAGGGGTTCACTGCGGTGAGCGACGTCAACCTGCAGGTGCGGCGCGGCTCGATCCATGCCTTGATCGGACCGAACGGCGCGGGCAAGACCACTTGCTTCAACCTGCTCACCAAATTCCTGGAGCCCACCACGGGCACCATCCTTTTCAACGGCATCGACATCACGCGAGAGAAGCCCGCACAGATTGCGCGGCGCGGCGTGATCCGGTCGTTCCAGATTTCCGCCGTGTTCCCGCACCTGACCGTGCGCGAGAACGTGCGCATCGGCCTGCAGCGCCAGCTGGGCACCGCGTTCCAGTTCTGGCGCAGCGAGCGGTCGCTCGACGTGCTCGACGCGCGCGCCATGGACCTGCTGGACCAGGTGGGCCTGACCGAGTTCGCCGAGACCACCACCGTCAACCTGCCATACGGCCGCAAGCGCGCACTGGAGATCGCCACCACGCTGGCGATGGAGCCCGAGCTGATGCTGCTGGACGAGCCCACGCAGGGCATGGGCCACGAGGACGTGGACCGCGTGACGCAGCTGATCAAGAAGGTCTCTGCCGGCCGCACCATCCTGATGGTCGAGCACAACATGAACGTGGTGTCGTCGATCGCCGACAAGATCACGGTGCTGCAACGTGGCGCCATCCTGGCCGAAGGGCCGTACGCCGAGGTGTCGAAGGACCCGCGCGTGATGGAAGCCTACATGGGCACCGCCGACGCCGAACTGCAGGGGGCGCACTGAGATGAGCACGAACGCATCCAATGTCCCCGCGCTGGAGATCAAGGACCTGCACGCCTGGTACGGCGAATCGCACATCCTGCACGGCGTGGACCTGACCGTGAACCGTGGCGAGGTGGTCACGCTGCTGGGCCGCAACGGCGCCGGCCGCACCACCACCATGCGCGCGATCATGGGCCTGACCGGCGCGCGCAAGGGATCGATCAAGATCAACGGCAACGAGACCATCGGCCTGCCCACGCACAAGATCGCGCACTACGGCATCGGCTACTGCCCGGAAGAGCGGGCGATCTTCTCCAGCCTGTCGTGCGAGGAAAACCTGCTGCTGCCGCCCGTGCTCAAGGGCGCCAGGGGCGGCGACACCCCCGGCATGAGCGAGGCCGAGATCTACGAGATGTTCCCGAACCTGCGCGAGCGCAAGCAGAGCCAGGGCACGCGGTTGTCGGGCGGGGAACAGCAGATGCTGGCCGTGGGCCGCATCCTGCGCACGGGCGCGAACCTGCTGCTGCTCGACGAGATATCCGAGGGCCTGGCGCCGGTGATCGTGCAGGCGCTGGCGCGCATGATCCTGATGCTCAAGAAGAAGGGCTACACCGTGGTCATGGTGGAGCAGAACTTCCGCTTTGCCGCACCGCTGGCCGACCGCTTCTACGTGATGGAGCACGGCACCATCGTCGAACGCTTTGCCGCCAGCGAGCTGCAGGCCAAGATGCCGGTGCTGAACGAACTGCTCGGGGTCTGACCCGCTGCGCCCGACCGGCGCCAGGGTCGTAATTCCGGATCGTGTGAATCGTATTTTTACGAGATGGCAGGAACGGGTGGCAGCACGCCGCCGCAACTCAGGAGACAAGACATGAAGATGAATCGGCTGGCTGTCGCAGTGGCGGCAACTGTCTTTGGCGCGTTTGCAGGGGGCGCTTCGGCGCAGGTATCGAACGATACCGTGAAGATCGGCTACATCACCGACATGTCGGGCCTGTACGCCGACATCGACGGCCCGGGCGGCCTGGAAGCGATCAAGATGGCCATCGAGGATCACGGTGGCAAGGTGCTGGGCAAGCCGATCGAACTGGTCAGCGCCGATCACCAGAACAAGGCCGACATTGCTGCGTCGAAGGCGCGCGAATGGATGGACCAGCAGGGCCTGGACATGCTGCTGGGCGGCACCAACTCGGCCACGGGCCTGGCCATGAACAAGGTGGCGCAGGAAAAGAAGCGCGTCTACTTCAACATCGGCGCCGGCACGGCCCGCCTGACCAATGAAGAGTGCTCGCCGTACACGGTGCACTACGCCTATGACACGGTGGCGCTGGCCAAGGGCACCGGCAGCGCGGTGGTGAAGCAGGGCGGCAAGAAGTGGTTCTTCCTGACCGCCGACTACGCCTTCGGCCATTCGCTCGAAAGCGATACGGCGGCCGTGGTGAAGGCCAATGGCGGCACGGTGGTGGGCCAGGTGCGCCACCCGCTGTCGGCGTCGGACTTCTCGTCGTTCCTGCTGCAGGCGCAGGCATCGAAGGCTGACATCCTGGGCCTGGCCAATGCCGGCGGCGACACGATCAACGCGATCAAGGCCGCCAAGGAATTCGGCATCACCAAGAGCATGAAGATTGCCGGCCTGCTGATGTTCATCAATGACGTGCACAGCCTGGGCCTGAAGAACACCGAAGGCCTGCTGATGACCGACAGCTGGTACTGGGACATGAACGACGACACCCGCAAGTTCGCGAACCGCTTCTTCGGCAAGATGAAGAAGATGCCGAGCAGCCTGCAGGCCGCCGATTATTCCGCCGTCAGCACGTACCTCAAGGCTGTGGAAGCCGCCAAGACCGATGATCCGGACAAGGTCATGGCCGAGCTCAAGAAGATGAAGATCAACGACTTCTACAACAAGAGCTACATCCGCGCCGATGGCCGCAATATCCACGACATGTACCTGATGCAGGTCAAGGCGCCGGCGGATTCGAAGAAGCCGTGGGACTACCTGAAGGTGGCGGCGACGATCCCGGGCGACCAGGCGTTCACGACGGTGGCCGAGTCGAAGTGCTCGATCCTGAAGAAGTAAGTTGTTGTGTTGTTTTGCTCCCCTCTCCCGCTGTGCGGGAGAGGGGCGGGGGGAGAGGGCAGGCGATTCTGACGACACAGGTCTCGATTTGAACCGCTGAGGCCGGGCGCCCCCCCCCCCCCCCCCCCCCCCCGGGGGGGGGGGGAGGGGGGGGGC
>NZ_JBYOJT010000003.1:526528-687901 GCF_057798875.1 Cupriavidus sp. 94F1
CTCTGTTGTTTTTTTTTGTTTTGCTTGCCGGCCGGGGGGGGGGGGGGGGGGGGGGGGGGGGGGGCCCCCCCCCCGCGATTCTGACGACACAGGTCTCGATTTGAACCGCTGAACCCTCTCCCCCGACCCCTCTCCCACACGTGGGAGAGGGGAGAAACAGATAGGCAATCGACGCCCATGGATATTTTCGGAATTCCGCTACCCGCCATGCTGTCCCAGCTGCTGCTGGGCCTGGTCAATGGCGCTTTCTACGCGATGCTGAGCCTGGGTCTGGCTGTGATCTTCGGCCTGCTCAACGTGATCAACTTCGCGCACGGCGCGCTGTTCATGCTCGGTGCCGTGCTGGCGTGGGCCGGCATGGAATACGCCGGCCTGAACTACTGGGTGATGCTGGTGCTGTCGCCGCTCGTGGTGGGCCTGCTGGGCGTCATCATCGAGAAGACGATGCTGCGCTGGATCTACAAGCTCGATCACATCTACGGGCTGCTGCTCACGCTGGGCATCACGCTGATCATCGAGGGTATCTTCCGTTCGATCTACGGCGTGTCGGGCCTGCCGTATTCGCCGCCCGACGCGCTGCAGGGCGCCACGGACCTGGGCTTCATGATCCTGCCGAACTATCGTGCCTGGGTAGTGGCCGCGTCGGTGGTGGTGTGCCTGGCCACGTGGTTCACGATCGAAAAGACCAAGCTTGGCGCGTACCTGCGCGCCGGCACCGAAAACCCGAAGATGGTGGAAGCCTTCGGCGTCAACGTGCCGCTGATGGTGACGCTGACCTACGGCTTCGGTGTGGCGCTGGCGGCGTTTGCCGGCGTGCTGGCGGCGCCGGTGATCCAGGTGTCGCCGCTGATGGGCCAGAACCTGATCATCATCGTGTTTGCCGTGGTGGTGATCGGCGGCATGGGTTCGATCATGGGGTCGATCATCACGGGCCTGGGGCTCGGCGTGATCGAGGGACTGACCAAGGTGTTCTACCCGGAAGCATCGTCAACCGTGGTGTTCTTCATCATGGTGATCGTGCTGCTGCTGCGCCCGGCCGGGCTGTTCGGGAGGGAAAAGTGATGAGCGGACCGACTGGACAAACGGCTGTGGCCGTCGAGGCCAAGGGCTTCAAGGAAGGGACGGGATTGCAGAAGAAGGTGCTCTACGGCCTGCTGCTGCTGGGCCTGATCGTGGCGCCGCTGGCCGGCGCCTACCCGGTGTTCGTGCTCAAGGTGCTGTGCTTCGCGCTGTTCGCGTGCGCATTCAACCTGCTGATCGGCTTTACGGGTCTGCTGTCGTTCGGCCATGCGGCGTTCTTCGGCGGCGCGGGCTACGCGGCCGGCCATGCGATGAAGGTATGGGGCGTGACGCCGGAGTTGGGCCTGCTGTTCGGCACGCTGTCCGGCGCGGCGATCGGCTACGTGGTGGGTTCGCTGGCCATCCGGCGCCAGGGCATCTATTTCTCGATGATCACGCTCGCGTTGGCGCAGATGCTGTTCTTCTTCTGCCTGCAGGCGCCGTTCACGGGCGGCGAGGACGGCCTGCAGGGCATTCCGCGCGGCAAGCTGTTCGGCGTGTTGCCGCTGGCCGACGACATGACGCTGTACTACGTTGCGCTGGTCATCATCGTGGCTGCCTTCGCGCTGATCGTGCGTACGGTGCACTCGCCGTTCGGCCAGATCCTGAAGGCGATTCGTGAGAACGAGCCGCGTGCGATCTCGCTGGGCTACGACGTCGACCGCTTCAAGCTGCTGGCCTTCGTCATCTCGGCGGCGCTGTCCGGCCTGGCCGGTTCGATCAAGGCGCTGGTGCTGGGCTTCGGCACGCTGACCGACGTGCACTGGTCGATGTCGGGCTCGGTGATCCTGATGACGCTGGTGGGTGGCCTCGGGACGCTGTCTGGGCCGATCGTCGGCGCTTTCGTGGTGGTGGCGCTGGAAAACAAGCTCGGCGACATCGGCACGTTCCTGGCCAACCTGACCGGCATCGGCTGGTTCAACGCGCTGGGCGAGTCGGTGACGATGGTGACCGGCGTGATCTTCGTGATCTGCGTGCTGACGTTCCGACGCGGCATCATGGGCGAGCTGATCGCGCTGACTGGCCGAAAATCGGACAAGCACTAGCCGGCCACCCCGAGTGGAGATCGGGCGACATGCCCGATTTTGGGGCTAGGGTTATTGCTGACTTGTTTCATACGCACCGGTTCGTTACATTGCATATACGGTTTTCGCAGGTTAATTGGAGGCGGAAGCGAGGAGACGACAGGCGCGCACCCGGTGTCGGGTAGCAGCAGCCAATACGATAAAGAGGCGTTGCTGGGTGATCCCCGGCAACGCCTTTTTCATTTCTGGCTTCCGGAAACCGCCGCCTGCGGCACGCGCCGGCGTGAATGTGCGGCCGATGCATCTTCGGCATGACCGCCCGCCAGCCCCCATGCGACAATGCCGGCAGCTTCTTCGGCCGCGCCATGTCCACCCCTTCCGAATCCCCCGGTTTCCAGAAAGTGCAGTATCAGATACGCGTTGGCGGCAGCGCCGATGGTCCCGTCATCGAGGCCTGGCTGAACGCGCGCGCACCGCTGCCGGTGCCCGAAGCGCGCGCCCGGCGGCTGTCTCTAGACGCCTTGCTGGAGCAGGGCGGCCACGGCATCTGCGTGCTAGGCGTCGGCACCAACGCGGTGCGCGAACCCGGTGAAGCCGATACCGCGCTGGCCTGCCTGACGCCTGTCACGCTGGTTCACAGCCTGTCGCTGGGCGGGCGCGTGGCGATGGTGGCCGAATGGTGGCCGCCGGGCGCCGATGCGGCGGGCTGGCTCGAGGCGACGTGCCAGCTGCTGGCCGACTGGTGCCGTGCCCATGGCATCCGCCATATCCGGCTGGCGCCCGGGCTGGTGGCCGACGCCGCGCGGCCGCCGCGGGGCTTTCAGCGCGATGCCGATGGCCTATGGCTGCGCAGCCTGGTTCCCACCCCGAAACGGCTGGGCTGACCCGCAGCGGGGCCGTTTTCCCGCCCGGGCGACGCGACGCGTTGCCGCCTGCTTCGATTCTTTCTATCCCTCGATTTCTTTCACTGCTTTTTCGACCGTTCGGACTGTTCAACCATGGAGTTTGTGTTTCTGGCCGCCGCCGCTTTTCTGGCCGGCATGATCGACGCTGTGGCGGGCGGGGGCGGCCTCGTGCAGGTGCCGGCGCTGTTCTCGACCTATCCCAACATGTCGCCGGCGACGTTGATCGGCACGACCAAGGTGGCGTCGCTGGCCGGGACGTCCAACGCTGCCTTCCGCTTTGCACGCAAGGTGCGGATCTACTGGGGCGCCACCGCGCCCGCGACGCTGGCAGCCTTCGTCTTCTCGATGGCCGGTGCGTGGACGCTGACGATGATCCCGGCCGATCCGCTACGCAAGGCGCTGCCTTTCGTGCTGCTGATCCTGCTGGTCTATACGGTGGTGAAGAAGGACCTGGGCACCGAGCACGCGCCGGTGCTGTCGGGCGGCCGCGAACGGCTGGCGGCGCTGCTGGCCGGCGCGGCGATCGGGTTCTACGACGGTGTGTTCGGCCCCGGCACGGGCAGCTTCCTGATGATCGTGTTCGTGCGCGTGTTTGGTTACGACTTCCTGCACGCGTCGGCGTCGGCCAAGATCGTCAACCTGGCCACCAACCTGGCGGCGCTGCTGCTGCTGTCGGCGAAGGGCCATGTCTGGTGGCAGCTCGGCATCGTGATGGCCCTGGCCAACGTGGCCGGCAGCCAGGTGGGCAGCAAGCTGGCATTGCGGCACGGCAGCCGCTTCGTGCGCAAGGTGTTCATCGCGGTGGTCAGCGCGCTGATCCTGAAGACCGCCTACGACGCGTTCCTGCGTTAGGCCGCAGCAAGTGTCCGCACCGGGCTGGAAGCCCCGTCGGGCAATGAAAACCCGTGACTGTTGCGCCTGCGCCGCTGCGGGTTAATCCGGCCTTTTCGTATCACATCGCTGTGTTAGACTCGATTCGCATTCCCGACCGCGCGGTCGGGAAATGCAACTGCGCAATCCGGGGGTAATGGCGCAGGACGGGAAAAAAACGGGACGAACTTCGATGTTCCCGGCTGAGATCGGATGCCAGCGTTGCATCCGCCAAAGAGCCTGCCAGAGTGGGCCACAAAAAAACTGAAGGCATCCGTCGGCCGGAAGCCGGCGGGTGCCTTTTTCCGTTTTTGGAATCGAAGGAGACAAGCCATGACGTTCAAGCGCGCCAGCCTGCTGGCACTTGCCGCCGCCAGTCTGTTCTCGGGCGCGGTCAGCGCCCAGGTAAAGGTGGGGGTCACGGTTTCGGCGACCGGGCCGGCCGCCTCGCTCGGCATCCCCGAGAAAAACACCTTCACGCTGCTGCCCAAGGAAATCGCCGGCAAGAAGATCGAGTACATCGTGCTTGACGATGCCACCGACACGACCACGGCGGTCAAGAACACGCGCAAGCTGATCAGCGAAGACAAGGTCGATGTGGTGGTGGGTTCCACCGTCACGCCCAATTCGCTGGCCATGGTGGATGTGGCGGCCGAAAGCGAGACGCCGATGATCTCGATGGCCGCCTCGGCCCGCATCATCGAGCCGATGGACAGCAAGCGCGCCTGGGTCTTCAAGACGCCGCAGAACGACTCGCACATGGCAACCGCCCTGGCCGAGCACATGACCAGCAACAACGTGAAGACGGTGGCATTCATCGGCTTCGCTGACGCCTATGGCGACAGCTGGGCGCAGGAATTCGCCAAGGTGGCGGAAATGCGCAAGATCAAGGTGGTGGCCAACGAGCGTTTTGCGCGTACCGACAATTCGGTGACGGGCCAGGTGCTGAAGATGATGGGCGCCAATCCGGACGCCGTGCTGATCGCCGGTTCGGGTACGCCGGCCGCGCTGCCGGCCAAGGCGCTCAAGGAGCGCGGCTACAAGGGCAAGATCTACCAGACGCACGGTGTGGCCAACCCCGACTTCCTGCGCGTATGCGGCAAGGATTGCGAAGGCACATTCCTGCCGGCCGGCCCGCTGCTGGTGGCCGAACAGCTGCCCGACACCAATCCGGTGAAGAAGCCGGCCATGACCTACAAGACCGCATACGAGAAGGCGTTCGGCGGACAGGTATCCACCTTCGGCGGCCACGCCTGGGATGCAGGCCTGCTGCTGCAGAACGCGATTCCCGAGGCGCTCAAGAAGGGCCAGCCCGGCACGAAGGAATTCCGCAAGGCGCTGCGCGATGCACTGGAGCAGACGAAGAACCTGCCGGTATCGCACGGCATCATCAACATGAGCCCCACCGACCACCTCGGCATGGACCAGCGCGCGCGCGTGATGGTGCAGATCGTCGATGGCAAGTGGAAGCTGCAGAAGTAAGCCGGCACAAACCGACCGGCTGGCAGGGGTCACACGCTGGGCAGCGTAGCAACGCAGGGCGCATGGCAGACCATGCGCCCTTTTTTTGCCGCCGTGGATTCCCGCCACCCTCTAGGCATTGCGTGGTGGAATCTCTAAGCTGAGGCTGCGGTAGCGGCTGGCAGGCAGGTTTTCCGGCGCTGGCGCCCACCACGCGCGCACATAACACGGGCAGACAATGGACCTATCGATTGCGGCCATTCTGGCGCAGGACGGCATCACCTCCGGCGCGATCTACGCGCTGCTGGCACTGGCACTGGTGCTGGTGTTCTCGGTGACGCGCGTCATCTTCATCCCCCAGGGCGAGTTCGTGGCCTACGGCGCGCTGACGCTGGCCGCGATGCAGGCGGGCCACGCGCCGCAGACAACGTGGCTGCTGCTGGCCATGGGCGTGCTGACATTCCTCTACGACGGGGTGGCGGTGCTGCGCAGCCCCGAGCTGCGGCTGACCGCGCCGCGCCGCATCCTCGTCCTGGCCGGCAAGTACCTGCTGTTCCCGGGCGCCGTGCATGTCCTGGTGCAGCAGTACGGCGGCATGCCGCTGCCGATGCTGGTGCAGATCGCGCTGACGCTGCTGATCGTGATCCCGCTGGGCCCGATGCTCTATCGCCTGGCCTATCAGCCGCTGGCCGAGGCCAGCACGCTGGTGCTGCTGATCGTGTCGGTCGGCGTGCATTTCGCGCTGGTGGGATTGGGGCTGGTGATGTTCGGTGCCGAAGGCTCCCGTACGAATCCGTTTTCCGATGCGCGCTTCGATGTGGGCAGCCTCAGCGTGTCGGGGCAGAGCATGTGGGTCGTGGCGGTGTCCGGCGTGCTGATTGCGGCGCTGTATTTCTATTTCGAGCGCACGCTGCAGGGCAAGGCACTGCGCGCCACCGCCGTGAACCGCCTGGGCGCGCGGCTGGTGGGTATCGGCACGACGCAGGCCGGGCGCCTGTCGTTCACGCTGGCCGCCGCGATGGGCGCATTGTGCGGCATCCTGATCGCGCCGCTGACGACGATCTACTACGAATCGGGCTTCCTGGTGGGGCTCAAGGGGTTCGTTGGCGCCATCGTCGGCGGGTTGGCCAGCTATCCGGTGGCGGCGCTCGGCGCGCTGCTGGTGGGGCTGCTCGAATCGTATTCGTCGTTCTGGGCCAGCGCGTTCAAGGAGGTCATCGTCTTCACGCTGATCATTCCGGTGCTGCTGTGGCGTTCGCTGACCAGCAAGCATGTCGAGGAAGAGGAGTAAGCCATGACGATGCTGACCGACAAGCCGCTGGAGAAAAGCGTGGAGCCGCAGAATGGGAATTCGCAGGGCCAGCCGCAATCGCGACGGGACGGCCACCTGCGCGGGGCCACGCGCAACCGCGTGCTGGCGCTGGGCTTTGCCGTCGTGCTGGCGCTGCTGCCCGTGCTGCCGACACCGGAGTTCTGGATCACGCTGGGTAACTACATCGGGCTCTACAGCATCGTGGCGATCGGCCTGGTGCTGCTGACGGGCGTGGGCGGCATGACGTCGTTTGGCCAGGCCGCATTCGTGGGGCTGGGCGCCTACAGCACGGCGTACCTGACCACGCAGTTCGGGCTGTCGCCATGGCTGGGACTGGTCGTCGGGCTGGTCATCACGATGGCGTCGGCCTATGTGATTGGCCTGATTACGATGCGGATGTCGGGCCACTACCTGCCGCTGGCGACGATTGCCTGGGGCCTGTCGCTGTTCTTCCTGTTCGGCAACCTTGAATTCCTGGGCAAGTACGATGGCCTGAACGGCATTCCGGTGCTGTCGTTCCTGGGTATCGAGCTGCAGTCGGGCCGGTCGATGTTCTACCTGATCTGGGCCGTGGTGCTGCTGGCCGTGGTGGCCATGCAGAACCTGCTCAATTCGCGGCCGGGCCGGGCGATCCGCGCGCTGAAGGGCGGCGGCACGATGGCCGAGGCGATGGGCGTGAATACCGCGTGGATGAAGGTGGTGATCTTCGTCGTGGCGGCGATCCTCGGGTGCGTGTCGGGCTTCCTGTACGCGCACCTGCAGCGTGCCGTGAACCCGACGCCGTTCGGGCTCAACTACGGCATCGAATACCTGTTCATGGCTGTGGTGGGCGGCGTGGGGCACGTCTGGGGCGCCGTGCTCGGCGCCGGCATTCTGACCATCCTCAAGGACGTGCTGCAGGGCCTGCTGCCGAGGCTGCTTGGCAGCACCGGCAACTTCGAGATCATCGTCTTTGGCGTGCTGCTGGTGCTGCTGCTGCAGTACGCGCGCGATGGCATCTGGCCGTTCCTGCGCAGGCTGATGCCATCGGGGCCGCCCGTGGTCGCGCCGGATCAGGCCGAGGCACTGGCGGTACGGCAGAAACCCGAGGCCGGCGAGCTGATCCTCGACGTGCGCGCGGCGCGCAAGCAGTTCGGCGGCCTGGTAGCGGTGAACGACGTGAGCTTCCAGGTGCGTGCCGGCGAGATCGTCGGGCTGATTGGCCCGAACGGCGCGGGCAAGTCCACGACCTTCAACCTGGTAACCGGCGTGCTGCCGCTCACGCGCGGCGAGGTGCGCTATCGCGGCGAGGTGATCTCGGGCCTGCCGTCGCGCGAGATCGTCAAGCGGGGCGTGGGCCGCACCTTCCAGCACGTGCATCTGCTGCCGACGATGACCGTGCTGGAGAACGTGGCCATCGGGGCGCACCTGCGCGGCGATTTCCGCGCACAGGGCGGCGTATCGGCGGCAATCCTGCGCATGAACCGCGCGGAGGAACAGAAGCTGCTGTTCGAGGCCCGGCGCCAGCTGGAGCGTGTGGGCCTGGCGGACTGCATGTACATGGAGGCTGGCAGCCTGGCGCTGGGCCAGCAGCGCATTCTGGAAATCGCGCGCGCGCTCTGCTGCGACCCCGCGCTGCTGCTGCTCGACGAGCCTGCGGCGGGCCTGCGCTACAAGGAAAAGCAGGCGTTGGCGGAACTGCTACGCAAGCTGAAGGGCGAGGGCATGAGCGTGCTGCTGGTGGAGCATGACATGGACTTTGTGATGAACCTGACAGATCGGCTGGTGGTGATGGAGTTCGGCACGCGCATTGCCGAAGGGGTACCGGAAGCGGTGCAGAAGAATCCGGCCGTGCTGGAAGCCTATCTCGGCGGCGTCGAGTGAGGAAATGAGATGAGTCTGATTCTGGAGGTGAAGGACCTGCATGTGCGCTACGGCAAGGTGGAGGCCGTGCATGGCGCCAATCTGCAGGTGCAGGCCGGCAAGATCGTCACGGTGATCGGCCCGAACGGCGCCGGCAAATCGACCATGCTCAACGCGATCATGGGCGCGCTGCCGGTCAGCGGGTCGTCCAGCGGCACGGTCCGTTACCTGGGCCACGACATGGCCGGCATTCCGGTGGAGGGGCGGGTGGCGCGCGGCATGTGCCTGGTGCCCGAGAAGCGCGAGCTGTTTTCGACGATGACTGTCGAAGACAACCTGCAGCTCGGTGCCTTCCGCCGCAAGCGTGCCGGCGAGCGCCACTATCTGGATCAGATGGATGTGGTCTACGACCTGTTCCCGCGCCTCAGGGAGCGTGCCAGGCAGGAGGCCCGCACGCTGTCAGGCGGCGAGCGCCAGATGCTGGCGGTGGGCCGGGCGCTGATGGCCAAGCCGCAGCTGCTGATGCTGGACGAACCCAGCCTGGGCCTGGCACCGCTGATCGTGAAGGAAATCTTCCACATCATCAGCAACCTGCGCCAGACCGGCGTGGCGACGCTGCTGATCGAGCAGAACGCGCGTGCGGCGCTGCAGGTGGCCGACTACGGCTACGTGGTCGAGACTGGCGATATGGCCATGGAGGGCGAGGCCGCCGCGCTGGCCAGCAATCCGAAGGTCATCGAGACGTATCTGGGGCTGGCCAAGAAGGCGGCGTAAAGGCACCTCGTGGACGAGCCGCGGACGTTCACGGTACGTATACATCGGTTTGGAAAATAACGTCGCCAATTTACGCGCGGTTTTTATTCACGCAGCCGATGTTGTTCACAAAACTATCCACAGTGTGGATAACTACTGGCGGACCAGTTCGACGATATCGGCCGCGGCCGCCGAAAGCAGCCATTCGCGGAAGACCGCCAGGGCCCGATGGTCGCTTTTTTCACGTGGCGCGCAGAGGAAATACCCCCGGTTCAACGTGACCGGCAGATCGAACGGCGCTACCACCTGACCGGCCTGCAACGCATCCCTGACAAGGCATCGCTGCAAAACGGCCACCCCCATGTCTGCCTTCACGGCCTCCAGCAGGATCGACACCTGATCAAAACCACGGGCAAGCGCGGGCGCAGCGTTGGGTACGCCCGTGGCACGCAGCCAGTTCTCCCAGTTCCTGGGGGCAGTTGTGTGGAAAAGCAGTGGTTCGCCCATCAGGTCCGACGGAGTTTTCCACAGATTGGCAGCCTGCCGCGCATGGGCCCGGGCGGGGTGGCAGACCGGCACCATTTCGCGTCCGATCACATAGTCGACCTGCAGGTTGGGCCAGTGGCTGGCTTCTCCGGTCAGGATCGCCGCATCGGGCTTTGCGCCGGTGAAGTCTTCGTCACGTCGGTAGGGCACGAAGTCGAGCCGGATATCGGGATGCTTGCGGTGGAAGTCAGGCAGGCGAGGGACCAGCCATACGCTGGCCAGTGTGGGTACCGCGGACAGCGTCAGGTGATGCTGGCGATCTTCCCCCAGCATCGCCCCACTGGCGGTTTCGATCGCGGCCAGCGGGGCCGAGATGGCGTCCAAGTATTGGCGCCCCGCGTCAGTCAGCGTGAGCTTGTGGGCGTTGCGATGGATCAGCGGCTGGCCGAAATGCGATTCCAACCGGGAGATGGCGCGACTGATGGCGCCTTGCGTGACGCACAGCGTTTCCGCGGCACGGGTGAAGCTGCCCAGCCTGGCAGCCGTCACGAATGCATGTAGCTCGGACATCGAAGGTGAGCGTATACGCATGACGACGTGAGCATGAGCTTTGGTAATGGAAGCGTGCAATATAGTCGTTTGTGCAGGGCCGGTAAACTGCCGAAACTCCCCAGCTCGGTCCCCGGATTCGAGAACGATAAAACGAGGAGTTTCACACCATGAATCGAGCCCTGCCTGTCCGCGCCATGCGCCGCCGCCTGATGTTTTCCACAATGTTGTCCACAGCCATCGGCGCCGCTTTTGGCGGTATGGCGATGCCGGTGGCAGCACAATCGAACTACCCGAACAAGCCGATCCGTCTGGTCGTGCCGTTCGCCGCAGGTGGCACCACCGACCTGTCGGCGCGCCTGGTTGCCGAGTACGCTGGCCGCGAGCTGGGCCAGACGATCGTGGTGGATAACAAGGGTGGGGCAGGCGGCTCGATCGGCATGGAACAGGTGGCCCGTTCGGCGCCGGACGGGTACACGATCGGCATGGCCACGGTCAGCACCCATGGGTCCAACCCGGCGGTATACCCGAAGCTGGGGTACGACCCGATCAAGGACTTTGCGCCCGTCACCAACGTAGCGGCCGTTCCCAGTGTCTTTGCCGTGCATCCAAGCGTACCGGCCAAGACCATGCAGGAGTTTGTTGCGCTGGCGAAGGCCAACCCGGGCAAGTACACCTTCGCGTCGCCCGGCGCCGGCTCGCTCGGGCACGCCAACATCGAGAATTTCATGATGCTGGCCAAGATCGATCTGCTGCACGTGCCGTACAAGGGGGCCGGCCTGGCGCTGAACGATGCGCTGGCAGGGCAGGTGAATGCGATTACCGACAACCTGTCGACTACGTTGCCGCACGTGAAGGCGGGCCGGCTGCGCGCACTGGCCCTGCTGGGGGCGCAGCGGTCCCCGCAACTGCCGAACGTGCCGACGTACGGCGAGCTTGGCTATAAGGATATGGGTGACGGTGGCTGGTTCGGCATCGTCGCCCCGGCGGGTACGCCCCAGCCCATCATCGACAAGCTCAATGCCGCCATCCACAAGGCGATGCTGAACCCCGAGTTCAAGCGCAAGATCGAGGAATCGGGCGGCACGCTGGTGCCGACCACGCCGGACCAGTTCAAGGCCCAGATTCAGCAGGCCATGGCGCGCTACGCCCGCGTGGCCAAGGCTGCCAACATCAAGCTGGACTGAGCCATGACGACGTTCGATACACCGTACCGCGCGGTACAGGGCGATGCGCCGGGCGGCCCCTATACGCTGGCCTTGCCGGAAGGGCTGCCACTGCCGCTGGTCTGTGATTCGCCGCACAGCGGCGTCTACTATCCGGCCGATTTCCAGGCTGCCGTGCCCCTGGCGCGGCTGCGTGGCGGCGAGGATACCCATATCGATACGCTGTGGTCGGCCATACCCAAAGTCGGCGGCACGCTGATCGGCGCCACCTTCCCGCGCGTCTATATCGATCCCAACCGCATGCTGGAGGACCTGGACCCGGAACTGCTGGATGCGCCGTGGCCCACGCCGCTGTCGCCGGGCGAGAAGACGCGCCTGGGCTATGGCCTGATCTGGCGGAAGCTCGACGCGGCCACGCCGATCTACGACCGCCAGCTGTCGGTGGCAGAGGTACAGAACCGGATCGCACGCTACTACCGCCCGTACCACGGCGCACTGGCCGAGGCAGTGGAGACCGCGTATCGGCAATTCGGCGCACTCTGGCATCTGAACCTGCATTCGATGCCGAACAACGCCTACGAGCGGCTCAAGATCGATAGCCCGCATCCGTTGGCGGACTTTGTGCTGGGCGACCGCGATGGTACGACCTGCGAGCCCGGCATCGTCGATCTGGTGGAGCGGGAGCTGAAGTCCATGGGCTACACGGTGGCGCGCAACGACCCTTACAAGGGGGTGCAACTGATCGCGCAAATCGGTCGCCCGGCCGAGCGGCGCAACAGCCTGCAGATCGAGATCCGTCGCCCGCTGTATATGGACGAGGCGACCAAGGCGCCGAACGAAGGATTCGCGATCTTGCAGCGCGATCTGGCATCGCTGGCGGAGCGCATCGCGATGTATATCCGCAGCCGGATCTGACGATGTTTCACGTGAAACACAGTCGATAGGAAAGGGCCCCGTGCAAGCGGGGCCTTTTCTTTTTTGTCCAGCGTTGCCCACAGAGCGGCCGGGTGTTTCACATGGAACACACCCGCGCGTTCCCTGGGTATCTTCGGCGCCATGTTTCACGTGAAACATCGCCGAGGGCAGAGTCCGTCAAACGAATGCCGCTATAATTCGACATCCCGAATTTTCCGCCTAGCCTCCCGGAGGAGGTGTCCCATGCTTTACCCGAAAGAATTCGACGTCATTGTCGTCGGCGGTGGTCACGCCGGCACCGAAGCTGCCCTCGCCGCGGCGCGCATGGGCTGCCAGACACTGCTGCTCTCTCACAACATCGAGACGTTGGGCCAGATGAGCTGCAATCCGTCGATCGGCGGCATCGGCAAGGGACACCTGGTCAAGGAAGTGGACGCCATGGGCGGTGCGATGGCCGCCGCCACGGACGAGGCCGGTATCCAGTTCCGCATCCTCAACTCCAGCAAGGGCCCGGCCGTGCGCGCCACGCGAGCCCAGGCCGACCGGGTGCTGTACCGCAAGGCGATCCGCACGCGCCTGGAGAATCAACCCAACCTGATGCTGTTCCAGCAGGCCGTCGATGACCTGATGGTGGAGGGCGATCGGGTAGTGGGGGCGCGTACCCAGGCGGGCATCGACTTCCGGGCGCGGGCCGTGGTGCTGACGGCGGGGACGTTCCTCGACGGCAAGATCCACGTGGGCCTGGACAACTACACCGGCGGTCGTGCGGGCGACCCCGCCGCCGTGTCGCTATCGGCACGTCTGAAGGAATTGAAGCTGCCGCAGGGACGGCTGAAGACCGGGACGCCGCCGCGCATCGATGGTCGGACCATCGATTTTTCCGTCATGGAAGAGCAGCCCGGCGATCTGGACCCGGTGCCGGTCTTCTCATTCCTGGGGCGCCCGGAGCAGCATCCCCAGCAGCTGCCGTGCTGGATTACCCACACCAACAGCCGCACCCACGACATTATTCGCGGGGGTCTCGATCGCTCGCCGATGTACACCGGCGTCATCGAAGGAGTAGGGCCGCGCTACTGCCCCAGCATCGAGGACAAGATTCACCGCTTCTCGGGCAAGGAAAGCCATCAGATTTTCCTTGAACCGGAAGGGTTGACCACCAACGAGTTCTACCCGAACGGTATCTCCACCAGCCTGCCATTCGACGTGCAGCTGGACCTCGTGCATTCGATCCGGGGTATGGAGAACGCGCATATCCTGCGCCCGGGCTATGCCATCGAGTACGACTACTTCGACCCGCGCGGCCTCAAGGCATCGCTGGAGAGCAAGGCCATCCAGGGGCTGTTCTTCGCCGGCCAGATCAACGGCACGACCGGCTATGAAGAGGCTGCAGCACAAGGCCTGCTGGCCGGTATCAATGCGGGATGCTTCGTGCGCGAGCGCGATGCCTGGACACCGCGCCGGGACCAGGCCTACCTGGGGGTGCTCGTCGACGACCTGATCACGCGTGGCGTGACCGAGCCGTACCGGATGTTCACAAGCCGCGCCGAATTCCGCCTGAGCCTGCGCGAGGACAACGCCGACATGCGCCTGACCGAAGTCGGCCGCGAACTGGGCGTCGTGGACGATGTACGTTGGGATGCATTCAACCGCAAGCGTGACGCTGTTTCACGTGAAACAGAGCGATTGAAGTCCACGTGGGTCAATCCGACGCTGCTGCCCGAAGCTGACGCCGTACCGCTGCTCGGCAAGGCGATCGAGCGCGAATACTCGCTGGCCGATCTGCTGCGTCGTCCGGAAGTCCGTTACGAGGCACTGGTTGCCTTGCAGGACGGCCGCTACGCGCCGGAAGCGCCGCTTGCCGACGATGCCATGCTGGCCGAGCAGATCCGCGAGCAAATCGAGATCGGCATCAAATACCACGGCTACATCGCTCGCCAGGCGGCCGAGGTGGACAAGCTGGGCGCCAACGAGGCGACCAAGCTGCCCCTCGATTTCGACTACACCGAAGTTCGCGGCCTGGGTTTCGAGGTCAGCCAGAAGCTGAATCAACACCGTCCCGAAACGCTGGGCCAGGCATCGCGGATCTCGGGCGTCACGCCGGCGGCGATCTCGCTGCTGCTGGTCCATCTGAAGAAGAAGGGCATGGGCCGTACGGGGCAGACGAACGGGAAGGCCGGCAACGGTCAGGAGGCTGCCTGAGTGGGAGGCTTCCGATACACCGTGATCGACGAGGCCGCCCAGCGTCAGCGCCTGGAAGCCGGGCTTGGCGCCATCGGCCTCGCACTGGCGCCCGCCCAGATCGAGACGCTGTTCGCATACCTGACCCTGCTCCGCAAGTGGAACAGCGTCTACAACCTCACCGCCATCCGTCATCCCGACGAGATGCTGACCCACCACTTGCTCGATTCGCTGGCAGCGGTGCCTGCGCTGGCCGAGGCCGCGCGCAGCGCGGCCGTACCCGATGCTGCGCGGGGCAGGGTGCTCGACGTGGGCTCGGGTGGCGGCATGCCTGGCATGCCGCTGGCCATTACCTGCCCCGATGTGTCGGTGCTGATGGTCGATATCGTTCAGAAGAAGACCGCATTCCTGACGCAGTGCCGCGCGCAACTGCACCTGACCAATGCCGCGGCGCACTGGGGCCCGGTCGAGAAGATCGAGGATGCCGATGGCTATGCCGTCATTACGTCGCGCGCGTTTGCCGAGCTGACGGACTTTGTGAACCTGTCCGGCCACTTGGTGGCCCCAGGCGGCAAGCTGCTCGCCATGAAAGGGGTTTATCCCCAGGCCGAGATCGACCGGATGGAAGCCGCCGGCCTGATGCAGACATGGCAGGTGGAAGCGGTGCCGAAACTGGTCGTTCCAGAACTCGATGCGGAACGGCATCTCGTAGTGCTATCGCGGCGTTGAATTCGCTGTTTTAGAATTTGGTAAGTGTTATTCGTCGCATGAATACGAAGACACGCACAGGGAGCTGCAAGCGCATATGGCCAAGGTATTTGTGATCGCAAACCAGAAGGGCGGCGTCGGCAAGACCACCACTACGGTGAATCTGGCCGCCGGTCTGGCCGCGCAGGAGCAGCGCGTGCTGCTGGTCGACCTGGACCCCCAGGGCAATGCCTCGATGGGCTCCGGTATCGACAAGCAGTCGCTGGAACACAGTGTGTACCAGGTGCTAGTCGGCCTGGCATCGGTGCCGCAGGCAACCCGTCGGTCCGAGTCGGGCCGCTACGACGTGCTGCCGGCCAACCGCGAACTGGCCGGTGCCGAAGTGGAGCTGGTGGAGCTGGACCAGCGCGAGCGACGCCTCAAGCAGGCGCTGGCCGAAGTGGACGACCAGTATGACTTCGTGCTGATCGACTGTCCGCCGTCGCTGTCGCTGCTGACGTTGAACGGCCTGTGTGCCGCGCATGGCGTGATCGTGCCGATGCAGTGCGAATATTTCGCGCTGGAGGGGTTGTCCGATCTGGTCAACACGATCAAGCAGGTGCATGCCAACCTGAATCGCGAACTCAAGGTGATCGGCCTGCTGCGGGTGATGTTCGACCCGCGCGTGACGCTGCAGCAGCAGGTGTCGGCGCAGCTGGAGGCCCACTTCGCGGAAAAGGTATTCAAGACCGTGATTCCGCGCAATGTGCGGCTGGCCGAGGCGCCGTCATATGGCATGCCGGGCGTGGCATTCGATGCGTCCTCGAAGGGCGCCAAAGCGTATCTCGATTTCGGCGCGGAGATGATTGCGCGCGTACGCCAGCTCGGTTGAGCGGCACGAACAGACAGACAGGGAAGGGTGGCGAGCATGGTGACCGCTAAAAAGAAGGGTCTGGGCCGGGGACTGGAAGCACTGCTCGGCGGGCCCGCCGAGATTGTCGAAACCGCGAAGCAGGAAGGCGCGCCGTCGGTACTGGGCGTCAATCAGCTCCAGCCGGGCAAGTACCAGCCGCGCACCCGCATGGACGAAGGCGCGCTGCAGGAGCTGGCGGCAAGCATCCGCGCGCAGGGCCTGATGCAGCCGATCCTGGTGCGCCGCGTGGCCGAACCCGACCGGTACGAGATCATCGCCGGCGAACGCCGCTTCCGCGCGTCGAAGCTGGCCGGGCTCGACAAGGTGCCGGTGCTGGTCAAGGACGTGCCCGACCAGGCGGCCGCCGCGATGGCGCTGATCGAGAACATCCAGCGCGAAGACCTCAACCCGCTGGAAGAGGCGCAGGGCATCATGCGCCTGATCCGCGAATTCAGTTTCACGCACGAACAGGCCGCGGAGTCGGTGGGCCGCTCGCGCAGCGCGGTTTCGAACCTGCTGCGTCTGCTGAACCTGGCGTCGCCGGTGCAGACCATGCTGATGGCCGGCGATCTCGACATGGGCCACGCGCGCGCGCTGCTGGCCGTGGACGGGGCCAACCAGATCACGCTGGCCAACCAGATCGTGAACAAGCGGCTGTCGGTACGCGAAACCGAGAAGCTCGTCGCCTCGACGCTGAAGCCGTTCGACCTGAAGTCGCTCAAGCAGAAGCAGGGCAACGGTACACGCGATGTGGCGCGGCTCGAAGAGGAGCTGTCTGACACGCTCGGGCTGGCGGTGCAGATCAAGCTCGGCGCACGCGGCAAGGGACAGTTGACCATCCACTTCACCAGCAACGACGCGCTCGATGGCGTGTTGGTCCGCCTGCGCGAACCGGCGGCCAGCGCCTGATACCGGCCGACGCCATCGGAGACGGGCGCCGTATACGTTTACCGGGGTTACGGCAATCGTTTTACCGATGAAATTGCCGGGCTGTCGGCATCGCGCGACAGCCCGCCGCCCATGCACCGTGTCGCGGCATGAATCTGCGCGATAACCGCACGGCCCCCAGGCGATGACCTTTCGGAATGCACGCCCTAACGGCTGCCAACGATGGCCGAACAGCCATCATGCGCGCATTGGCGCGCGCAATCCAATTACGTTACGCATCATTGGCACGCAATTTCGCACCATCCATCATGAACGCGTGATAGCAACCGTTGTGCGAAATTCCCTGCAAGCTAACTGAAAGCAGATTGACGCGTGTCGGCGATTGCTAATAGAATCGTGCGGTTTGAATTCTGGCCGGACCCAAAAAGTTCCGGCCTGGAACGAGGCTAGGCAGGTGGTGGTACGAGACCGTCAGCAGGAAAAATCGCAAGCCGGTACGGCATCCCGCGACAATCATCGAGACGATGGCTGGCGCGATGACTGGGATGATAGCGCCGCGCGCGAAGAGGAAGCTGTCGATCCGCTGTCGCGTGCCGAAGCGGTGAAGCTGCTTGGCGAGCGCGCGTTGCGTCCGTCGCGCATGACACCGGGCAAGGTCGTGCTGGCGCAGGTCGTCGTGACGCTGTTGTCCGCGGTTGCCTGGGCGGTGTTCGCGCATGAGCATGCACCGTCGGGCTGGTCGGCCTTCTTCGGCGGCATGGCGTGTTTCGTGCCCAGCGGCTTCTTTGCGCTGCGTCTGTATATGTCGCGCAAGCAGCCGTCGGTCGGCGGCCTGGTGGCCGGCGAGGCGATCAAGGTCTTCGGCACGATGGCACTGCTGGTGCTGGTGATCGTGCTGTACCGGGATCTGCGCTGGGTGCCGATGCTGGTCACGTTCCTGTTGGCGCTCAAGACTTATTGGGTGGCGCTCGCGATCCGCTAAGCGGAGATACGCGAATCCCGTCGCCCTTGGCAATGCATGATGCAGGGCCACGGCGTGGGATTCGGTCTCAGATGAGGCACCCATCCGGAATATCAAGTGGTTTTACGCGCAGGGCGTCACAACCGTGAAGTGCTGCGTGAGTAAGGTTTTGCCCAGAACAATAGCGCGGGCTTGCCCAGGCGGTGACCGGTCATGTGACCGAAGGCCGAAGCAAGACGCATGCCGGGCGGCCGCCAAAGCGGTTGCCGGAAACAAAGATTTCGCAATATACCGATCGTTTCGACATGTCAGCTGAAGCTACTCAAGGCGCTGGGCACACGCTCACACCCTCAGGCTATATCGCCGAACACCTGCAGAACTTTAATTCGGTCGGCGGCAAGCAGCATTCCGTCGTCGATTTCAGTGTCCTCAACTACGACACCGTGTTCTGGTCGGTGCTGTGCGGCGCCATCGCCGTGCTGTTCCTGTACATGGCCGCGCGCCGCGTCACGGCCGGCGTGCCGGGCCGCTTCCAGGCCTTCGTCGAAATGATCGTCGAGATGGTCGACGACCAGGCCAAGGGCATCATCCACGGCGACCGCTCGTGGATCGCTCCGCTGGCGCTGATGGTGTTCTGCTGGATCACCATGATGAATGCGATCGACCTGATCCCCGTGGACTGGGTCACCGGCCTGAACAACGTGCTGGGCATCTTCCACATCCACCTTCCGCACCACCGCGCGGTGGCCACTGCCGACCTGAACGGCACGCTGGGCATGTCGTGCTCGGTTCTGGTGCTGATGATCTACTACAGCTTCAAGATCAAGGGCGCGGGCGGCTTCATGCACGAGCTGTTCTCGGCCCCGTTCGGCGCCAAGTGGTACCTGGCCCCGTTCAACCTGATCCTGAACATCATTGAATTCCTGGCCAAGGCCGTGTCGCTGGGCATGCGGTTGTTCGGCAACATGTACGCCGGCGAACTGGTGTTCCTGCTGATCGCGCTGCTGGGCTCCATCTGGACGTTCAGCGCCGACCTGTCGGCACTGGGCTTCATCGGGCACGTGGTTGCCGGCACCGTATGGGCCATCTTCCACATTCTGATCGTGCTGCTCCAGGCATTCATTTTCATGATGCTGACGCTGGTGTACATCGGCCAGGCTCACGATCACCACTGATTTTCCGGTTCTTCGTTTTTTGGTTTTTTGGTTCTAAGTCTCTCTAAATTAAAGGAGTCATCATGCAAGCATATCTCGCCAACATCCAGGGTCTGACCGCAATCGGTATCGGCATCATCATCGGTCTGGGCGCTATCGGCGCCTGCCTGGGTATCGCCCTGATGGGTGGCAAGTACATCGAAGCCTGCGCACGTCAGCCCGAGCTGATGAACCCGCTGCAGACCAAGATGTTCCTGCTGGCTGGCCTGATCGACGCTGCATTCCTGATCGGTGTGGGTGTTGCAATGCTGTTCGCCTTCGCCAACCCGCTGCTGTCGGTCATTCAGTAAGTCTTTTCGGTCTGCATGATGCTGACGGGCGGCGTAGGCCTCAGTCCGATGGCCTGGCCGCCCTTGTGCATTTATCTGTAGTTTGATTACCGAAAGGAACACACCATGAATCTGAACGCAACGTTTTTTGCGCAGATGGTCGTGTTCTTCATCCTGTGGTGGGTTGTTGCCAAATTCATTTGGCCGCCGCTGGTGAAGGCGCTCGACGAACGCGCAAAGAAGATCGCCGATGGCCTCGCCGCTGCCGAAAAGGGCAAGGCGGAGCTTGAACTCGCCAACAAGCGTGTGGACCAGGCCATGGCCGAAGCCCGCACCGAAGGCGCACAACGCGTGGCCGACGCTGAAAAGCGCGCCCAGGCCGCCGCTGACGAGATCAAGCAGAACGCCCAGGCAGAAGCCGCACGCATCATCGCCCAGGCCAAGGCCGAGGCAGAGCAGCAAGTGACCCGCGCCCGCGAAACGCTGCGCGACCAGGTCGCCGTGCTTGCCGTGAAGGGTGCAGAGCAGATCCTCAAGCGTGAAGTGAACGCGCAGGTGCATGCAGACCTGCTCAATCAACTCAAGGCTGAGCTCTAATCATGGCTGAAACCGCAACCATTGCCCGTCCCTACGCTGAGGCGCTGTTCCGCGTCGCGAGCGAAGCCGGTGCAGGCAACCTGGGTGCATGGTCTGAACTGGTGTCGGAGATGGGGCAGGTTGCCGCCAACCCCGACATGCAGGCGCTCGCCACCGATCCGAACGTCCCGGGCGAAAAGCTCCAGGAACTGTTCCTTTCGGTGCTGAAGAGCCCGGTGAACGATGAAGCCCGTCGCTTCGTCAACCTGCTGGTGGAGAACAACCGCCTGACGGTGCTGCCGGAAGTCGCCGAACAGTTCCATGCGCTCAAGAATGCCCGCGAGGGTTCGTCCGACGTCGAGATCACCAGCGCATTCCCGCTGGACGATTCGCAGACGAAGGAACTGGTCGCCGCACTCGAACGCAAGTTCGGTCGCAAGCTGTACGCAAAGGTGGCGGTGGACCCGTCGCTGATTGGCGGCGTGAGCGTCAAGGTCGGCGACGAAGTGCTCGACACCTCCGTGCGCGCGCGCCTGGCTGCCATGCAAGCCACGCTGACCGCCTGACCGCAACGGCCGACGGATTGAAGAATTAGGAGCATTGTGATGCAACTGAACCCCTCAGAAATCAGCGAGCTGATCAAGTCCCGCATCTCGGGTCTTGGCGCCGACGCTGAAGTGCGCAACACCGGCACGGTGATTTCCGTGACCGATGGTATCTGCCGCGTGCATGGCCTGTCCGGCGTGATGCAGGGCGAGATGCTGGAATTCCCGGGTAACACGTTTGGCCTGGCACTGAACCTCGAGCGTGACTCGGTGGGTGCCGTGGTGCTGGGCGATTACGAACACATTTCGGAAGGCGATACGGTCAAGTGCACCGGCCGCATTCTGGAAGTGCCGGTTGGCAAGGAACTGCTGGGCCGCGTGGTCAACACGCTGGGTCAGCCGATCGACGGCAAGGGCCCGATCAACGCCAAGGAAACGGACGTGATCGAGAAGGTGGCACCGGGCGTGATCGCACGTCAGTCGGTGAGCCAGCCGGTCCAGACCGGCCTGAAGTCGATCGACGCAATGGTGCCGATCGGCCGTGGCCAGCGCGAGCTGATCATTGGCGACCGCCAGACCGGCAAGACCGCCGTGGCCGTCGACGCCATCATCAACCAGAAGGGCAAGGGCGTCTTCTGCGTGTACGTGGCAATCGGCCAGAAGGCTTCGACGATCTCGAACGTGGTGCGCAAGCTCGAAGAGCACGGCGCCATGGAATACACGATCGTCGTGGCCGCATCGGCTTCGGACTCGGCCGCCATGCAGTACCTGGCTGCCTACGCCGGCTGCACGATGGGCGAGTACTTCCGCGACCGCGGCGAAGACGCGCTGATCGTTTATGACGACCTGACCAAGCAAGCCTGGGCCTACCGCCAGGTGTCGCTGCTGCTGCGCCGCCCGCCGGGCCGTGAAGCCTACCCGGGTGACGTGTTCTACCTGCACTCGCGTCTGCTGGAGCGTGCAGCCCGCGTGAACGAAGACTACGTGGCCAAGTTCACGAACGGCGCCGTCACCGGCAAGACCGGTTCGCTGACCGCGCTGCCCGTGATCGAAACGCAGGCCGGCGACGTGTCCGCTTTCGTGCCGACCAACGTGATCTCGATCACCGACGGTCAGATCTTCCTGGAAACCGACCTGTTCAACGCCGGTATCCGCCCCGCTATCAACGCCGGTATTTCGGTGTCGCGCGTCGGTGGTGCTGCCCAGACGAAGGTCATCAAGAAGCTGTCCGGCGGTATCCGTACCGACCTGGCCCAGTACCGTGAACTGGCTGCGTTCGCGCAGTTTGCCTCGGACCTGGACGATGCCACCCGCAAGCAGCTGGAGCGCGGCCGCCGCGTGACGGAACTGCTGAAGCAGCCGCAGTACCAGCCGCTGCAGGTGTGGCAACTGGCCGCGTCGCTGTATGCCGCGAACAATGGCTTCCTCGACAACGTCGACGTGAAGGACATCCTGCCGTTTGAAAAGGGCCTGCACGATCATCTGAAGACCAAGTTCGCCGACCTCGTCAACCGCATCGAAGATACCAAGGATCTGTCGAAGGACGACGAAGCCGCCCTGCGTGCCGCGATCGAGGATTTCAGGAAGTCCGCCGCGTTCTAACCGCGTGATTCCACGGACCGCGCCGTGGCTGCCGCAAGGCATGCGGCGCGGCACGAATGGAGAGGAAAGATATGGCCGGAACGAAAGAGATTCGAACCAAGATCAAGAGCGTGCAGAACACGCGAAAGATCACCAAGGCGATGGAAATGGTCGCCGCATCCAAGATGCGCAAGGCGCAGGAACGGATGCGCAATGCCCGTCCGTATGCTGAAAAAGTGCGCAATATCGCAGCGCACCTGGCCACCGCCAACCCCGAGTTCAAGCACCCCTTCATGGTGTCGCGCGATGTCAAGCGCGTCGGCATGATCGTGGTGACGACCGACAAGGGCCTGTGCGGCGGCATGAATACGAACGTGCTGCGAGCCGTGACCAATGAACTGAAGACCCTGCAGAACCGCGGCGTGGACGTGCAAGCGACCGCCATCGGTACCAAGGGCATGCAGTTCCTCGGTCGCATCGGCGCCAAGGTGGTCTCGAACGTGGTGCATCTCGGTGACACCCCGCATCTGGAAAAGCTGATCGGCGCGATCAAGGTCCAGCTGGATGCCTTTACCAACGGCGAAGTCGACGCGGTGTACCTGGCTTATACCCGGTTCATCAACACGATGAAGCAGGAGCCGATGGTCGAGCAACTGCTGCCGCTGGCCGCAGACAAGCTGAGCCAGACCGAAGATGAAAAGCGCGCCTACTCGTGGGATTACATCTACGAGCCCGACGCCCAGACGGTTGTGGAAGAGCTGCTCGTCCGCTACGTCGAGGCGCTGGTGTACCAGGCCGTGGCCGAAAACATGGCGTCGGAGCAATCCGCGCGCATGGTGGCCATGAAGGCGGCTTCCGACAACGCCAAGAACGTGATTGGCGAACTGCAGCTGGTCTACAACAAGACCCGCCAGGCCGCGATCACGAAGGAACTGTCGGAAATCGTCAGCGGCGCAGCTGCGGTCTAAGGCGTCAAGAATTCAAGCTATCGGAGATACGAAATGAGTATCGGAAATATTGTGCAGTGCATTGGCGCCGTGGTGGACATCGAGTTCCCGCGCGACGCAATGCCGAAGGTGTACGACGCACTCGTGCTCGAAGAGGGCAACGACAAGTCGTTCGCCGAGAAGGGTCTGACCTTCGAAGTGCAGCAGCAGCTCGGTGACGGCGTGGTGCGTACCATCGCCCTGGGCTCGTCGGACGGCCTGCGCCGTGGCATGTCGGTGAAGAGCACCGGCGCCCCCATCTCCGTGCCGGTTGGCCACGGTACGCTGGGCCGCATCATGGACGTGCTGGGTCGCCCGATCGACGAAGCCGGCCCGATCGCCGCTGATGAAAAGCGCGCGATTCACCAGAAGGCACCGAAGTTCGACGAACTGTCGCCGTCGGTTGACCTGCTGGAAACCGGCATCAAGGTGATCGACCTGGTGTGCCCGTTCGCAAAGGGCGGCAAGGTGGGCCTGTTCGGTGGCGCCGGCGTCGGCAAGACCGTGAACATGATGGAGCTCATCAACAACATCGCCAAGCAGCACAGCGGTCTGTCGGTGTTTGCCGGCGTGGGCGAGCGTACCCGTGAAGGGAACGACTTCTACCACGAAATGAAGGACTCGAACGTGCTCGACAAGGTGGCCATGGTGTTCGGCCAGATGAACGAGCCGCCGGGCAACCGTCTGCGCGTGGCGCTGACCGGCCTGACGATGGCCGAGCGTTTCCGCGACGAAGGCCGCGACATCCTGTTCTTCGTCGACAACATCTACCGCTACACGCTGGCCGGTACGGAAGTGTCGGCACTGCTGGGCCGTATGCCTTCCGCCGTGGGCTATCAGCCGACGCTGGCTGAAGAAATGGGCAAGCTGCAGGAACGTATCACGTCGACCAAGACTGGCTCGATCACGTCGATCCAGGCGGTGTACGTGCCTGCCGATGATTTGACCGACCCGTCGCCGGCTACGACCTTCCTGCACCTGGACTCGACCGTCGTGCTGTCGCGTGACATCGCCGCGCTGGGTATCTACCCCGCCGTCGACCCGCTCGACTCGACCTCGCGCCAGCTGGACCCGCAAGTCGTGGGTACGGAGCACTACGAAGTGGCCCGCCGCGTCCAGCAGACCCTGCAGCGTTACAAGGAACTGCGAGACATCATCGCGATTCTGGGCATGGACGAACTGTCGCCGGAAGACAAGCTGGCCGTGTCGCGCGCTCGTAAGATCCAGCGTTTCCTGTCGCAGCCGTTCCACGTGGCCGAAGTGTTCACGGGTTCGCCGGGCAAGTACGTGCCGCTGAAGGAAACCATCCGTGGTTTCAAGATGCTGGTGGATGGCGAGTGCGATCACCTGCCGGAACAGGCCTTCTACATGGTCGGTTCGATCGACGAAGCCTTCGAGAAGGCCAAGAAGCTTCAGTAAGCGGCGTCTTTCGTCTTGGCGCCAGGCGTGGCTGCCGTGCTCCGGCACGCGGCCGCGGCCGGCGCGAAGGCGAAGATCGTGCTTCCTGATTTGCGGGAAGCCAACGCTTTCTGGAGAAAGGATCTTATATGGCAACCATTCTTGTAGACGTCGTCAGCGCGGAATCGTCGATCTTCTCCGGTCAGGCGAAGTTCGTGGCGCTGCCGGGCGAGACGGGTGAGCTCGGTATTCTGCCGGGCCACACGCCGCTGATCACCCGCATCCAGCCGGGTGCGGTGCGCATCGAGAAGGAAGACGGCAGCGAGGAATTCGTGTTTGTCGCTGGCGGTATTCTCGAAGTGCAGCCTCAGCACGTGACTGTTCTGGCCGACACCGCCATCCGCGGCAGCGACCTGGACGAAGCCAAGGCGCAGGAAGCCAAGCGCGCCGCAGAGGAACTGATGCAGAACCAGAGCAGCGATCTCGACCTGGCTCGCGCCCAAAGCGAGCTGGCCGTGGCCGCAGCGCAACTGGCTGCTATCGCCCGACTGCGTCGTAAGAAGTAAGCAAGGCACTGTAGTCGCCACGCTGTTGTTTTTTCGGCGTGGCAAATGAAAAAGGCAGCCAATCGGCTGCCTTTTTTTCTTCCGGACGCTATATTTCGTTGCCTGGACCACAAAAAAAAAGCGCGCGGGCCGGGGAGGCTCCGCGCGGACGGGAAAATCCCTTCGAGGGGTCAATTCGAAGGAACGGGTTCGGTCCAGGTTTCACTTACAAGCGCAGCGGAACGTCTTGTCCGCATCATCGGCGAGTTTCCAATCATCGGAACCTCAAGCCGCGCGCTACAGGTCTTCCTGGTGTCCGGATCAGTCGACGTTGCTCGGCTGGTCCGGATAAATCGGGGAACTGCTCAGGCTTTCTTCCACACCCCTTATTTTTCAAGGCTTTAGCGGCGGGGGTGCCTCACACCAAGCTCAGGTCTGTCAATGCATTGTGGGGGAAACTGCTGGGCATGGCAGTAACAAAATGTATCCTTTTGCAAGAAGATGAAAGCCCGGCTGGTAAAAATCCGGCGTTTTGGACACTTTTATTCCTATTTGAAAGCGTTTTCACGACACCGGCTGGCAATTTCTTTAGCCAGAAATGTTAAGACATTGTGAGCGTAGTGTACTGAATGCATTACGTTTTTTCGGTCGGCGCTTAATACACTCCCCGCATTAGTGGGGTGTCCGAAATGCAACCTTGAAAATTGTGTTCGCTGGCGCTTGGAGCGTTACGATTCGAAACGGTTGCAAGTGCACCTTCAGACGCTGTCAACGAGACCCTCGGCACGTGCGTCGCTGCCGCTACACTGGCGGACGTTCGTGATTCCGCTAGATTCCTCACCATGGCCATCGACCCCCAGCTGCAAGCCTATTACCGCCAGATGGCGGAAGTGTATGCCGGCCAACCCGTTGCCGAGAGCCCCGTCGAGCGCCGTGCGCGTTTCGAGGATGTGGCCGCACGCTCGCAGCTGCCGGACCCCGATGGGCTGGCAATCACCGAGATCGGCCTGCCAGTGGATGGCGCCGTGCTGCCCGTGCGGCTGTTCCGGCCCATCGATGCCGACCGCCCACGCCTGATCGTTTATTTTCACGGGGGTGGCTGGGTCGTCGGCTCGCCTGACACACACCACACGGTGGCTGCATTGCTGGCCGCCGATACGGGCTGCGCAGTGGCCAGCGTCGACTATCGCCTGGCGCCGGAACAGGCATTTCCCCAGCCTTGCGACGATGCCATCGCAGCGGTCCAGTGGCTTGCCGATGCACGCGAGCGCCTGGGCTTCGCGCCCGAGTTCCTGGCCGTTGCCGGGGACAGCGCCGGAGGCCACCTGGCCGCGGTTGCGGCCCGCCATCTCAACGACGCTGCCGGCCGCCATGTGGTCAACGCCCAGTTGCTGATCTACCCGGTCGCCGCACCCGTGCTGACCACCGAAAGCTACCGCGCCTTTGCCGATGGCCCCGGCCTGACGCGCGATGAAATGGCATGGTTCTGGACCCAGTACATCGGCGCCGATGCCCTGGCGCTTGGCGCCGCGCAAGCGGACCCGCGCATTCACCTGATGGCCACGCCGCCGCGCCATGTGCCGCCGGCCAGCGTGGTCATCGTGGCGTCCAACGATGTGCTGCGCGACGATGGCCTGGCGTACGCCGATTTCCTGGTGCGCCACGATGCGCCCGTGGTCACGATCGAGGCCAGCGGCATGACGCACGGGTTCGCCCGGCTCCAGCCCGACGCCCCGCGTGCGCGCGAATGGATGCGGCGCGCGGCCCAGGCCTTTGTCGCCGCCTTCGACGAAATCTGACAGACGGGGCCGGAAGCTGGCGCGGATATGACGGCCGTCAGCCTCGGGGGCGGCAGCTCGGGGCGGCGTTCCCGTAGAATGGCGGTCTTACGAGGATGACCATGACCGTACTGCAGAACGACACCTTCCTGCGCGCGCTGCGCCGGCAACCCACCGAATACACGCCGCTCTGGCTGATGCGTCAGGCGGGCCGCTATCTGCCCGAGTACAACGCCACGCGCGCTCGCGCCGGCAGCTTCCTGGGGCTGGCGAAGAACCCGGCATATGCCACGGAAGTCACGCTGCAGCCGCTGGATCGTTATCCGCTCGATGCCGCGATCCTGTTCTCGGACATCCTGACCGTGCCCGACGCCATGGGTCTGGGCCTGTCGTTTGCCCAGGGGGAAGGCCCGCGCTTCGCCCATCCGCTGCGCACCGAAGCCGACGTGGCCAAGTTGGCCGTGCCCGATATGTCGTCGCTGCAGTACGTATTCGACGCGGTCAGCGAAATTCGTCGTGCCCTGGTGCAGGACGGCGCCCAGCGCGTGCCGCTGATCGGCTTCTCGGGCAGCCCGTGGACCCTGGCCTGCTATATGGTGGAGGGCGGCGGTTCGGACGACTTCCGCACCGTCAAGGCCATGATGTACGGCCGGCCGGATCTGATGCATCGGATCCTCGAAATCAACGCGCAAGCCGTTTCCGCCTACCTGAACGCCCAGATCGAAGCCGGCGCACAGGCCGTGATGGTGTTCGATACCTGGGGCGGCGCGCTCGCCGACGGCATGTACCAGACGTTCTCGCTGGCCTATATGCGGCGTGTGCTGCAGGGTCTGAAGCGCGAGCACGACGGCCAGCAGATTCCGGTCATCGTGTTCACGAAGGGCGGCGGCATCTGGCTGGAGCAGATCGCGGCGATCGAGCCCGATGCGATCGGCCTGGACTGGACGGTCAACCTGACCCAGGCGCGCCGTCGCACGGCGGACAAGGTTGCCCTCCAGGGCAACATCGACCCCACCGTACTGTTTGCGTCGGAAGCGGCAATCCGGGAACAGGTGCGCGGCGTGCTCGACAGCTACGCGGCGGGTGGCGGCAGCGACGGCCATGTGTTCAACCTGGGACATGGCATTTCGCAGTTCACACCGCCCGAAAACGTTTCGGTGCTCGTGGATGAAGTGCACAGTCACAGCCGCAAGCTACGCGGCGCAACGGTTGCACCTGTCTCCTGACCGGGCGGTTACCTCGCGACGCAACGATGTGATGGGTATCGGCCGCGCGGTGCCGTGGCAGGCGCAGCGCGCGTCCTGTCAAGTAAACTATTTAGCGATATTTCGCCAAAAAGGTGCCAGGGGCTTGCTGTCAAGGCTTGACTTATGCACACCGATAGGTTTGCGGCACTGCACGAGCGGGTAACCCCTTAACTCAGTTGGGGGGTCTTTGCAAGTCCTTGATTCATAAGGATTTGAATGTTCTGCAAAGGTGGTTGCAAGGGCGATGAAAGCCTTGTGCCAAGCGCCTTGCCGGGTAGTCGGTGCGACTTTTCAACAAAGTTATCCACAGGGCCGATTGGGAGGATGGAAAACCATCCGTGGATCATCGACTTAGGGTCACATTTGAAGTTTTACTTTAAGTTGATGTTGCGCCGCACACAGACATTCGTCTCCCTCCCTGACCTCATGCGCATGCACAAGATCAGCGCAAACGGGCTGCACCATGCAGGGGGTTGCGCATGACCCCGGGTATGCCGGAAGCCGCTGCCGGCGCCGAGTCCGTGGCGTCTGCCCCACAGCCGACCTTGAGTCCCATCGTCCGTGTCGCACTGGATACCCCGGCCGACGACTGCTTCGACTATCTGGCCGACGATGGCGTGATGCCCGGCCAACTCGTGGTGGTGCCATTTGGCCGGCGCCAGGCGGTCGGTGTGGCCGTCGCGCGTGTGGATCATTCCGACGTGCCCGAAGACAAGCTGCGCCCCATCGTGCAACGAAACGACTGGATGCCGCCGTTGAGCGCCGAATGGATCGCCTTGGCCCGCTTCGCCGCACGCTACTACCATCGCAGGCTCGGTGAAGTGATGCTGCCTGCGCTCCCGCCGTCGCTCCGGGAGTCCGAAACCTGGGACCGCCTGGGGCAGCGCGCACGCACCACGCAGTACCGGGTACGCCCCGGCCAGGCCGAAACGCTGCGCGTGGCCGCCCCGGCGCGCGCGCGCACCGTCCGCGCGCTGGCCGATGCGCTGATCGATACGCAGGACTGGGTGCGCCTGGCTGACGCCCGCGAACTGTGCACGGCGGCGCCGGCACGTCTGGACGAATGGGCCGCGGCCGGCTGGGTCGAATGCATGCATGCCGACCGGCCCGTGCTGGAAACGGATACGACCCGCGCGCCATCCGTGGCGCCCACCCTGCACGCCGAGCAGCAGCAGGCGGTGGACGCCATCGCGGCGGCGCAAGCCTACGCGGCTTTTCTGCTGCACGGCGTAACGGGAAGCGGCAAGACCGAGGTCTATCTCCATGCCATGGCCCAGCGGCTTGCAGCCGATCCCTCGGCCCAGGTGCTGATGCTGGTGCCTGAGATCAATCTCACGCCGCAGCTGCAATCGCGCATCGCCGAACGCTTTCCCCATCTGCCGCTGACGGTACTGCACAGCGGATTGGCCGACCAGGAGCGCAGCCTGCAATGGCTGGCGGCCCATCGCGGCGAGGCACGCATCGTCCTGGGCACCCGCATGGCGGTGATGGCGTCGATGCCGCACCTGAGCCTGATCGTGGTCGATGAGGAGCACGATACTTCCTATAAGCAGCAGGAAGGCCTGCGGTACTCGGCGCGCGACCTGGCCGTGTGGCGCGCCAACCAGCTTGGCATCCCCGTGGTGCTGGGGTCGGCCACGCCTTCGATGGAGACCTGGTACCGGGCGGAGCAGGGCGCGTATCGCAAGCTGGTGTTGCGCGAGCGCGCCCAGGCCGATGCGGCGCTGCCAGCCGTGCGGCTGATCGACCTCAATCACGAGCGGCAACGGCAGCGTGCGCTGTACGAAGGGCTGTCGGTGCCGCTGCTCGATGCCATCCAGCAGCGGCTGGACCGTGGCCAGCAAAGCCTGCTGTTCCTGAACCGGCGCGGCTATGCGCCCGTGCTGGCTTGCGACAGTTGTGGCTGGCTGTCCGGTTGTCCGCGCTGTTCCGCGTACCTGGTGCTGCATCGTCCCGAGCGGCGCCTGCGTTGCCACCACTGCGGCCTGGAATCGCCGGTGCCGCACCATTGTCTGGACTGCGGCAACGTCGATATTGCGCCACTCGGACGCGGCACGCAGCGGATCGAGGAAGCCCTGGCCGCGCGCTTTCCCCAGGCGCGTATCGCCCGGATCGACGCCGATTCCACACGCCGCAAGGGCAGTGCCCAGGCGATGTTCGACGAGGTGCATGCAGGCGAGGTCGATATCCTGGTGGGCACGCAGATGGTGGCCAAAGGGCATGACTTCCAGCGCGTGACGCTGGTCGGTATCGTCCACCCGGATGCCGCGATGTTCAGCCACGACTTTCGCGCGGCCGAGCATCTGTTTGCGTCGCTGATGCAGGTGTCTGGCCGGGCGGGCAGGGCAGGGCTGGGCGGCGAAGTCATGATCCAGACGCGTTACCCCGATGCCCCCGCATTGCAGGCGCTGGCGCGCCATGACTATGATGGATTCGCGGCCAGCCAGTTGCGCGAGCGGCGGCAGGCCGGGTTGCCCCCGTTTGCCTACCAGGTATTGATTACCGCCGAACACGGTCAGCTGGAGCGGGCCCTGGCGTTCCTGCAGGCGGCGCGCGAACAGGCCGACACCTGTTCGATGGCACCCGAGGTGCAACTGCACGACCCGGTGCCGATGTCGATGGTCCGGCTGTTCAACAAGGAACGCGCCCAGATGCTGGTGGAAGCGGGCTCGCGCCCCGTCCTGCAGCGCTTTGTAAGTGAGTGGGTGTCAACTTTTGAAGAAGTCGGCGCGCGGGTGAAGGGCGTGCGCTGGCAGTTGGAAATCGATCCATTGCGAATCTGAAGCCCGCCGTCCCCGCGGAAAATGTTGCGCCAGTGCAACCTTCTTGTGGCGGTGGAACTAAGTGGTTGCACTAGGTTGCACCTAGTAAATCTCCGAGAGTAAGATCGCGCCAGCCCCGTAGTCTGGCCAGTACGCGTGCGCGTGTGTCGCCAGGACTGCCAACCGTCTTACCAAGATCCGCTGGAGAACTGCCCGCATGGCCACCACCACCCTTGGCGTCAAGCTTGACGATGCATCGCGCGAACGCCTGAAACGTGTTGCCCAATCGATCGACCGCACCCCGCACTGGCTGATCAAGCAGGCGATCTTCACGTATCTGGAACAGGTGGAGCGCGGCCATCTGCCCCACGAGGCCGGTTCGGCCGCGCTGGCCGATGGCGAGGCTGCCGACGCCGCCGATACCGCACAGGGCGACGCCATGCCTCAGCCGTTTCTGGAATTCGCCCAGAGCATCCAGCCGCAGTCGGTGCTGCGCGCCGCCATTACCTCGGCTTACCGCAGGCCTGAAACCGAATGCGTGCCGGTGCTGCTGGAGCAGGCCCGCCTGCCGCAGGCGCAGGCAGACGCCGCCATCAAGATGGCCAAGGCGCTGGCGCAAAAGCTGCGCGAGCAGAAGGTAGGCACCGGCCGCGAAGGCCTGGTGCAGGGCCTGATCCAGGAATTCTCGCTGTCGTCGCAGGAAGGCGTGGCGCTGATGTGCCTGGCCGAGGCCTTGCTGCGTATTCCCGACAAGGCCACGCGCGACGCGCTGATCCGCGACAAGATCAGCGGTGCCAACTGGCAGTCGCACCTGGGCCAGAGCCCGTCGCTGTTCGTCAACGCGGCCACCTGGGGCCTGCTGCTGACCGGCCGCCTGGTGGCCACCCATACCGAAGCCGGCCTGTCGAAGGCGCTGACGCGCATCATCGGCAAGGGCGGCGAGCCGCTGATCCGCAAGGGCGTGGACATGGCCATGCGGCTGATGGGCGAGCAGTTCGTGACCGGCGAGACCATCTCCGAGGCACTGGCCAACGCGCGCAAGTACGAAGCCGAAGGCTTCCGCTATTCGTACGACATGCTTGGCGAAGCGGCCATGACCGAGGCCGATGCCCAGCGGTACCTGGCCTCGTACGAGCAGGCCATCCACGCCATCGGCCAGGCGTCGCGCGGCCGGGGCATCTATGAAGGCCCGGGGATCTCGATCAAGCTGTCGGCGCTGCACCCGCGCTACAGCCGCGCCCAGCACGAGCGCGTGATCACCGAACTGTACGGCCGCCTGAAGAGCCTGACGATGCTGGCCCGCCAGTACGACATCGGCATCAACATCGACGCCGAGGAAGCGGACCGCCTGGAAATCTCGCTCGACCTGCTCGAACGCCTGTGCTTCGAGCCCGAGCTGGCCGGCTGGAACGGCATCGGCTTCGTGGTGCAGGGCTACCAGAAGCGTTGCCCGTTCGTGATCGACTACCTGATCGACCTGGCCCGCCGCAGCCGCCATCGCCTGATGATCCGTCTGGTCAAGGGCGCCTACTGGGACAGCGAAATCAAGCGCGGCCAGGTGGATGGCCTGGAGGGCTATCCGGTCTACACGCGCAAGGTCTATACCGATGTGTCGTACGTGGCCTGCGCGCGCAAGCTGCTGTCGGTGCCGGACGCGATCTATCCGCAGTTCGCCACGCACAACGCGCACACGCTGTCGGCCATCTACCAGATCGCCGGGCAGAACTACTATCCCGGCCAGTATGAGTTCCAGTGCCTGCATGGCATGGGAGAGCCGCTGTACGACCAGGTGGTGGGCGCCAAGGCCGACGGCAAGTTCGGCCGGCCGTGCCGCATCTACGCCCCGGTGGGTACGCACGAGACGCTGCTGGCGTACCTGGTGCGCCGGCTGCTGGAAAACGGCGCCAACACGTCGTTCGTGAACCGTATCGCCGACGAATCGATTCCGCTCGACGAACTGGTGGCCGACCCGGTGGCCGTGGTCGAGCAGATGCACAAGGCCGAAGGCACGCTGGGCCTGCCGCACCCGCGCATTCCACAGCCGCGCGCGTTGTACGGCAAGGCACGCGCCAATTCGGCCGGGATCGACCTGTCGAACGAGCATCGCCTGGCGTCGCTGTCGTCGGCGCTGCTGGCGGGCGCCAGCGAGGTGCTGCGCGCCGATCCGCTGCTGGGCGCCGAGGTGGACCGCGCCGGCGCGAAGTCCGAGCCCGTGCTGAACCCGGCCGACCACCGCGACGTGGTGGGTCACGTGAGCGAAGCCACGCCGGCCGAGATCGAAGCCGCGCTGACAGCCGCCGTCAATGCGGCGCCGATCTGGCAGGCGACGCCGCCGGAAGTGCGTGCCGCCGCGCTGGAACGTGCCGCCGACCTGATGGAAGCCCAGATGCAGTCGCTGATGGGCATCATCATGCGCGAGGCCGGCAAGACGTTCTCGAACGCCATCGCCGAAGTGCGCGAAGCCGTGGACTTCCTCCGCTACTACGCGGTGCAGGTGCGCGAGACGTTCTCGAACGACACGCACCGTCCGCTGGGCCCGGTGGTCTGCATCAGCCCGTGGAACTTCCCGCTGGCGATCTTCACCGGCCAGGTGGCCGCGGCCCTGGCCGCCGGCAACCCGGTGCTGGCCAAGCCGGCGGAACAGACGCCGCTGATCGCCGCCGCCGCCGTGCGCCTGCTGCGCGATGCCGGTGTGCCGGCGGGCGCCGTGCAACTGCTGCCGGGCCGTGGCGAAACGGTGGGCGCCGCGCTGGTGGGCGACGCCCGCGTGAAGGGCGTGATGTTCACCGGTTCGACCGAAGTGGCGCGCCTGCTGCAGCGTAACGTGGCAGGGCGCCTGGACGCGGCGGGCCGTCCGATCCCGCTGATTGCCGAAACCGGCGGCCAGAACGCGATGATCGTCGACTCGTCGGCGCTGGCCGAACAGGTGGTGGGCGACGTCGTGAACTCGGCGTTCGATTCCGCCGGCCAGCGTTGCTCGGCGCTGCGTGTGCTGTGCCTGCAGGAAGACGTGGCCGACCGCATCCTGGAAATGCTCAAGGGCGCGATGGGGGAACTGACGCTGGGCAACCCCGATCGCCTGTCGACCGACGTGGGCCCGGTGATCGACGAGGAAGCGCGCGGCAATATCGTGCGCCATATCGAGGCCATGCGCGCCAAGGGCCGCCGCGTACACCAGGCCGACGCCGGTTCGGCCGCCTGCCGCAACGGCACGTTCGTGCCGCCGACGCTGATCGAACTCGATTCGATCGCGGAACTGAAGCGCGAGGTGTTCGGCCCGGTGCTGCACGTGGTGCGCTACCCGCGCGCCGCGCTGGACACGATGATCGGCCAGATCAACGACACCGGCTATGGCCTGACGCTGGGCATCCATACGCGGATCGACGAAACCATCGCGCATATCGTTGACCGCGCGCACGTGGGCAACCTGTATGTGAACCGCAATATCGTGGGCGCCGTGGTGGGCGTGCAGCCGTTTGGCGGCGAAGGCCTGTCGGGCACCGGGCCGAAGGCCGGCGGCCCGCTGTACCTGCATCGCCTGCTGTCGGTGTGCCCGCAGGACGCCGTGGTACGTGGCGTGCGCACGTCCGACATGGGCGGCGCCACGCCGGCCGCGCCGGAAAACACCGCGCTGGCCGCCCTGCAGGCCTGGGCAACGGCCAGCCTGCCGGACGTGGCGCAGGCATGCGGGCGCTTTGCCGCCGCTTCGGCCTCGGGCCTGTCTGTGACGCTGCCGGGCCCCACGGGCGAGCGCAATACGTACTCGCTGCTGCCGCGCGAACGCGTGCTGTGCCTGGCCCAGCAGGAATCGGATCTGGCGCTGCAACTGGCGGCCGTGCTGGCCGTGGGCTCCCAAGCGTTGTGGACTGACACACCCGTCGCAAAGACCCTGTTGGCGCGCCTGCCTGCCGCAGTACAATCGCGCGTCCGCGTGGTTTCCGACTGGCTGGGCACCGATATCGCCTTCGACGCGGTGCTGCACCACGGCGATTCCGACCAGCTGCGCACGGTCTGCGAGCAGGTGGCCACGCGCCCCGGCCCGATCGTCAGCGTGCAGGGCCTGGCCCAGGGTGAACCGAATATCGCCCTGGAGCGTTTGTTGATCGAGCGTTCGCTGTCCGTCAATACGGCGGCGGCGGGCGGCAATGCAAGTCTGATGACGATCGGCTGAGGCCAGGGGCCAGGCGGATTGTCAGCAAAGCGCGTGGCGGGGGCCGGCGATCCCGACCCTGCCGCGCAACCCAGGAACGGAACGGTGCTGCCAACGCCGATCCGCAAATATGCCGACACCGGCACCATATGGCACCCTATGGGACCCAAGGAGAACTGATGAGCTCGACATTCCGCAAGACGGCCATGACCGTTGCCATGGCCGTTGCAGGCCTGACCGCCGCCTCGGCCGCTTTCGCCCAGGCACAGGAAATCAAGCTGGGCTACGCCGGCCCGCTGACCGGCGGCCAGGCACAGTACGGCAAGGACATGCAGAACGGCATCGTCCTGGCCATCGACGACATGAACGCCACCAAGCCGAAGATCGGCGGCAAGGATGTCAAGTTCGTCCTGATCTCCGAAGACGACCAGGCCGACCCGAAGACCGGTTCGGTGGTGGCGCAGAAGCTGGTGGACGCCGGCATCCAGGGCATGCTTGGGCACTTCAACTCGGGCACCAGCATCCCGGCGTCGATGGTCTACAACCGCGCCGGCATTCCGCAGATCGCCATGGCCACGGCGCCTGAATACACCAAGCAGGGCTTCAAGACCACGTTCCGCATGATGACGTCCGACACCCAGCAGGGTTCGGTGATCGGCGCCTTCGTGGTGAAGAAGCTGGGCGCGAAGAACATCGCCATCGTCGACGACCGCACCGCGTACGGCCAGGGCCTGGCCGACGAGTTCGAAAAGGCCGCCAAGGCCGCCGGCGGCAAGATCGTGCGCCGCGAATTCACGAACGACAAGGCCGTGGACTTCAAGGCCGTGCTGACCAACATCAAGCGCAGCAACCCGGACGTGATCTTCTATGGCGGCGCCGAGACCCAGTCGGCCCCGATGGCCAAGCAGGTCAAGGAACTGGGCATGAAGGCCCCGATCGTGTCGGGCGAGATGTCCAAGACCGACAACTTCCTGAAGCTGGCCGGCCCGGCAGCCGAAGGCACCGTGGTGTCGCTGGCCGGCCTGCCGCTGGAACAGATGCCCGGTGGCGCCGCCTACGAAAAGAAGTACGAAAAGCGTTTTGGCTCGAAGGTCCAGACGTACTCGCCGTACGCCTATGACGGTGCCACCGCGATGATGACCGCCATGATCAAGGCCGGCTCGGCTGATCCGGCGCGCTACCTGCCGGTGCTGGCCGCCACGAACATGCAGGGCGTGACGACCAAGACCCTGGCCTACGACGCACGCGGCGACCTGAAGGACGGCGGTATCACCGTCTACAAGGTCGAAGGCGGCAAGTGGACCGTGCTGGAAACGGTCGGCGGCAAGTAATCGCCCCAATTGCCACAGTTTTGATGCATTTCCTGTAGTACCTCAGCACACCGGACGGCTTTCCTACGGACGGGGTGTTCTGACAGTAGCACTGACGCCACCCGGGCCAGGCCCGTGGTGGCGTTTTTTGTTTTGGGGCGGGGCGCAACCCATTTCAAGGGTATGGCGATTGTGCTTCGGGTACGGGCGTCGCTAGCCTGCTGCGCAATGCCGTCGAGGGCGATGGCATTTCGTCATGGGGGCGGCGGCATGGGGATCTTCTATACGGCAGTGATGGGCGATCCGCTCGATACGGGCGGCAACAGTCAAGTTATCGAAGGCGCGCAGGACAACACGATCGAGGGCCCGGATGGTCGGAGTCGCCCGGTCGCACTGCTGGGACACCGGGCATGGTGCGATGCGTGCAAGAGCGTTGGCGTGATCGTGGAGGCGCCCGGATCGCCATATCACAACAGGATGGTGGACTTCGTGGCAGGCGGAGCGCGGGAAGCCCTGGGCGGTGATCTCGTGATGTGCCAGTGCAAGTCGCCGGCTCGCATTATTGCCGTCTATGGCCGCAGCTCGATGATTCTTCCCGATTCCGGTCCCGCTGTGGAGACGGCTGCGGCACGAGCCAATCCCGCAGGAAACCCCGAAGACTACGACGAGCACTTTGTCCTGACGGACTTGCGCACAGGCCTGCCCCTGGCGGGCTTCGCATGGGGCATCGATACACCGGACGGGCCACGCGAAGGGTGCACGGGGGCAGACGGCAAGACGGCCACCATTTGCGGCTGTGACCGCGAGCCAATCACCCTCTCATGGGTCGCGCAAACGGAAATGGGGATTCGATCATGAGCATCGCTACGTCCAATCTCAGCCCGAAGGACAACCGTCAAGGCGCGGTTGTAAAGGTCGACCAGATGTATCTCGACGAGATAACCGGCGCCATGGACAAGATGGGCTGGCGGGTGTCTGCTGCATTGATGCGCAGATGGTTTGCAACGAAGCCGGCTTGGGTGATGGGTGCGGAGGAAAGAACAAGGACCGATGTGGCCGTGCTTTCAGCGTCTCGCGTTGAAAGTCGATTGGTGACCATAAAATGGTTACTGGGCTTCGAATCGGTGCTTCCGGCATTCGAGGCGTTGCGCACGGGCTGGAATACTCCCAGGGGCCTCGCTGTGCTGCGGGACCGGCTACGTGCCGTCGGATGGGCCCCCGGGTTACATGCAACCTTGGGGTATGGCGTGAGAAGCGCCGTGATGGCGGATGCCACATGCCAGGTCAATCTCAAGCCTTTCGGCGCGTACAACGACACCTTCAATGACCTGTTCGGAGCGGTCAATAAGGGAACCTTCAAGCTGGCTGTCAAAGGTCAGGCGATGCGCTCTCCGGTAACAGGCAGGGACATTTTCGAGATCGACAAGGTAGGCATCTATTGCCGTGATACATACGACTTCAACGCGAGTTGGTACACGGATATGGCGGTCGGCTTGGGGGTGTGGAGTCGAGACCGGTGTTTGTCGAAAGCAGAAATGGCCGCGTATATCGGATCACCGCCCGCATTGAGAGCCGCCAGATTTCCGGGGTTCGTTCCGACGAAAAACGTGGACTTCCGGCGCTGGCAGAAAGCCCGAAACGAAGGCGGCGATTTTTACGTTTTCTCCGACATATTGTGGGTACAGCCGCATATCGACCATGTTCCACTGGACTAAGCGACGCTTGTGGTGGATGCTTCTGGCCATTTTCATTGGGGGCGTGAGCTATGCTGTGAAGCGCGGCATCTTGTTCGACGACGACTGCTGGAGTCCGAATCACGAATATTTCAGGGTCCGGAAACAGAGTTTGTGGTCTGCGATGTCCTCTCAATTCGGCTACGAGGAAGGCTGGGTTCTCGTCTATGACAAGTACGGCAACCTTGTGCATCGATGGGACGGAGACCTTACCACGCAAGGCGGTCCATTCTGGGCGGGCAACGAAGTGCTGATCCTCAACAAGCCGGAGGCCAGTCTGCGCTTGCCCACCGATGCAGGCGAAGGCGATTTAAATCGCATTTGCTATTAGGCCTATGACCGCCAAACGTTCGCTGCGCCGGATTTTACAACGGGAATGGTGGTATTTCCTTCCACTCATCCCATTCTTTCTCATGGCCGCCAATTTCTCCTACGGCCTCCTGTTTGGCGAGCGATGCTGGAGTCCCAATCGTCAATACTATTTGATACAAGTGGAAAGCCTGCTGTCGTCGGCACTGTATTCGCCCGGCACTGGCTTTGGATGGATTTTGGTGTTCGACCGGAACGGGCGCTGGCTGTATCACTGGCATGGGGATTTCCTCACTTACAACAGGCCGACGTGGAAAGACGATGCCTTATGGATTGGCGAATCTACCCGGCTGTCCCTCTATGCCGCAGCAGGACCGAACGGCGCCGCGAAGATGTGTTTCTGCATGTACCGGGCAACCTTTCCCAACCCCTGTGAGCCACTGTAGGCCGCGCTAGCCGATGGCCGACCAGTAGCACTGACGCCACCCGGGCCAGGCCCGTGGTGGCGTTTTTTGTTTTGGGGCGGGCGCAACCCATTTCAAGGGTATGGCGATTGTGCTCCGGGTACGGGCGTCGCTAGCCTGCTGCGCAATGCACCCTCTCATGGGTCGCGCAAACGGAAATGGGGATTCGATCATGAGCATCGCTACGTCCAATCTCAGCCCGAAGGAGAACCGTCAAGGCGTGGTTGTGAAGGTCGACCAGATGTATCTCGACGAGATACCCGGCGCCATGGACAAGATGGGCTGGCGGGTGTCTGCTGCATTGATGCGCAGATGGTTTGCAACGAAGCCGGCTTGGGTGATGGAGGCTGGAGAGAGGGTAAGGGATGATTTTGCCGGTGTGCCACCCAGTCGGCTTGAGGAAAACCTGGTGAAAATGAACTGGTTGCTTCGATATCCATCGGTGCGGCCTGCGGCCGAGCGACTGGTTCAGAACTGGGCTTCGCCTAACGGTCGGGCGTTGCTCCGAAAGCGGCTTGATGACGCTGGCTGGAAGCCCGGGAAATGCACGAGCCTTGGTTACGGAGTTGAAAAAGCGAGTACCGCAGACAGCCTGAGCCAAGTAAATATTCAGGAATTCGGATCCTACGTCGATACGTTCGATGACCTTTTTGGAGCGATCAACAAGGGTGTGCTGAAAATCTGCGTCAGGGGATACACCACGCGATTGCCCTTGTCCGGGCGCGACGTATTTGAGATAGAACGGCTCGGCCTTTACTGCCGCGACACATATGACTTTGCTGCGGACTGGCACATGGACAACACATTCGGCCTGGGCATATGGAGTCGTGATCGGTGCTTGTCGAAGGCCGAGATCGCCGCATACGTAGGGATGCCAGTTCCATTGCGGGCGCTGACCTACGGAAAATTCGTGCCGGTGCGAAATGCCGATTTCCGACGATGGCAAAAAGCGCGGGACGAGGGAGGAGACTTTTTCGTCTTCTCCGACGTGCACTGGATCGATTCGACAATCAAGCATGTACCGCTGGATTAGGCGCAGCTGGCCCGTGCTGCTTCTGGTGACGGGGCCCCTTCTGGTTTTCGGCGTTGGTCGTCTGGGTATTCCCCACGGCCAAAAATGCTGGAGCCCGAATCACGAGTATTTCATGGAAATGCGGGAGAGCTGGTTATCGAAGGTCTTTTTTTCCAGGGACAGGGAAGAGGGCTGATTTTCGTCTATGACAAGCATGGGCGTCTTTACCACCGCTACGATGGTCCGCTCAGCAAGGTGGGCGGACCATGGTGGCTCGGCAAGAAAATCCTGATCATGAACAAGCCCGAGGCCATGCTGGAGTTGCCGACGGATGCTGGTGACAGCCGCCTGAAAGGCGTCTGCTTTTGATGCCACGCTTGGGGCTCGGCCATGCCAGGCCTAGTGGACGCAAGTGGAAGAATCAACGGCGCACGGCTTTCCTGAAATGAAGCCAAGCCGCCATTCAAATGGCGATTCGAAGGCCTGTTTTGTCGTCGACCCACCCCCGTCAACCCAAATCAGACCCCTTTCCGCCCCTGTTCTCTCCCAAGCGTGCCACGGCAATGGCGCATAATTCCGCCTTTGCCGAATTCTGATGAAGGAGCGGACCGTGCAGGATGTCCGTTACGAGCACGCGATCGCGCTGGCCAATGCCGGGCGCCATGACGAGGCGTTGCAGGTTGCCGACCAGCTGTGGGCGGCGCACCCCGAGGTGGTGGATTATGCCGCGTTGCGGGCGCAGATCCAGTCCGACCGTGGCGACGTGGCAGCCGCGCTGGCTGCGCTGGACGAAGCCATGGCGCGCCTGCCCGAACTGCCGCTGGCGCCGATGCACCGCTGGGCGTCGCGCGGGGCGCTGGTCCATATGTATGGCACCTTGCTGATGCGCGATGGGCGCGACACCGAGGCGCAGCCATGGCTGCACGAGGCGGCGCGCCGCAATGGGCTGGCCACCGGCGAATGGGCCGCGCACTTCTATGCGGGCTTTGTCGCGTTCCGGCTGAACGACTTCGCGCTGGCCGGGCGGTACTGGCACGACCTGCTGTACCGGGCCCCCGATCTGGGCGCCAGCGACATCCTGCCGCTGGTCCAGGATTACGTGGCACGCAGCGATGCCGCCGAACTGCTGGGCGAGCCGCTGCTGCGTATCTGCCTGGGGCGCATCGCGCTCGATTCCCCGGAACTGCTCGACCTGACGCCTGCACAAGGCGATGCGCTGGCTGCGGCCCAGGCCGAGCGCGTGCTGGCCGAACAGCCCGATCATCCCGAGGCCCGGCGCCTGCGGGCGCCGCTGCGGCTGGGTTCTGAACCCGCCGCGGCGCTCGACGATCTGGAGACCTATCTGCGCCAGCGGCCCGACCCGCTCGCGCAGGTCCGTGCGCTGACGTGGCGTCACCAGGCCAATGTGACCGCCGGCGCCAACGCCCCGGCGCAGCCTGCGTGGACCGGTTTCGCCGTGACGGCGGATGCCGATGATGGCGCGCTGTATTTCCATGCGGCGACCGCACTGGGCAGTTTCCTCGATGAAGTCCCCGCCTCGCAGGCGGCGCTCAAGCCGACGCTGGAGGCCATGTGCCGCAAGGGCCTGTCGTGCTTCGAGTCGTATTTCGAGAGCGGCGAGGGCGATGCCCAGGGGCACGGCGGCAATGCCGACCCCCATCTCTATTCGCTGCTGTGCCGCCTGCTGGGCCGTACGCTGCCCGCCGATGCGGCGCATTTGGACGAGAAGGTGGCGTTGCACCGCAAGGGCGTGGCGGCCAGCGATTTCATCGACCACTGGATCGACCTGCTCGACGCCTACGCGGCGGCGGGCCAGCACCAGCAGGTCGTGGACATGGCCGGCGAGGTGCTGAACCGCTATCCGGTGGAGCGCAACCCGGCCGGCGTGAGCTGGGCCTTTAGTCGTCTGGTGGCGGCCTGGGCGGCGATCGGCGGGCGCGAAGCCACCGAATCGGCCAGTGCCGCGCTGGCGCATATGGATGCCCGGCTCGATGCCTTGCCCGTGGAAGCCCGCACCGAGGGCGCCCACGCGATGGCCCACGCGCGTGCCCATTACGGCGCGCTGCTGCAGACCGGCATGGCGTCGATGGACGAGCACGACAAGGCGGATGCCATCGCCGAACTCGAAGCCCTGCAACGGCGCTCGCTGCTGATCGAAGATGCCTGGGTATCGGGCCGCTTCGGCCAGATCTGGCGCGACCTCGGCGACAACGAGCGCGCCATGCCGTTGCTCGAACAGGCGGTGCAACTGGGCGAGGGCGACGCACGGCAGCAAGCGCTGGCGCGCGTGCAGCGCGCCCGGCTGCTGGTGGACCTGGAGCGCCACCCGGAGGCGCTGACCGACTTCCAGATCGCCTTTGCCGCGCGCGACGACTGGGACGCACAGACCTGGCTGGCCGCAGTGCAGGCCGCGCTGGGCATGGGACAGCGCGAAACGGCGTTGGGATGGTTCGAGCGCGCACGCGGTCTCGATGCCGAAAAGGGCCCCACCCGTGGTTTGTTCGCCAAGGTGGAAACGGCACTGAAGGCCACACGGCCGAAGTGGAAACTCTGGGGCGTTTGATGTCCGGTCGAAAAATGTGACCCATCGCACCAGAGACGATTCTGATTTTGCAAGAGCTACAAAAGCGCTATCGAAGATGATGGCGTTTTTTCTTTGGAGAAGGCGTAAGTTGCCGGCATGTTCGGGAAAGTGTCGGACAAGCACTTACATTTACTGACGTGTCCTTCCGTTACCATGTCGCGCATGAACGGATTGAGCCAACTTTTCCCCTCGCTGCCACTGGCGCCAGGCGGACTGTTCTGGGTGGGCCTTGCGCTGGTTGGCGCGGGCCTGGCCGGGGAAGTCTGCCGCCGCTGGCTGGGCTGTCCGCGTATCGTCGGTTACGCGGTGATCGGGCTGTTCGCCGGCATGCTCGGCCGCAGCATTGTCGATGACAACATGATCGCGCAGACCCGGGTGCTGATCGACATGGCGCTGGCCCTGGCGCTGTTCGAACTCGGCCACCGGCTGTCGCTGTCCTGGCTGCGCGCCAATCCGTGGCTGCTGATCACCAGCGCGGCGGAAAGCCTGCTGACCTGGGGGCTGGTGTCCACGGTGCTGCAGTGGATGGGGGCTTCGCCCGGCGTGGCCATCCTGGCCGGCGGTATCGCGGTCAGCACGTCGCCCACCATCGTGCTGCAGCTCAAGAACGAGCTGCGTGCCGATGGGCAGGTCACTGAACGCCTGATGGCGATGTCGGCGCTCAATTCCATCTACGCCGCGGCCATCGTGCAAGTCGCCACGGGCTGGCTCCATTCCGAATACGGCAACCTGGGCGCGGCCCTGCTGCATCCGCTGTACCTGCTGGTCGGCTCGTGCCTGCTGGCGTGGGTGGTGGGCAAGCTCGGGCATGCGATCTACGCGCGCATGTCGGCCGACGATCACTACAGCTTCCTGGTCCTGGTGGGACTGGTGTTGTTCACGCTGGCGCTGACGCGGGTGCTGAAGCTGTCGATGCCGCTGACGCTGATGCTAGCCGGGGTGGTATTCAAGCACCAGGACCGCCAGCCACATGTCTGGCCCACGCACTTTGGCAGCGCGGGCAGCCTGCTGATCATCGTGATGGTGGTGTCGCTGGGCCTGCCGCTGACCGCCCGGGACTGGGTCGTGGGCGGATCGCTGGCCGTGGCGCTGGTGTTCTTCCGTCACGTCGCCAAGCTGGCCGGCGTCGTGTCCCTGGGTTCGTTCTCGGGCCTGAGCCTGCGCCAGTGCGCAGCGCTGGGGCTTGCGCTGGCGCCGATGTCCGGCCTGGCTTATCTTTTGATGAGCGACGTTGCCCGCCTGTACCCTGGCACCGGGGCGCCGCTCGCATCGATCATCCTGTGCGCGCTCGCGATCGAGCAGCTGCTTGCCCCGATCATCGCGGCATGGGCGCTGCGCTTCGCCGGCGAGACGCGTGACCATGGAGGAGGGCGCTGATGTCGCTCGAACCGTTCAAGCATTCCGAGGCGTTGACCTTCGGCGTCGAGCTGGAACTGCAGCTCGTCAACCGGCACGACTATGACCTGGCGCCGTTCGCCCCGGATCTGCTGCGCGCACTGAAAGGCGCGCAGCACGCCGGCGACATCAAGCCGGAAATCAGCCCGTCGATGATCGAGATCAGCACCGGCATCTGCCACGACTATGCGCAGGCGCTGGAGGAACTGACCGTGATGCGCGACCTGATGGTCAATGCGTCGCGCGGCCTGAACCTCGGCATCTGTGGCGGCGGCACGCATCCGTTTCAGGTCTGGTCGGAACGCACGATCTCGAATTCGCCGCGTTACCAGTACATTTCCGAACTTTATGGCTATCTGGCCAAGCAGTTCACGGTGTTTGGCCAGCACGTGCACATCGGGTGCCCGACCCCCGATGAGTCGCTGTTCCTGCTCCATGCCATCGGGCGATACGTGCCGCACTTTATCGCGCTGGCCGCTTCGTCGCCTTACGTGCAGGGGGTGGATACGGGCTTTGCATCGGCGCGCCTGAATTCGGTAGCGGCGTTCCCGATGAGCGGCCGTGCCCCGCATGTGCTGACGTGGGACGGCTTCGAGGCGTACTTCAACAAGATGCGCGCCACCGGGGTGATCGAAAGCATGAAGGACTTCTATTGGGATATCCGTCCCAAGCCGGAGTTCGGCACGATCGAGGTGCGCGTGATGGACACCCCGCTGACCGTTCAGCGCGCCTGCGACATCGCGGCCTATATCCAGGCGCTGGCGCGCTACCTGCTGTTGTCGCGCCCATTCATGCCGCAGGAAGACGACTACCTGGTGTACACCTTCAATCGCTTCCAGGCGTGCCGCTTCGGACTGGAAGGCGAATACGTGCATCCGAACGAACTCACCCGGATGCCGATCGCGGACCATATCCTGTCGATCTGCGACGCGCTGGAGCCTCACGCCGAGGCGCTGGGGTCGCTCCAGGCGCTGGCCAATATCCGCGCCCAGGCGGCGGCGCGCGACAACGACGCACGCCTGGTGCGCACGGTGAACGACGAGGCGCACAGCCTGCGTGACACGGTGCGCCGGACCTGCGAATTGTGGGAATCCTGACGCATTGCCTGGGCTGAGGCCGAGGCCGAGGCCGGGGCTGGGCCGATCCTGGACCAGCCCGCAGCAAGCCCCCCTGGCGCGCTAGATGCCGTGCGGCACGCTGTCCCCGTCGCGGCCGCTGGCCAGCCCCAGCTGCTTGTTGGCCGGGACGGCGACGTCGATCAGCTTGGGCCGCGGCAGGTTCAGGTTGCGCATCATCACGATGAACTCTTCGCGCGTGCGGCCGGCTACCCGGCTGTTGGTGGCGCGCTCGTGGCCAATCGTTGATTCGGTCCGGCCCTTGTAGTCGTGCGCGGGGTAGACGCGGGTGTCGTCAGGCAGACGGAAAAGTTTCTGCGTCAGGCTGTCGAACAGCGTGCCGGCGTCGCCCGACTGGAAGTCGGTACGACCGCAGCCGTCGATCAGCAACGCGTCGCCGGTGAAGATGCGCCGCGTCATGCCTTCGGGCGACGGCTCCTCCCAGAGATAGCTCATGCTGCCGGCGGTGTGGCCGGGCGTGTGGATCGCGCGCAGCACCTGGCGGCCGAACGGAATCGTATCCCCATCGATCAGTTGCTTCAGCGCGGGCTTGATGTCGCAGCCCGACGGCGCGGCGGTGCTGGCGCCCGTCAACTGGGCAAGATGGCCGGCTGACGTGATGTGATCGGCGTGCGCGTGGGTCTCCACGACCCAGGCCAGTTTGGCGCCGGTCTGCTCCAGCAGCGCAAGATCGCGCGTGGACTGGCGATCGACGGGGTCGATCAGCACGGCCTCGCGCGTGTCGGCGTCGATCAGCAGGTAAGTGAACGTGGACGAAGCCTCGTCGAACAACTGGTGAAAGGTCTGCATGGCGGTATTGTTGTGGCAAACCGGAAGTGCTTCCATGATACGTCGCCGGTCAGCGCCGGCCAACGGATGCCACATGCGTCAGCACTCGACGATATTCACCGCCAGGCCGCCGCGCGCGGTTTCCTTGTATTTGGTCTTCATGTCGGCCCCGGTTTCGCGCATGGTCTTGATGACCGAGTCCAGTGACACATAATGCGTGCCGTCGCCGCGCAGGGCCATGCGTGCCGCGTTGACGGCCTTGACCGATGCCATGGCGTTGCGCTCGATGCACGGAATCTGCACCAGCCCGCCCACCGGATCGCAGGTCAGGCCCAGGTTGTGCTCCATGCCGATCTCGGCCGCGTTCTCCACCTGCTCCGGCGTGCCACCGAGCACGGCGGCCAGCGCCCCGGCCGCCATCGAACAGGCCACGCCGACTTCGCCCTGGCAGCCCACCTCGGCGCCCGAGATCGACGCGTTGAGCTTGTAGAGCAGACCGATGGCCCCGGCTGTCAGCAGGAAGTCGACCACACCCTGCGTGTTGGCGCCAGGCACGAAACGGTCGTAGTAATGCAGTACGGCGGGAATGATGCCGGCCGCGCCGTTCGTCGGCGCCGTGACCACGCGACCCCCGGCGGCGTTCTCCTCGTTGACGGCGATGGCGTAGAGGTTGACCCAGTCCATGACCGACAGCGGGTCAGACAGCGTGCGCTCGGCGCGCAACGTCAGGTGCCGATAGAGCTCCGGCGCCCGGCGCTTGACCTTGAACGGGCCGGGCAGTTCGCCGTCCGTGCGGCACCCGCGCGCCACGCATTGCTGCATCACATCCCAGATATGCAGCAGACCGTCGGTCACCTCGTTCTCCGGCCGCCATGTCAGTTCGTTCTCGAGCATGAGCCGGGCAATCGACTTGCCGCTGGCATGGGCCATGTCGAGCATCGCGCGTCCCGTGCGGAACGGGTGCGGCAACTGCTTGCCGGCGGCCAGCACCTGCGTATTGGGCGCGCCGGCGGTGACGACGAAGCCGCCGCCCACCGACAGGTAGCGGGCCTCGCGCAGCGACGCGCCATCGGCATCATAGGCGTGGAACTTCATGCCATTGGGATGCTCGGCCATGGCTTCGCGCCGATAGAACACGATGTGCTCGCGTTCCACGAACGGCACGGTGTGCCGGCCCAGCAGCGACAGCTGCTTGCTGGTGCGCAGCGCTGCCAGCTTGCCGTCGATCGTCTCCGGATCGACCGTGTCGGGCGATTCGCCCATCAACCCCAGGATCACGCCCTTGTCGGTGCCGTGTCCCTTGCCCGTGGCGCCGAGCGATCCGTAAAGCTCCGCGCGCACGCTGGCCACCCGCGCCAGCAGGCCGTCGCGTTCCAGGCCATGCGCAAACATCAGGGCCGCCCGCATCGGGCCCACGGTGTGGGAGCTCGACGGGCCGATGCCCACCTTGAACAGATCGAAGACGCTGACTGCCACGGCTGAACTCCAGATTGGTTGCCGGCGCGGTTCGTGGAACCGTTGGCCGTAAGGCCGCTAGGCCGGCTTGTCCTGATCGGTATGGGCCGGATGACGCCATAGTGCGCCGGGTTCGGCGGGACCGGAAGCAGGCGGCGGGTCCTTCATCTTCACGCTGATGGAGCCATCGGTTTCCAGAATCGCGAAATGCACGTCTTCCACGCGGGCGCAGCCATTGCGGCGCAACACCTTGTGCAACTCGTGCGTGCTGATGCGTTCGCGGCGCATGACTTCCTCGTAGACCTCGCCCTGGTGGATCACGATCTGCGGACGGCCGTCGACCAGCATTTCCAGCGGCCGGCTACGCCACGTGACATACCCGAGCAGCGCATCGGTCCCAAACAACGTGCCCGCCAGGATCAGCCCGGCCAGCACCGAGTTGTCGCCGGCATTCATCGCGTTCTGAACCGCGTTCGAGATGATCAGCAGCAGGACAAGATCGAACGGCGTGAGCTGGCCGATCTGCCGCCGGCCCGAAATGCGCATCAGCAACAGAATGGCGCCATAGACGATCAGACCGCGCAGGACGAATTCCCACCAGGGCGCGCTGAGATTCCACATGAATGAGGCCTCCGCTCAAGGACGGCGCCGGATACCGGCGCCCGCTCCCTGAGCATAGTCCGTCGGCGGCATCCGCGTGTATCGGACGCCGCCTGACGGGCCGGCACTCATTCTTCGGCGTACTCGCTCATCGGCACGCACGAGCAGAACAGGTTGCGATCGCCATACACGTTGTCGGCACGGCCAACCGGCGGCCAGTACTTCTGCGTGCGCAGCGATGCCAGCGGGTAGGCCGCTTCCTCGCGCGTGTACTTGTGCGTCCACTCGTTGCCGACCACCACGGCCGCGGTGTGCGGCGCGTGTTTGAGCGGGTTGTCCTCGCGGTCGAAGCTGCCGTCTTCCACCCGCGCGATCTCGCCGCGGATGGCGATCATCGCGTCGATGAAGCGGTCGAGTTCGTGCAGCGATTCGCTCTCGGTCGGCTCGATCATCAGCGTGCCCGGCACCGGGAAGCTCATGGTCGGGGCGTGGAAGCCGTAGTCCATCAGGCGCTTGGCCACGTCCTCGTTGGTGATGCCGGTGGTCTTCTGCAGCGGGCGCAGGTCAAGGATGCACTCGTGCGCCACCAGGCCATGCTGGCCCGTGTACAGCACCGGGAAGTGCGGCGACAGGCGGCGCGCCACGTAGTTGGCGGTCAGGATCGCGTTCTCGGTGGCGGCGGTCAGGCCGGCCGAGCCCATCATCGCGATATACATCCACGAGATCGGCAGGATGCTGGCCGAGCCGAACGGCGCGGCCGAGATGCCGCCGATGCCGTTATCGTCGCGACGATAGCCGACGCTGTCCTGGTTGGGCAGGAAGTCGGCCAGATGCGCACCCACGGCTACCGGACCGACGCCCGGGCCGCCGCCGCCGTGCGGAATGCAGAACGTCTTGTGCAGGTTCAGGTGCGACACGTCGCCGCCGAACTGGCCCGGCGCGGCCACGCCCACCATCGCGTTCATGTTGGCGCCATCGACATAGACCTGGCCGCCGTGCTTGTGCACGATGTCGCAGATCTGCTGCACGCCCTGCTCGAACACGCCGTGCGTGGACGGGTACGTGATCATGATCGCGGCCAGGTTCCTGCTGTGCTGCTCGGCCTTCTTCGCCAGATCGTCGAGGTCGACGTTGCCGTTGTCGTCGCAGGCCACCACCACGACCTTCATGCCGGCCATCTGTGCCGACGCGGGGTTGGTGCCGTGGGCCGATGACGGGATCAGGCAGATGTCGCGATGGCTCTCGCCACGGCTGGCGTGGTACGCGTGGATGATCAGCAGGCCGGCGTATTCGCCCTGCGAGCCGGCGTTCGGCTGCAGGCTGACCGCGGCGTAGCCGGTGGCGGCGCAGAGCATGGCCTCCAGCTGGTCGATCATCTCGCGATAGCCAACCGTCTGGTCCAGTGGGGCAAATGGGTGGATGTTGCTGAACTCGGGCCACGTCACCGGAATCATCTCGCTGGTGGCGTTGAGCTTCATCGTGCAGGAGCCCAGCGGAATCATCGTGCGGTCCAGCGCCAGGTCCTTGTCGGCCAGCGAGCGCAGGTAGCGCAGCATCTCGTGTTCGGCATGGTGCGTGTTGAACACCGGATGCGTCAGGTAGGCGCTCTGGCGCGCCACGTTGCCCGGGAAGCCGTCGCCGACCGATGCCTCGATCTTGTCGAAGTCGGGCACCGGCTTGCCGTGCGCGAAGATCTCCCACAGCGTGACCACGTCGTCGCGCGACGCGGTTTCGTCCAGCGAGATGCCGATGCGCGACGCGCCGGCGTGGCGCAGGTTGATGCCCCGCTGCGTGGCCGTGGCGTGGAACGCCTCGGTGTTGAAGCCGGTTTCCAGCGTCAGCGTGTCGAAGAACGTCTCATTGACCGGGGGCAGGCCCAGCGCCTTCAGACCGGCGGCCAGCGTGGCGGTCAGGCGATGCACACGTTGCGCGATGCGCTTCAGGCCCTGCGGGCCATGGTAGACCGCATACATCGACGCCATCACGGCCAGCAGCACCTGCGCGGTGCAGATGTTCGAGGTGGCCTTCTCGCGGCGGATATGCTGCTCGCGCGTCTGCAGCGCCAGGCGGTAAGCCTTGTTGCCCTGCGCGTCGATCGTGACGCCGACCAGGCGGCCCGGCATCGATCGCTTGAATTCATCCTTGACGGCCATGTAGCCCGCGTGCGGACCGCCAAAGCCGAGCGGCACGCCAAATCGCTGCGAGTTGCCCACCGCCACGTCGGCGCCCCAGTCGCCCGGCGCGGCGATCAGCGTCAGCGCCAGCAGGTCGGCGGCGGCCACCACCCGGCCGCCGGCCGCATGCACGGCGTCGGCAATGGCGCGGTAGTCGGCTACATCGCCATTCACGCCCGGATACTGCAGCAGCACGCCGAAGGCGTGGGACTGCGCGGCGTCCGCAGCCGGGCCGACCTTCACCTCGATGCCCAGCGGCAGCGCGCGCGTGCGGATCACTTCCAGCGTTTGCGGCAGCACATCGTCGGCCACGTAGAACGTGTTCGACACATGCTTGTGGACGCGCTGCAGCAGGGTCATGGCCTCGGCAGCGGCCGTGCCTTCGTCGAGCATCGACGCATTGGCGATGTCCAGGCCGGTCAGGTCCGTGATCATCTGCTGGAAGTTCAGCATCGCCTCCAGGCGGCCCTGCGAGATTTCCGGCTGGTACGGCGTGTAGGCGGTGTACCAGGCCGGGTTTTCGAAGATGTTGCGCAGCACCACGCCCGGTGTGAGCGTGTTGTAGTAGCCCTGTCCGATGAAGCTCTTCAGTACGCGGTTCTTGCCGGCCAGGCCGCGCAGGCGGGCCAGCGCGGCTTCCTCGGTCAGCGGGGCGGTGAACTCGCCCAGCGACATGCCGTCGCGGCGGCGGATGGCGGCGGGCACCACGGCGTCGATCAGCGCGGCGCGGCTGTCGAAGCCAAGCACCTTGAGCATGTGTTGCTGTTCGGCGCTGTCGGGGCCGATGTGGCGGGCGGCGAAGGCGTCTCGCGCCTCCAGTTCGGCCAGCGTGGGCCGTGTACCTTGGGCGGCGGCATTCATGGGAAGCGGGGCGTTCATGGCAAGGAATCTCGGGGAGCGGGCGGCGGGCAGGTGGTCGGCCTGTCCGCCGCGCGCGGCATCAAACAGTCAGCGCGATCAGGCGCCGACGCTGGCCTTGTAGGCGTCGACGTTCATCAGGCCGTTCACGTCGTCGGCGTTGGCCGGCTTCAGCTTGAACAGCCAGGCGTCAAAGGCGTTGGCGTTGACCGACTCGGGCGCTGCCGAAGCGGCGTCGTTGACGGCGATCACTTCGCCAGCCACCGGGGCGTAGATGTCGGAAGCTGCCTTCACGGACTCCACCACGGCCAGGGCGTCGCCGGCACCCACCGACTTGCCCACTTCGGGCAGTTCCAGGAAGACGATGTCGCCCAAGGCGTCCTGGGCGTGGTCGGTAATGCCGATCGTCAGCGTGCCGTCGGCTTCGACGCGCACCCATTCGTGCGACTCGGTGTACTTCAGGTCAGCGGGGAAGTTCATGAGGTTCTCCGGGATACAGTTTGTTTCTTGTTTCATTCACCCGGTCCGCAGCAGGTTGGGCTCGATCGGACGGGCGGAAGGGCGACCGTTTGATGTGAAGCCGGGCGATGCCTCAGCTCACGAGTGCCTTGCCATTACGCACAAACGGCAGTTTAACCACAGTCGCGGTCAGTTTGCGGTCACGAATCTCGACCTGGACGTCGGTGCCAGGCGCCACGCCCTTCGGCAGGCGGGCGAACGCGATCGACTGCTGCAGGCTGGGGCTGAACGTGCCGCTGGTGATTTCGCCGGCGCCTGCCGCCGTGATGACCTTCTGGTGCGCACGCAGCACGCCGCCCTTGTCGCGCAGGATCAGGCCCGCGAACGTCTGTTTCTGGCCGCCTGCCACCAGGGCCTGCTTGCCGATGAAGTCGCGCTCGCTCTGCAGGTCGACCGTCCAGGCCAGGCCGGCGTCCAGTGGCGACGTATTGATATCCATGTCCTGGCCGTACAGGTTCATGCCGGCTTCCAGGCGCAGCGTGTCGCGCGCGCCCAGGCCGGCCGGACGTACGCCCGCGGCGATCAGCTTTTCCCAGATGCCGGCGACGTTCTCGGCCGGTACCACCAGCTCGAAGCCGTCTTCGCCCGTGTATCCGGTGCGGGCGACCATCAGTTCGCCCATTTCCGGGTCTTGCACGACCAGCGCGTTGAACGGCTTGAGCGCGTCGGCCGGCTGGGTGGAGGGAAAGGCCTGGTAGACCTTGGCGCGGGCGTTGGGGCCCTGCACGGCCACGATGGCCAGCTTGCCGGTGGCCGCCGGTGCCACATCGCCGCGGCGCGGTGTGATCGTCACGCCGCTGCCAGTGGCCGCATTGCGCGACTGGATCCATTCGATATCGCCAAGGGCCGTGCTGGCGTTCACCACCAGGCGGAAGTGGTCCTCGGCAAAGAAGTAGACGATCAGGTCGTCGATGACGCCGCCTTTTTCGTCGAGCATGCACGAATACAGCGCCTTGCCCGGCGTCTGCAGCTTGTCGACGTTGTTGGCCAGCAGGCCGCGCAGGAAGGCGCGTGTGCCCGCCCCGTGCAGGTCGACCACGCACATGTGCGACACGTCGAACATGCCGGCATCGGCACGCACGGCATTGTGTTCCTCGATCTGCGAACCGTAGTTGACCGGCATGTCCCAGCCGCCAAAGTCGACCATGCGGGCGCCGAGGGCGCGGTGGATAGCGTTGAGGGGCGTGGCCTGGAGCGTCATGGATATCCTCGGGGGCGGTTCGAAAACGAAAAAAGGGTCATCCGCCGCAACGATCGGGCGCACCAATGTGCATCCAATCCGCTGCGGCGGATGACCCCTCTGTCCTCGATACCTGAGAGATTACGAAGCCGGAACTTCGTGCGCCCCTTCGGTGGACATGCTCACCACGGCGTCAGGGCAGTGGCGGATGTCGCTCTCCAGAGTGCGGCATGCATCGTGTGCATGTTGCATGCCGATCCGGTCGGTCCATGGTGCCTGAGAGTTTGCGGGTGGTTCCCCTTCGGCGGCGCAATCGATGCGCGCTCTCCCGGCCGGATGCGCGAGAATGTACGGGACCGGTCAGCCTTTGTCAAACGCGTGCCTGACGCCGGCCGGCGGCCCCGCCCCCGGGATTGGAAACGACGGCGGGCCGGTTAGCGACGGTCCTTCGTCACCACATTACCGACCACGCCGCCCACGGCCGCGCCGCCCAGCGTACCCAACGCGCTGCCGTCGGTCAGGACCGCACCGCCGAGCGCACCGGCGCCCGCGCCAATGGCGGTATTACGCTGCTTCGGGGTCATGTCCGCGCAGCCCGCAAAGCCCACCAGCGTCACGCCGATCAGGGCAACTTTCGAAAGGGTGCGAAGCGTCTTCATGATTGGCTCCTTTGTTGTCATCGAGATCATCGTTTCCGATTTGTTGATATGTCCCGGACCGGTCGCGCCACGCGCAAGACCCGTGCGGTCCTGTGAGATAAGAGGCAAGCTCCATGCCCCGGGATCCGCCGCTTTACGATTGTTACCAGCCTGAAACGCCTCTTGTCGGACGCCGCCCGACACGCCAGTGCGCGCCTGCGGCGCGTGTTAACATCGACGCCTTCGGCGCGCCATCCCTCCAGGTGCGCCATGAGCCATTCCGCCTGCCACGTTCCCCAGCCTCATGACTCACGGACTCAATGCCGCGCAATCCGAAGCGGTGCGCTACCTGGACGGCCCCTGCCTTGTGCTGGCGGGCGCAGGATCGGGCAAGACCCGCGTGATCACGCAGAAAATCGCCCACCTGATCGAGGACAAGGGGTTCGAGCCGCGTCACATTGCCGCCGTCACGTTCACCAACAAGGCGGCGAAAGAGATGCAGGAACGCATCGGCAAGCTGATGGAAGGCAAGACCACGCGCGAAGGGAAGCGCATTCCACTCAAGCAGCTGACGGTTTGTACGTTTCACTCGCTTGGCGTGCAAATCTTGCGCATGGAAGCCGAGCATGTCGGGTTGAAGCCGCAATTTTCGATCATGGATTCGGACGACTGCTTCGGGCTGGTCCAGGAGCAGCTGAGCACCACCGACAAGAAGCTGATCCGCAGCGTGCAGAGCACCATCTCGCTGTGGAAGAACGGCATGGTCGACCCCGAGACCGCGCTTGCGCAGGCGGCCAATGCCGACGAGCACCAGGCCGCGATGGTCTATCGCAACTACGTGGCCACTCTGAACGCGTACCAGGCGGTGGACTTCGACGACCTGATCCGCCTGCCCGCCGAACTGTTCGCGCGCGACGAGGCCGTGCGTTTGAAGTGGCAGAACCGGCTGCGCTATTTCCTGGTCGACGAATACCAGGACACCAACGCGTGCCAGTACCAGCTGCTGAAGCTGCTGGCCGGCGGCTCGCACCTGCGCGCGCCGGCGTTCACGGCGGTGGGCGACGACGACCAGGCCATCTATGGCTGGCGTGGCGCCACGCTGGACAACCTGCGGCTGCTGCAGACCGATTTTCCGGACCTGAAGGTGGTCAAGCTGGAGCAGAACTACCGCTCGACCGTGCGCATCCTGGAAGCGGCCAACGCGGTCATCGCCAACAACCCGAAGCTGTTCGACAAGAAACTGTGGTCGGAACACGGCATGGGCGATCCGATCGCCGTCCACCCGATGAACGACGAGGAGCACGAGGCCGAGTCGGTGGTGTTCCGCCTGTCCGCGCACAAGTTCGAGCGCCGCGCGCAGTTTCGCGATTACGCCATCCTGTATCGCGGCAACCACCAGGCGCGCCTGTTCGAGCAGATCCTGCGGCGCGAGCGCATTCCGTACGTGCTGTCGGGCGGCCAGAGCTTCTTCGACAAAGCCGAGATCAAGGACATCTGCGCCTACCTGCGGCTGATTGCCAATCCGGACGATGACCCCGCGTTCATTCGCGCCATTACCACGCCGCGCCGTGGGGTGGGCAACACCACGCTCGAGGTGCTGGGCACGTTTGCGGGCCAGGCCAAGGTGTCGCTGTTCGAGGCGGCGATGATGGGCGGCATCGAGGCCAGGCTGCAGCCGCGCCAGCTGGAGCCGCTGCGCACGTTCTGCGAATCCATGGTGCGCCTGGCCGACCGCGCGGCCCGCGACCCGGCCACCGTGGTGCTGGACGACCTGATGGAAGGTATCCACTACGAGGCCTATCTGTACGATACCTTCGACGAACGGCAGGCGCAGTCGCGCTGGACCAATACGCTGGAATTCCTGGACTGGCTCAAGCGCAAGGGCACGCGTCCGGAGGCCGAAGGCGAAGCCGGGGCCGAGGCCACGGGCGCCGACACGGCCGACGGCTTCGGCGACGAAGGCAAGAACCTGCTCGAACTGACCCAGACCGTGGCGCTGATGAGCATGCTCGAAGGCCGCGAAGAAGATCCCGACGCGGTGCGGCTGTCGACCCTGCACGCGTCGAAAGGCCTGGAATATCCGCACGTGTTCCTGGTGGGCGTGGAGGAGGGCATCCTGCCCCACACACGCGAGGACGAAGACCTGGACGACGAGAAGATCGAGGAAGAGCGGCGGCTGATGTATGTGGGCATCACGCGCGCGCAGCGCACCCTGCAGATCAGCTGGTGCAAGAAGCGCAAGCGGGCGCGCGAAACCTATTCGGTCGAGCCGTCGCGCTTTATCGCCGAGATGAAGCTGGAGGAAGCCCCCGCACCGCAGGACACCACGCCGGCGATGAGTCCGAAGGACCGGCTCGCCGGCCTGAAGGCGCTGCTCAACAAGCCCGTCGCGGCCTGACTTGATACAAGGCCGACAAGACTGCCGGGGTCGGGCTCACTACGATTGGCGGCGCGTGGAAACGTCTCTCGGACGTTCCTGCGACGCACCGCGCCCGCCCTTCGGCTGCGGTGTGGCTGGGCGCATGCGAGCCCGGCTTCTTCCCTGTTGAACGCTCCCGGATGCGGCAGCACCGGGGGCGTATTTTTCCCCCGGCCCGTACGCGCTGCGCCACCACCGCCCGGCCCCCGCATCGCGGCCCTAAGTGTCGTGCGCGGCACGTATCAAAATTGATACAAAGCGGGCATCGCCTGTGATCTCCCGGCTGGTACATTGGCCGATCGGATGTCCCGCGTATTCCTCACTTTTCCCCATGGACCTGTCGCCCAACCTGCCCATTCGTCTGCTGATCGTCGATGACGACCCCCAGATCCGCGCCATGCTGGCCGAATATCTGGCCACGTTCGGCATGGAGGCCGAGGGCGCGCAAGGCGGCGCGGCGATGCGCACGGCGATGGGCCGGCAGGACTACGACCTGGTGATCCTGGACCTGTCGCTGCCGGGTGAAAACGGCCTGACGCTGTGCCGCGAGATCCGCGAGCAGAGCAACCTGCCCGTGATCATGCTGACCGCGCGTGCCGAACTGGCCGACCGCGTGGTGGGGCTGGAAGTCGGGGCCGACGACTACGTGACCAAGCCGTTCGAGATGCGCGAGCTGGTGGCGCGGATCCACACGGTGCTGCGCCGCAGCCGTGGCGACGTACGCCGCCCGACGCCTGCCCCGGGCGGGCACGAGATGCGCTTCGGCTGCTGGCGCCTGAATGCCACGCTGCGCCAGCTGGTCGATGTGGAAGACACCGTGGTGCCGCTGTCCAACGCCGAATTCCGCCTGCTGCTGACGTTCATCGAGAATCCGAACCGCGTGCTCGACCGCGAGATGCTGATCAACAATGCGCGCGGCCGTGACCTGGACGTCTTCGACCGCAGCATCGACCTGCTGGTATCGCGGCTGCGCCAGAAACTGCGCGACGACCCGCGCGACTCGTCGCTGATCCGCACCGTGCGTGGCGAAGGATACGTGTTCACCGGCAACGTGGAGCACTGAAGGCATGGCTGCTGCGATTCCGCCGACCAGCGGCGGTGCTTCGGCGATACGCGCCGAACCGCGCGCCGCCGGGCCGGCCAGACGCCGCCGGTTCAATTCCATGTTCATGCGGTTGTTCTTCGTGATGACCGCGATCATGCTGGCCGTGCATGTGCTGGGCGTGACCGTGATCGAGAGCGTGTTTCCGCGCCCGGGTTCCGAACGCTACATGGAGCGCATGCGCCGCGCCGCGTCCGACGCCGAGGCGGCGGGCCAACTGGTGCCCAGCGGCACGCCCGCGCATCCGCTCGAAGGGGTTTTCATGCCCGACCGGCCGCCTGGCGCGCCGGCCGGCATGCGCGGCAATGAACCGTTCGATTTCGATGGCCCGCCGCTGCGCCCCGAAGCGTTCGGCGAACGCCGGCCATTCGACCGTCCCCCCGGGCCGCCGAAGGGATTTCATATCCGTGGCATCTGGCCGCCGCACCTGGGCCTGATCTTCCAGCTTGCGGCCATCCTGATCGCTTCGTGGGTGGGCGCCCGCCTGCTGGCGCGGCCGGTGCAGCAACTGGCCAGCGGCGCCAACCGTCTGGCGCAGGACGTCCATGCACCGCCGCTGGACGAAGACACCGGCCCCGCCGAAGCGCGCGACGCCACGCACGCGCTGAACCTGATGCAGCAGCGCATCCGCACCCAGCTGGCGCAGCAGTCGCGCTTCCTGGCGGCGGTGTCGCATGACCTGCGCACGCCGCTGACGCGCATGAGCCTGCGTATCGAGCGCATCGAGGACAACGACGTGCGCTATCGCCTGCGTCAGGACCTGGCCGAGATGAATGGCCTGATTGACGCCACACTGTATTACCTGCGCGAACGCGACGACGGCACCGGCCCGCGCCAGCGGGTGGACATGGTGGCGCTGCTGCAGGCGGTGGTCGACGACGCCCAGGAAATCGGGCAGGACGTGCGCCTGTCTGGCGAAGCGGCGCCGCTGCTGGCCTATCCGGCCGAACTGCGGCGCGCCGTGGTGAATCTGGTGGAAAACGCCCACCGCTATGGCGGCGCCGCGCACATCATCCTCACCGACAGCCCCGAGCGCGTCTCGATCGATGTCTGCGACAACGGTCCCGGCATTCCGCCGGCCGAACTGCAGCGTGTGCTGGAGCCGTTCTATCGGTTGGAGTCGTCGCGCAGCCGCGCCACCGGCGGCGTGGGCATGGGCCTGTCGATCGCCGCCGATATCGTGGCGCGCCACGGTGGCGAACTGAAGCTTGCCAACCGGGCGGAGGGAGGGCTGCGCGTCAGCATCACACTGCCGCGCGCCTGATCGAAGCGATCCAGCCCCAGCTCAGGCGCGCTGCGGCAGGCCGCTCTTGCCGATCGCCGCCAGCTGCACGTACTGCGACCCGCGCAGGCCACGCGTGAAGTCCAGCGTGAAGTCCCCGACGTCGATGCGGGCCTGCAGCGCGCGCCGCAGTTCCGCCGTACCCGACGCCTTCATGCCGGTGGCCGCGCGCACCAGCCAGGCCGCACCAATATAGCCGGCCAGCGTGGCAGGCGAGGGCGGCTCGTCCAGGTACTGCTTCATGCGGGCCACGTGCTCCTTGACGACGCGCAGCGTCGATTCCTGCGGCCCCGGTGCAATCTGCGTCACGACCATGCCGCCCGCGTAGCCGGCGCCCAGGATCTCGCGCGCCGCCGACGGACTGACCGCCGAAAGGCCTACCAGAAACCCGTACCAGTTTTGCGCCGCCAGTGCGCGGCCCAGGCTGCCATAGGCCAGCGTGTCGCCCGCGACGATCACTGCGCCCGGCCGGGCCGCGGCAATGCGCCGTGCGCTGTCGTCGAAATTGCCAGTCAGCGCCACGGCGCGCGTCGAGATGTCCTTTTCCAGGCGCGCCAGCCATGGGGTGCCGACGCCGAGCGTGCCGGCCGCGAAGTCGGGCGACACCGCCAGCGCGATGCCGGTCAGCCCGTAGCTGCGCAGCTGATGCACGGCGGCATCGAGTTCGGCCTGATAGTCGGCGCGCGTGAACCACACGTTGTCGGCGCTCAGCGCCAGCCCCGACAGCGGCGCGACGATCTGCACCCCGCGCCGCGTCAGGTCGGCCGAGCCCGCCAGCGTGGGCAGCAGGCTGTCGCCAGGCCCGAACAGCACCTCGGCACGTTCGTTGTCGGCCAGGGCCACGGCCTGTGCGGCGGCGCGCGGGTTCGAGGCGTCCGCATCGCGCACCACGTGAACGATGCGCAGGCCGGCGTTGCCGGCCGGCGACGCATTGAAGGCATCAAACATCACCTTGGCGCCGGCCAGATAGTCCCGCGCCTGGTCGGCCTGCGGCCCCACGCGATCCACCAGGTGGCCCACCACAAGCTGGCGGCGCAGAACCTGGCCAGCCGGCTGCGCCATCGCGGGCAGCACGGCGGCGGACGTCAGGGCGCCGAGCCTCTGCAATGCGCGGCGGCGGCCTGTCGAAGCGGGCGGACACGCGGGGGGCGATTGCGGCAAGGCTGGGCGCATGGCAGTGAGAGTCGGATGGACAGGATGTGCTGCGGAAAGCGAGTGCGGGCTGGACTTGATACTTGGCGAGCCGGGCCAGAGACTATCGGCCGTTCATGACGCTTCCGTGACTTTTGCCCGACATGAGGCCCCCCGTTGGCGGGGCTGGCAGGTGTAGGTCGCCATGATCTTGATGCGCATCAAGGTTGATGCACCGGGCGAGGCATAGCATCGATTGTCATTCCGCCCACAAATCGAGTCTCCGCATGTCCGCCCCCATTCCAGACGCCGCCGGCACGGCTTTCGACCGCCGCGCGCTTGCCGATTTCCGCAGCCTGGCAGGCCGCATCGACGGCAACGGCCCCCGCTATACCTCCTACCCCACCGCCGACCGCTTCCACCAGGAAGTGGGCGACGCCGGCTACCAGACGGCGCTGCAGGCGTGCCGCGCCGATTCGCCGGCCCCGCTGTCGCTGTATCTCCATATCCCGTTCTGCGAAAACATCTGCTACTACTGCGGCTGCAACAAGATCATCACCAAGGATCACAGCCGCAGCGCGCAGTATGTCGACTACCTGTCGCGCGAAATGGCGATGGTCGCCGGGCGCCTGGGCGAGCGACGCGCCGTGATGCAGTCGCACTGGGGCGGCGGCACGCCGACCTTCCTCGACCCCGCTGAAATGCGCCGGGTCATGGCGGCGCTGCAGGAGCATTTCGTGCTGCTGCCCGAGGGCGAACATTCGATCGAGATCGATCCGCGCCGCGTCACCGACGAACGCATGGACCTGCTGGCCGAGCTCGGCTTCAACCGTATCAGCCTGGGCGTGCAGGATTTCGACCAAGAGGTGCAGGAAGCCGTGCACCGGGTGCAGTCGTACGAAGACACGCGCGCCGTGGTGCGGGCGGCGCGGCGCCTGGGATTCCAGTCGATCAGCGTGGACCTGATCTACGGCCTGCCGCACCAGACCACCGCGCGCTTTGGCAAGACCATTGAAAAGGTGCTGGCGCTGCGGCCCAACCGGCTGTCGGTGTACAGCTACGCCCACCTGCCGCACGTGTTCAAGCCGCAACGCCGTATCGATGCCGCAACACTGCCGCCAGCGGCCGAGAAGCTCGACATCCTGGTGTCGACGATCGAACGGCTGACCGCCGCCGGCTACGTCTATATCGGCATGGATCACTTTGCGCTGCCCGACGACGACCTGGCGATCGCCCAGCGCGAAGGCCGGCTGCAACGCAATTTCCAGGGCTATGCCACGCACGCCGGCTACGACCAGATCGGCCTTGGCGTCTCGGCCATCGGCGCCGTGGCCGGACACTATGTGCAGAACGCCCGCACCACGGACGACTACTACGCCGCGATCGATGCCTGGCGCCTGCCCGTGGTGCGCGGTTTCGAGATGTCCGCCGACGATCATCTGCGCAAGGCCATCATCGGCGCGCTGATGTGCAACGGCACGCTGGACATTGCCGAGGTGGAAAAGACCTACGGCATCGACTTCGCCACCACCTTCGCCGCCGAGCTGGCCGACCTGGACAGGCTGGCGGAGGACCACCTGGTACGCCGCACGCCGGCCCGCATCGACATTACCGAACTGGGACGCCTGCTGGTACGCCGCGTGGCCATGGTATTCGACCGCTACCTGCGCGACGACGCCGCCCGCCCGCAACCGGCGCCCAGCGCCGCCAACGATGCCCAGGCGATTCCGCTGGTGCGCTATTCGCGCGTGGTCTAGCCGCGGCGGCAACGCCAGAAACGAAAAAGCCCGCGATAGATTCGCGGGCTTTTTTGCTGGGCGCAGGCCCCGTCGGTCGGACCTGTCGGACCAGGTCTGGAGCGGGCTGGAAGCTTATTTGGCTGCGTTGGCCATGTAATCGGATGCGGCAATCACGTCCGCATCCGGACCGGCGTAGCCACCCTTGGGCGGCATCACACCCTTGCCCTTGAGCGCGTAGTTGTGAACCACGTCCATGCCTTCCTTGAGGCGCGGCGCCCAGGCAGCCTTGTCGCCGAACTTCGGCGCACCGGCCACGCCGGCAGCGTGGCAGGCGGCGCAAACCTGTTCGTAGACCTTCTTGCCCGTGTCGGCCGACGCCGCAGCCGGGGCAGCGGCGGGTGCAGCCGGTGCTGCGGCTGCCGGAGCAGGGGCTGCCGCAGGTGCGGGCGCCGCGGCGGCCGGTGCTGCAGCCGCCTCCGGCGCCGAGGCCGCAGCCTGGGCGGTGGCACCCTGGGCCGGAGCAGCCGGCTCGGGGAACTTGGCACCGCCGGCATCGGCCATGTAGACCACGGCGCGGGCCAGTTCGTAATCGCTGAGGTCGTCCGGCGACGTGCCGGCGCGGGCGGGCATCGCGCCCTTGCCATTCAGCACCGACTTCATCAGCCCATCAAAGCCCTGGCCGATCCGGGCCGTCCAGTCGCCGGCCGTGCCGTACTTCGGCGCACCGGCCGCGCCCGTGGCGTGGCACGCGGCGCAAACTTCCTTGTAGACCTGCTCGCCCGTCTTGAAGACCCGCGGGGCATTGGGATCCTTGATTTCGAGTGACGCTATCGGCGCGATACGGGTGTTCACCGCCTCCACGCTCTGGGTGGAGCCGGCGCCCTCGCGGGTGCCATGTCCGACAAAATTGACCAGCAGGATGATGACGATGATCGGCACCAGAAAGGCGGCGATCACAACAGCGACAAGCTGCTTAGGGGTCTTGATTGGCGACTCGTGGTGGTCGTTTTGATGGACGTCACTCATACAGAACTCTCGATTTTGCGGGAAACCTATTGCACAGCACGTGGGGGCGGCTTGCTTGTCTGGCCCTGTCTTCGGGGATGAATCTGTCGGTCTTCGCGTCCGGGGCGTCTCCTGCCCCGCTACGTCTCTGGTACGACGCAAATAGCTGCCGATTATAGACCCAAGACTGGGCCCCCGGGGCCAAAAGCGACGGCTCAGAGACCTGTGAAAACCCGGTTTCGGCGGCCCCCGGCGCATCCCGCATGGACGGCCACGGACAAGTCGGGTATCCTATGCGACTTTCCGACGACGGCACTCGCCGTTGTCACTGCAGCTCACATCGCGCCCGTAGCTCAATGGATAGAGTACTGCCCTCCGAAGGCAGGGGTTGCTGGTTCGATCCCAGCCGGGCGCGCCAAGAATTTTCTCGCTTCCAGCAAGCCACAATGGCCGGCCGATCACCGGCGCCCGGCCACTGCTTCCCGCCTGTTTCCAGTCACATGGCCTGTTGCTCCTGTCCCGGGGTATGCGCTTGTCGGTCCGGCATTGCGGCCGCGCCGCCGATCACCTTACGGATGTCGGACGCCATGTCCCGGGCAATCATGGAACTCGAGTAATACGAGAGGTGGTCCGAATAGCTGTAGAGGAAATTTCCTTCCCGCATGATGTTGCAGCGGTCCTTTTGCACATCGCAAAGCAACGGCGTGGGATCGTAGACGAAAAGACCAGGATTTTGCCGCCCCAGCTCGGCCACGAAATGCCGGTACGGCGCGGTGCCCGCCAAATGCCCGGCGTAGCTGCTGGAACAACGCGGATTCTGATGTCGCCAGAATATTCGGTTCAACAGCGGGCTCGACGTCAGCCCACCAGACACGCAGCTGGTTGGGTCCGGGAGGGTGGGATTATCGATGACGAAAATCACCCGCTTGCCCGCGGCATGCGCCTTCCGGATGACTTCGCCATAGGCCGATAGCGGTGTGTCGATCGATGGATGTCCACGCACATGGCCGTTTTCATCCGCCGGGAGCGTGTGCCGTAGCGCCACCGCCCAGATGACGAGCTTGATCGACGGGGACGCCAGGACGGATTCCAGCGCGGCATGTATGGCGGCCTTCTTGTTTTCGGCCACGGAACTGTCGGCGCCAGGTGCGACGAAGGAGCCCATCAGCACGCCGGCTCCGTCGGACGCCAGTTCATTCGCCAGGCCGAAATAAAGCGCCTGCGCCTTGCTATCGCCCAGCACCGCGAAAGCCGGCGCGCCTTGCCCGCTTGTCTGGCAGAAGGCCAAATGCCTTGCATGCTCGGCAGAGACGCCGCATTCGTGTCGATAATGTCCAAATTCGGACCCGAAGGTCAGCGTTTTCAGGTCGCCATTCACCAGGTCATCCAGACGCCCTGGAAAGCCGTCCCGTTTCTTGATTGCCACACCCACCGCGATGACCGCGGCCATGGCCAGGCACAAGCCGCCGATTGCCCAGTTCGCGGCGCTGCCGCGGCGGTCCCGGATGGGCCGCTCGATAAACCGATAAGTTGCCCAGGCCAGCACAACGCTGGCTGCGATGGCCCACAGCCTCGCTTCGGCGGCGGGCGTCTCGCCGCGCAGAATACGCGCGAAGGCAAACAGCGGCCAATGCCAGAGATAAAGCGGATAGCTGATCAGGCCGATCCAGACCAGCGGTGGCGCGGCCAGGATGCGCTGGTTGAACGGCGCCCTCGTACCGCCCAGGATCAGCAAAGCCGCGCCGACCGTCGGCAACAGCGCCCAGGCGCCAGGAAAGGCCGACGCCGGCCGCAGGCCGACGAGAGCGGCAAGGATCAACGCCGCGCCGATCCAGCCCGCGCAACGCCGATGTGCCGAGCCGAATGCGGGCCGGTGCAGCGTGACCTGGCCCAGCCATGCGCCCACGGCCAATTCCGAGAATCGCGTGACCGGGGAATAAAAATCGGCGGTGATATCGCGGAATACCGTGGCCATGCTGTAAGCGAACGACAGCACGATCAACACGACGATGCCTTTGCCGAGCCATCGGCGCTTGCGGGACAGCGCCGCAAGGATCAGCGGCCATGCGATATAGAACTGCTCCTCCACGCCCAGCGACCACAGGTGCAGTAACGGCTTTGTGTCCGCCGCGCGATCGAAATAGCCGGCTTCCTTCCAGTTCTGGATATTGGCAAAGAAGCCCGCGCCGGAAATCATGTGCCGCCCCAGCGACTCATATTCCTCGGGGGTCAGGATGAGCCATCCAAGCGCGGCGGATGCGGCCAGCACCGAGATCAGGGCCGGAAAAATCCGCTTGACGCGCTTGGCGTAAAACCGGGCGGTGCTGTACCGGCCGTCCTCGATGTCCTTGAGAATGTGCCGGGTAATCAGGTACCCGGATATGACGAAGAAGATGTCCACACCGGCAAAGCCGCCTGGAATCAGGTCTGGAAAGGCGTGGAAGCCCACCACCGCCAGAATGGCCAGTGCGCGCATTCCGTCGATGTCGGGCCGATAGTCGAGCGCCCAGACGTAGGCCTTTTGTCCGGCAACGCTTGCCGGCTGATCTGATAATGCTTGGGCTGACATTGGATTACCGGGTAGGGGTAGCAACCCGTGCAAAGGGAAGCCGCCCGCACGCCAACGCCCTGTTCAAGTCAGTCACCTCACTGACTTAACGGTGCGTTTGGCGCGTGTAAAACCGTGCGTGCAAAGGGCATTGCAGGTCCGGCGATGGCCGGATCTGCATGTCTTCAGTGGCTGGAATGAGGATGCGCGACCCCTTCACGTGCAGCCGGGCATTTGCCGGCGCCGTGATGCCGCGCGTGCAGAAGGGAAAAGCAGGAGGATTCCGCGACAGGATGACCGAATTTCATGTTCTATTTTCTCAGGGCACTTCTTTGAGTACCCGGGTGAAGCCACGACTGGCAATCTTCAAGCCCGACATAATAAGAATCTCGATGTGCCGAGAAAATCCCTCATGGGGAGGGATAAAGATTCGGAAAATCGCGCCTCCGAGGCCCCGCCACGCCGCCGCGCCGCGTTACCGCCCCATCCGCCGCTGATAGCTTTGCGTGATCCGGTTGACCAGTCCGGGGTCGCGGGAATCGGCCGCCTGGAATTCCACGCGCACGCTGCCATCCGACTGCTGCCGGATCATGGCCGCCACGGGGGTGCTGCCGTAGTAGCCGGTGATATTGCCGGTGGTCGGTTCCTGCGTCTGCACCGCCACACCCTGATCGCGCATGGCGTCGGCCGCCGCGTAGAACGAGCGGTCGAAGCTGGTCGGTCCCGGCCCTGGCGCGGGCGGATAGCCGTAATAGCAGCCGCCAAGGAGCAGGGCCGTCCAGAGGGCAAGGATCAATGGCAGGCGTTTCATGGCATCCCCTTCAATCTGTCGGCGCCGAGTTTCCGTTCTAGCACCAGGGCGGGGGCGCTGGATATTGGGCGGAAGGCCCGGATGCGGAACGGCCCGGCAAGCGGCAGGCCCAATGAACAGGGGAATCGATGCACCGCGCATCGAGACCGGGACAGCAAAAGGGACAGAGACAGGAGCCACGATGAGTAAAACGACCGACTACCAGGTGATGGCGCTGGCCAACGGCAAGCCAGTCAAGATGTGGACGGTTGGCGTGCCCGTCGAGGAAGATGCCCGGCGGCAGTTGCAGAACACGGCGCGCATGCCCTTCGTGTTCCGCCATCTGGCCGTGATGCCGGACGTACATCTGGGTAAGGGATCGACGATAGGGACGGTTATTCCTACCCAGGGAGCCATTATCCCGGCGGCGGTCGGGGTCGATATTGGCTGCGGCATGATGGCTGCGCGCACGACGCTGAAGGCGGCGGACCTGCCCGATTCATTGCACCGGCTGCGCAGCGCCATCGAGCGCGCGGTGCCGCACGGCCGGGCGCCGGGACGGCGGGATCCGGGTGCCTGGGGGGATCGTCCGCCCCACCACGTGGACGTAATGTGGAAGGCGCTGATGCCGGGCTTCGGGCGAATCTGCCAGAAGTACCCAAAGCTCGCGCGGACGAACAACCATGTCCATCTGGGAACGCTCGGCACCGGCAATCACTTCATCGAAGTCTGCCTCGACGAAAGCGACACGGTCTGGTTCATGCTTCATAGCGGGTCACGTGGCGTGGGCAATGCCATCGGCACGCAATTTATCGAACTGGCGCAGCAGGACATGCGCCAGCACATCGCCAACCTGCCCGATCGCGATCTGGCGTACTTCGAAGAAGGCAGCGCGCATTTCGACGACTACGTCGAGGCGGTCGGATGGGCGCAGGAATATGCGCGCCGTAATCGTGAAGTGATGATGGCCGCCGTGGTCGAGACGGCGCGGGCTGTTATCGGCAAGCCATTCGCGATGGATGAACACGCAGTGAACTGCCACCACAACTATGTGCAGAAGGAGCGCCACTTTGGCGCCGATGTCTTCGTGACGCGCAAGGGCGCGGTCTCGGCCCAGAAGGGACAGCTTGGCATCATCCCGGGGTCGATGGGCGCAAGGAGTTTCATCGTGCGCGGGCTCGGGAACGCCGAGAGCTTCTGCTCCTGCAGCCACGGCGCCGGCCGGACCATGAGCCGCAACGAGGCCAGGCGCCGCTATACGGTGGCAGACCAGGTCCAGGCCACCGCGCACGTGGAATGCCGCAAGGACGCCGCCGTGATCGACGAGATTCCGATGGCCTACAAGGACATCGACGCCGTCATGGCCGCCCAGAGCAGCCTGGTCGAAGTCGTCCACACGCTGCGGCAGGTGGTCTGCGTGAAGGGGTAGGCGGGGCCGGGCGGCAGATGTCGCTTCGTCCTATTCAATGCGCCGGCTGACATACCCGGTCAGCGAACTCGATAGCACGGCCGGCGCCAGCAAGGTCTGCAAGCGCACCTGCTGCGAGTCATCAAGAAAGTGCCATAGCAGCGGGGTCATCAAATGCCAGCTATAGACGACGATGCCGCCCGCCAGGGCCGTGCAGAGGATCCAGAACATGCCGATCATCGCCCAGTTGACCTGGTCGCGGAATGATTGGTGGCGTTTGTGCTCGCGGACACGGCCGTCATGCGCCAGGTCGCCGGGACCCATCAGTCCATGCTCTTCCGGATAGCCCGCTGGAGCACCGTCCGTTTCGCCTCCGTCAAACTCAAGATCCTGAGGGAATGCGGAGATCCTCATGGCGTCGTTCATCCTGGACCTCACAGCGCGTGATGCCGGCCTTTGCGCAAGATCTGCCTATAGAAATGGGCAAGCAGGTTATTGGAAATGGGCCCGTTCTTTCCTATTTCGTCACGCGTGATACGCCAGGGTGTTCCTGGATGATGCATGGCGCCGGCCAGGGAAATTCCGTCAAGGCGACCATACATGTCGGCAACCCAATCCATGAGAGCGATCTCATGCGGATCAAAATCGACAACTGGCGCGCCAGGCACCGCGTCGATGAACCGGCTGCAATAGTGCCGCACGGCGTAGTAGACACTCGGCACCATGGGTCCGAGCGGCCACGCCTGGACTTCCTCGTCGAAGAGCGGCCGCATGTGCCTCGCCAGCATATGACCGTGTGCGATGTACGTAAGCTTCGTCAACTGCAAGGGAGTCAGTCCTGCCCCCGCATCCTGACGACGCTTGAGCATGTACTGGGCAACGGCCAACGCCTTCCCGTCATGCGCTCTCGCATCATATTTCGTCCAGTTCTCTCGCTTCCAGAATTTCCACATGGCGACCCCTCTGTTCTGCGTGCTTGTTTGTGATCCGGCATGAAGACGACCATACCGTGCAGCCACACCCCAGGCCAAGTAAACATGTGTGTCATCTGCACAGCCGTGTCTCGCCCACGCCGCCTCAAGAGTGCAACAAATTGTGCTACCCGCACGATCCTCAGCACGTACGTCCTGGGCGCAATCGCTGCTGCGAAGCGGTTCTTCGGCGCCTGGCGCGTGCCTTGCATCCATATCCTGTCCCAGAAAGATCGTTGTTGAAAAAGGGGAGGGTTCATCATGCCCACGCTTGCCGCCGACCACATCGATATGCTGCGCAAGGCCGTGCGCGGCAAGGTGCTGCTGCCGCACGACGCCGGTTACGACGTGGCGCGCACCGTCTGGAACGCCACGGTCGATCGCCGGCCTGCGGTCATCGTCCAATGCACGGGCACGGCCGACGTGATGCAGGCCGTCAATTTCGCGCGCGATCATGGCCTGCCGGTCGCCGTGCGCGGCGGTGGCCACAACATTGCCGGCAGCGCCATCTGTCATGACGGGCTGGTGGTCGATCTGTCAGGGTTGCGCAGCGTCCATATCGATCCGCGCGACAAGGTGGCGTGGGTGAGCCCCGGCGCCACGCTCGGTGATTTTGACCATGAGGCGCAGGCCCTCGGTCTGGCCACGCCGCTCGGCATCAACTCGACGACGGGCGTGGCGGGGCTGACCCTTGGCGGCGGATTCGGCTGGCTGACGCGCCAGTACGGCATGACCGTCGATAACTTGCAGGGCTGCGAGGTGGTGACGGCCGATGGCCAGCGGCGCTGGGCCGATGCCAACCACGAGCCGGAACTGTTCTGGGCCTTGCGCGGTGGCGGTGGTAATTTCGGCGTGGTCACGCTGTTCGAATTCAAGCTGCATGCGGTGGGGCCGCTGGTGACGGCCGGGCTGATCGTATTTCCGGCCGCCGAAGGCAAGTCGGTGCTGCGCCAGTACCGCGCATTTACGGAAACGGCCATGCCCGAGGATATGAACGTCTGGGTCGTCCTGCGCCGTGCGCCCCCGCTGCCGTTCCTGCCGTCGTCGGCACACGGCGCCAATGTGGTGGTGCTGGCGGTCTTTTATACCGGCGACCCCGGCAAGGCCGACAGGGCGATCGACCCGCTGCGCGGATTCGGCCAGCCCATCGGGGAGCACGTGGGCCAGATGCCCTACACGGCCTGGCAACAGGCGTTCGACCCCTTGCTGACACCGGGCGCGCGCAATTACTGGAAATCGCACAACTTCACGCGGCTGGACGATGCCGCCATCGACCTGATGACCGATTACGCCGCGCGCGGGCCATCGGCCCATGCCGAGATCTTTATCGGCCAGGTGGGCGGCGTGGCCAACCGCGTGGCACCGGACGCCACGGCATACCACCATCGCGACGCGCGCTATGTGATGAATGTGCATTCGCGCTGGGACCGTACCGACGAGGACACTGCCTGCATCGGCTGGGCGCGCGATTTCTTCGACGCCACCGCTCCCTATGCCACCGGCGGCGTGTATGTGAATTTCATGACCGAGGACGAAGGCGCGCGCGTCAACGCGGCGTATGGCCACAACTTCGACCGCCTGGCGCGCGCCAAGCGCACGTACGATCCGCAGAACCTGTTCTGCTCGAACCAGAACATCAAGCCGGCGCCGTGACACGATGCGCCGCACACCGCCCGGCCATGCGTTGCTATGATGCGGCGCATGGCCGACGACCTGTTCATCCCTCACCACGAGTACGAGATCACCGCCATTCGCGCGCAGGGCGCGGGCGGGCAGAACATCAACAAGGTGTCCAATGCGGTACACCTGCGTTATGACGTGCGCACATCCTCGCTGGCCGCCGATCACAAGGCACGCCTGCTGGCGCTGCACGACCACCGCATTACGCGCGACGGAGTGATCGTCATCAAGGCGCAGCAGCATCGCAGCCTGGAAATGAATCGCGAGGAAGCCATCCGGCGCCTGCACGATCTGGTACGCAGCGTGGCCGCGCCGCCGCGCATCCGGCGCGCCACCCGGCCCACCCGGGCGTCGAAGGTCCGCCGGCTCGATGCCAAGGTGCAGCGCGGCCAGATCAAGGCGCTGCGCGGGCGGGTGGTCGATTAGCGGGGCGCCTCGGAAGTCGAACAAATATTTCAAACGCAGCGAGACCGGGCGGGACAATGCGGCGATAGACAGGCATGCTCTGGCATCGCGCTGCCCAGCCATTTCCGATTTCGACAAGGAACGCCCCCATCCATGTCATCCGTCACGCCCACCGTTACCCTGGAACCGATTCCGCGCGATCCGGGCTGGCCCCTCGTCGGCAACCTGTTCCAGATCACGCCCGGCGAAGTCGGGCAGCACCTGCTGGCGCGCAGCCGTCATCACGACGGCATCTTCGAACTGGATTTCGCGGGGCGGCGCGTGCCGTTCGTGTCGTCGGTGGCGCTGGCGGCCGAAGTGTGCGACCCGGCGCGCTTTCGCAAGATCATCGGTCCGCCGCTGTCGTATCTGCGCGACATGGCCGGCGACGGCCTGTTCACCGCCCACAGCGACGAGCCCAACTGGGGCTGCGCGCACCGCATCCTGATGCCGGCCTTCAGCCAGCGCGCCATGAAGGGCTACTTCGACGTGATGCTGCGCGTGGCCAACCGGCTGGTGGACAAGTGGGACCACAAGGGGCCCGATGCCGATATCGCCGTGGCCGACGACATGACGCGGCTGACGCTCGACACCATCGCGCTGTCCGGCTTCGGCTACGACTTCGAGTCGTTCGCCAGCGACCAGCTTGACCCGTTTATCGTGGCAATGGTGGGCGCGCTGGAAGAGGCCATGCGCAAGCTCACCCGGCTGCCGATCCAGGACCGCTTCATGGGCCGCGCGCACCGCCAGTTCGCCGACGACGTGGCCTACATGCGCAACCTGGTGGACGACGTGATCCGCCAGCGCCGGGCCGCGCCCCGGCCGGGCATGGACCTGCTGAACCTGATGCTCGAAGCGCGCGACCCCGAAACGGACCGCCAGCTCGACGACGCCAATATCCGCAACCAGGTCATCACATTCCTGATCGCCGGCCACGAGACTACCAGCGGCCTGCTGACCTTCGCGCTGTACGAACTGCTGCGCAACCCCGCCGTATTGGCGCAGGCCTATGCCGAAGTCGATGCCGTGCTGCCCGGCGACGCCCCGCCCGTCTATGCCGACCTGGCCCGCCTGCCTGTGCTGGATCGTGTTTTGAAGGAAACACTACGCCTCTGGCCGACCGCGCCGGCCTTCGCCGTGGCACCGTTCGACGATGTGGTGATTGGCGGCCGCTACCGGTTGCGGCAGAACCGTCGCGTCTCGGTGGTGCTGACGGCGCTGCATCGCGATCCGAAGGTGTGGGCGCACCCGGAGCGGTTCGATATCGACCGTTTCCTGCCCGAGAACGAAGCGGCGCTGCCGGCGCACGCCTATATGCCGTTCGGCCATGGCGAACGCGCCTGTATCGGCCGCCAGTTCGCGCTGACCGAGGCCAAGCTGGCACTCGCGCTGATGCTGCGCAACTTCGCCTTCCACGATCCGTACGACTACCAGTTCCGGCTCAAGGAAACGCTGACGATCAAGCCCGATAACTTCGTGCTGCGCGCCCGGCGCCGGCGTCCGCATGAGCGGATCGCGGTCCAGGCGGCCGCCGAAGTGGTGGCCGATGCCGCGCAGGCCGACGTACGCGGCAATGGCCAGGTCATGACCGTACTGTGCGCGTCGAGCCTGGGCACGGCACGCGAGCTGGCCGAGCAGATCCATGGCGGCGCGGTGGCGGCGGGGTTCGAGGCCACTCTGGCCGATCTGGACGACGTGGCGGATGCCCTGCCCACAGCGGGCCTGCTGGTGGTGGTGGCGGCCACCTATAACGGCCGCGCGCCGGATTCCGGCCGTCGGTTCGAAGCCATGCTCGATGCCGGCGGAGCCAGCGGCTACCGCGCCGAGGGCTTGCGGCTGGCGCTGCTTGGCTGCGGCAACTCGCAATGGGCGACGTACCAGGCCTTTCCACGCCGCGTGTTCGACTTCTTCACGGCCGCCGGCGCGGTGCCGTTGCTGCCGCGCGGCGAGGCCGATGGCAATGCCGATTTCGACCAGGCGGCGGAACGCTGGCTGGCGCAATTGTGGCAGGCGCTGCAGGCCGATGGCGCCAGCACGGGCGGCATCAGCGTGGACGTGCAGTGGCGCAGCGTCGAAGCCATGCGTGCCGACACCCTGCCGGCCGGCACGCAGGCCTTCACGGTGCTGGCCAATGCCGAGCTGGTTGCCGATCCCGCCGGCCTATGGGACTTCGCCATCGAGGCGCCGCGCACATCGACGCGCGACATCCGGCTGCAACTGCCACCCGATGCCACCTACCGGACCGGCGATCACGTTGCGGTCTGGCCGCAGAATGACGCGGCAGGGGTGGCGGCGCTGTGCGAGCGGCTCGACCTTGACCCCGAGGCCCTGGTCACGCTGTCGGCCCGCCAGGGCGCCGGGCGCGGGCTGCCGATCGGCGAAACGCTGCCGCTGCGGCAACTGCTGACGCACTTTGTCGAACTGCAGGACGTGGTGTCGCGCCAGACGCTCCGTTCGCTGGCCCAGGCCACGCGCTGCCCGTTCACGCGGCAGTCGCTGGAGCAGCTTGCCGCCGACGATGCCGATACCGGCTATGCCGCCCAGGTGGCCGCGCGCCGGCTGAACCTGCTCGATGTGCTGATCCGCTTCCCGGCCATCGCCCTGACGCTCCCGCAACTGCTGGCCTGCACGGTGCCGATGCGGCCGCGCTTCTATTCGATTGCATCGTCGCCGCGGGTGTCGCCCGATGTGGCCACGCTGCTGGTGGGTACGGTCTGGGCCCCGGCGCTGTCAGGGCGCGGCCAGTTCCGCGGCGTGGCGTCCACGTGGCTGCAGGGCCTGCCGCCGGGCGCGCAAATATCGGCGTCGATCCGCACGCCGAATCCGCCGTTCGCGCCGCCTGACGATCCATCGGTGCCGATGCTGCTGATCGGCCCGGGTACGGGCATCGCGCCGTTCCGGGGCTTCCTGGAAGAGCGCGCCGCCCAGCAGGCGGCCGGGCAGGCCATCACGCCGGTGCAGCTGTACTTCGGCTGCCGCCATCCCCGGCACGATTGGCTGTTCCACGACGACATCGCGGCCTGGGCCGAAGCGGGTGTCGCCGAGGTCCACACCGCGTACTCAGTGCTGCCGGGCGCCGCGCGCTATGTGCAGGATCTGCTCTGGCAGCGGCGCGCGCAGGTCTGGGACCAACTACAGGGCGGGGCGATGGTCTACGTCTGCGGCGACGGCCGTCGCATGGCGCCCGCCGTGCGGCAGGTGCTGATCGAGATCGGCGCGCAGCAGGGCGGCATGACGGCCGACGCGGCATCGGACTGGTTCGCCGGTCTGGTGGCGCAGGGCCGCTACCGCCAGGACGTATTCAACTGACAACCAGGCGGTATCTGGCGGTCTGCCGGACAGCCTGCCGGCTTTGGCAGGATTCCGCTGAACATTGTCAGTCGGCCGCCCGGCCGGGCCCGTACGCTGGAATCCATCCCCATTCCAGAATCCGGAGACCCCCGATGGCTTCCCCCGCGATGCGCCAGGCGCGCGTGCTGGCGCTGTGCCAGGCGCTGTTCACGTCCGCCATATCTGTCGACCTGACGCTGACCGGGCTGGTCGGCTACACGCTCGCGCCCGCCAAGGCGCTGGCCACGCTGCCGTTCGCGCTGATTACCGTGGCGGGCGCGGCCACGGCCCTGGGCGTGCCATTCGTGATCGAACGATTCGGACGCCGCTTCGCGTTCTGCCTGGGCGGCGTGGCCTGCATGCTGGGCGGATGGGTGTCGGTGGCGGCAATCTGGCGCCATGACTTCTGGCTGTTCTGTGCCGGTACGGCCCTGGTTGGCGTATTCCAGTCGTTTGCCCGCTTCTACCGGCTGGCCGCCGCCGACGCCGCACCGTTGCCGGAAAAGCCGCGCGTGATCTCGGTGGTGCTGACCGGCGGTGTGGTGGCCGCCGTGTGCGGCCCGGCCATCGCGGCGTGGAGTGCCGACATGATGATGCCGACGCCGTTTGCCGGCTCCTACGCCGTGGTGGCGGCCTTCGGGGCGCTGACCGTGATGCTGCTGATGCTGGCGTACCGCGAATCGCCGGCCGCCCTGGCCGCCGCCGCTGCCGACGCCCGGCCCGCGCGCCCGCTGGGCGAGATCGTCCGGCAGCCCGTGTTCCTGGCGTCGTTTGCCAATAACGGCATCGGCAACGCGGTGATGATGTTCGTGATGACGGCCACGCCCATTGCCGCCATCGCCTGCAACCACACGATCGCGCAGGGCGCGCAGATCATCGAATGGCACCTGGTGGGCATGTACGCACCGTCGTTCTTCTCGGGATGGCTGCTGCAGCGGTTTGGCAACCCGGTGATGCTGGTGGCTGGCATCGCGCTGTCCGCGCTGGCTGCGGTGGTGGCGCTGTGCTCGACGTCGCTGGTGGCGTTCTACGTGGCGCTGCTGTGCCTGGGCATGGGCTGGAATTTCATGTCGGTGGGCGGCACGACGCTGCTGGCTGGCAGCTACCGGCCCAGCGAACGGGCGCGCACGCAGTCGGCCAGCGAGTTTTCGTCGGCCGTGCTGACGGCGGCGGCCACGCTCGCGGCGGGTCAGGTGCTGACCGTCTGGGGCTGGCAGGGCGTGAACCTGGCGGTGCTGCCCGCGCTGGGCATTGCGCTGGCGGTGACGCTGGCGTGGCAGCGCCGGGAACGGGCGGCGGCGGTGGCCGCGGCAGTATGATCGTGGCAACGCAAGTGGCAACGTGAGCGCCAGCCCGTCACTCATCCATCCCGCAACCCATCATGCATCTCGTCCCAGACCCGCCGCGCGTGGTGGTGATCGTCGCGCCAGATCCGTCGCAGGAACTTGACGTTACCGGGCCCACGGCAGTCTTCAGCACGGCCAACAAGCTGTGCGGCCGCGACCAGCCGGCGTACGAGGTGCACGTGGCCAGTGTCAGCGACGATGCCATCGTGCATACCGAATGCGGGCTGCGGCTGCTGGCCGAGGCGCCGTACCACCGGATCGCCGGGCGGATCGGCAAGCCCATCGATACGCTGCTGATCTCCGGCGGCGCGGGTTCGCGCGCCGCGGCCGATGACGCGCGGCTGATCGGCTGGCTGCGCGAGCAGGCCGGCTCGGTGCGGCGCATGGGTGCCGTGTGCACGGGCGCCTTCGCGCTGTGCCGCACCGGGCTGCTCGACGGCCAGCGCGTGACCACGCATTGGCGCCATGCCGAACGGCTGGCGCAGCGTCACCCCGAACTGACCGTCGATGCCGATCCGATCTGGATTCGCGCCGGACGCTTCTACACGTCGGCCGGCGTCACGGCAGGCATGGACTTGTCGCTGGCGCTGGTCGAGGAAGACCTGGGCCACGCGGTGTCGCTGGAAGTGGCGCGCGAACTGGTGATGTTCCTGCGTCGCCCCGGCAGCCAGGCGCAGTTTTCCACCGTGCTGCGCGCGCAGGCCGCGCAAAGCCCGGAGCTGCGCGCGCTGCAGACGTGGATCGCCGACAACCTCGGCCGCGACCTGTCGGTGGGCGTGCTGGCCGAGCAGGCGGCCATGAGCCCCCGCAACTTTGCCCGGGTTTTCGTCAAGCAGGTAGGAGAAACGCCAGCGCGCTATGTGGAGCGGCTGCGCGTGGAAGCCGTGCGGCGGCTGCTGGAAGGCAGTGACCGCCGGCTGGAAACGATCGCCCACGCCACGGGGTTCGGCAACGCCGATGTCATGCGGCAGGCATTCCTGCGCCATGTGCAGACCACGCCCGAACGCTACCGGGCGGCGTTCCGGTCTGACGCGGCGGCGGGGGAAGACGGGCTGGCGGCGTAGCGGTACGGGCCACGCCGCCGGCCGTACCCGCATCAGCGGGCGTTCTGCAGCGCGGCGATACGCGATTCGATCGGCGGATGGCTGGAGAACAGCGCCAGCCACGACTTGCCGCCCGAAATGCCCATGGCCTGCATGTTCTGCGGCAGGCCGTCGGCGTCCAGGCCGCCCAGGCGGCGCAGCGCGCCCACCATCGGCACGGGCGTGCCCATCAGGCCCGCCGCGCCGGCGTCGGCGCGGTACTCGCGATGCCGCGAGAAGGCCGCCACGATGATGCTGGCCAGGATGCCGAACACGATCTCGCAGACCACCACCGTGATCATGTAGCCGATGCCGGGGCCGCTGGACTCCTCGTCATTGCGGCGCAGCCACGAGTCGACAAAGTAGCCGACCACGCGCGCCATGAAGATCACGAACGTGTTCACCACGCCCTGGATCAGCGTCAGCGTGACCATGTCGCCATTGGCGATGTGGGCCACTTCGTGCGCCAGCACGGCCTCCACCTCGTCACGCGACATCGATTGCAGCAGGCCCGTGGATACGGCCACCAGCGAACTGTTCTTCGACGCGCCCGTGGCAAAGGCGTTGGGCTCGCCTTCGTAGATGGCCACCTCGGGCATCGGCAGGCCGGCGCGCGTGGCCAGCTTCTGGACGGTCTGTACCAGCCAGAGCTCGGTGCCGGTGCTCGGATGGGTGATGACCTGGGCACCGGTGGACCACTTGGCGATGGTCTTGGACATCAGCAGCGAGATGAACGAGCCGCCAAAGCCCATCAGCGCGGCAAAGGCCAGCAGCATGCCAAGGTTCAGGCCGTTGGACGTCAGGAAGCGGTTCACGCCCAGCAGGCTGGCGGTGATGCTGAGGACGAGCATGACGGCGATGTTGGTCGCCAGGAACAGGAAAATGCGTTTCATGGTTGTGGGGCAGTGCAGGTAAGGACGCGGACAGGCCGTAGGCGCGCACGGCACGCATCGGGCGTGCCATGCGACAAGGGTCAGCGCGGCACATGTCGGCCGCGCGAAAGCGGGATCAGCCGCGCGGCGGGCGCGGCAGCCGGGGCAGGTCGGGATCGGGCAACGGGCCGGCCGCGTAGCGCGGCACGGCGCCGCGCGCCGCCGATGTCACCACGCGCGGCAGCGGCGCGGGCAGCAACTGTTCGGCAAAGTCGGCGCCGGGCGGCGTCGGCTCTGCACTATCGGCAGGCAGCGAGGAATCGGACGAAACCGGTGTGGCAGATGGCTGGGAAGCCTCAGCCGGGTCGGCGGCCACCGCCACGTTGCCTGGCGCCATGACGGCCGCGTGCGGCGCCTGCATGCCGGGGCCTGCCGTGGACATGCCAATGCCGGCCCACGCCTGCAGCGGCAGGAAGGCAAGCAGCACGATCATCATCAGGAGGCGAAGCGGATGCACGGGGGCGGGTGACGCGCGAGACAGGAAACGATGGCGTCGATTCTACAGGATGGCGCGCCGGCCGCAGGGCACCCGATTTGCCGCGCCAGCGCGGCCCGGCACTGCAAGCCCGGCGCGACAGGTCTACACTATGGGAAACCCTGTAATGGCTACAGGGTGGACCATCGATCCCAGTTCGGAGATTTAAGCCATGCGCATCGGCGAACTGTCGCGCCATAGCGGCTGCGACGTGGAAACCATCCGGTATTACGAACGCGAAGGGCTGCTCGATGCCCCGCAGCGCGAAGACAATGGCTACCGCCGCTATGGCGACGGTCATCTGGTGCAGCTGAATTTCGTGCGGCACTGCCGCTCGCTGGGCATGAGCCTGGCCGACGTCCGCCGGCTGCGCGACTTCCAGCGCAATCCGTCGCTCGCATGTGACGATATCAACACGTTGCTGGATCGCCAGATCGACCAGATCCACGCGCAACGTGTGGCGCTTGAGGCACTGGAGGCGCAGCTCCGTACGCTGCGCCATACCTGCGAGAACCCGCACCCGCATCCGGCCAGCGAGTGCGGCATCCTCCAGAACCTGCAGCAAGCCGCCGAAGGGGCAGGCTGCGAGTGCCATCCCGCGCCTGCGCGACACTGAACTGCCGGGCAGTCCACGCGAACCCATCCCCGCCAGAGCAGGGATGTTTCTCATCGGCCATGTCGCGACGGCTGTGCTAGCATGGCCGTTCGCGTCCCAGAGACGCTCTTTTTCTCAGAAATTTCCTACGATGTCTCGCCACCTTCCGTCCGCCGCCCTTGTCCTGGTTCGCACCATGCGACCGGCGCGCGCGCGCATGGTGGCACAGCCCATCACCGCCACCCGCCGGATCAACGCCCCGCTTGATCCTGCCCGGTTCCCGGCCTGACCGACCCCACTCCTGAGCAGCAAGGGTCCGGTGCCGAACCGGGCCCGAGCCACCACGCGAATCCGCTGTAACGCCGCTGGCGCCTGTTGCGCGCCGGCCCGACCGACATTTCCACGGCTGCCGCCAGCGCCGGGTTTCATCCCGACGCGCGGCCGCCGCTTTTGCGAGAGGCACTGCCATGGCAAAGACCAAGAACCCGACCCTCTACCTGACCGAACTCGACGTGACCCGCCTGGAGGGCATCGCCAGCCGTGCCGGCACGGCCGAACTGGACGAGATGCTCGACGACCTGCTGGCCCGCGCGGCCATCGTGTCGCCCGATGCCATTCCCAAGGATGTCGTGACGATGAATTCGCGCGTCGTCTGCACGCTGGAAGGTGAAGCCGCGCCGCGTGAGTGGACACTGGCTTATCCCGACGACGCCGACCTGGCGGCGGGCCGCCTGTCGGTGCTGTCGCCAATCGGCCAGGCCCTGCTCGGCGCCCGCGCCGGCAAGACCGTGGACTATCGCCTGCCTAACGGCGGCGCGCAGCGCGTGACCATTGTCAGCATCGCGTTCCAACCCGAGGCCAGCGGCCAGTACACGCTCTGAACCCACGCCCGCGCTGCGTGACGCCAGACGTCCCGCGGCGCGCGCCGCCTGCCCGCGCGCGTACCGCACGGTAGGTGGCCAGTTCCGTACTGCGGAATACCCCTCCTGGCCGCCATCCGGTCGCCGACCCCTACCGTTCATCCACAGACCCGGCGTTTCACGGCGAGCAACGCACCATTCGTCGCAGCGGTGTTTCTCGTGGAAGTGCTAGCCACTAACCTTCAGTCCGTGCTCGCATCGCTACACAGATGGCGCGTCCGGGCAGTAGTCAGCTGTATCCATAAAAAAGTTGTGAATCAGTTGAAGGAGTCCCAGATGAACGCCAAACGTATCCTTGGCGGCGCTCTTGTGCTTGCCACGTTGGCGGCGTCGGCCGCTTTTGCCGCGCCCGCCACGACCAAGAAGGTCGGAAAGTTCGACGTGTATGCCGATGCCGCGCGCCAAGGCAAGTTCGACACGTACAGTGAAGGCTCGAAGATCGGCAAGTACGATTTCTTCACCGACGGCCAACGCAAGTTCGACAGCTACACGGACGGCGCCCGCCAGGGCAAGTTCGACAGCTTCGGCGAAGGCGCGCGCAGCTTCAGCGGCGAGATTTCCGCCTCCGCGCTGGACAACTCGCGCAACGGCGATCTGTACGGCTACAAGGTCTGATGACCTGCCAGCCCGCCAGAACGCAAATCGGCGGCCCCGGGTCACCTCCGGGCCGCCGATTCTGATTTCCGGTTTCTCTCCCACCTGCGCGGCCGACCTCCTCCTTCTCTCTGAAGTCGCGCAGGTGATTTTTCCCCCGCCCGCCGCCGTTGTCGCATTTCTTCCCGTAGTTCTTTCCTGATTTTTCCGAAGTACCGTCAGAGTTGCCGCTGCGCGAAGGTGTCGCACTTGCGGATGTCGCCGGTCGTCAGGCCCTGGCGCAGCCAGCGCACGCGCTGTTCGCTGGTGCCGTGCGTGAACGCCTCGGGCACCACATAGCCCTGCGACTGCTTCTGCAGGCGGTCGTCGCCGATGGCGGCCGCGGCTTTCAGACCCTGTTCGATATCGCCGGGCTCGATCAGCTGCTGGTTGAGCTTGCCCGCCGTGGCGGCCCACACGCCGGCCAGGCAGTCGGCCTGCAGTTCCATGCGCACCGACAGCTGATTGGCCTGCGCCTCGTTCATGCGACGCCGCGCGGCGTCCACCTTGTTCGACACGCCGAGCAGATTCTGTACGTGATGGCCAACTTCGTGGGCAATCACGTAGGCCTGGGCGAAGTCGCCGCCCGCGCCGAACCGCTGGCGCAGTTCGTTATAGAACGACAGGTCGATATAGACCTTCTGGTCGGCGGGGCAATAGAACGGCCCCATGGCCGACTGGCCCGTGCCGCAGGCGGTAGGCGTGGCGCCTGTGAACATCACCAGCGTCGGCGGCGCATAGCGGCGGTTCAGGTCGGTCTCGAAGATGTGTTCCCACGTGCGCTCGGTACTGCCCAGCACCTTGCGCGTGAACACCGAAAGCTGGTCGGTGGCCGGCGGCCGGTGCGACTGCGATTGCGGTGCCTCCTGCTGTTGCTGCTGCAGCGCCGAGCCGCCCTGCAGGATCAGCCTGGGGTCGATGCCGAAGAAGTACGACGCGGCCAGCGCGACGATGATCGTGCCGATGCCGATCGATTTGCCGCCGATGCCGAATCCGCCACCTCCACCACGGCGGTCTTCCACATTCTGGCTTTCGGCTTCGTCATCGAGACGCATGTTGTTACGCTCCGGGGGTCTGTTATGCCAATGGAGTATAGCAACGGCTATGCCACCGGCTCCGGCGCCCCAGGCACACACGCAAGGATGCCCCGCGCGCATCGCGATGCGTAAAAAAGAGCGCCGCCCACGCCAATCGGGCTGAGGATTGGCGCGGGCGGCGGGTGAACGGGGGGTCAGCCCGTCCGACGCAAGGGAAACCGGCGGTGTGTGAGGCAGTCGTCAGGCGGTGGCCGTGGCGGGCGCCTTGCTGATATCCAGCGCAGCCACCTCCGTGCCGACCTCGGCCACGCGCAGCAGGTTGGTCGTGCCGCCCTGGCCGAACGGCATGCCGGCCGCAATCGTGATCTGGTCGCCCGGTGCGGCATAGCCTTCCACCAGCGCGGCGCGGGCCGCGGCTTCGACCATCTCGTCCACGCTCTGCACGTCCGGGCTCACCGTCGAATGCACGCCCCAGGTGATGGCTAGCCGGCGAGCGATATCCAGGTTCGGCGTGATGCTGACGATCGGCGCGCACGGCCGCTCGCGGGCGGCGCGCAGCGCGGTGGCGCCCGACGACGTGTACGTCACCGTGGCCTTGGCGCCGATGATATGCGTGACCTCGCGCAGCGCGGCGCAGATCGCGTCCTGGCGCGTGGAAAGCGGCACCTCGTGCTGGGCGTCGATCATGTTGCGGTACAGCGGATCGCGCTCCACCTCGGTGATGATGCGGTCCATCATCGACACGGCCGGCACCGGATGGCGGCCGTTGGCCGACTCGGCCGACAGCATCACCGCATCGGCGCCGTCGTAGATGGCACTGGCCACGTCCGACGCTTCGGCGCGCGTGGGCACCGGCGAATCGATCATCGACTCCAGCATCTGCGTGGCGATCACCACCGGCTTTCCCAGCTGGCGGCAGATGCGCAGGATGCGCTTCTGCACGCCGGGCACGCGCTCGGGCGGCAGTTCCACGCCCAGGTCGCCACGGGCCACCATGACGGAATCGGACACGCGTACGATCTCGTCGAGCTGCTGCAGCGCGGCCGGCTTCTCGATCTTCGACAGCACGCCGGCACGCGTGCCGATGATCTCGCGCGCCTCGACGATGTCCGACGGCCGTTGCACGAACGACAGCGCGATCCAGTCGGCGCCCAGTTCCAGCGCAAATGCCAGATCGCGGCGGTCCTTGTCCGTGAGCGCGGGAATCGGGATCACGGCGTCGGGCACGTTCACGCCCTTGCGGTCGGACAGCGTGCCGTTGTTGGCCACCCGCGTGGCGATGCTGCCGCTGGACACCGCCTCGATGTTCAGGCGCACCTTGCCATCGTCGATCAGCAGCGACTGGCCCTCGCTGGCCGCCTTGAACAGCTCCGGGTGCGGCAGGTAGACGCGCGTCGCGTCGCCGGGCGTGGGGTCGCTGTCCAGCACGAACGTGTCGCCGGCGCGCACGGCCACCTTGCCCACGGCAAAGGTGCCGATGCGCAGCTTGGGGCCCTGCAGGTCGGCCAGGATCGCGATGGGGCGGCCCGTCTCGGCCTCCACCTGCCGCACGGCGTCGTAGCGGGCCCGGTGGTCATCGTGCGTGCCGTGGCTGAAGTTCAGGCGGAACACGTCGGCTCCGGCATCGAACAGCTGGCGGATCACCGCGATGTCCGAGCTGGCCGGGCCCAGGGTGGCCACGATCTTGGCTTTGCGCTGGCGTCTCATGAAAGTCTCCTTCTCCATCCTCTTTTATGCTGCAGCTCGCGATCTCAAACGATCAGGATCGCGCGGAAATCGTTGACGTTGGTACGGGTGGGGCCGGTGACGACCAGATCGTCGAGTCCGGCAAAGAAGCCGTAGCCGTCGTTGTTGTCCAGGTGCGCGCGGGCCGACAGGCCACGCGACGCGGCACGCGTCAGCGTGTCGGGGCCCAGCAGCGCACCGGCGTTGTCCTCGGAACCGTCGATGCCGTCGGTGTCGGCCGCCATCGCGTGCACACCGGGCAGGCCGTCGAGTGCCACCGCCAGCGACAGCAGGAATTCCGCGTTGCGGCCGCCCCGGCCGTTGCCGCGCACGGTGACCGTGGTCTCGCCGCCGGACAGGATCACGCACGGCTTCTGGAACGGCTGCCCATGCGCGACGATCTGGCGCGCGATGGCGGCATGCACTTCGGCCACGTCGCGGGCCTCGCCCTCGATGCTGTCCGACAGGATGTGCGCGGTCAGGCCCAGTTCGCGGGCACGGGCGGCGGCCGCTTCCAGCGACTGCTGCGCGCTGGCCAGCGTGACGCTGCGGTGCCCGGCGAAGCGGGCATCGCCGGGCTTGGGCGTTTCACCGGCGCCGGACTCCAGGTGCGCACGCACGTTGGCCGGTACGTCGATGTCGTACTTGGCAATGACCGCCAGCGCGTCGGCGCACGTGGTGGCGTCGGGCAGCGTCGGGCCGCTGGCGATCAGCGTCGGATCGTCGCCGGGAATATCGGAAATCAGCAGCGTCTCCACACGGGCCGGTGCGCAGGCCAGGGCCAGGCGTCCGCCCTTGAGCGCGGACAGGTGCTTGCGCACGCAGTTCATCTCGCCGATGCTGGCGCCGCTACGCAGCAGCGCCTTGTTCACGGCCTGCTTGTCGGCCAGTGTGATGCCGGGCGCGGGCGCGGCCAGCAGTGCCGAGCCGCCACCAGAAATTAGGCAAAGTACGAGGTCATCGGCTGTCAGACCCTGCACCAGTTCCACCATGCGCTGGGCGGCCTGCTGGCCCGCTGCATCGGGCACCGGATGGGCGGCCTCGACCACTTCGATACGGTGGCAATCGGCGCCATGGTCGTAGCGCGTCACCACCAGCCCCGACAGGTCGCCTTGCCAGTGCGCGTCCACCGTCTGCGCCATCGCCGCGGCGGCCTTGCCCGCGCCGATCACCACGGTGCGGCCCTTCGGCGGTGGCGGCAGGTGCGGCGGCAGGCAGTGGCTGGCACTCACGGCGGCCACTGCCGTATCGAACAGGTCGCGCAGCAACGCGCGGGCCTGGGCAGGGTTGCGATAGTCGGTCTGCCGCTGGGGCGAAAGCAGGGCGGCGTTGGCGTCGGTGGCGAACATGCGAATCCTGAGGAATCTTGGGAAAAACGATGCAATCGCCTTCACGCGAAGGCGATTGCAATACTGCTATTGCATTTACTTCGCGGCTTTGGCGATTTCGTGATTCGACATGATCTCGATCGCACGGCACAGCGCCGAGTGGTCGAGCTTGCCGTAGCCATTGGCGGCGCACGCATTGAACAGCTCCTGCGCGGCCGACGTGTTCGGCAGCGACACGCCCAGCGTCTTGGCACCCTGCAGGGCCAGGTTCAGGTCCTTCTGGTGCAGTTCGATGCGGAAGCCCGGATCGAACGTACGCTTGACCATGCGCTCGCCATGAACTTCAAGAATCCGCGATGCCGCAAAGCCGCCCATCAACGCCTGGCGCACCTTGGCCGGATCGGCGCCGGCCTTGGAGGCGAACAGCAGGGCCTCGGACACGGCCTGGATGTTCAGCGCCACGATGATCTGGTTGGCCACCTTGGTGGTCTGGCCGTCGCCGTTGCCGCCCACCAGCGTGATGTTCTTGCCCATCAGCTCGAACAGCGGCTTGACCTCGTCGAACGCTTCCGACGGGCCGCCCACCATGATCGTCAGCGAGGCAGCCTTGGCACCGACTTCGCCGCCCGACACGGGGGCGTCCAGGTACGAAGCGCCGAGCTTGTTGATGCGCGCGGCAAAGTCCTTGGTGGCGATGGGCGAAATCGAGCTCATGTCGACCACGATCTTGCCGTAGGTGGCTTCCTTGCCGGCGGCCTTGAACGCGGCGGCGATGCCCTTTTCGGCGAACAGCACGGCTTCCACGTGCGGGGTGTCCGGCACCATGACGATCACGATGTCGGCACGCTTGGCCACTTCCTCGGCGCTGGTGCAGACGGTGACGCCGGCATCGACCAGGGCCTGCGGGGCCGGGTTCACGTCATGCACGAACAGTGTGTGGCCGGCGGCGCGCAGATGGCCCGCCATGGGCGCGCCCATGATGCCCAGGCCGATAAAGCCGACGTTGCGTTGGTTTGCCATGTTTGTCTCCAGTAAGTAAAAAAATTCTGTAGGTCTTTGCTCCCCTCTCCCGCAAGCGGGAGAGGGGTTGGGGGAGAGGGTTCGGCGCCAGGAACACCGAATTCGCTTCGTAGAGCCTCTATGCCCTCTCCCCCCGCCCTCTCCCGCCTTGCGGGAGAGGGAGCCAAAACGAGCGGACATTCCGTACTTCAGACGCCGTGCGCGGCGCGCCAGCCCAGGCCGGCTTCGGTCGTGGTCTTCGGCTTGTACTCGCAGCCGATCCAGCCCTGGTAGCCGATCTCGTCGAGGAAGCGGAACAGGTAGGGGTAGTTCAGCTCGCCGGTGCCCGGTTCGTTGCGGCCCGGGTTGTCGGCCAGCTGCACGTGGCGGATCTTCGGCAGGTTGGCGCGGATCGTGTTGGCGATCTCGCCCTCCATGCGCTGCATGTGATAGATGTCGTACTGCACGTAGAGGTTGGGCGCGTTGACCTGGCCGATCAGGTCGATGGCCTGCTGCGTGCGCGACAGGAAGAAGCCGGGAATGTCGAACGTGTTGATCGGCTCGACCAGCAGGTCGATCTGCTCCCTGGCCAGCGCGTTGGCGGCAAAGCGCAGGTTCTCGACCAGCGTCTCGTTGGCCTGCTCGCGCTTGACGTTCTGCGGCAGGATGCCCACCAGGCAGTTCAGCTGCCGCACGCCCAGCGCCTTGGCGTACTTGATGGCTTCGCCCACGCCGTCCTGGAACTCGCCCACGCGGTCCGGGTGGCAGGCGATGCCGCGCTCGCCGGCATCCCACTTGCCGGCCGGCAGGTTGTGCAGCACCAGGTCCAGCTGGAAGCGGCTCAGGCGGTCGGCGATCTGGTCGGCGTGGAACGCGTACGGGAACAGGAACTCCACGCCACGGAATCCGGCGCGGGCGGCGGCCTCGAAGCGGTCCAGGAAGCCCACTTCGTTGAACAGCATCGTCAGGTTGGCTGCGAGCTTTGGCATTGTGATGTCTCTCTCGGTGTTGGGAAAAAGCGGTGGCCCGGCCGCCCCGGTGGAGCGGGGCGGTGGGCGTACTGCTGAAACGGCTGGTGCCGGCGGCGTGTTGCCCTGGGGACTTACGCGGTGACGGTCTCTTCGGCCAGGATCGCTTCTTCCGCGTCTTCCAGGTCTTCGATCGGCTCGAACTCGTTGATGTTGTCGATCTCGGTGCCCATGGCGATGTTGGTCACGCGCTCCAGGATCACCTCCACGACGACCGGCACCGAGAACTCGGCCATCAGGTCGCGCGCTTCGGCAAAGGCCGGGGCGATGTCCTCGGGCTTGAACACGCGGATCGCCTTGCAGCCCAGGCCTTCCACGACCTTGACGTGGTCCACGCCGTAGCCTTCCAGTTCGGGCGCGTTGACGTTGTCGAAGGCCAGCTGCACGCAGTAGTCCATCTCGAAGTTGCGCTGCGCCTGGCGGATCAGGCCCAGGTACGAGTTGTTCACCACCACGTGGATGTACGGCACCTTGAACTGGGCGGCCACGGCCAGTTCCTCGATCATGAACTGGAAGTCGTAGTCGCCGGAGATGGCCACGATGTCCGAGTTCGGCGACGCGGTCTTCACGCCGATGGCGGCCGGAATGGTCCAGCCCAGCGGGCCGGCCTGGCCGCAGTTGATCCAGTGGCGCGGCTGGTTCACCGACAGGAACTGCGCGGCGGCGATCTGCGACAGGCCGATCGTGGTCACGTAGCGCACGTCGCGCGGGAAGTACTGGTTCATCTCGCGGTACACGCGCTGCGGCTTGACCGGCACGTTGTCGAAGTCGCTCTTGCGCTTCATGGTGCGGCGGCGCTTCTGCACGTCGGCCACCCAGGCCTTGCGGCATGGCAGGCGGCCGGCCATCTTCATTTCGCGCGCCACTTCCACGAACAGCTCCAGTGCGGCCTTTGCGTCGGACACGATGCCGAGGTCCGGGCCGAACACGCGGCCGATCTGGGTGGGCTCGATATCGACGTGCACGAACTTGCGGCCCTTCGTGTACACATCGACGCTGCCGGTGTGGCGGTTGGCCCAGCGGTTGCCGATGCCCATCACGAAGTCCGATGCCAGCAGCGTGGCATTGCCATAGCGGTGCGACGTCTGCAGGCCCACCATGCCGGCCTGCAGCGGGTGGTCGTCGGCCAGCACGCCCCAGCCCATCAGGGTCGGCACGACCGGCACGTTGACCAGTTCGGCAAACTCGACCAGCAGTTCGTCGGCGTTGGCGTTGATCACGCCACCCCCGCAGACGATCAGCGGACGCTCGGCCTGGTTCAGCATCGAGATGGCTTTCTCGATCTGGGCGCGCGAGGCGGCCGGCTTGTACGGCTGCAGCGGCTGGTACGTTTCCGGATCGAATTCGATCTCGGCCACCTGCACGTCGAACGGCAGGTCGATCAGCACCGGACCCGGGCGGCCCGAGCGCATCAGGTGGAACGCCTGCTGGAACACCTGCGGCACCAGCGCCGGCTCACGCACGGTGACGGCCCACTTGGTCACCGGCTTGGCGATCGATTCGATATCGACGGCCTGGAAGTCTTCCTTGTACAGGCGGGCGCGCGGCGCCTGACCCGTGATGCAGAGGATGGGGATCGAATCGGCCCAGGCCGAGTACAGGCCCGTGATCATGTCGGTGCCGGCGGGGCCCGACGTGCCGACGCAGACGCCGATGTTGCCGGGTTCGGCACGGGTGTAGCCTTCGGCCATGTGCGAGGCGCCTTCCACGTGGCGGGCCAGCAGGTGGCGGATCGACCCTGCCTTGCGCATGGCCGAGTAGAACGGGTTGATGGCGGCGCCGGGCACGCCGAACGCGGTGGTGATGCCTTCCTTTTCCAGCACGGCAATGGCCGCGTCGACTGCTCTCATCTTCGGCATGTCTCTCTCCAGTACGCTCAAAAACAATGGTTGGGATTTCGTTCTGGCGTTGACTTTATGCCCGCGGAGGGGGGCGGATAAACAGAAGGGCGATCAGTTGATTCGATACCTGGCGTAAGGAATGCCGCAGCAACCGGCCGGGAAATGTGCATTTTCAGAGACACGTGCGGACGGCTACACCGCACCCCCCGATACGTGGGGTTGGGGGGATTTGCCACGGTTTTCCCCTATCGGCGGCAACGGGGCCCGGGTCAAAATAGCGGGTTTGGAATTGCCCTGTTTCGCCATGTACACGCGGCTGCCGAGCACCTACGAACTGATGGAAGCGTTGCAGACGGCGCCGGCCGAAAAATCGCCCGACGGCCGGCTGCCTATGGTCCTGTGGGCCGCCTTCGTCCTGGCGCTGGTGCCGACGCTGGTGGCCGGCGGGGCGCTGGTCTGGTGGCACCAGGTACTGGTGCAGGCGCCGCCGGGCTGGCTGCCGCAGGCGTTCCACGTGCTGCTGGCCGTCAGCGGGGCGTGCTATGCCGGCGCGTGGCTGTCGCGGCTGCTGGCCGGCCGTGATGCACTGCGTCATCTGCTGCGCTGGCTGAGCCGCCGCGTCGATGCCCAAAGCGAAGTCGAGAACGCGCTGCTGCTGCGCCTGGGCCGCATTCCGGTGCTGCAACTGCGCGCGCGGCAGCGGCGCGTGCTGCTGCAGGCGCGGCTGTGGGAAGGCGGCGCGCGCACGGTGGCGATGATCGTGGCGCTGGTGCCGGCCGCCGTCGTGCTGGCCGATGGCCTGGCGGTCATGGCCCCGGGCCATGGCCCGTCGGTGGTGGCGCTCTACGCCGTGGTGCTGGTCGGCGGCGGCGCGCTGGCGCTGTTCGCGCAGCTGCAATGCAGCGCGCCACTGCGACGCCTGGCCCACGTGCTGGGCGAGGCCGCCGAGATCAACGAAAAGCTGGGCCGCTAGCCAGGCGCGGTACGTCCAGCCGCGTCCAGGCGCCATCTTCGGCGCCCTGCATGGCGTGCGACGGATGCACGGCATCGCTGTGCGGGGATGCGCACCATGGCGTCCATGCCTCACAATGTGTCGGCAGGAGACAAATGGCGTTATGGACAAACTCAAACAAATCGAAGCATTCATCGCCGTGGTGGAACACGGCAGCATGGCCGCCGCGGCGCTCACGCAGAACGTGACGCCGGTCATGATCGGCCGGCGCATCAACGCGCTGGAAGCGCGCATCGGCGTGAAGCTGCTGCATCGGTCCACCCGGCGCATCGTGGTGACAGAGCAGGGCGCGGCGTTCATGGAGCAGTGCAAGAAGGCGCTGTCGGATCTGGATCGCGCCGAGATGCTGATCGCCGAGGGCAAGCACAAGGCCACCGGCCACCTGATCGTGTCGGCGCCGGCCGCCTTTGGCCGCAAGCACGTGGCGCCGCATGCGCCAGCGTTCCTGTCGGCCAATCCCGAAGTCCAGATCTCGTTCAACCTGACCGACCGTGTGGTGGACCTCGTGCGCGAGGGCTACGACCTGGGCATCCGCATCGGCGGCGCCATCGACCCGAACTTCGTGGCGATCAAGCTGGCCACCAACAAGCGCGTGGTGTGCGGCACCCCGGCCTACTTCGCCCGGCATGGCGTGCCACATACGCTGGAAGACCTGGAAAAGCACAACTGCCTGGCGTTCAACCTGCAGGGCGGGCAGCAGCGCGGCTGGTACTTCCAGCAGAACGGCAAGACCGTGACCGTGCGGGTGCGCGGCAACCTCGACTGCAATGACGGCGAACTGCTGCACCGCTGGACCGGCGAGAGCCTGGGGCTGGGATGGCGCTCGACATGGGAAATCCTGCCGCAGCTCGAAAGCGGCGAGCTGATCACCGTGCTCGATGAATTCGCGCTGCCCGACTACGACATCCTGGCGGTGTACCCGCAACAGCGGCCGGTGCCGGCCAAGATCCGTTTCTTCATCGAACACCTGAAGCAGGCATTCGCCAAACCGGGCTACTGGACCGAGCGCGGCAGCAGCTGGACCGATGCCGCCCAGCGGCAGTCGGCCTGAGGAGGGATCGGGCGGGAAGGAAGGGGAAGACCGGGGAAACAGCGGAGACAGCAGCGATGCCGGAAGGGCAGCCCAAAAGAAAAAGCCCGCAGCCATTGCGGTCTGCGGGCAGCCCTTCTTGCGAAGGACGGGGAGAGCTCATGAAGTGCGCCCCCGCAACTTCATGGCGAGAGGAATGATGCGCCTCCCATCCCGTCCTCGTCCTTGATGGCGATCAAGCCAGATGCACTGTCCTACGCCAGCAGCGCGGCGACCAGATCCTTGCCCCGTGCGGCGGCCGGTACTTCCTCGAAGTGCAGCGCGCTTTCGACGTGATTCAGGTGCTCCACCATCAGCGCCACGGCCCGGTCGGCGTCGCCTGCGCGGGCGGCCTCGATGAACGCCCGGTGCTCGTCCGACGAGCACGTGGCATCGCGCCGGCTCTGGTAGAGCATGGTGATGACCGCGCTGCGCATCGACAGCTCGCGCATGATTTCCGTCAGCACATTGTTGCCCGCCACTTCCGCCAGCACGATGTGGAAATCGCCCAGCAGGCGCGTGCGCGTCTGCGCATCGTTGCCGGCCAGCGACTTGCGTTCGGCGGCCAGATGCTTTTCGATGCGCTTGTAGTCGGCCGGCGTGGCACGGGCCACGAATTCGCGCGCCAGTGCGGCCTCCAGGATGCGGCGCACGGCAAAGACCTCGCGCGCCTCTTCGGCGCTGGGCTTGGCCACGAACGCACCCTTGTCTGGCACGATCTGGATGACCTTGTCCTTGGACAGCATCAGCAGCGCCGCGCGCACCTTGGTACGGCTGACACGGTAGACGCTGGCCAGGGCTTCCTCGCGCAGCTTGGTGCCGGGCGGCAGCCGGTGCGAGACGATGGCCGCGACGATATCGTCGGCAATCGCCTCGGCGGTCATGTCTGGATCGATGTGCTCGGGCATGGTGTGCGCGTCTCTTGCCGGACCTGCGCGTTGACTGGGATGGCGCGATTCTACCGCCCCGACGCCGCCCCGGGCAGCGGCGCCGGCACAGGGACTTCCCCGACGCTGTCCACCAGCGCCGACAGTCCTTCGTCCAGTTCGCTGGCCGGGATGGTCCCGTTGAGCACGCCGTGGGCGCGTTCGCGGTCGATATCGCGTTCCCAGGCGGCCACCACCACGGTCGCCACGCAGTTGCCGATCAGGTTGCCCACGGCGCGGGCGATGCCGATGAACCAGTCCACCGACAGCACCAGCACCAGGCCGATGGCGGGGATGGCCGGATGGGCCGACAGCGTGGCCGCCAGGATCACGATGGCCGACCCCGGAATGCCGTGCGCGCCCTTGGACGTGACCAGCGCCACGGCCAGGATGCCGAGCAGGTCGCCCAGCGCCAGCGGCGTATTGGTGGCCTGCGCGATGAACACGGCTGCCAGCGTCAGGTAGATCGAGAACGCGTCCAGGTTGAACGAATAGCCGGTCGGAATCACCAGGCCTACCACCGACTTCTTGATGCCCATGAATTCGAGCTTCTTCATGACCTGCGGCAGCACGCTGTCCGACGACGCCGTGCCAAGCACCACCAGCAGTTCGGCGCGCAGGTAGCGGATCAGCTTCAGCACCGAGAAGCCGCACAGGCGCAGGATCAGGCCCAGCACCCCCAGCACGAAGACCACCACGGCGCCGTAGAACAGGATCACCAGGAAGCCCAGCTGCTTGAGCGACCCGATGCCGTACTTGCCCACCGTGAAGGCCACGGCGCCCAGCACGCCCAGCGGCGCCAGCTTGATGATGAAGCCCATCATCTTGAACAGCGTGGCCGAGAAGTTGTCGATCATCCGCACCAGCGGCTTGCCCGGTTCGCCCACCACCGACAGCGCGCAGCCGAACAGCACCGACACCAGCAGCACCTGCAGCACGTCGCCGCTGGTGAACGCGCCCATGATCGTGTTCGGAATCAGCTTCATCAGGAAGTCCACCGTGCCGGCGCTCTTCACCTTGTCGGCCGATTCGATGTAGGCCGCCATGGCCGAGATATCGAGGCTGCGCGGGTTCACGTTCATGCCGGTGCCCGGCTGGAACACGTAGGCCAGCACGATGCCCAGCGCCAGTGCGATGGTCGTGACGATCTCGAAGTAGACCACCGCCTTGATGCCCACGCGGCCTACCTTCTTGAGCTCGCCGGCGCCGCAGATGCCGGCCACCACCACGCAGAAGACCACCGGGCCGATCAGCATCTTGATCAGCTTGATGAAGCCGTCGCCCAGGGGCTTGAGCTTGGCGGCGAATTCGGGAAAGGCGAGGCCCAGCAGGGTGCCGAGCGCCAGGGCAATCAGTACCTGGCCAAACAACGAACGGGTGAAGCGCGTGTGCAGGCGGCCTGCGGCGCGCTGCGTGGGTACGGCATGCTGCATTTGTTGTCTCCGTGCCGGGCGGGTCCGTGGCGCATCGGTTGCCATCGGCCTGCCCTGATCTGGTTCAGGGGTGCCCGCCGTCACATGCCTGCCGACGCCGGGATGGTTGCACTGCGGGAAGGACCGGGGGCCAATCGGCCCGCCCGCCCTTGCCCCACGCGGAAAGCCCCCCTGTTGAGGCGGAATCCACGCCATCCACTTGTCCGGACCGGATTGTCCGCGGCGGATTGTCGGTGCGTGGAAGCCAATATAGTGCATATCATTTTTGTATGCAATTTTTGAATTCACTGTGCTAACATGAATCGCACAGAATAGAGAGCACGGTCCCGGGCGCCCGCCCGGACTGGCAGGATTGCCAGGCATCCTTGAACCGGGCTCAGGCACCAAGCAGGAGAGACACGCACATGGCAGCAACCCCTACGCCGTTGTCCGCTGACACCGGCACCCGCATCATGGCCTGGGCCGACAGCCTGGCCGTCCATACCGATCAGCCCGGACTGCTCACCCGCACCTACCTGACCGACGCCCACCACGGCGCTGCCGCGCAGCTGACCGAATGGATGCAGGCGGCCGGCATGACCGTGCGCCGCGACGCCGCCGGCAACGTGATCGGCCGCTACGAAGGCACCGAACCCAATGCCCCGGCGCTGCTGACCGGCTCGCACTTCGACACCGTGCGCGACGCCGGCCGCTTCGACGGCAACCTGGGCGTGATCCTGCCGATTGCCTGCGTGGCCGAGTGGAACCGCCAGGGCAGGCGCTTTCCGTTCGCGCTGGAAGTGGTCGGGTTTGCCGAGGAAGAGGGCGTGCGCTTCAAGGCCACGCTGCTGGGCAGCCGCGCCATCGCCGGCACGTTCGACACCAACGTGCTCGACAACGTGGACGACTCCGGCAAGACCATGCGCGAAGTGATGCGCGCCGCCGGCTTCGAACCCGACCAGCTGCCCGCCGCCCGCCACGATCGCAGCCGCGTGCTGGCCTTTGTCGAGGTGCATATCGAACAGGGTCCGGTGCTGCTGAACGAGGGTCTCCCCGTGGGCGTGGTCACCGCGATCTCGGGCGCCACGCGCTTTATCGTCGAACTGGAAGGCCTGGCCGGCCACGCCGGCACGGTGCCGATGGACATGCGCCGCGACGCCGCGATGGCCGGCGCCGAAATCGGCCTGTTCATCGAGAAGCGTTGCGGCGGCAAGCCGGGCCTCGTCGGCACGGTGGGCCAGTTCAACGTGCCGAATGGCGCCACCAACGTGGTGCCGGGCCGCGCGACGTTTTCCATCGACATCCGCGCCGGCATCGACGCCGAGCGCGAGGCCGCCGTCAACGACGTGCTGGCCGAAATCGAACGTGTCTGCGCGCGCCGCAACGTGCGCGCGCAGATCCGCAAGACGCACGAGGCCGCCAGCGTGCCGTGCGCGCCGTGGCTGCAGTCGCAATGGGCTGCCGCCGTGGAGCGCCAGGGCGTACCCGTGCGCCACCTGCCCTCCGGTGCCGGCCATGACGCGATGGCCATCGCCGCCATCGCCGATGTGGCCATGCTGTTCGTTCGCTGCGGCAACGGCGGCATCAGCCACCATCCCACCGAGACCATGACGGCCGAAGACGCCCAGACCGCCGCGCGCGTGTTCGCGGACTTCGTCGAGCACTTTCACCGTCCCCAATAAGCCTGCCGGCAACCAGAAGACTCCCGAGATACGAAGATGACCGCACGAGACAACATGAACCCGATCGAATCCACGCTGACCCAGTACATCGACCAGCACCGTCCGCAGCAGGAAGCGTTCCTGGCCGAACTGGTCAAGGTGCCGTCGGACAACCCCGCCGGCGATTGCGCGGCCCACGGCAAGCGTGCCAAGGAACTGCTGGAAGGGCTGGGCTTCAAGGTGGAAGCGCACAAGGTGCCCGACGAACTGGTCAAGGCGGCCGGCATGATCAGCGCCACGAACCTGCTGGTGCGCAAGACGTTCGGCAGCGGCGGCCCCACCATCGCCATGAACGCGCACGGCGACGTGGTGCCGCCGGGCCTGGGCTGGACCAAGGACCCGTACGGCGGCGAGATCGCCGACAGCGAACACGGCCCGGTCATGTACGGGCGCGGCGTGGCCGTGTCGAAGTCTGACTTCGCCACCTACGCCTACGCCGTGCTGGCGCTGCAGGAAGCCGAGAAGCAGGGCGCGAAGATCAACGGCACCGTGGAACTGCAATTCACGTACGACGAGGAAACCGGCGGCGACATCGGCCCGAAATTCCTGCTCGACCAAGGCCTGACCAAGCCCGACTACGCGATCTCGGCCGGCTTTTCGTACGGCATCACGTCGGCGCACAACGGCTGCCTGCACGTGGAAGTGACCGTCAAGGGCAAGCAGGGCCACGCCGCCATGCCGCACACCGGCGTGGACGCCATCGAGGCCGCCACGCACATCCTGCACGCGGTCTACGGCCTGCGCGCCGAACTGGCCACGCGCAAGAGCAAGGTGCCGGGTATCGACACCGCCACGCTGAACGTCGGCCTGATCAAGGGCGGCATCAACACCAACGTGGTGCCGGACCTGGTGACGTTCCGCGTGGACCGCCGCATGATCCCGGAAGAGATCGGCTTCGACGCCGAAGGCGAGCTGCGCGCCGTGGTGGAAAAGGCCGCCAGGGATCGTCCGGGCATCGAGGTCAAGGTCGAGCGCATCATCCTGGCCGAGCCGCTGTCGGAACTGCCGGGCGTGGACAAGCTGATCGGCGCGCTGAAGACGCGTGCCGAATCGGTGTTCGGCGTGGAGATTCCGGTGCAGGGCGTGCCGCTCTACACCGACGCGCGCCACTACACGAGCCGTGGCATCCCGACCGTGCTGTACGGCGCCGGCCCGCGCACGCTGATGGAAGCCCGTGGCCATAACTCCGACGAGAACCTGCGCCTGAACGACCTGAACCGCGCCACCAAGGTGGTGGCGCTGGCACTGTCCGACCTGATGGGCTGAGCCGCCGGCATCGGCAACCACGCAGAACCCTGTAGCACCCCCTTGTTGTGATGATGGCCCGTACGGCGTTTGCCGGCGGGCCTTTTTTCATGGGCGGTCGGTATCGCTATTCCGCCAGATCCTCACCGGGCACCGCCAGGCTCACCAGCCAGCGCCGCACCACGGCTTCCTCGTCGGGCGTCAGCCCCGCACGCAACTGCTTGTCCACCTCGGTGGCGCGTACCTTGCACTGCGCCAGCAACGCGCGGCCGGCATCGGACAGCGCGATGGTCTGGATGCGCCCATGCACCGGATGGGGCTGGCGCACGATCGCGCCCATCTTCTCCAGATTGCCCATGATCACGCTGACCGTCTGCGGCGTCAGCATCGCCAGCCGCGCCACGTCGGCACCCGAGATGCCGGGGTAGGCCCCGAGCATGGTCAGCACGAAGAACTGCGGCAGCGTCACGCCCAGATCGGCCAGCGCGCGTTCCATATGCAGCCGGTTGGCCGCGCTGGCCTGCCGCAGCAGGTACGCCAGATAGCCGCTTTCGCCGCGCTTGCCTTCGCCCGGCGCCGGAATCGCCACGGCATCGGCAGGCTGGCTGTCCCGTCGCGCCGGGTGCTTTCCCTCGATTTTCCCTTCGGACGGCAGGGTCTTTGCCATAATGTCAGAGCTCTTACATTAATCTTCGAACTCTGACATCTTACCCGAAGGAGTTCGACATGGATTTCCAGGCTTTCACGCAGGCCGCGCCCGACGTGTACGCGTCGCTGGGAGGCGTCAGCAAGGCAGTGACCGCGTCCGGCATGGACAAGGCGCTGACCGAACTGGTCAAGCTGCGCGTCTCGCAGATCAACGGTTGTGCCTTCTGCCTGCAGTTCCACCTGAACATCGCGCGCAAGCTGGACATCGACCCGCGCAAGTTCGACCTGCTGGCCGGCTGGCGTGACGCCGGCATCTATGCCGAACGGGAAATGGCCGCGCTGGACTGGGCCGAGGCCCTGACGCAGCTGACCGATCCATCGGCCCGCGACGCCGCGCTGGCCAGGGCCCGGGCGGCGTTCGACGACAAGGAGCTGGTGTTCCTGGCCGCGACCATTGCGTCGATCAACGCCTGGAACCGTATCGCCGTCGGGCTGCACTTTCCGCCGCCGGCCGCCGAACCGCATCGGAGCCCGGCATGAGCACCACCGTCGCGGCCGCCGGACACATCACCGGGAAGATCGGAATCCGCCGGCTGGAAACGGCCGCCGAGGTGGCCGATGCCTTCCCGCTGATGCACCAGTTGCGCCCGCACCTGGCCGATGCCGCCGAACTGGTCACGCGCTGGCGCCGCCAGACCGGCGATGGCTACCATCTGGCCGGACTGTGGGACGACGGCCGCCTGGTGGCCCTGGCCGGCTATCGCTTCGCCGAGAACCTGATCGTCGGCCACCATATGTACGTGGATGATCTGGTCACCGATGCCAACGCGCGCAGCGGTGGGTACGGCCGGCAACTGATGGACTGGCTCAAGGCCGAGACCGAAGCCGCAGGCTGCACCCAGCTCGTGCTCGATACCCCGCTGACCAATGTGCTGGGGCACCGCTTCTATTACCGTAACGGCCTGCTGGCGCGGGCCCTGCGCTTCTATTTTCCGATCGGCTGATCCGGTCCACCTGAGCAACACATGGCAACCCTGCTTCACCTGAACGTCAGCCCGCGTGGCGACGCCTCCACCAGCCGCCGCGCGGGCCAGCTCGTGCGCGCCGAACTGGCTGCCCGACATGGCGAACTGACCGTGATCGAACGCGACCTGGGCGCCCAGCCGCTGCCGCCCATCGACGCGGCCTTTACCGACGCCAACATGGCGGTGGCCGCCGGCCGCACCGACGCCGATCCCGCCGCGCTGGCGCTCTCGGAAACGCTGATCGCCGAACTGCAGGCCGCCGACGTGGTGCTGATCACCACGCCGATGCACAACTTCACGGTGCCGGCATCGCTGAAGACGTGGATCGACCTGGTCGTCCGGACAGACCGCACGTTCGCCCGGACGCCGCAAGGCAAGCAGGGCCTGCTGCGCGATCGCCCGGTGCTGGCCGTGGTGTCGTGCGGTGGCCGGTTCTCGGACGATGCCGCGAGCCAGCGCGATTTTTTCAGCCCGTACCTGACCTATGTGCTGGAGACGATCGGGCTGAAGCAGGTAGAGATCCTGCGCATGGAAAGTACGTCGCGCGGCCCCGACCACGTGGCCCGGGCCTTCGACAAGCTGCAGTCCTGGTGCACCACCGTGGTGCCGGCGCTGCCGGTCGGGCGGTCGGGCCGCTAGCGCAGGGCGTCCGGGTCGGGCAGCGTCGCGTCGCCCGCCCCTAGCGGGCGCTGCATCAGCAGGGTGTCGATCCACTGGCCATGCTTGAGGCCGACCGATTCCAGCCGGCCAACGGTGCGGAACCCCAGGCGCTCATGCACGGCCACCGAGCCCGCGCCTTCGCCGCTGGACGTCAGCGCCACCACGGCCACCATCTGGCGCCACGGTCCGGTCTCGCAACGCGCGATCAGCTCGGCCAGCAGCGCGCGGCCCAGGCCTTCGCCGGTATGGCGGTGGTCGATATAGATCGAATCCTCGATCGCGAAGCGGTAGGCGCTGCGGGCACGGTAGCTGGACGCATAGGCGTACCCCAGGATTTCGCCATCGCGCTCGGCCACGATATAGGGCAGGCCCTTGCGCAAGACTTCGGCAAAGCGCATCCGCATGTCGTCGGGCGTGGGCGCGACCTCCTCGAACGAGGCACGCCCGTGCTGCACATGGTGGGCGTAGATGGCATGGATGGCGGGCACGTCGGCAGGGGTGGCATCGCGCAGGCTGAAGGGCTTGCGAACGGGCACGGCAGTGGTTTCGGGCAGCGCGGACACGGTTTCTCTAATTAGTGCAGGGCAGCGCCGGCACGGTGCCGGCGCCGCTGGAAGACGGGTGGTCATGCCCATGCAGGATGCATGCCCGCCACATCCCGTACCTTGGCGCGCCAGCGTGGTGCATGCGCGCGTCGCGGCGGTATAGTGCGGGATATTTGAACGCCCCGACAAGCGGGCAGGAGGAAGCCGCCATGATCACGATCTACCATAACCCCCGTTGCTCCAAGTCGCGCGAAACGCTGGCGCTGGTGGAGACCGCTGCGCAGCGGCTGGGCGAGCCGGTGGAGATCGTCGAATACCTGAAGTCGCCGCCCTCGCTGTCCACGCTGCGCCAGCTCCATACGATGCTGGGCGTGCCGGTGCGCGACATGATCCGCGACGGCGAGTCCGTCTACAAGGAACTGGATCTGGCCGATTCGGGCCTGACCGACGCCGAACTGCTGGCGGCCGTGGCTGACAACCCTATCCTGCTGCAGCGTCCGGTGGTGGTGCGCAACCGCCGCGCCGTCATCGGCCGCCCGCCGGAGAACGTGGCCCCGCTGCTGGCCTGATCCACGATGTTGCGGCGCACAAAATAGAACCGGCCTCCCCAGGGGAGGCCGGCCGGTCAGTTGGCGATTCGCTTCAGGCGAGTCGTCGTTTATTCAACACCCAGCCAGTGCATGGCCTCCTGACCGAAACTGATGCCTGCCAATACGACCAGCAGCACGATCGCGGTGACCGCGCTCACATAGATCAGCGCCTTGGCGACTTCGGCATCTTCCGTTGAGGAATGGAAATGCGAAACGACGTTGGTGCGCGCGTGGGAGCGATGCGGCCAATGCAGCCGGCCTGACAGGTCCTTGAGATGAAGGTCTGGATGGAAACGCATGGTCACACCTCCTGGGCATGCCGCCGCGCATCGGGGTCGGCCGTTCTCGTGGCCCCGCTGGGCCACCGCACACTTCCAATATAGGAGACGCCGCGCAAATGTGGTGCCCTTGCCGCCACTGGCGGCCGCCGATGGCCGCCGGCGCTGGTGGGCTAGCGCACCGATTTGCCCGGGCCGGACGATGGATGTGAGGCTTCGCTTTCGCTGCCGTCCGCGTCAGGCAGTGCATCAGGCGATGATGCAAGCGCCGCCAGACGCGCTTCGCGCGTGCGCAGTTCTGCGAGCATGTTGCAGAACAGGGCGCCTTGTTCCAGGGCATCGTCCAGCGCCACATGGGTGTGCGGCAACGGGTCGTGCCAGTGCGCCGGGAAGGCAGCCTTGACCGACTTCCGGTACGGCCGGCCGGTCAGCGCGAAGCCCAGGGTCTTGATGTCCAGCGCGGCCCAGCCGAACGGCGAGCGGCCGGCAAAGCGCATCATGTACCAGAACATCCAGGTGAAATCGAACCCGGCCGGAAACGCGATGAACACCGGCTTGCCCGGCAGCTTTTCTACCCATTCGACGTAGCGGGGCAGCACGTCCTCGGGGCGCTCCAGGTCGCGCCGGCAAGCCGCCCAGGCGTCGGGCTGGGTTTTCCACCACTGCATCTGCACCGGATGCCCCGCCGCGCCCGGCAGGGTTTCCAGGTTGGCGGAGAACGTGCCGATCACGGTCTTGTCCGCCAGCATCGCGGCCGACGCGAACGACAGCATCGAATGCGGCCCCGGAATCGGGCCATCGGCCTCGACGTCGGTGCTGACGTAAATCTCCGGTCGCGTGTCGGGCGGCTGCTTCTTTGCCATGCGTCAGGCCACGTCGATCAGGTGATCGGCCACAAACGGGTTGTTGCGGCGTTCCTGGCCGAACGTCGATGCCGGGCCGTGGCCGGGCACGAAGGTCACGTCATCGCCCAGCGGCCAGAGCCGCGTGCGGATCGACCGGACCAGATCGGCGTGATTGCCGCGCGGAAAGTCGGTGCGGCCGATCGATCCGGCGAACAGCACGTCGCCCACGATGGCCAGCCGGTTCGCCCGCGAAAAGAACACCACGTGGCCCGGCGTATGGCCGGGGCAATGGTAGACCTCGAGCGTTTCGTTGCCGAACGTCACCGTGTCGCCGTTCTCCAGCCAGCGGTCGGGTTCGAAGACTTCCGCTTGGCCAAAGCCGAAGCGGCGCGTCTGCTCGGGCAGTTGCTCGATCCAGAATCGCTCGTCTTCCTGCGGGCCTTCGATCGGCACGCCGTACTGACGCGCCAGCGCGGCGGCGCCTGCGCAGTGGTCCACGTGCCCATGGGTCAGGAAGATCTTCTCCAGCGTCACGCCCTGTTCGTTGATGGCCTCGGTGATGCGATTCAGGTCGCCCCCGGGATCGCAGACGGCGGCGCGCTGCGTGGCTTCATCGATCAGCAGCGAACAGTTCTGCTGGAAAGGCGTCACGGGGATCAGAAGGACTTTCATTTTTGTGATCGGTAAGCCTGTTCGGGCGGGTGCCTTCGAGGGGGTGAAGGGGGCCCGGAGGGTGGTCCATTGTAGCCGCCGAACACGCGCCCGAGAGATGGTGAAACGTTTGAATCGGCGATGAAGGTCGTCTGAAAGTTGCGTTGTCTGCACCCGGATTTTGCGCCGCGGGAACGGCGCAATCCCTTGCCAGGCGGTGGATTGCGGGAAATTACGCGGCGTTGTAACAGATTTCGTAACAAAATCAAGGCACTAGCTTCAAACGACCAGTGTTAGACTGCGCGCCTATGTTCAGCCTGCCCCTTTCCCGTCCGGGGTCCGTGCGCGAGACAGCGCCCGGCTCCAACCGCTTCCTGCGTCAGTGCGCGATCCTCGTATCGGCGCTGGTGCTGGCTGCGTGCGCGACGCCGCCGGGCGGCGACACCGACAACGCATCGGGCACCACCGGCGCGCTGTCCACGAAGGCGGCCAGGCCGGCAAGACCCAGCGCCAATGTCGCGAAGACCGACGATCGCGGCAACTGGAACCTGTTCGGCTGGCAGGACGAGAATGCCCCGTCGCAGTCGTCGATCGACGGCCTGCGCGCTGACATGGGGACGTTCGAGCAGCGTGGCACGGCATCGTGGTACGGCAAGGGCTTTCATGGCCGCAAGACGGCCAACGGCGAACGCTTCGACATGCGCGCCATGACGGCGGCGCACCCGTCGCTGCCGCTCGATAGCTGGGTGCTGGTGCGCAACCTGCGCAACAACAAGGTGGCCGTGGTCCGTATCAACGACCGTGGCCCGTACCACGGCAACCGGATTCTCGACTTGTCCTACGCCGCGGCCAAGCGCCTGAGCTTTGTCGACCACGGCGCCACGCAGGTGGAAATCCGCCGGCTGTCGCGTACCGAGGTGGCGGCGCTGGGTCCGAACCTGGAAGCGGGTGGCATGGAAGCCGGTGACGGCAGCGGCGCGGACGAGGTGCCCGACACCGCCAACACGCTGGTGCCGGCGAAATCGAAGGCCAGGGCCAGGTCCGGCAAGGCCGTGGTCAAGCACAAGCACAAGTAAGGCGATGCGCACCGGCCGGAACCCGATTCTCGCGCTCCCGACCCTCCGCCCGCCGCTTCCCTCGCAAGTAAGAAAATTCTCAAAAGGCACGATCTCCCGATCGTGCCTTTTGTGCTTTCAGGCGTCGTTGTCGCCGTCGTCCGCCCCGTCCACCCCGTCCGCGCGTTGCGCCAGCGCCAGCTTGTACAGCGCGTCGGTCCTGGCGCCGGTCACGGCTGCCGCCAGCTTGGCGGCGCGCTTGGCCGGCAGCTCCGCCAGCAGGAGCTTCAGCACCCGCTGGGCCTCCGCGTCAGGGGTATCGGTGTCGCCGCCGTCGGCGCGGCCCGCGCCTTCCACCACCAGCACGAACTCCCCCTTCCCGCGCGTGGCTTCGGCAGCCAGCCAGGCGGGCGCTTCGGCCACCGTCAGCACCGGCGTTTCTTCAAACAGCTTGGTCAGTTCGCGCCCGATCAGCAGCTGCCGCGTGCCGGGCAGGCCGGCGGCCAGCGCCGCCAGGGTTTCGGCGATGCGGTGCGGGGCTTCGTAACACACCCACGCGTGATCGAGCGCCGCCAGCCCGGCGATGGCGTCCTGGCGGGCCTTGGGCTTGCCGGGCAGGAAGCCGACAAACGTGAAGCGGCCTTCGCCGGCCTCCAGCATGGCGCCGGCCACCGACAGCGCCGTCACGGCCGCGCTGGGGCCCGGCAGCGGCACCACGTTCAGGCCGGCCGCGCGCACGGCTTCGACGAGCCGGGCGCCGGGATCGGAAATGCCGGGCGTGCCGGCATCGGATACGTACGCAATGCGCTCGCCAGCCGACAGCCGTTCGACGATGCGCACGGCCGCCTCGCGTTCGTTGTGTTCATGGACGGCCACCAGCGGCCGCTGCAACCCCACCCGGGACAGCAACTGGCCGGTGTTGCGCGTGTCTTCGCAGGCAATGGCATCGGCCAGGCCGAGCACGTGCAGCGCGCGCAGCGACAGGTCGGCGACGTTGCCGATGGGCGTGGCCACCACGTAAAGCGTGCCGGCGGGGTACGTCTGGCCGGCGGCCAGCTGGGTCCAGTCACTCATGCTTGAGAACTTCCGTTGAATCACTCATTCAAATCCACCACGCACGCCGACGTGCGTAGTACGACGCAACGCGGCGCGCTGGCCGAAGACCGCGCGCTGGCCTATCTTCAGCGGCAGGGGCTCACGCCAGTCGTCCGCAATTATCGCTGCAAAGGCGGGGAGATCGACCTGATCATGCGTGCCGCCGACGGTACGCTGGTGTTCGTCGAGGTCAGGCAGCGCCGCAGCCGGGGGTTTGGCGGGGCGGCGCAGAGCGTGACGCCGGCCAAGCAGCGGCGCGTGCTGCATGCGGCGGCGCACTATCTGGCCACGCTGGACGGCGTACCGCCCTGCCGCATGGACGTGGTGGCCATGGACGCCGGCCGGATCGACTGGCTGCCCGGCGCGTTCGACCTCACGTCGGCCGATGGGAACAGCGGCGCGGGCGCTGCGTCATAATGCGCGGGATTGTGCAGATGTCACCAGACCATGAGTATTGAAAGTATCGAGCAGCATTTCCTGGACAGTGCCGACACCAAGCGGCTGGCCGCGACGCTGATGGCGCCGCATATCGATGCCGCCGTGGAGCGGATGGTGACGGCGCTGACCAGCGGCAACAAGATCCTGGTGTGCGGCAACGGCGGGTCCGCTGCCGACGCGCAGCACTTTGCCGCCGAACTGATCGGCCGCTTCGAGCGCGAGCGCCCGGGCCTGGCCGCCATCGCCCTGACCACCGACAGTTCGATCCTGACCGCCATCGGCAATGACTACGATTTCTCGGTGGTGTTTTCCAAGCAGGTGGAGGCGCTGGGCCAGCCCGGCGACATTCTGCTGGCGCTGTCCACGTCTGGCGATTCGGCCAACGTGGTGGCCGCCATCCAGGCCGCCCACCAGCGCGACATGGGCGTGGTGGCGCTGACCGGCAAGGGCGGCGGGCGGATTGCCACCCTGCTCGACGAATTCGATATCCACCTGTGCGTGCCCAGCGACCGCACGGCCCGCATCCAGGAAGTGCATCTGCTGACACTGCATTGCCTGTGCGACGGCATCGACGAAGCATTGCTGGGCGAAGCATGACGCCCGGGCAGCCTGGACCGGCACGTGTTATCCCGGGATATCCACAAGGCTGCCCACAACCTGTGCACAGGAATCGCCATGTCTTCCACAGCCTTATCCACAGACATGGCAAAAACCTGAAACTGCAACCTGTTTCACGCATCCTTTCGGCATCCACCCAGAACCCAAGAACCGCATGACGAACGTGACCCATCCAAACAAGACCTCTCCCGCCCGCCTGGCCCGTACCGCTGTCACCGTGGCCGCACTGCTGGTGTCCGCCACGCAGCTGGCCGGCTGCTTCCCCGTACTGGCTGGCGCCGTGGGCACCGGCGTGGTGATGGCCACCGATCGCCGCCCGACCGGCACTCAGGCCATCGACCGCGGCCTGCAGGTGGAGATCGACAGCACGCTGGGCCAGCGTTACAGCGACAGCCAGGCGCGCGTGAGCACGACGGTGTTCAACCGCAAGGTGCTGCTGACCGGCGAAGCCGCGAACGCCCAGATCAAGCAGCAGATCGAGCAGTACGTGCGCGGGCTGCCGAACACGCGCGAGGTGGTCAACGAACTGGAAATCACGGCGTCGCCGGGTTTCATGACCCGTAGCAACGACACCTACCTGACCAGCAAGGTGAAAACGTTCCTGGTCACGGCCGATGGCGTGCCGGCCAATTCGATCAAGGTCACCACCGAGAAGAGCGTCGTGTACCTGATGGGCGTGGTCACCACGGCCGAGGGCGACAAGGCCACCGACGTGGCCCGCAACGCCAGCGGCGTGCAGAAGGTGGTCAAGGTGTTCGACTACGTGAGCGAAGCCGAGCGTGCGCGCCTGGATCAGGCCGCATCGTCGCAGAACGGCAACGCCGGCAGCGATGCCGTGGGGACGCCTGCGCCGGTGCAGACCGTGCCGGGCAGCCAGCCGAACGCGCCGGTCACGTCGGATGCGCCGGCGTCGATGGGCACCTCGGGCGCCACCACCAGCCCGGTGGCCGCCCCGGTATCGTCGCCGGTGGCGCTGCCGCCGGGACGCAATCTCCCCTGATCCTTTTAAGGAAAGTGCTATGACAACCCTGTCGCGATTCCCGATCTCCCTGCGTTGGATGGCCGGTGTCGCGGCCGGGCTGTGTGCCGCGCCGCTGCTGGCCCAGTCGCCGGCATCGGCATCCGCGCCTGCCCCGGCGCCTTCGGCACCGATGACCACCGGCCCCGCCGACGCGGGCAAGATGTCGATCGAGGTCCAGCGCGCGCGTACCGAGCAGGCACGCAACCAGGCGGCGTCGTGCGCCGTCTGCCATGGCCCGGACGGCCGCGCGCCCGCCGATAGTCCCGTTCCCGGCCTGGCTGGCCGCCCACAGGCCGAACTGGTCGAACTGATGCTGAACTTCAAGAACGGCCGGCGCCCCGGCACGGTGATGCCGCAGATTGCCAAGGGCTACAGCGACACCGAGATTATCGCCATTTCCGCGTGGTTCGCGGACCAGAAATAGACCGATGCACCGACGCTCCGTACTGAAGGCGGCGCTGGCCGCCACGGCGTTGGGCGGACTGACCGTGCGCCAGGCGCGCACCGCCGCGCCGGCCAGGGTGGTGGTCATCGGCGGCGGCTACGGCGGCGCCACGGCGGCACGCTACCTGCGCACCTGGAGCCGCGGGGCGGTGGACGTGACGCTGGTGGAACCCGATGCCGCCTTCGTGTCGTGCCCGCTGTCGAACCTCGTCGTGGCCGGCTATCGCCAGATGGCCGATATCACGGTGCCTTACGATGCGCTGGTCAGGCGTCACGGCGTGAAGCACGTGCGCGATACGGCGACCGCCATCGACCTCGGCCGGCGCACCGTGCGGCTGGCCGGTGGCGCGACGCTGCCGTATGACCGGCTGGTCCTGTCGCCGGGCGTGGAAATGCAGTCCGGCGCGATCGACGGCCTGTCGGCGCCCGGCGGCGAGCAGATCGTCCATGCCTGGAAGGCCGGTCCGCAGACCGATGTCCTGCGCCGGCAACTGGCGGCCATGCCGGACGGCGGCACCTTTGCCATCACCATTCCGCTGGCGCCCTACCGCTGCCCGCCGGGCCCCTACGAGCGCGCCTGCCTGGTGGCGGACTATCTGAAACAGCACAAGCCGCGCAGCAAGGTGCTGGTGTTCGATGCCAATCCCGATATCACGTCGAAGGGCGCGCTGTTCCGCCAGGTCTGGCAGACGCGCTACGCGGGCATGATCGAGTACCGGCCCCAGCACGACACGGTGGGCGTCGACCCGGCCACCCGTACCATCCGGTTCGATGTGCAGGACGACGAGCGCGTGGACGTGCTCAACCTGCTGCCGCCGCAGCGGGCCGGCGCCATCGCGGTCGCGGCCGGACTGGCCACCGCCAACGGCCGCTGGTGCGAGGTCGATTTCCTGACGATGGCGTCGCGGGTGGCGCCGGACATCCATGTGCTGGGCGACGCGGTCCAGATCGCGCCGCTGATGCCGAAATCGGGCACCATGGCCAACCAGCACGGCAAGGTGGCCGCCGCGGCCATCCTGCAGCTGCTGGCCGGGCGGGCGCCAGATCCGGTGCCGCTCTATACCAATACCTGCTACAGCTTCACGTCGTCGACCGAGGCCATCCACATCGCCAGCGTGCATCGCTACGACCCCGCCGAGCGGACGATGCTGACGGTGCCGGGATCGGGCGGGCTGTCCACGGCCCCGAGTGCGCTGGAAGGCCAGTACGGATTCGCATGGGCCCGCAGCGTCTGGGCCGACATGCTGGCGTAACGCAGCACAGCTCAGAACAGCAGGAGCGCAGAAGACCGGAAGGGACGCGGGCGCCACAAACAAACCGCAGGATCGTGCAATGCCTGGCCGGCGCGGGCTGCTACGCTAGTCGTGCCGAACGTCCATGCCCCCTGTCTGGCCACAACCAGGACGCGGCTTTCTCTCCACGATCATGCAAGCCAAAGACCGTCTGCTCGCCCTCGCCATCATCGTGGTGTGGGGTGTCAATTTCGTCGTCATCAAGGTGGGCCTGTCCGGCGTGCCCCCGATGCTGCTGGGTACGCTGCGGTTCAGCCTGGTGGTATTCCCGGCCATCTTCTTCATCCCGCGCCCGCGCATTCCGCTGCGCATGCTGGTGGCCTATGGTGCGTCGATCAGCCTGGGCCAGTTCGCGTTCCTGTTCTATGCGATGGCCGTGGGCATGCCGGCCGGGCTGGCGTCGCTGGTGCTGCAGTCGCAGGTGTTCTTCACGGTGGCCATTGCCGCGCTGTGGCTGGGCGAACCGCTGCGCTGGCACAACCTGGCCGGCATGGCGATTGCTGCCGGCGGGCTGGCATTGATCGGCAGCGCCGCCGCGCACGGCCCCGGCGGCATGACGGCGGCGGGCTTCCTGCTGACGCTGTGCGCGGCGCTGTGCTGGGCCACCGGCAATATCGTCAGCAAGAAGATCGGCCCCGTGGACCTGCTGGGCCTGGTGGTGTGGGGCGCGCTGATCCCCATCGTGCCGTTTGCGCTGCTGTCGCTCTGGTTCGAGGGGCCGGCGCGCATCGCCGACGCGCTGACCCATGTCTCGGGCAAGGCCGTGTTCGCGGTCGCCTACCTGGCGTTTGCCGCCACGCTCTTCGGCTACACGATGTGGGGCCGCCTGCTGACCCGCTACGCGGCCAGCAAGGTGGCACCGCTGACGCTGCTGGTGCCGGTGGTGGGACTGCTGTCGGCCCACCTGCTGCTGGGCGAAGACCTGGCGGCCGCGCAATGGGCCGGCGCCGTGGTGGTCATGGCCGGCCTGCTGCTGAACGTGTTCGGCAGCAGGCTCTGGGCGGGCAGGACGCTGGCACGCCGATAGCGGCACCTGTAGATTCGGCGTCAGCCCATCCAAGGGTTAACCCTTAATAAGGCGACAATTCCCACCTGTTTTGTGCATATGGTTATCACTGTCGCGTCCGTATACGGGCTTTGACTTCAGGCAAAATAGCGGACTGGCCGCATATGCCCGGGAGCCCCCAACGATCACCGCAGGGCACTCCTGAGAAGCCCGCCCCAACGGCGGCCAGCACGCCGCGCCGTGGAGCAATCCGAGCGCGGGCATTTGCCGTCCCCACGGCTCTCATTCAGTTTGGAGCACAACACATGAAGCAGTTTGTCATCGCCGCCGCGCTGCTGGCCGCCGCCGCGTCCGCGCACGCCGCCGTCGACGCCGCCAAGGCCCAGGCCATCGCCAACAAGAACGCCTGCATGGGCTGCCACCAGGTGGACAAGAAGCTGGTTGGCCCGGCCTTCAAGGACGTGGCCGCGAAGTACAAGGGCGACAAGGACGCCCTGACCAAGTTGTCGGCCAAGGTGAAGAACGGCGGTTCGGGCGTCTGGGGCCCGGTGCCGATGCCGGCCAACGCCGCCGTCAGCGACGCCGATATCAAGACCGTGGTGGAGTGGGTTCTGGCCGGCGCACCGGCCAAGTAATCGGGGCTATGGCCTGGGCGGGCGGCTGGCAGTGCCGGGCGCCCGCCACGTTTGACGTATTCGCAAGATGCATGCATGGGCCGGCGACGCACCGGCGCGGCAGGGGTCGACAGGAAACCGGGTAGTACGGGAACACAGCAAGATGAACGCAAAACGACGAGATGTACTGCGGATGACCGCCGTACTGTCGCTGATGGCCGCCACCGGCCTGATCAGCGAGGCACAGGCCGCGGAATGGAACAAGACTGCCTTTGACGGCAAGAGCGTGGCCGACGTGATCAAGGCACTGGGCGGCAGCGGCACCGAGAAGAGCAGCGCCATCACCTTCAACGCCCCGGACATCGCCGAAAACGGCGCCGTGGTGCCGGTGGCGGTGACCAGCAACATCCCGGATACCGAGCAGATCGCCATCCTGGTGGAAAAGAACCCGAACACGCTGGCCGCCGATTTCACGATCCCGGCCGGCACCGAGCCGTTCGTGTCCACGCGCGTGAAGATGGGCCAGACGTCGGTGGTGCATGCCGCGGTCAAGGCCGGCGGCAAGTGGTACGTCGCATCGAAGGAAATCAAGGTCACGCTGGGCGGCTGCGGCGGCTAGGCGCCGCCGGACCGTTGCACCGTTCGAGACCAGATTTCCAGATGACTGCTGACAGGAGAAACACATGGCAGACCCGATGCGCGTTCGCGCCACTGAAAACGGCGGCGTCGTAGACGTCAAGATTCTGATGAAGCACGACATGGAAACCGGCCAGCGCAAGGATTCGGCCGGCAAGACCATTCCGGCCTGGCATATCCAGACCGTGGTGGCATCGTGCAAGGGCAAGGAAGTGTTCCACGCCCAGTTCGGCGCGGCGGTGTCGAAGGACCCGTTCCTGAACTTCAAGTTCAAGGGCGGCGTCAAGGGCGACAAGGTCACCGTGACCTGGGTCGACAACCGCGGCGACAAGCGTACCGACGAAGCGACCATCGCCTGATGGCCTGAAACCGGCCTGATACGGGCGAAGGAGAAGCAGCATGCGTCGAGCATTCATTCGTGCCACGGCGGCCCTGGCCGCCATCGGACTGTCCGCCAGGGCGGGGGCCCAGCAAGCCCCGGCCGCCACGTCCGCGGCGTCGGGCAAGGGCCGCGTCAAGGTGGTGTACCAGCTGTCGGACGGTATCGACCAGGCCGTGCGCGCCATGTCGAACCTGCGCAACCACCTGAACGGGGCGCCCGACACGAAGATCGTGGTCGTGGCATTCGGCTATGGGGTGGACTTCCTGGTGGAAGGCGCCAAGGATGCGCGCGGCAACACGTTCGAGGCCGCGGTGGCGTCGCTGACGTCGTCGGGCGTGGAATTCCGCGCCTGCCGCAACACGCTGACCGCACGGCGCATCTCCGAGCAGAGCCTGCTGATGGACGCCAAGGTGGTGCCCGCGGGCGTGGTGGAAATCGCGCGCCTGCAGTTCGACGAAGGCTACGCCTACATCAAGCCGTGACGGACCGGGGCGGCCGCCGCGCATCGTCGCGGCCTGCCCGGGTTCACTGACAAGCCGTCCGGCAACGAGCCGCCGGACCCGCACAAGAAGGCCGTCCGTCCGCCAGCCATGCGGCGCGATGGCGAGGAGAATCCCCCAATGGTTACCGTGCGCAACATTCGCCGCCTGCGCCGCACCGTGGCCCCCGCGCTGGTGGCGCTGGGCGCCGTGGCGGCCGCCGTCACCGCGACGCTGTCCGGCCCCGCGCTGGCACAGGACAACACCGCCGAGGAAATCGCCAAGTACCGCCAGATGCTAGCCGAAGGCAATCCCGCCGAACTGTGGGAAGCCGCTGGCGAGGAACTGTGGAAAAAGCCGGCCGGCCCGAAGAACGCATCGCTGGAGCAATGCGACCTGGGCAAGGGCCCGGGCGTGACCAAGGGGGCCTACGCCGAACTGCCACGCTACTTCAAGGACGCCAACAAGGTGATGGACCTGGAACAGCGCCTGGCGTACTGCCGCGTGACGCTGCAGGGCCTGACGCAGGAAGAGGCCACCAGGAACCCGTTTGCGTCGCAGGGCAAGCCGTCCGACATCGAGCGCCTGGCCGCCTTCCTGACCGGCGAATCGCGCGGCGTGACGATGAACGTCCAGCTGACGCACCCCGAGGAAAAGCGCGTCTACGCGCTGGGCCAGAAGATGTTCTTCTACCGTGCCGGCGCCTATGACTTTGCCTGCGCCACCTGCCACGCCGTGGACGGCCAGCGTATCCGCCTGCAGGACCTGCCGAACCTGATGACCCAGAAGGGCGCCCAGGCGGCGTACACCACCTGGCCCGCGTACCGCGTGTCGCAGGGCGAGGTCCGCACCATGCAGCACCGCCTGTACGACTGCCTGCGCCAACAGCGATTCCCCGAACCGGCCTACGGCTCGGACGTGATTACCGCCCTGACGATGTTCCTGGCGAAGAACGCCAACGGCGGCACGTACGACGGCCCGAACATGAAGCGCTGAGCACGGAGCAGAACAACATGAAGACACTCCATACGATGGCCGCCGCCGCGCTGGTGCTGCTGGCCGCCTCGGGCGCGCACGCGCAGACCGCCGCCAAGGGCGCCAGGGCCGACAAGCCCGTCAAGGTCACCGACGCCGACGTGCGCCAGATGATCGAATCGTCGTTCACGTCGAAGGGCCCGGCCACGGTCGAGGGCGTGATCCACCAGGACGCCACGCAGAAGGCCTGCAGCCAGTACCCGGACCGCCTGCACGTGCCCGCCGCCGTGGCGAAGAAGGTCGAGGCCGCCGAGCTGAAGCAGGTGAAGTACCCGGCCGACAACCACTTCATCGGCGACTGGAAGGAAGGCGAGAAGATCGCCCAGAACGGCCGTGGCATGCAGTTCTCGGACCAGGCGGGCGCGCCCAACGGTGCCAACTGCTACGCCTGCCACCAGCTGACCAAGGCGGAGATCTCGTTCGGCAATATCGGCCCGTCGCTCTACCAGTACGGCAAGCTGCGCGGCAATTCGCCGGACGTGGTGCGCTACACGTGGGGCAAGATCTGGGATTCGAACGCGTACAGCGCGTGCTCGAACATGCCACGCTTTGGCCACAAGGGCATCCTGACCGAACAGCAGATCCGCGACGTCATGGCGCTGTTGCTGGACCCGGCCTCGCCGGTCAACCAGTAAGGGCGGCATGATGCGGGCGTGGCGCGTGGCGATCATATGGCTGCTGGCTGTGCTGGGCATGGCCAGCGCGCTCGCCCATGCCGCCGAGGTGGGCGACACCATCCACCTGCCCGATGTCAGGCTGCTGGACGGCCGCACGGTGCCGGCCTCGCAATGGGCGGGCAAGCCGGTGGTGATCGAGTTCTGGGCGTCGTGGTGCCCGTTCTGCGCGCTGCAGAACCCGCGCCTGCAGGCGCTCTACGACAAGACGCGCGGCACGACCCTGCAGGTGCTGACCGTCAGCATCGACCGGCAGCCGCAGGAAGCCGCGGCGTACCTGAAGCAGCGCGGCCATACCTTCCCGGCCACGATGGATTCCGACGCGCTGCGCCGCGCCTTTGGCGCCCGCAAGGGCCTGCCCGAGCTGTACGTGCTGGATGGGCAAGGGCGTGTGGTGCAGAAGGAAGTCGGCGAGATGATCGACGACGACGTGGCCGCGCTGGCACGCTACGGCAAGCCCTGAGCCGGCACGCCGGCGATTCAACGGATAACAGCATGAACCGACGCGAGTTCCTGCAGGTGCTGGCCGTGGCCGGCGCCGGAGGCATGACATTCCCCGGCGGCGACGCCCAGGCGGCCCAGGCCGCCGCGCGGCTCTACGACGTGCCGCGCTTCGGCAACGTCCACCTGCTGCACTTCACCGATTGCCACGCGCAGTTGCGGCCCGTGCATTTCCGCGAGCCGAACGTGAACCTTGGCGTGGCCGAGTGGGCCGGCAAGCCGCCGCATCTGGTGGGCGACGCGTTCCTGCGCCAGTACGGCATCGCCCCGGGCAGCGCCACCGCGCATGCGTTCACCTATCTGGATTTCACGGAAGCGGCGCGCCGCTACGGCAAGGTCGGCGGGTTTGCCCATCTGTCGACGCTGATCCAGCGCATGAAGGCCAGCCGGCCCGGCGCGCTGCTGCTGGACGGCGGCGATACCTGGCAGGGATCGGCCACGGCGCTGTGGACCAGGGGGCAGGACATGGTCGATGCCGCGCTGCAGCTTGGCGTCGACGTGATGACGCCGCACTGGGAAATGACGCTCGGCGCCGATCGCGTGAAGCAGATCGTCGACAACGACTTCAAGGGCAAGGTGGCGTTCCTGGCCCAGAACGTGAAGACCAACGACTTCGGCGATCCGGTCTTCGATCCTTACGTGATTCGCGAGATGAATGGTGTGCCGGTGGCCATCATCGGCCAGGCGTTTCCGTACACGCCCATCGCCAACCCGCGCTACCTGGTGCCGGACTGGACCTTCGGCATCCAGGAAGAGAACCTGCAGCAGGTGATCGACGAAGTGCGCGGCAAGGGCGCCAAGGTGGTGGTGCTGCTGTCGCACAACGGCATGGATGTCGATTTGAAGCTGGCGTCGCGTGTGCGCGGGCTCGACGCCATCCTGGGCGGCCACACCCACGACGGCGTGCCGGCCCCGGTGCCGGTGAAGAACGCCGGCGGTGTCACGCTGGTGACCAATGCCGGGTCCAACGGCAAGTTCCTGGGCGTGCTGGACTTCGACGTGCGCAATGGCAAGGTGGCCGACTTCCGCTACAAGCTGCTGCCGGTCTTCGCCAATTACCTGCCGGCCGACCCGAAGATGAACGCGCTGATCCAGACGGTGCGCGCCCCCTACGAGAGCAAGCTGGCCGAAGTGCTGGCCGTGAACCGCGGCCTGCTGTACCGGCGCGGCAACTTCAATGGCACCTTCGACCAGCTGATCCTGGATGGCCTGATGGCCGTGCAAGACGCCCAGATCGCATTTTCGCCAGGTTTCCGCTGGGGCACCACGCTGCTGCCCGGCCAGAACATCACGATGGAAGCCCTGATGGACCAGACCGCCATCACGTACCCGTACACCACCGTGACGCCGATGACCGGCGAGACGATCAAGACCATCCTCGAAGACGTGGCCGACAACCTGTTCAACCCCGATCCGTACTACCAGCAGGGCGGCGACATGGTGCGCGTGGGCGGCCTGCAATACACGATCGACCCCAACCAGCCAATCGGCAAACGCATCACCGACATGCGCCTGGCCGGCCAGCCGCTGGACGCCAGCAAGACGTACAAGGTAGCCGGCTGGGCCCCGGTGTCCGAGGAAGCCCGCCAGACCGGCGGCGCCCCGATCTGGGACCTGATGGCCCAGTGGCTGCGCGCCACCAGGGAAGTTAGCGCCCGCCCACTGAACCTGCCCACGGTGCGCGGCATGGACGGCAATCCCGGCATGGCGGCGACCTGAAACGCGCCAAAGTGTTGGTTCGATGCGATTGAAAGGCCGCTCGCGATTCGGCTACAATCAGTCGCGACGGGCCGATAGCTCAGCTGGGAGAGCGCTGCGTTCGCAATGCAGAGGTCGGGAGTTCGATCCTCCTTCGGTCCACCAGGATTTCTCTTGTAAAACAACGCACTACGTCTAGCGATGTAGTGCGTTGTTTTGCTTTGGGGGGCAGATTCTGAAGGCCAGCCTTGACTGGATATTCGTCCGCTCGAGCAGTTTCGTATCGATCCGATTGTTCGCTGGAGCGCAATGCGTCCAAAATGCTCGCTTGAATCGATTGGGTTTCGAAGGCGCAGGGTAAAACTGGCCTCATTTTCTTTAAGGACTATTGGCTGCGAAAGGGAGAAAGCAGTCCGACGGGCGATCACATTGATCTGTGGAATGGTGAACGGCTGACAGCGGTCTCCTGGCGGGGGCGCGTGACCAACTTCATGCGCTTCACGGTAGGCGCTGGAGCCCTCTGGTATTCGGATCTGGCGAATGCCCAAAGGATTCTGTTTTGGCAAATCTCATGAGAGGCCTTTTCCGTCTGGTGGCTGGAAGCATGGCCGGCGGACTTCTTGGCGGATTGGGCGGCCTCATTGCAGCACAGGCGGTGCCAATATGCGGCGAAGACTGCTTCGCATTTTCGGCCGGCCTCATCGTTGGCGGCGCCATCGCGGGGGTGTGCAGTTATCTCCTGACCTACACATTGGCCCGAGTCATCGGTTGGCGCCGATCCGCCGTTTTCTTTCTCGTATTTGCCGTTGTGATTGTCGGGGGAGCCAGATGGGCAACGCTACATCATTATTCGCGCGTACATGACCCCGCAGGAATCGGCCGGTAAATGAGACGGCGCAGCCGAACCCCAAGAAATGCTACCGTTCCACCTATCGCCCACCCTCTGTCTTCACCCATGCGTGAACCGCACGTCGCTCCCGCCCTTGGCGCCGACAACCTTGATGCCGAAGCCCGCCACCTGGCTGGGCGGCGGTCCACGCTGGTCAGCGTTTTTGTCAATATTGGACTGACGATTGCCCAGGGCGTGATCGGGGTCGTCGCCGGCTCTCAGGCGCTGGTGGCCGATTCGCTTCATTCGCTGTCCGATCTCGTTTCCGATTTTGTCGTGCTGTTTGCCGGCCATCACAGCCGCAAGGGGGCCGATACCGATCATCCGTACGGGCATCAGCGGTTCGAGACGGCGGCCTCGCTGGCGCTGGGCGCGCTGCTGCTGGCGGTGGGCGTGGGCATGCTGTGGGCGGCGGTTGGCAAGATCCAGCATCCGGACGGGGCGCAGCCGGTGCAGACGGTGGCGTTGTGGGTGGCGCTGGCGGCGCTGGCGGCCAAGGAGGGGCTGTTCCGCTATATGCTGCGCGTGGCGGAGCGGGTCAGGTCGAGCATGCTGGTGGCCAATGCCTGGCATGCGCGGTCCGATGCGGCGTCGTCACTGGTGGTGGCGCTGGGCATTGGCGGCAATCTGCTCGGGTATCACGTGCTCGATCCCGTGGCGGCCATCGTGGTGGGCTTGATGGTGTCGCGCATGGGCCTGCGATTTGGCTGGGATGCGATGAACGATCTGATGGACCGCGCCGCCGACGAGGATGTGGTGGCCAGCCTGCGCGACGCGATGCTGGATACCCCCGGCGTGCTGGGCCTGCATGACCTGAAGACCCGCAAGATGGGGGACATGATCCTGGTCGACGTGCACCTGGAGATCCAGGCCGACCTGACCGTCGAGCAGGGCCATGCGATTGCCACCGAGGCGCGCCGTCGCGCGATGGAGCGTGACGACGTCCTGAACGTCATGACGCATGTGGACCCGGTCAGGGTGCCACGCACGCAGCCGGCGCCGGCCGAGTCAGCGTAGGTCACTGCGCCGGTACAGGCTCAGGCCCACGGCCAGGAAGGCCAGCATGCCGGCACAGCCGCGGTTGATCCACTGCACGGCCCGCGCCGACAGCGTTCGCACCGCGTGGCGGCCGCCGAACGCGTAAATCGCCATCATCACGATATCCATCAGCGCGGCAATCACGGCCAGGATCACGTACTGGATGGCCACGGGCTTGTCCGCGTGGACGAACTGCGGCACGAAGGCCGACGTGAACAGGATGGTCTTGGGGTTCGACAGGGCCACGAACAGCGCGCGCAGGAAGGCCGCGCGGCCGCTGGCCGACGTGGCGTCCGACGTCGCCACCAGTTCCCGCGTGGGCGCCCGCCACATCGAGACCGCCAGGAAGAACAGGTAGGCCGCGCCGATCCACTTGACCGCCGTAAACAGGTGCTCGGATGCCTGCAGCACCGCGCCAAGCCCACAGCCCACGGCGCCGATCAGGATCAGGTCGGCCAGCGCGGCCCCGGCAATGCCGCAGGCAGCCACGCGCATCGGCCGGGTGGCGCCGTTGCTCAGGGCCAGCAACATCGTCGGGCCCGGTGTGACCATGACGGCGGCTACCGCAATCAGGTAAAGAAAGAGAGTTGTGCTATCCATCGAACGCGCTCCGGAAAGGCGCCGCATTGGCGAGGCGCCAGTGTGAGCCGATTCGCGCCGATATGCACGTGCTTCCTGTGGATAACCGCGTGAACAAGCCTGTGGGCGGGCGTGGGGGCCGCCTGTGGGGCGTATACGCACAACCCGTCACGTATACGCCAGCGCCCCGGCGTCGTCCTGCGGTTACCCACCTCCGTCCACGTATGCGCCGCACTGTTTCCCATAGGGTTATCTGTTCTGTAACCCATTGATCCAAAAGGAAGAAGCGAGGTTATCCACGGCTGGCGACTGGTGTTAACCATTACTACTACTATTTATGTATACGTAAACAATGTCGGTATACGTATACGGACCGTTGCGCGAAACGCGCCGGGGCAGCCCGCCGACCACCCATGGCCCCCTAGCGCGGCACCTTGAACGCCTTGCGCGCCCGCAGCACCGCGGCACGCGTCGCGCAGCCGTCCATGTGATCGTTGACCAGCCCCATGGCCTGCATCAGCGCATACATCGTGGTCGGGCCGACAAACTTCCAGCCGCGCTTCTTGAGATCCTTCGACAGCGCCGTCGATTCGGGACTGATGGCCATCGTGCGCAGCACGTCGGGCGTCAGCGTCTTCGGCCGGCTTTTCGGGTCGGGCTCGAACTTCCAGAAGTAGGCCGCCAGCGACGGCTCGGTCTTCAGCAGTTCCTGGGCGCACTTCGCGTTGTGGATGGCGGCCTCGATCTTGCCGCGATGGCGCACGATGCCCGCATCGCCCAGCAGCCGCTCCACGTCGCGCTCGGTAAATCGCGCCACCTTGTCGATCTCGAAATTGGCGAAGGCCTTGCGGAAGGCCTCGCGCTTGCGCAGGATGGTCAGCCAGCTCAGGCCGGACTGGAAGCCTTCCAGGCACAGCTTTTCGAACAGGCGCCGGTCGTCGTCCACCGGAAAGCCCCATTCGTTGTCGTGATAGTGGCAGTAGTCCTCCAGATCCCCGCACCAGCCGCAGCGTACCGGGGTCTGCGGCGCGGATGTCGTCGTCATTCGCCTTCGCTCCTTGGGTCCATGGCGCACACGGGCGCCGCAGCGATCATGCGCCCGGAAGGCCACGCCGTAAAGACCGCGGCCCGCCGGATCCGGACATCCAACTGACAAACGGCGGCGCATCGCGGGCGAAAAAAAGCCAACCCGGAGGTTGGCTTCCTTGCGGCGGGGAAACTGCCGGGTCAGGCCAGCTTCTTGCCCGTACGGTCGTGCATGAATGCCAGAGCAACCAGGCTGATGGCCGCGGCGGCAATCACGTAGTACGCCGGGGCCAGCTTGTTGTGGGTGGACTCGATCAGCCACGTCACGATCAGCGGGGCGAAGCCGCCGAAGATCGTCACGGCGAAGTTGTAGGCCAGCGACAGGCCGGTGGAGCGCACTTCGGTCGGGAACTGCTCGGCCAGCACGGCCGGCGCGGGGCCCGTGAAGGCGGCCAGCAGGATGCCCAGCACGATCTGCACCTGCAGCAGCGTGGCGGTGGTCGGCGACACGTTGAGCCAGTGGAACAGCGGGTAGGCCAGCACCAGGATGGCCAGCGCCACCACGCTCAGCATGCGCTTGCGGCCCACGCGGTCGGACAGCATGCCCATCAGCGGGCACAGCACCAGGATGATGGCGCCGCAGATGGCGGTGGACTGGAACGTCGCACCCAGCGGCAGACCCAGCTGCTGCTTCGCGTACGACGGCATGTAGAACACCAGCACATAGGTGCAGACCGTCCACAGGATAGTCACGCCCAGGCCGGCCAGCACTTCGCGCGGATGGTCGCGCAGTACCTGCGACAGCGGCGAGAACTTCACATTGTTGGCGCGACGCTCCGCCTGGCGCTGCTCGAACTCGGGCGGCTCTTCCAGGTGCGACCGGATGTACATGCCCACCGGGCCGATCAGCAGGCCAAACAGGAACGGGATGCGCCAGCCCCACGCGTCGATCTGGGCCTGGTCCAGGCCGTTGGTGACCAGCGCGCCCATGGCGGCGCCCAGCATGAACGAAATGCCCTGGCTGGCCTGCTGCCAGCTGGCGTAGGCGCCGCGCTCCTCGTCGGGCGCATGCTCGATCAGGAACGCCGTGGCGCCGCCCACTTCGCCGCCGGCCGAGAAGCCCTGGATCAGGCGGGCCAGCACGATCAGCGCCGGTGCCCAGAGGCCGATCGATGCATAGGTGGGGGCCAGGCCGATGATGGCCGTACCCAGCGCCATCAGCAGGATGGTCAGCGTCAGCGCGGCCTTGCGGCCCACGCGGTCGGCGTAGACGCCCAGCACGATGGCGCCCACCGGGCGCATGAAGAAGCCCACGCCGAACGTGGCCACGGTCAGCAGGAACGATGTCAGGTCGTTGCCGGTGGGGAAGAACAGCTTGGCGATGATGACCGCGAAGAAGCTGTAGACGGTGAAATCGAACCATTCCAGGCCATTGCCGATGGTGGCGGCGATGATCGCGCGCCGTCGGGTGGCTTTGGACAGGTCGTTGGCGGATGCTGCAGTAACGGACATAAGGCTGGCTACAACGATGAAGGAACCGGTGGATGCCCCCGCCAGTGTGCCCCGGCGGTGACGCAAGCCAGCATCTTAAGCGATTCCTTACATCGATTTGTCATACGGATGTTCCGACAAAGGTTGTCGATGCATCACCTGTTGCCCAGGCTCCCGAACCGCGACGGCCCTAGCCGGCGCCGTGCCCATGATGGTTGGGCGTGTGGGGCGTCTGGGTGGGCGCGGTCAGGTTGAGCGGGGTCATGTCGCGGGCCGGCAACGGGCGCTTGCGCGTGAACCACAGCCAGGCGGCGCTCGAGAGCCAGCCAATGACGAAGACGGTGTCGCCGGCATGGTTGAGCAGGGCCGGCGCCAGCGGCGTGCCGAACACGTCGGCCAGCATCTCGGCCGGCAGGCGCGCGACGATCCAGAGCAGCACGGCCGGGCCGCTGCCGTAAACGCCGGGCTGCCACCACAGCGCGTGGGGCAGGGCGTGCAGGGGATCGAAACGCTTTGACACGGGCTTTCTCCGGCGGATGCGTGAGCCGCATCTCTGGAGCACATCATAGGCCGATTCGTGCTACGGCCGCTGTCGGTGTTTGGGGAAACCGCGCGGGGTGTGTGCGGTATCCAACGCCCAGCATGCACGGGGCGCCGGACCTTCAAGTTTTTTGCAGGACTTGTCCGCAAAAGCCATGTGTCACGGCGTGACATCTTTGCCAGACTGCATCCATTGGATACCTCCGCTTACCGGCCCGACGCCATGACTACCCTCTTGCCCGCCATCTATGTGTCACACGGATCGCCGATGCTGGCGATCGATCCCGGCCCCACCGGCGCCGCGTTCGACGCGCTTGGCGTGCGCCTGCGCGCGTTGAAACCGAAGGCCGTGCTGGTGATTTCCGCCCACTGGATCTACAGCACGCTGGCCGTCAGCACGCGCGCGCGCCAGGAAGCCTGGCACGACTTCGGCGGTTTTCCGCGCGAGCTGTACGCGCTGCGCTACGACGCCCCGGGATCGCCCGACCTGGCCGCGCGCGTGAAATCGCTGATCGAGGCCGCCGCCATTCCGGGCGCCGGATTCGTGGCGGAAGACGAGGAACGTCCCCTCGACCACGGCGCCTGGATGCCGCTGCGCCATTTTTTCCCCGATGCCGATGTGCCGGTGGTGCAGCTGGCCTTCAACCCATACCTGAGCCCGGCGACCCAGATCGAGATCGGCCGCGCGCTGGCGCCGCTGCGCGCCGAAGGCGTGCTGGTGATCGGATCGGGCAGCTTCACCCATAACCTGCAGGAAGTGTTTGGCGGCGGCGCCCGCAAGGCGCAGCATGGCCCGGAGACCGAGCCCTATGTGGACGCCTTCCGTGACTGGATGGCCGATGCGCTGAACGATGCGCTGGCCACCGGCGACGTGAGCCGGATTGCCGACTACCGCACCCAGGCGCCATTTGCGCGCCGGGCCCATCCGACCGACGAGCACCTGCTGCCGTTCTACGTGACGCTGGGTGCGGCCATCGGCCCGGACGCGACGGCAGGCAAGGACGCCAGCGTGGCCCGTGTGGCCGACGAAGTCACGTACGGCGTGCTGGCCATGGACACCTTCGTGTTCGACGGCATCGGCACCGGCCACGCACCGCTGCCCAAGGCGGCCTGATGGCTGCCTGATCCCGGCCGGGCCGGCGCTGGCGCCGGTCAGGTCGTCAGATAGCGCCGCACCGACCGCGCGCCGAACAGCGCGATATAGCCCATCGTCAGCGCCACCACGGCGATGCCGATGCGCAGGCTGGCCAGGTGCGCCACGCCGCCGATCATCACGGGGCCCAGCAGCAGGCCTACGTAGGCAAAGCGCGCCACGCGAGCGATGGCTTCGGCAGCGGTCACGCCGGGCAGGCGCGACGCCGCCACGAAGAAGATCGGCACCATGTTGGCGGCGCCCAGGCCCATCAGGCTGAAGCCGATCAGCGCGGCCAGCGGCCAGGGCACGGCAATGGCCAGTGCGATACCGGCAAAGCCCAGCCAGGCGCTGCCGGTCAGCGTGCGGGCATCGCCAAAACGGGCCCGCAGGCGGTCGCCGCCGAAGCGGCCGCAGGCCATGCCGCCCGAAAAGGCCGCGTAGCCGAAACTGATCCATGCCAGCGGCGCCTCGGTGACCTCGCGCATGTAGACCGTGGTCCAGTCGTACATCGCCCCTTCGCCCACCAGCCCCAGAAACGCCATCAGGCCCAGCAGCCACAGGCCGCGCGTGGCGTGGTCCTTGTGATGCTCGGCCGTGGGCAGCACCGGATGGTCGGCCAGCAGCCCGCGATGCGTGCCCAGCGCCACGGCCGCCGTCATGGCCGCGATCAGCGCCGTGTGCAGCAGCGGCGGCACCTGCAGGCTCAGCATCAGCCCGCCGAATGCGGCGCCGATCATGCCGCCCAGGCTGAACATGCCGTGCAGCGCCGACATCACGGGCCGCGTGCTGCGGCTGGCCTCCACGGTGGCGGCCTGCGCGTTCATCCCGACATCGAACATCGCATTGGCCATGCCGAATACCAGCAGGGCGGGCAGCAGCAGCGCAAAGCTGGGCATGGTCAGGATCATCAGCGTCATGCAGGCAAACGCGACACCGCCCAGCATCGACGCCCGGGCGCTGCCCATCTTGCCCACCCAGCGGCCCACCGGCCCCATCACCAGGATCGCCCCGCCGGCCACGGCCAGCATGGCCAGCGACAGCATGGCGTCGGACAGCCCGAAGCGGGCCTTGATGGTGGGAATGTGGACCCCCCAGGTGGCAAACGTGGCGCCATTGGCAAAGAACAGCGCCATGGTGCCGCGCGTGGCGCGCGAGACGGCCGACGGGGACGGGGCTGGAACGGAGACGGAGGGCGAAGACGTTTCGATCGAATAATCAGACATCAGGAATCTGGACAACGGGGTACGGCCGGGTACGGCCGGGACAATGAGGCACGGCGAGGCACGGATCGGAAACACTCAGGCCGGCGCGGCGCCAGGCCGCAGCAGGCCGCGCTGGTGCAGGGCGAAGGCAAATGCGGCCAGGGCACCGATGGCCAGCGCCACCATGACCCACAGCATCAGCCAGTAGCCGCCGGCCACGCGCCAGAGCAGGGCGCCAATCCACGGCGCGGCGGCTTGCATCAGCAACACCGGGGTCATCATCAGCCCGTTCAGCGTTGCATAGTGATGACGCGAGATCAACTCGGGCATGGCCATCGCGCGCAGCATGGTGTTGACGCCGTTGGCGCATCCATAGCACACCGCCGCCACCATCAGCCAGTAGCCGTCGCCGAGCGTCAGGCACAGCAGGCCCAGGCTCATGACGATATACACCGGCATCGACAGCCGCACCGGGTGATCGATGGGCAACCGCGCCATGGCCAGACGGCCCGCCACCTGGGCCGGCCCGATCAGCGCCGCCACGACCAGTTGCTGGCCCACCGGCAGGCCCTTTTCGGTCAGCATCGGAATCAGGTGGGCGCCCAGCAGCGACGCGATCACGGCGGTGGCCGTGAAGGCCAGTACCACGGCCCAGAAGACGGGCTGGCGCAGCGTGGTGCGCGTGATGCTGGGCGACGCGGCGGCCAGCGGGGTGCTGGTGTGTGCGCCGGTATGGGAATAGCTGGGGTGCACCGCGTAGCGCAGCCGGGCGTGCAGCGGCGCGCAGACAAACAGGTTCAGCGCCGCGAAGATGACCAGCGTCTCGCGCCAGCCCAGATGCAGCACCAGCCACTGCCCGATCGGAATGAAGATGGTGCTGGCAAAGCCGGCGAACAGCGTCACCTGGACGATCGGCTTCTGGTAGCCATCGCCGAACGCCTGCCGCAGTACCACGAAGGCCGGTTCGTAGAGTGTGGATGCCATGGCCAGCCCCAGCGGCAGCCACATCAGCAGGAACAGCGCCGGCGACGGGCACCAGGCCCACAGCAGCAGCCCGATGGCGGCCAGCACCGACCCGATGCCCATCACCTTGCGCGCCGGCACGCGGTCGAGCAGGCGGCCCACCGCGAACGAGCACATCGCCCACACCAGCAGTCCCAGCGAGAAACCGCCGGCCAGGAACGGCTTGCCGTAGTCCAGCGAGTCGTTCATCGGGCCGATGAAGACGGTGAACGTGAAGTACAGCGTGCCCCAGCTGATGATCTCGGTGATGCCGAGGGTCCAGACGATCTGGCGAGGCGATAGCTGGGCCGAGGCTGCGGTGGAATCGGGGGCGGCGGAAGCAGTCATGGCGCGCCCGGCGCGATTGTGGGGGCGCCGGTGGCGGTGCGGTCAGTGGAGCGGAAATTGTATCGGCGCAGCCACGGGTGAGGGAAGGCGCACGCCGGGGGGTATCAAGCGGTCAGCCGCCAGAACCGGCGCCGTCCGGCGGGCCCTTCAGTTCGACCGTGTTGCCGTCGGGGTCCTTCACGTAGATCGACGGACCCTCGCCTTCGGCGCCATAACGGCGTTGCACCGGACTGGCATCGACATTATGAATACTCAGATGCTGAAAAACCCAATCGGCATCGAACGGGTCGATACTCAGGCAGAAATGGTCGAGATTGCGGCCTTCCGTACCCGGCCCTGCGCCGCCGGCCTGGCCGATGGGCCCGTCCAGCGACACCAGGTCGATCAGGCTGCCGCCGGCCCGCAACTGGGTGAGGCCGAAGGCGGGCTGTTCCTTTTCCACCGAGCAGCCCAGCACATCGACATAGAAACGCACCAGCCGCGCGACGTCGGCGGTGCGCAACACCAGGTGGTCGATACCCCGGATCGCGAACATGGCGCGTCAGTCCCGTGCGTGGCTACTTGTGCAGCCCGTCGTACTCGATCACCTTGAGGCTGGCCAGGTCCACGCCGTCCAGGCAGCGCGCGTTCACGGCGGCGGTGGGATTGCCCTGCGGGTCGGTGGCCTCGGAGTATGGCCCGACGCCGCAGGTGGGGCAGAAGCGGTGGGCGATCTTCATCGTGTTGAAGCGGTAGGTCGACGCGTTCGCGTCGGGCGTCTTCAGCCGGAAGTTCGCCTTGGGCACGAACCAGAGCAGGTGGCCGCGCCGGCGGCACATCGTGCAGTTGCATTGCAGTACCTGCGTGAGCTCGCCGTCGGCCTCGAAGGCGACGCGGCCGCAGTGGCAGCTTCCCTGATACGTGGTCATGGTGTCTCCGGTTTGCCGTGTCTGGCTATTGACGGTCACTGGTCCGGGATCAGCCGCTTGCCCAGACTGACCGCCGCATCGCGGCCATAGCCGAGCCGGTCGTAGAACGCCAGCACGGCGTCGTTGGTCTCGCGCACCAGCAGGTTGATCTTCGGGCAGCCGCGCTCGATCAGCAGGGCCTCGGCGTGCGCCATCAGCATACGCCCGTAGCCGCGGCCCTGGAACTCGGGATGCACGGCCAGGTAGTAGACCCAGCCGCGGTGGCCGTCGTAGCCGATCATCGCCGTGGCCACCAGTTGGCCGTCCACTTCGCCCACGCGGAACAGCTCGGGCTGGGTGGTCAGCTTGCGCGCGATGTCCTTGTGCGGATCGTTCCACGGCCGGGTCAGGCCGCAGGCTTTCCACAGGCCGACAACGGCGGTTTCATCGGCGGGGCGGTAGGGGCGGAGTTGCATGGGTCGGCTGGGAGTCATACGGGTTCCCAGTGTAGCCATGACCGATCGGTTGTTGAAAGGGCCGCCCTCTCCCCCGGCCCCTCTCCCGCCTCGGCGGGAGAGGGGACCAGGCTGCCCGACGATCGATTACGCCGCCTGCTGCCCTGCCTGCGGATCGCGGAACAGCTTCAGCAGGCGCTCCCACTTGCCGCGCGCGGCCTTGAGGTTGTTGTCCTTCACGTGGCCGAAGCCGCGGATGTCGTCGGGCACGTTGGCCAGCTCCACGGCGGTGCCGTGGTTGGCGGCCGTGAGGCCCTTCGACAGCTCGTCCAGCAGCGCGCGGTATTCGCCGATCAGCGCGCGTTCGGTGCGGCGTTCCTCGGTCTTGCCGAAGATGTCGAGCGCACCGCCGCGCAGGCCCTTGAGCTTGGCCAGGATGCGGAACAGCGTCATGGTCGACGGGCCGAAGCGGCGCTTGACCAGGTTGCCCTTGTCGTCGCGCTTGGCCGTGGTCGGCGGCGCCAGCCAGAAATTCAGCTGGTAGTCGCGGCCCGGTTCGCCTTCGAACTGCGCGCGCAGCTTGTCGAGGAAGATCGGGTCGGTGTACAGCCGCGCCACCTCGTACTCGTCCTTGTAGGCCATCAGCTTGGCCAGGTTGCGCGCCGCCGCCTCGGTCAGCGGCAGGGGCTTGCCGGCGCCCACCAGCGTGCTTTCGGCCGCGCGCACGCGGTTCACGACATCCCGATACTGCTCGGCGTAGGCCGCGTTCTGGTACTTCGTCAGCAGTTCCACGCGGTTGGCGATCAGCTTTTCGAGCAGCGCGCCGCTCGACGTCGGCAGCTTCACCACGTCGGCGCCCTCGGTCTGCGTCTTGAGCTTGCCGGCCAGCGACAGCACGCGGTCCGGGTCGTGGGCCATATGGCGGCCCCAGTCAAAGGCGGCCTTGTTCTTGTCGACCGACACGCCGTTCAGCTCGATGGCGCGCTCCAGGGCCTCGAGCGTCAGCGGAATCCAGCCCTTCTGCCACGCGTAGCCCAGCACCAGCGGGTTGGTGTAGATCGTGTCGCCCAGCAAGGCCACGGCCAGCGCGCTGGCGTTGAGGAAGTCGCACTGCTCGCCCACGGCGTTGCGGATATCCTGCTCCGCCGAGAGGCCCGGGAACTGCCACTTCGGGTCCTTGATGAATGCGGCGGTCGGGGTTTGCGCGGTGTTCACCACGGCGCGCGTGCGGCCCGACTGCGTTTTCGAGATGACCTCGTCGGTGGCCGACACGATGGCATCGCAGCCGATCACCAGGTCGGCCTCGCCCATGGCGATGCGCGTGGCATGCAGGTCGTCCGGCCTGGCCGCGATCTGCACGTGCGACAGCACCGCGCCACCCTTTTGCGCCAGGCCCGCCATGTCCAGCACGGTCACGCCCTTGCTTTCCAGATGTGCCGCCATCCCCAGCAGGCCGCCGATCGTCACCACGCCCGTGCCGCCCACGCCCGTCACCAGGATGCCGTATGCGCGTCGGATCTGCGGCAGCGCCGGCAGCGGCAGGTCGGGCAGGCCGCTCATCGACACGCCACTGGCCTTGGGCTTGCGCACCTGCGCGCCTTCGGCGGTGACAAAGCTCGGGCAGAAGCCGTTCACGCACGAGAAGTCCTTGTTGCACGACGACTGGTTGATCTGGCGCTTGGTGCCCAGTTCGGTTTCCAGCGGCTCCACGGACAGGCAGTTCGACTTAACCGAGCAGTCGCCGCAGCCTTCGCAGACGGCGTCGTTGATGAACGCACGGCGTGCCGGGTCGGGGAAGGTGCCGCGCTTGCGGCGGCGGCGCTTCTCGGTGGCGCAGGTCTGGTCGTAGATCAGGATGGTGCAGCCGGGCACCTCGCGCAGTTCGCGCTGGATCGTGTCGAGCTGTTCGCGCGGATGCACGGTCAGCCCTTCGGGCAGCTTGATCGCACTGTTGTACTTCTCGGGCTGGTCCGTGACGATGACGATCTTCTTCGCGCCTTCGGCGGCCACCTGGAACGCGATGTCCTGCACCGACAGCTGGCCGTCCACCGGCTGGCCGCCGGTCATGGCCACGGCGTCGTTGTAGAGGATCTTGTAGGTGATGTTCACGCCGGCCGCGATCGATGCACGGATCGCCAGCAGGCCCGAATGGAAGTAGGTGCCGTCGCCCAGGTTGGCAAATACGTGCTGGTCGCCGGCAAACGGCGCCTGGCCGATCCAGGCCACGCCCTCGCCGCCCATCTGGCTGAAGGTGCTGGTGTTGCGGTCCATCCAGACCGTCATGTAGTGGCAGCCGATGCCGGCCAGCGCGCGCGAGCCCTCGGGCACGTTGGTCGACGTGTTGTGCGGGCAGCCCGAGCAGAACCACGGCTTGCGCTCGGCGGTCACGCGCGGCGTGGCCAGCGCACGCTCCTTGGCGTGGATGATGGCCAGCCGCGATTCGATCCGCGCGCGGATATCGGCGGGCAGGTCGAACTTTTCGAGGCGCGTGGCGATGGCCTTGGCGATGATCGCCGGCGACAGTTCATAGTGCGCCGGCAGCAGCCAGTTGTTCTGCGGGATCGACCATTCGCCGCCCGCGTTGTCCTTTTCGTCGAACTTGCCGTAGACCTTGGGGCGCACGTCGTCGCGCCAGTTGTACAGCTCTTCCTTGAGCGCGTACTCCATGATCTGGCGCTTTTCTTCGACCACCAGGATTTCCTGCAGGCCTTCGGCAAACGCACGCGCGCCGTGGGCTTCCAGCGGCCAGACGCAGCCCACCTTGTACAGCCGGATGCCCAGCTGGGCGCAGGTGGCGTCGTCGAGGCCCAGGTCGGACAGCGCCTGGCGCGTGTCGAGGTAGGCCTTGCCCGCGGTCATGATGCCGAAGCGCGCGTGCGGTGAATCGATCTCGATTCGGTCGATCTTGTTGGCCCGCACGTAGGCCAGGCCGGCGTACCACTTGAAGTCCAGCAGCCGGGCTTCCTGCTCCAGCGGCGGATCGGGCCAGCGGATATTGAGCCCGCCCTGCGGCAGGATGAAATCGTCGGGCAGCACGATCTGCACGCGGTGCGGATCAAGTTCGACCGAGGCGGACGATTCCACCACGTCGGTCACGCACTTCATGGCCACCCACAGGCCCGAGTAGCGGCTCATGGCCCATGCGTGCAGGCCGTAGTCCAGGTATTCCTGCACGTTGGATGGGTAGAGCACGGGCAGGCCGCAGGCCTTGAAGATGTGCTCGGACTGGTGCGCCAGCGTCGAGGACTTGGCCGAGTGGTCGTCGCCGGCCAGCACCAGTACGCCACCGTGCTTGCTGGAACCGGCCGAGTTGGCATGCTTGAAGACGTCGCCGGTGCGATCGACGCCGGGGCCCTTGCCGTACCACATGCCGAACACGCCATCGAACTTGGCGTCCGGATACATGTTGACCTGCTGCGAGCCCCAGACCGCCGTGGCGGCCAGGTCTTCGTTCAGCCCGGCCTGGAACACGACGTTGTGCGCCGCCAGGTGCTTCTTGGCCTTCCAGAGCGACTGGTCGAGTGCGCCGAGCGGGGAACCGCGATAGCCGGAAATGAAGCCGGCGGTATTCAGGCCGGCGGCGCGGTCGCGTTCCTGCTGCAGCATCGGCAGACGTACCAGGGCCTGCGTGCCGCTGATGTAGATGCGGCCTCGCTCCAGCGTGTACTTGTCTTCGAGGGAAACGTTTTCGAGCGCGCGGCGGATGGCGTCGCTGACCGGTGGGGTCAGGGGGGCATTCATATGTGCTCCTCTTTGGGGCCCTGCGTGGGGCATGCTGTCGGGATCACCGACACATCATTGATGGGCAGCCGCCCAGGGTCTCTTGTGGAGGCGTCGGGCGGCCGTGTCTCTGCGCGGCATGGTAGCACCGGCGTGCAGGCCGCGGTACCGTGCGATGCAGCATAAAACGCGCCAGACACCCCCGTGCTTTCCCGTATACGCCTATGCTGCACGTGTACACTGCGGTGCATCCAAATGGCGCGCGCGTAAGATCGATGATGTCTGCGCGCCACACGCCGGGGGCGCCGCCATGGTGCAACCCGGCCCCACCAGAAGAACCGAACATGACCAATTCCCCCCGCCAGGGCGCTACCCTGGCCGTGCTGATCGACGCCGACAATGCGGCGCCCGCCATCGTCGAAGGCCTGCTGGCCGAAGTGGCCAAGTACGGCGTGGCCGCCGTCAAGCGTATCTACGGCGACTGGACGCGCCCGAACCTGTCGGGCTGGAAGGACCGCCTGCTGGCCCATTCGATCCAGCCGATCCAGCAGTTCCGCTACACGGTGGGCAAGAACGCCACCGACAGCGCCATGATCATCGACGCCATGGACCTGCTCTACACGGGCCGTTTCGATGGGTTCTGCATCGTGTCGAGCGACAGCGACTTCACCCGCCTGGCGTCGCGCATCCGCGAGCAGGGCCTGACCGTGTACGGCTTCGGCGAGCGCAAGACGCCCAAGCCGTTTGTCACCGCCTGCGACAAGTTCATCTACGCGGACGTGCTGCGCGGCGATGCCGACACGGACGCCGATGCCGACACCGACACCGGCACGGCACCGACGCGCCGCCGCAGTTCGCAGGAGCTGCGGCAGGACTCGCGCCTGGTGCGGCTGCTGCAGAGCGCATCGCAGGCCGTATCGGACGAGGACGGCTGGTCCACGCTCGGCGGCATCGGCAACTACATCGCCAAGCAGGCCCCCGAATTCGATTCGCGCAACTACGGCTACGGCAAGCTGTCGGAGCTGGTTGCCGCCACCAACCTGTTCGAAGTGGAAGCCCGCAACGGCGGCAACAACAAGACGATCTGGGTGCGGCTGAAGAAGCGCGGCAAGGGCGAGGGCGGCCAAGGCGGCCAGCAGGGTGGCCAGGCCCACCAGGGTGGCCAGCCGCAGCAGGCGCAGCCGCAACCCCAGGCCCAGCGCCCGGCCCCGGTGAAGCCGGCACCCGCACCCATTCCCACGCAGACCGTGGCACAGCCGGTCCCCCCGGTGGAAACGCCCGCGCCGGTGGTGGACATGGAAGCCCTTCCTGAACCCGCGCCTGCGCTGTCGGCAGACGACGAGGCAGCCGGCTCGGCCTCGACGCTGATCCCCGAGACCGTGGAAGCCGCCGATGAGATGCCGGCACCGCGCGGCAGGCGTTCCCGGCGTCCGGATGTGACGCTCAGCGAAACGCCATGGCCGATCGATCAGTCGGTATTCGCCGCACCGGGTACGAGGGTCCTGGCGGCGCAGGTGACGGAGGCAGTGCCGGCGGCATCGGCCGAGCCTGCCGCCGATGTCGCCGAGGCATCGGCGCCCGAAGCCGAAACGGAGACCAAGGCACCCGCCAAGCGGAAGCCCGCCGCAAAGAAGGCCGCCCCGCGCAAGCGTGCGCCGGCGAAGAAGGCGGCCAAGGCTGCGGAATAAGCGTTAGCCGGCCCGCAGGGAGCGTGAACGGCTACCGCTTTACCGCACCAGCTGATTGATCTCGATGATCGGCATCAGCACCGCCAGCACGATGAGCAGCACCACCACCCCCATCGTCAGGATCAGCAGCGGCTCCAGCAGGCTGGTCAGGAACAGCGTGCGGCGCTCCAGTTCCTGCCCTTCGCCGGTGGCGGCGCGTTCCAGCATGATGGGCAGGTTGCCCGTGGCTTCACCGGATCGGATCAGGTGCACCAGCACCGGCGGAAACTGGTTCTGCGCGGCCAGCGCGCGGGCCAGCGACGCGCCTTCGCGCACGCGCGTGGTGGCGTCGTCGACGTTGTTCTTGAGCGCCACGTTCGTCAGCGTTTCGCCTGCCGCCTGCAGGCTGCGCAGGATCGGCACCCCGGCCGACACCAGGATGGCCAGCGTGCTGGCAAAGCGCGCGGTGTTGTAGCCGCGAATCAGCTTGCCCACCAGCGGCGCGGTCAGCAGCCAGCGATGCCAAGACAGCTTGATGTCGGGCTGCTTCAGCAGGCTGCGGATGATCGCCGAAATCACCGCGATCACGGCCACCGCGGCCCACCACCAGTTGCGCACGAAATCGGACAGCCACAGCATGATGATGGTCAGCATGGGCAGCTTCTGCTTGGTGTTGGCGAACACGCTGACCACCTGCGGCACCACGTACGACAGCAGGAAGATCACGATGGCGAACGCCACGAACGTGACGATGGCCGGATAGGTGAACGCCAGGCGAATCTTCGACGTCAGCTGGTTGCGCGTCTCGATATAGGTGGCCAGCCGCTCCAGCACCACGCCCAGATGGCCCGAGTGCTCGCCCGCCGACACCAGCGCCCGATAGATGTCCGGGAAGTCCTTGGGATGCTGGGCCAGCGCCACGGACAGCGAACTGCCGCCCATGACCTCGGCCCGGATGCCAGCCAGCAGCTCGTGCACGTACTGGCGCTCGGCCTGGTCAGCCAGCGCGCCCAACGCTTCGTCGAGCGGCAGGCCCGACACGATCAGGCTGGCCAGCTGGCGGGTGAACAGCGCCTGCTCCTGCGTCGACAGTCGCCGCACGAAAAGGGTACTGCTGCTGCGCTGGGCCAGGCCGGCACCGGCCAGCGGATCGACGGTAAGCGGCGTCAGGCCGCGCGCACGCAACTGGGCGCGCGCCTGCTTGGGACTGTCGGCCTCGACGACGCCCCGGTCGGCGCGGCCAGAGGCATCGGCAGCTTCGTAGCGATAGGCAGGCATGCTGCGGTCCCCGGCTTATTCGCGCGTCACGCGCAGCACCTCTTCCAGCGAGGTGGCGCCGCTGTCGATCCAGCGTTGCGCATCGCCGCGCATCGTGTGCATGCCCTTGGCCAGCGCCACCTGCTTGATCTCGGATTCCGGCTGCTGGCGATGGATCATGGTCTGGATCTCGTTGTCGACGGTCAGCAGCTCGTAGACGCCCATCCGGCCCTGGTAGCCCGAATGGCCGCACTTGTCGCAGCCCACCGCGTGCCACACGCGCTGCAGCGGCTTGCCCTGCGCGTGCAGGGCTTCCGACTCCGTCGCCTTGACCTCGATCACTTCCTCGCGCTTGCAGTGCGGGCACAGGCGCCGTACCAGCCGCTGCGCCAGCACGCCAAGCAGCGACGACGACAGCAGGAACGGCTCGATGCCCATGTCCACCAGCCGCGTGACGGCCGATGCCGAATCGTTGGTGTGCAGCGTGGCCAGCACCAGGTGGCCGGTCAGCGAAGCCTGCACCGCGATCTGCGCGGTCTCCAGGTCGCGGATTTCACCGATCATCACCACGTCCGGGTCTTGGCGCAGGATGGCGCGCAGCGCCTTGCCGAACGTCATGTCGATACGCGGGTTGACCTGCGTCTGGCCGATGCCGTCGAGGTCGTACTCGATCGGATCTTCCACGGTCATGATGTTGGTGGTGTGGGAATCGAGCCGCGACAGCGCCGCGTAGAGCGTGGTGGTCTTGCCGGAGCCGGTCGGCCCGGTCACCAGCACGATGCCGTGGGGCTGGCGTACCAGGTGGTCGAAACCGGCCAGCGTTTCGGGTGCCATGCCCAGCCGGGCCAGGTCCAGCCGGCCGGCTTCCTTGTCCAGCAGACGCAGCACCGCGCGCTCGCCGTGGCCCGTGGGCAGCGTCGAGACGCGCACATCTACCGGGCGCCCGCCCACGCGCAGCGTGATGCGGCCGTCCTGGGGCAGGCGTTTCTCGGCAATGTCCAGCTGCGCCATGATCTTGATCCGCGAGATCAGCGCGCCGTGCAGCGCCTTCTTGGGCCGCACCACGTCGCGCAGCGTGCCGTCCACGCGGAAGCGCACCACGGACGACGACTCGAACGGCTCGATGTGGATATCCGATGCCTGCTCGCGCGCGGCCTGGGTCAGCAGCGCGTTGATCATGCGGATGATCGGCGCGTCGTCCTCGGATTCCAGCAGGTCTTCGACGGCGGGAATGTCCTGCATCAGGCGCGACAGATCCACCTCGCCCTCGACCTCGCCCACCACCTGCGCGGCCGAGCCATCCTGGCGGTTGTAGGCATCCGACATCGCCGCGTCCAGCGCCGCCGGCTCCAGCACGCGCAGGTGCAGCGCGCCATGCACGCGCGCCACTTCGGCCAGCGCGGCGGGCGACGTCTGGCGGCTGACCCAGACTTCTAGCCCGTCCGGGCGCTGGTGCGCAATCAGCAGCGGCGCCTCGCGCGAGAACGAATACGGCACGAGCCGCGCCGCCATCGGCGACGGCGGCTCCAGAGGCGCTTCGGCTCCGGCGGCGGTGGCGAGTGTTTCGGTGGCCATGTCGATGATGCTCAGCTCTGCGAGGCCTGACGCGCCGCGAACGACTCGTCGTTGAACGACAGCGGCCGCGGTGTCGCGGACTGGGGCGCCTGTTGCGGCGCTGGTTGCGGCAGCGGTTGCGGCGCCGGCTGCGAACCCGGTTGCGAACCCGGCTGGCCGGGCGTCTGGTCCAGCGGCAGCGGACCCTGCTGCAGGGTGCCGCCGCGCGGATCCACGAACGGCGTGGTCGGCGCGTTGGCCGGCGGCAGCACCGGCGTCACCGCGTCATGCACGATCATGTTAGGCGACACGAAGCCTTGCTGTTGCGTGCGCATGTAGTCGTAGCGGTCCTGCGTCAGGCGGTCGGTGGCGGCCGTCGTACGCATCACATATGGGCGCAGGAACACCAGCAGGTTGGTCTTGGCGCGGTTCTTGTTTTCGTAGCGGAACAGCGAGCCGATCCAGGGGATGTCGCCCAGCAGCGGCACCTTCTGCACGCCGTCGCCGTAGTTGTCCTCGATCAGGCCGCCCAGCACGATGATCTGGCCGTCATCGACCAGCACGTTCGTCTCGATCGAGCGGACGTTGGTGGTCGGGCCCGAGGTGTTGGCGAGCGTGCCGGCGACCACCGACGACGATTCCTGGTAGATCTGCATCTTGACCAGCCCGCCTTCGCTGATCTGCGGGCGCACGCGCAGCGTGATACCGACGTCCTTGCGGTCGAAGGTCTGGAACGGCGTCACCGAGGCGCTGCTGCCGGTCTGCGCATAGGAGCCCGTCGTGATCGGAATGTTCTGGCCGATCAGGATCTTGGCCTCTTCGTTCTCGAGCGTGATCAGGTTCGGCGTGGACAGCAGGTTCACGCTGCCATTGGTGCCCAGTGCCCGCAGCAGCGCGCCAAGGCCCAGGGCCTTGTTCACGACGCCCAGGTTCAGGCCGCCCGCCGTGGGCAGCAACTGCTGGATCGCCGCCAGGCCGGCGGTCTTGTTCTCGCCGTAGAGCACGCCGGCCGCGGTCAGGTTGACGATGTTCTGGCCGCCCGTGCCGAAGTTCGTGCCGGCAAAGCCGGTGACGCTGCCGCCGCTGTTGACCAGGCCCTGCCACTGGATGCCAAGTTCGCTGGCCTGCGTGGACGTCACCTCGACGATCATCGATTCGATGTAGACCTGCGCGCGGCGCGCGTCCAGATCCTCGATCACGCCGCGCAGGTTGCGGTAGACCGGTTCGCTGGCCGTGATGATCAGCGAATTGGTTGACGGATCGGCCTGGATGATGCCGCCCGTGGTGGGCTGCTGGTTCACGGCAAACGACGACGAGAACGCATTCGAGCCGCCGCCCGAGCTGCCAAAGCCCGACGAGCCCGAACCGCTGCGGTTGTAGCCGCTGCTGCTGCCGCCGGTGTACTGGCCGCCCTGCGGCAGCGAGGTGGTCTGCGACGTGGCGCCAGTGGCGCCGGCGATGCCGCCGGCCTGACCGCCCTGCGTCGAACTCGCGAAACTGCTATCCGCCGCGACGATGGCGCGCAGCGTGGCCGCCAGTTTCACCGCATCGGCATTCTTCAGCGGCACCACCCAGATATTGCCGGGGCGCGCATAGGGCTGGTCGATCTTCTCGATCAACTGGCGCGCCTGCTGTACCCGGGCGCGGCTGGTGGCGCGAATAATCAGCGAATTGCTACGTGGCTCGGCAACTACGGTCGTGCGCAGCGACGCATCGCCGGCTGCCGCGCCGCCCCCGGCACCGCCGGCCGCCGATGGGTCGAGCAGCTTCTGCAGCACCACGGCCGCATCGCTGGCCACGGCGTTCTTGAGCGGAACCAGTTCGACTTCGCCCGATGCCGGCGCATCCACGGCCGCGATGATGCGGGCCAGGCGGCGCAGGTTGTCGGCGTAGTCGGTGATCACCAGCGTGTTGTTGGCCGGGTAGGCCGTGATGGTGTTGTTGGGCGCGATCATCGGACGCAGCACCGGCACCAGGTTGTTGGCCGACTCGTAGTTCAGCCGGAACACCTGCGTCACCACCTGGTCACCACGGCCGGCGCCGCCGCCGATCACGGTCGGCGACCCCTGCAGCTTGGCATCGGCCTCGGGCACCACCTTCGTGAAGCCGTTGGATTCCACCATCGCGTAGCCCTGCATGCGCAGGACCGACCCCAGCGTTTCCAGCGCCTGGGCACGCGACACCGGCTGCTCGGTCACCAGGTTCACGGTGCCCTTCACGCGCGGGTCGATCACGAAATTCTTGCCCGTGGCCTGGCCCACCGCCTTCACCACCGATTCGAGATCGGCGTTGACGAAGTTCAACACCACCTGGTCACGGTTGCGTGGCGAGATGTCGTTGGGCTGCGGTACCTGCTGCTGCGGCTGGGCCCACGCCATGGCGGGCGACAGCAGCGACAGGGTGCACAGCAGCGCGGTAGCGCGGGCGCAGACGGTGCGGACGAGGTGGTGGTGTGCTTGCGTTGTCATCATCGGTTTCAGGCCCGGGCTTCGGCGATCAGAAGCGCAGCCTTGTCACGTTGTTTTCTGTTCGTCCCAGCAGGCTCAGCAGGCCCGCCAGCTGGGTGGCCGCCTCGGGGTCGGCATGGGCCGTACCTTCGAAGCGGGACTGCCGGCCGAGCGTGCCGCTGCCCTCCAGATGCAGCGGTCCGGCCGTGGTCTTCAATTGCAGGCGGCCGGCGGCGCCGGCCAGGTCGACTTCCGCGCGATAGCTGCCCAGCGGGCGCAGGCGGCTCACCGCCGCCGACATCTGGTCCAGTTGCAAGGTCAGATGCCCGAATTTCTGGTTGCCGGCAAACTTGCCCTGCAGCGCCGTCCAGTCGATCCGCATCGTGCCGTCCGGCCGCAGCGTGTTGAACGGGGCGCCAATGCCTTCCAGCAGCGACGCCGGCAGGCGGATGCCGCCCGACTGCACAGTCCAGCCGGCGGGCGTCACCGCCACCGCTACCGGCGCGGCCATCGTCATGTCCTGTTCCAGCACCAGGCGCAGCGTGCCGGTCAGCAATGGCCAGAACGCCACGTCCCAGGTCAGCCGGCCCGGCAGCACGGTCGATGTCTGGCTGCCCGCGCCGGCGGACAGCGCCAGCGTGGCGCTGCCGTGCCACAGCGTGCCGGCCGCATCGGCCAGCAGCACGCGGCGTCCGCTTTCCGTGGCAATGCGTTCGGCCATCCACGTGGCGGGCAACGAAGCCGTCACCGTCACCACCACGGTTGCCGCGCCCAGCAGCGCCCAGCGCAGCCATTGCGAGCCGCGCGACGCGCGGACGCGCCGACGGGGCAGGCGCAGGGCCTCGAGCCGCGCCATCAGTTGCGGCCACCGGCACCGGGGCCTTGCAGCGTTGCCGTGACATTGACCAGCGCCGTGGCGCCGACATAGCTGATGCGGGCGTCCGTGACCTTGAGCCGCTGCTGGGCGCGCACATCCTGCAGCCAGCTGGCCACCGCGCCAAAGGCCACCTTGTCCAGCTGGACCTGCACAGCGTTGTCGCCGGTGGCCGCCAGGCGCGTGGCCTTCAGGCCATGCTGCCCGAGGTTGTCCTGCAGCGCCTGGGTCAGCGCATCGCCCCGCAACGACGGCGCCGGGCTGGCTTGCAGGCCGCGCGCTTCCTGCGCCAGGGTTTCCATTTCGGCCAGGTCGGCGCGTTGCGCCGGCAGGTTGCGCATCAGGCGGTCCCGGCCGGTCGCGGCCGGCTCCCACAGCACCAGGTAGCCGAACACCAGCACCAGCACCACCGCGCCACCGCCCAGGATCGCCTGTTCGCGCGGATTGCGGGCGTTCCAGAACGTGTCGAAGCGTTCGCGCCATGCGTCGGGCACGCGCGGGCGCAGCCGGCCGAGGCGGCCAGCGGACGTACCCGTTGCGGCGGTGCCGGCGGCGGGGCGCTTTGCGGATGGACCGAACTTCATGCGCCGGCCCTGCCTTGCGCCGGACTGTCGGCGCGCGCTTCGCTCTTGATCGTCCAGCGCGAGCCGGGCGGGGTCGGGGCGCCGCCCGCACGCACGGCGGCGTCCGGCGGCGTCTTGTCTTCTTCCATCTGCAGGCCTGCTTGCCGCGCCGCACTGCGCAGCGCATTGGTATTGGTGCCCGGCTTGAGCGTGACGTAGAGCGCGCCGGCGCGATAGTCGAGCTGCAACAGCGCATCGGGGGGCAGGCTGTGGGCGGCGCGTGCGAAGCCGTCGGCCAGCGGCAGGAAATCGCTCGGTGTGCTGCGGCCGCTTGCCGTGCGCAGCTGTTCCATCTGGCGGCGCATCAGCAGCGGCGGCTCGGCCACCGGCGGCACGTTCGGAAAGGCGGTATGGAGGATATCGATCTGGGCGGCTTCGATGCGCTTCGACTCCTGACGCAACATCAGCCATTGGGCGTTCATGCCGATGATCTGCACCAGTGCCAGCCCGACGGCCAGCGCCACCGGCAGGCGCCAGGCCAGCACGTTCCAGCGGTCCATCCGGCCCTGCGCGAACTCGAACTGCGCCAGGTCAACCTGCGGATCGCGCAGGCAGGCTTCGGCGCCCGCCAGCCAGATACGCCAGTTTTCGGAAATCCGCGATGCACGTGCGACCGGCCGCTGCGCACGCAGCGCCGGGACCGGCGCGTGGGCCAGTGCGGCAGGGTCGCCGTGCCATACGCCGGCCGGAGCCAGCACCTGCCAGGCGGCCAGGGCCTGGTCATTGAGCAACAGGCCGTAGCCGTCGTAAGGGCCGGTCCGGACCGTCAGCTGCCAGAGTCGGGCAGTGTCGGCGGCGGCCGGCGGCGGCGCGGCGGCGTCCAGCAGCGAGGCCGACTGGGCCAGCGCCGATGTCGCGGCTTCCACCACCAGCGTCGCCGGCTGGGCCGCGTCATCGGCCGTGGCGGGTGCCTCGGGGACAGACGGCTGCGGCGCGGGGGCGGGCGCGGCGTCTCCGGCCATCGCCGGTTCCGGTGTCGCTGTCGGTGCCGGGACATCGACGACATCGACGGGTGCCGGCGCCGGCGCGGTGGCTTCCTCCAGTGGCAGGCACAACTGGGCCGGCAGCACGTTGCGCCGGCGGTGCTTGTGTTCGGTGAACTGGTCGAGCGCGGCGCGCAGCCAGGCGCGGTCGGTGACCATCAACAGGCGACGGCGCGGGCCGCGCGCCGGGGCGGCGGGATCGAGCGCCGGCCCCAGGGCGATATGGCATGGCGCGGCGTCCGTGGCCAGCATGTCTTCCACCAGGTTCGGCAGGGCCAGCCGCAGCCGGGCGGGCGGCAGCGGCGGCACCATGGCTGCCGTGAGCAGCACATCGCTGGCGGCCAGAATCAGGACCAGGCGGTCCGCCGCCGGCATTTCCGCCGCCAGGGCGTGGCCTTCGCGCAACAGCTCGGGCGCCGCCGACAGGCCGCCGGCGCGGCTTTTTTCCGCGGATGCCCGTACCAGCGCAAAAGGCATCGCGCCAAACTGCCACGGTTGCGGCTGGTCATGCGGCCGGTGCGGCAGGCGGACGTAGAGCGTGGTACTCAAGATTTCCCTGTTGTCTGTGGCGAAGATGCGCTGGAGGCGCGTGACTGGCCGGTCAGCCGCCCGCTGGCGCCCATGGCGCCATGCGCCGGGGCAGGCTGGCGGGCACAATCCCTGGCCTGGCGGCAGTTGGCGGCACCGGACCCGGCTCGGCGCAGCAGCATACCTTGCCTGTGTGACTTACGCGCGTCAATAGTGGTCCGGCTGATTCTGCAGAACGTTGATTCCTACACGCATCCGGGCAAAAACGGCTTGCGGGCTGGCCCCGTTTCAGCGTTGCTCGGGCATGGCGTCGGCGTCGCGGGTCCAGATGATCCTGGTGGTGTTTCCGCTGCCTAGCACGTCGGCCCGGAACACCAGCGACACCTTCAGGCGGCGCGCCCGCTCGTGCCGGACCAGCCCGTAGATCAGGAAATAGTGCGTGCGCACGTCCACCGCGTCGCCGGGGTTGACGGCCTGCGGGGCGATACCTTGCAGTTGGGTCGTCACGTCGCCGGTGTTGTTGAAGTAGCTGCGGTCGCGCTGGCGCACCAGCTCGCGCGCCCGGTCGAGCGGCAACTTGTCGATCACGGCGGACAGGACTTCGGCTTCGGCGGTGTTGGCGTTGACCTTGGACCGTTCGGGCAACACCGTGACGAACGGTTCGAGCACCGCCACCATTGCTGGCGTATAGCCGGGCACGGCAAGCAGGTCTTCCACGCTGTCGGGCGGACGCGGCGCGGGCTGGCCGTTCGCCGAAACGCCACGGGCCGCGCGCAGGAAATACTGCGCGGTCGGCTCGGCCAGGCCGGCGTTCATGCCCAGCGTTTGAAGCAGGCGCCGGAAGGCCAGCAGCGACGGCTGGTCGATATTGGCCACGCGGCCCGTGCCATCGGCCTGCCAGATATAGAGGTTGGTCAGGTTGAAGCGCGCCTGCGCGTCGAGGATGCGGCCCGACACGAACGATGTCTCGCCGCCTTCGGACGTGCTGACGCCCGCGCCCAGGAAGTCGGACAGTCGGGTTTCGGCCACGGGCACCGACCACGGCTCGCCCAGGTAGTCCACCTGCGAGCGGCGCTGGTCGTCGCGCAGGATCAGGCGCGACCAGTCCACCGCCGCCCGTTCGATCCAGGCAGCCTGGGCCACCAGCCGCTGGTTCTCGATCGAGCGGATCTGCACCTGCTGGCGCCACAGCATGCCGGATACCACCACCACCGCCAGCGTCACCATCAGCAGGGCCGTCACCACGGCGGCGCCTTGCTGGCGGCGCGGGCGCATGCGAAACGATGTGGCGAAGGGCGTGCGTGTCATCACATCCCCGTCATGCAGATTTTCTGGAACTGCCGCGTGGCATCGCCGTCGCCCATGCGCGCGAACACGTTCAGTTCGACGGCACGCACGGCCACGCTGTTCGAGATCGTGCCGAGTCCGGCCTGGGCATCGCTGGCGCCCGAGGCGGCCGCCGCGGCCGCTGCCGCCGCCTCGGCCGCGTTGGCCACGGCGCTGCCCTGCATCAACGCGGTGCGTATGCGGCCGGTATCGATCAGCCAGCCTGCCGGCTCGACCCAGGCACGCGCCGACAACTGGTCGGCGTTGCCCAGCAGCGGGCGAATCTGCAGGCCTGCGCTGCCCGGCTGGCGCAGGGCCATCAGCGCGCCCTGCACGTCGTTGCGGGAATAGGCGGCGCGGCTGGCCGCGCGTACGACGGTATTGCCGTCGAGCCGGTAGGCCACCACCTGCCAGGACGGCGGCTGGCCTTCGTCGCGGCGGTCGCGCACCAGCAGCAGCTGGTTGGCGCCGATCTCCACGGGGCTGGCTTGCAGCTGGGCCGGTTGCGCCAGGTGCTCGCAATCGGACTGGAACTGGCCGTAGAGCACCTTCAGCGCATCGAGCCGGGCGTCGTGGTCGGTCAGCCGTTCGCGGCTGCGGGTCAGGGAATCGAGCGCGCGCCAGCCGATGACGGCCATCACCGCCAGCAGCGTGATGGCGACCAGCATCTCCAGCAGCGTGAACCCGCGCCGGGCACCGGGCCGGATGCGGCGCTCAGAGAACATTGCGGGTTTCATTAGGCACCAGTGTGACCAGCCATGCCAGCCGCACCGACTTGTTGCCGGCGGATGGATAAACGGCGACTTCCACACGACGGAACGACGGATTGGGCGTGCCCGAGACCAATTCCTCGCACCACAATGCCACGCCGCCCTGGGGGCAGTCGTAGCCGCGCGTGCCCGGTTCGGGCCAGGTCTTGGACAGCCGCAGCGTGGCCAGGTGGTTTTCGGCGCTGAACTCGGCCAGCATGCGCTGCTGCAGCGACGCGCTGGACTCGACCATCGATCCCATCGCGCGCATGGCGGCGGTGAGCGCCACGGCCAGGATGGTCAGCGCGACCAGCACTTCGATCAGCGTGAAGCCCCGGGCCGGGGCGCGGGCGTGGGCGTGGGCGGGGAAGGGCGGGCGGATCATTGCGTCACCGTCGCTACGTAGCGGCCGCTGCCGTCGCCGGTCACGTCCACGCGGATGTCGCCGCGCGTCAGCACCAGCCGCTGCGGTTCGTCGATCAGTTCGCGTCCGAAGACCAGCCGTATCGGGCCGGTGCCCAGCTGGCGGCCACCCTGTACGACGACCGCGCTGTCCAGCGGAATGCGCCAGTGGCCCGGCGCAAAGACGTCGGTGCGCATTGGCACCCAGCCCTGCGGCGTGGATTCCAGAAAACGCCATCCCGAAGCGTCGCCTTCCCAGGCCAGCGGCCGGGCGCCGAGCTGGGCATCTTCCTGGGCCAGTTCGAACAGGCGGGCGATGCGCTGGCCATCGTCGAGTACGCGGCCGCGATCATTGGGGGTGGCGTTGACCGCCACCAGGGAGATGACGATGCCGGCGATCACCATGACCACCAGCAGTTCGAGCAGCGTGAAGCCGTGCAGCCGGCGGCGCTGGAGTAGGGCGGACTGGCCGCGCGGCGTCGCCGGAGTCATGAAGGGAAGGGGTGGGGTTTATTCCCAGTTGCCGATATCCGCGTCGTTGCCGCTGCCCCCGGCCTGGCCGTCGGCGGCAAAGCTGAACACGTCGATCTCGCCGCGCACACCCGGGTTCAGGTACTGGTACGGATGGCCCCACGGGTCCTTGGGCAGCTTTTCCAGATAGCCGCCGCCCTTCCAGTTGTTGGGGATCGGCTCGGTCGTGGGCTTGTTGACCAGCGCCGCCAGGCCTTGTTCGGTGGTCGGGTAGCGGCCGTTGTCCAGGCGATAGAGCTTGAGCGCCTGCATGATCGACGAGATATCCTGACGCGCGGCAACGATACGTGCCTCGTCGGGACGGCTCATGATCTTGGGCACCACCAGCGCCGCCAGCACGCCCAGGATCACGATCACCACCATGATTTCGATCAGGGTGAAGCCGCGAGCGAGGCGGCGATGAAGTTGCGTCCGGAGGGCGGCAGTCTGGGTCACGGTTCTGCGCATCGGTTGTATGCCTTGAGGGTCGAGGTATGGTCGGAGAGTATAACCCCCGCCAGATGACCGTTTGGTGTGCTGCCGGGGTATCAGGGCCCGATAAATGTACCAATGTGCAACTGCAATAAAAATATTGCATTCAAGATGCATGTTATCTATGATTTCAGGCACGATGCAACTGACCCGATTCTCCGACTATGCCTTGCGCCTGCTGATGTATGTATCACGCGGCGACGGCACCCGTCCGATCACGATTGCCGAAGTCGGCCAGCAGTTTGACATATCGCACAATCACCTCGTGAAGGTGGCGGCGCGGCTGTCGAAGCTGGGCTGGATCTCGGCCACGCGTGGGCGGCATGGCGGGCTGCAGCTGGGCCCGGGCGCTGAGACGCTGTCGATCGGTACCATCCTGCGCGAGCTGGAAGGGCACAAGTCGGTGATCGACTGTGCCGACCCGCCGTGCGCGCTGCACGGCAATTGCCGGCTGAAGCGGGCGCTGGAGCAGGCCGAGGAGGCGTTCTACCAGGCGCTCGACGGCGTCACGCTGGCCGAAGTTTCCGGCAACAGCCGGACGGCCGAGTCGATCATCAGTCTGCATCGCGATTTCCTGAGCCGGCGCGTGGCCTGAGGCAGCGGGGCGAGACCCCAGCCGCAGTCTGACGCCGGCTTTATCGTGCGAAAAAACATGCATTTGCAATGCATGAATTCACAGGAGTTTTTGCTGATGCTGTCCGCTGCTTCCCGCCCCTATATCGATGCCAGCGTCCCCGTGCTGCGCGAGCACGGTCTTGCCATTACCACGCACTTCTACCGCGAGATGTTCGCGGCGCGCCCCGAGCTCAGGCATCTGTTCAACATGGGCAACCAGGCCAACGGTTCGCAGCAGCAGTCGCTGGCGTCCGCGGTGTTTGCCTATGCCGCCAATGTCGACCGCGCCGATGTGCTGGCGCCCGTGGTGGAGCGCATTGTCCACAAGCACGTGGCCGTCGGCCTGACCTCGGCCCACTATCCGATCGTCGGCAAGTATCTGCTCGAAGCCATTGCCGCCGTGCTGGGCGATGCCGCCACCCCGCCGCTGCTGGCGGCCTGGGACGAAGCCTACTGGCTGCTGGCCGGCGAACTGATCGCGGCCGAAGCGCGCCTGTATGAGCGGCACGGCGTCAAGGCCGGCGAACTGCAGCGTGTGCGCGTGATCGCCCGCGAGCAGGAAGGCGACCAGGTGGTCTCGCTCACGCTGGCGGCCGCCGATGGCAAGCCGCTGCGCGACTTTGCTCCGGGCCAGTACATCAGCGTGGAAGCCAGGCTTGCCGACGGCCATCGCCAGCTGCGCCAGTACTCGCTGTCTGGCGAGCGCGGCCTGCCCACGTGGCGCATTTCGGTCAAGCGCGAGGACGGCAGTGCCGAAACCCCGGCCGGTGCGGTATCGAACTGGCTGCACGACAACGCGCATGTCGACACCACGCTGCATGTCAGCACGCCGTGGGGCGAGTTTGCGCCGGTGATCGACGACCGTCGCCCGATCGTGCTGATGTCGGCCGGCATCGGCGTCACGCCGATGGTGTCGGTGCTGCGCACGCTGGCCAGGGAAAATCCGCACCGCCCGGTGCTGTTCGCGCACGCGGCACGCCATGGCGGGCACCACGCGCATCGCGGCGACCTGAGCTGGGCGCGCGAACGGATGCCGAACCTGCGTACCCATATCAGCTACGAAACCCCGCAGGCCGCCGATGTATCCGGCCGCGACTACGACCACGCCGGCACGATGCCGATCGAATCGCTGCTCAAGGCCGCAGACACTTCGGCATTCAACGATGCGCGCTTCTATCTGTGCGGCCCGCTGGGCTTCATGCAAGCCCAGCGTCATGCGCTGATCAATGCGGGGATTCCGGTGGGTCATATCCACCGCGAAGTGTTCGGTCCCGACCTGCTCGACGACCTGCTCTGATCCTGGTCGCCCCGGCCAGCCGCGGGCTGGCACGACGGACAGACAATCGACACCGGCGTCTGGTACGCTAGGCGACCTCCTGGATTCCGCCGCCTGGCGTACCGCTCGTGCCAACCCTGACCCGGCCTGCCTTCCGCTTCGACCTTTCCGCCTCATGGCTGCCGCGCGCAGCCGGTCTGTTGCTATTTGTCGCACTGTGCGCACTGGCCACGCACTGGGTGCTGGCGTTCAGTGCGATGCGGACGATTCCCGTCCCCAAATCGGCACGTATCGCCCAGACCGAGGCCGTGGAAACCGGTGCGGTGGCCACGCTGTTTGGCGGCAGTGCGCAAGCGGGTGTGCGGGATATCCAGTTGATCGGCGTGGTGGCGGACCTCGATGGCGTGGGTCCGGCGGCAGCCATCCTGTCGCTGGATGGCGGGCCGCCCAAGGCCGTGCGCGCCGGTGCCTCGCTCTCGCCGCAGATCCGCTTGGTTGAAATTCATGGCCGCAATATCGTGATCGAGCGCAATGGTGTGCGCCAGGAAATTGCGCTGCCGCTACAGAACACCGTATCGGTTGGTCGTCCGGGCAATGCGCCAGCGGCGCCGCCGTCCGGTGCGGCCGCACCGCTGTCCACGCCGATGCCGGCGCCCGTGCAGTCGCCGCCGCCGGTGGCCAGTGCGCCGATACAGCAGCCTCAGCAGTTCCAGCAGCCGGCACCCCAACAGCAGGGCTTCGCGCCGCAGGACTTCCAGTCAGTGCCGCCGCACGGGGCCGAGAACCTGCTGCCGAAAGACTGATCAAATCGTAAAAATACGAGTTTCACAATATTGCGCAATCTTTGACTGTATTGCGGCGGTTTACGGCCCGAGTCGATTCTGTGAGGCCCGTAACATCGTATTAAAACTGCCAACTTGGCGTGGTTGTCTGCGTTCTAATCCGTACATGCCCAACGTGATGACAAGGAGCACAGACATGCAACGCAATCACAAGACGCACATCCTCAAGAGCCTTATCGCCGCCTCGGCCGTGTTCATGGCTGCCGGTGCCGCCTTCGCGCAAACCACGCCGGCCCCGGCCGCCCCGCAGGCGGCTCCGCAAGGTGGCCCCGCGCCTCACCACCGCATGGGCGGACCGGGCGAGCACCACCATGGCGGCATGATGTGGATGAAGTCGGTGGACACCGACGGCGATGGCACGATCTCGAAGGCCGAAGCCGACGCGCTGTTCAACAAGATCGACACCAACCACGACGGCAAGCTCGACAAGACCGAACTGGCTGCCTATCGCAAGGCGGCCTGGGAGCAGCGTCGCGCCGAGATGAAGGCCGAATTCGAAGCCAGGTTCAAGGCGGCGGACAAGAACAACGACGGTGCGCTGACGCGCGACGAGTTCAAGGCCGCCTTCCCGCGCATGGCCGACCGCTTCGACAAGCTCGACGCGAACCATGACGGCAAGGTGACCATGGCCGAAATCCAGTCGGACATGCAGAAGATGCACAAGGACCGGATGGATCGCATGCAGCGTCGCGGCCCTGACGGTGCCTCGGCCCCGGCCGTTCCGTCGCCGAGCGGCAACTAAGCCATCGCCCCGGCATCTGCCAGGCGCGGCCTTCGGGCCGCGCTTTTTTATTTGGCTGGCACCATCCTTGCCTCGCCCCACGTGACGCATGCGCCCGCTGCAAATGGCTGCCGTACTCGTCGCTGCATGAAATAAATTGCGGACTTGTGCACGACTTGCTAAATTTGCGCAAAAAAATTGCCGACAAACATATTGCGGAGCAACAAAACGTGAGCAAGGTGGAGCTGGACAAGATCGACCGGAAGATTCTGGAGGTCCTGCAGACCAACGGGAGGCTGACCAATCTGGAAGTGGCGGAGCGCGTGAATCTGTCGCCGAGCCCCTGCCTGCGCCGCATCCGTCGGCTTGAGGAAATTGGCGTGATTCGCCAGTATGCGGCGCTGCTCGAACCGAACAAGATCGGGCTGGGCCTGCTTGCCTACATCAATGTGCGGCTGGAAAAGCAGGGCGGCACACCCAAGGGCAAGGCGCCGCTGGACCTGTTCCGTGCCGCCATCCAGACCTGGCCGGAAGTGGCCGCGTGCCACGCCATGACGGGCGAGATGGATCTGCTACTGAAGGTCTACGTCGAAGACATGGAGCACTTTGCGCGCTTCATGCAGGAACAATTGCTGGCGCATCCGTCGGTGATCGATGTGCGTTCCAGCTTCGCGCTGGAATCGATCAAGGACACCACGGCGCTGCCCGTGGCCGGCGGCGCCTGACAGCGGCCCAGGCTGGGCGTTCGTCAGCACCAAACAGAAACGGCGCACCTTGCGGGTGCGCCGTTTTTCATCCGGGGCGGCCGGAACGGATCAGGCGGTGCCCTTCTGCGGCACCAGCGAGCGCCAGAAACGCAGGCCAAAGCGGCGGACATCGCGCAGGTTGCGGCGGACCATGTAGTCAAGGTCAGCCACCTGTTCGTCGATGGCCTCGGTCAGGCGGCTCACCGTGTCGGCGGGCGGCAGTTCCAGGTAGGCATCGGCTTCGCCATAGGCATATTGCACCTTCATGCCGGCCTTCTTGGCGATGTGCATCATCGCGGCGTTGCGCGACAGACAGTGCATGTACAGCGTGCGGACGTTGGTATTGCGGCCATGGATGGCGGCGCGCTGGAACAGGGCGCTGCCGATGCCACGGCCCCGGGCGCTCTTCGACACCGACACGCCGAACTCGGCAACGCGGCCCTGAGCGTTGTCGCGCAGGTTCGCGAAGTGGCCGACGCCCACCAGTTCCAAGTGCTCGTCATAGACGCCAAACACGCTGTCGTGGTCGAAATCGATGCTTTCCACATACGCTTCGATCACGTGGTTGCCAACCGACTGGCCAAAACGGAGCAGGCGATCTTCCTCGCCCAGGGCGAGAAAATGCTTCTGCAGGCGCGAGCGATGATGGGCAGCCAGCTCGCGCACCAGTGTGGTGGGACGCTGGGTTGCCTGGCTCGCCTCGGCTGCACGGCGAAGATCTTCGTCGGTGACTGCGCCGACGGCCTTGCTCAGTTCGAGCGGGTTCACTTGGTTTCCTTCTTCAGTGATCGGTATAAAAATAGCACCGTCGCGGTGGTCGTCCCTGCTCTTTCATCAAACTCTGTGCGGCATGAGTTGGATTTGTGATCCAGAATGCGGGATTCGGGCAAACACTAGGTTGCTGCGGCGCGAAAAGTATTGTAGTGGAATTGTCAGTATCGCGTAAGCTACCTGTCCGCCTAACTGTGGCGCGGAAGCGGTGCATATCAAAAAACGCTGACAATTCAACAGGTTATGAACGCGGCTGGGACGCCGCTGGTGTGTGGGTTGTGGATTTGTTGCAACGCCGCACCGGCTGGCTTGTCTGTCGCATCGATCCCCCAAGGGAAAGACAAAGCCCCATTCATGAACGAGCCACCGATTGTTGTGATCTATGCGCATCCCGCGCCCCGACGCTCGCGCGTCAACCATCCCCTTGCCCAAGCCCTTGCCGAACTGCCCCATGTGGCAGTGCGTGAGCTTTACAACCTTTATGTCGACTACGACATCGACGTCGTAGCGGAACAGCGGCTGCTGTCGACCGCCGAAACCGTGGTGCTGCTGTTCCCGGTGCGCTGGTACAGCGTGCCGGCGCTGATGAAGCTCTGGCTCGACGACGTGCTCGAATTGGGTTGGGCCTACGGTCCGGGCGGCACGGCGCTGCGCGGCAAGTCGATGCTGGCCGTGGTCAGCGCGGGCGGCCAGGCCGATGCTTACGGTCCCGACGGCGCCCACGGCCATCCGATTGGCGATTTCCTGCTGCCGCTGGAGCAGACCGCCCTGCAGTGCGGCATGAGCTGGATGCCCCCGGTCGTGCTGCACGATGCCGACCGCGCCGACACCGACGCCGTGGCGCTGCACATCGAACATGTGGCGCGGCACCTGGCAGCCCCGCCGCTGCCCCCGGAAACACAGGAATGGCCCGCAACCGAGGTCGGCGGGGAGGACGCGCCATGAACCAGCATGACTTCCTGATTGCCCTGCTGGTGTTCCTGGTGGCGGCCGTGGTGGCCGTGCCGGTCGCGCGCCGGTTCCAGCTGGGCGCGGTGCTGGGCTACCTGATCGCGGGTGCCGCCATCGGTCCGTTTGCCCTGCGCCTGGTGACCAACGTCGAGTCGATCCTCCATTTCTCGGAGTTCGGCGTCGTGCTGATGATGTTCGTGATCGGGCTCGAACTCGAGCCGCGCAAGCTCAAGGCGCTGAAGCAGAGCATCTTTGGCTACGGTTCGATACAGATGGCGGCGTGCGCGCTGGCCATCGGCATCGTTGCGGCGCTGTTCGGCGCGCCCTGGCAGGTGGCCATCGTCGCCGGGCTGGGCCTGGCGCTGTCGTCCACGGCGATTGCGTTCGCCACGCTGGCCGAGCGCAACCTGATGCAGACCGGCGCCGGCGCCGCCAGCTTCGGCATTCTGCTATTCCAGGATATCGCCGCGATTCCGATGATCGCGCTGTTGCCGCTGCTGGCCGCGGACGGCGCGGGTGCCACGGCCCACGGCCCGGAGAACTGGCAGACCGCCGCCAAGGCGGTGGCCGTGATTGGCGCGGTGGTCGTGGGCGGCCGTTACCTGGTGCGGCCGGCCTTGCGCGTGATTGCCCGCACCGGCATGCGCGAGATGTTCACCGCGTTTTCGCTGCTGCTCGTGGTCGGCATCGCGCTGATGATGGACGCCGTGGGCCTGTCGATGGCGCTTGGCACCTTCGTGGCCGGTGTGCTGCTGGCGGACTCGGAATATCGCCATGCGCTGGAGGCCGACATCGAGCCGTTCAAGGGCCTGCTGCTCGGACTGTTCTTCATGGCGGTGGGCATGTCGATCGATTTCGGCATCCTCGCCCAGCAGCCCGGCAAGGTGATGGGGTTCGTGGCGGCGTTCGTGCTGATCAAGACGGCGGTGCTGACGCTGCTGGCCAAGCGTTTCCGGGTGTCGCGCGGGCAGTGGCTGCTGTTTGGCCTGCTGATCTCGCAGGGCGGCGAATTCGCGTTCGTGGTGTTTGCCGAGGCGCGTACGGTCGGCCTGCTGCCCAAGGAAACCGAGGCGCTGCTGGTGCTGATCGTGGCGCTGTCGATGGTGGCCACGCCGCTGTTGCTGCTGCTGTTCGACCAGTTGCTGGCGCCGCGTCTGAACGCGATGTCGAAGCGGCCCGACGACGAGATCACCAATCATCACAATCCTGTGATCATTGCCGGGTTTGGCCGTTTCGGCCAGATCATCGGGCGCCTGCTGTATGCGCAGGGCATCGGCGTGACGGTGCTGGACCATGATCCCGACCAGATCGAATTCCTGCGCCAGTACGGCTTCAAGATTTTCTATGGCGATGCCACGCGCATGGACCTGCTCGAAGCGGCTGGCGCCGGCGAGGCGAAGATCCTGATCGTGGCCATCGAGGACCTGGACGACAACCTGGGTCTGATCGACAAGGTGCGCCACCGCTGGCCGGACCTGAAGATCTACACGCGCGCGCGGCATGTGTCGCACGTCTACCAGCTCATGGATCGCGGCATCGGCATCGACAACTACGAGCGCGAGATGTTTGAAGGTTCGCTGATGCTGGGACGCAAGGTGCTGGAGGGACTGGGCTTTGACCGGGTGGAGGCGCGCAGCGTGGCGCTGCGCTTCCGGCGCCACAATATCGAGGCCATCGAGCGTTTCTACCCGTACTACAAGGATCAGAAAACGCTGGTCTCGATGGCCAAGCAGGCGCGCGACGAACTGGAGGAGATGTTCCGCCAGGACCGCGACCAGCGGCGCAAGCTGGAAGATGCCGAATGGTCCTGAGGTTGCCCCGGCAGCCGTGCGCCGGCCGGCCTGACTGGCTCAGCGGGCGCCCGGCATGCCCGGTGCCAGGCCGTGTTCGAGCAGCCCGACCACCATCTCGGCGAACGCCGCGTAGGACAGCCGGCCACCGGGCTTGAGCCAGGTGAAGGTCCAGTTGATCATGCCGAACACGGTCATGGTCAGCGCGGTCTGGTTGTCGCGTGTCACGCGCTCCGGATAGGCGCGCTGCAGCAGGCGCGCGAACGCCGCCACCACGTCGCGCTCGCGTTGCAGGATCTGGTCGCGCTGCTCCTCGGCCAGAAACTTCACATCGTTGATCAGCGCGATATGGCGCGTTTGCGATGTCTCGTATTCAGCGAGGAAGGCGCGCAGCAGATGGCCGAATGTCTCGCGATGGCTGCGCGACTGGCGCGTGCCTTCGGCTTCTACATCGGTGACGATCTGCATCAGCTGCCGGGTGTAGCGGTCCAGCAGGTCGAACAGGATCGCTTCCTTGCTCTCGTAATAGTGGTAGAGCCGGGCCTTGGACGTGCCGCAGGCCGCAGCCAGGTCGGCCATCGAGGTGCTGGGGTAGCTGGAGGCGGCAAAGGCGGCGGCCGCCCGGTCGAGAATCTGTTCGCGTTGCGCCTCGAAATCGGGCGCCTTGGTTCGTGCCATAGGGGTCGGATCGATCCGCCTGTTGTTCTGTTATCGGTACGGCGTCAATCGGTGTGGGCGGCGAGACGGTTGCGGCGGATCTCGCACGATTCGAGGCTTTGCGGGTCGCCGCGCAGCGCCAGCGGCCCGGTGCTGACCAGCTCGCGGCAGCGCCAGAAAACGAACCAGTCGCTGGCCAGCAGGCCTTCGATGGCACCCATCACGCTGCCCACCACCTGCGCGGCCGGCGTCCAGTCGTCGGGGGCGCGCTCCAGGATCACGTCGTCGACGTTGTGATAGGCCGCCGGCACCAGCGTATTGCCCTTCCACAGCCGCACATCGGCGTTTTCCTTGACGTTCTGCTGCCACTCGTAGCCGAGCCGGCCCAGGCGCAGCACCGAGACCGGCGCGATCGTCGAAAAGCGACGTGCCAGGCGGGCGGACGGATACATGCCGATGGCGGTCAGGCTGCCGTGCGTGGGGGCTTCCAGCTCGCGCAGGTCCATCGCCACTTCGTTGATACGCTGCGGGGCCTGGTAGAGGTGGAACACCACCCGGCGCAGCATCAGCTGGTCCGATGCGCTCTGGCCATGCCAGATGGCCACTTCCATGTCGTCGCGACGCAGTTGCTGGAGCTGGTCCAGCGCCTGACGCATCTCGGCCGCGAAGTCGATATCGGTGTGGGGCGCCACGCGCTGCCAGAAGCCCGAGCGGATCAGGCCCGTACTGTCGATATCGGCGATCGGGCCCACGGCAAGATCGTCGCGCAGGACGACCACCGGGTCGGGCCGGGCAGCCTGGGCCAGCGCCTGGCGCAGCGTGTTGCCCGCGACATCGCCGTTGACGACATGTATGTATTGCATGACCGTGATTGTATAGGGTGCGACGGGTGCCGGACCTCCGCATGCGGCCGCCGCCACCGCCGGCAGGCGGCCGCCCGGCGGGCGATGCGACGCATGAAGCGTGTTCCGCCATTGTAATCACGGTGCGACGCCGGCCGGGCATCGGCGGCAGTCTGACATGGGGGATTCCCGCCATAGGCCCGACACCCTTGACATCGGTCAGCCCCGCTGGGCGGCCCTTACCGTTCGTCGTAGCTGACCACCACCCGGGGCGTCAGCGCGCGCGCCTGGCAAGTCAGGACAAAGCCCTTTTCCATCTCCCATGGTTCGAGCGTGTAGTTCTTTTCCATTTCGACCTTGCCCTCCAGCACCTTGGCGCGGCAGGTACAGCAGACGCCGCCCTTGCAGGCATAAGGCAGGTCCAGCCCGGCGGCCAGCGCGGTGTCCAGCACTTTGCCATCGGTCAAAGGCAGGCGCATCTTGTGCTGCTTGCCGTCCAGCACCACCACCAGTTCGGCGGTGCCTGCCTGGTCGGCATGGGCGGGCGGGGCCGGGCGGGGCTGGGTCAGCGGCACACCGAATCGCTCGGCGTGGATCCGGTGCGGGTCCAGCCCGGCGGCCTTGAGGGCGTCCTCGACTTCGTCAATCATCGACGCGGGGCCGCACACGAAGGCCGCGTCGATGTCGTCCACGGGCAGCAGGGTCTGCAGGAACGCGGTCACGCGGTCGCGGTCGAGCCGGCCATGCAGCAGATCCACCTCCTGCGGCTGGCGCGACAGCACGTGGTACAGCGTGAAGCGCGACAGATACTGGTTCTTCAGGTCTTCGAGCGCCTCGGAGAAGATGATCGAATCGACGCTGCGGTTGCCATAGACCAGCGTAAAGCGGCTGCGCGGCTCCTGCGCCAGCGTGGTGCGGATCAGCGACAGCACCGGCGTGATGCCGCTGCCGGCCGCAAAGGCCACGTAATGGCGCGATGCATCGGGATCGAGCGGCACGTGGAAACGGCCATCGGGTGTCATGACGTCGAGCACCTGGCCGACGGCCACGGTGTCGTGGATCCACGTGGAAAATACGCCGTCGTCCACCAGCTTTACGGCCACGCGCAGTTCGCCGTGATCGTCGTAATCCTGCACGCCGCAGCAGATCGAGTACGAGCGGCGCACGTCCTTGCCCTCGACGGGCGCCTTGATCGTCAGGAACTGGCCCTGCGTGAAGCGGTAGGCATCGCGCAGGTCCGGCGGGACATCGAAGGCAATCGAGACCGTGTCGGGCGTCTCGGGGCGAACCTGCGCCACGCGTAGCGGATGGAACTGTGGGGTCATGGGCCGGCGGTGCTCAATAGGGTTTGAAGTAGTCGAACGGTTCGCGGCAATCCAGGCAGCGGTAGAGCGCCTTGCAGGCCGTGGAGGCAAAGCGCGACAGCTCCTGCGTGTGGACGCTGCCGCAGCGGGGGCATGCAATGGCCGGCGCCTGCGGCTGGCGCGGCACGAAGCGCAATGGCCGGACATTGCCACCATGCGTGGCCGGGCTGGCGCACTGGCCCGGCGGCGCGATGCCAAACGCGCGCAGGCTGGCGCGGCCGGCTTCGGTGATCCAGTCGGTGGTCCAGGCCGGTGCCAGCACGGTGCGCACGCGCCACGGCGCCAGGCCGGCGGCTTCGAGCGCGCGGCCGGCGTCTTCCTCGATCTGCGACATCGCGGGGCAGCCCGAATACGTGGGGGTGATGATGGCCTCGATGGTGTGGCCGTCATCGGCCAGCGCCACGTCGCGCAGGATGCCGAGGTCGCGGATCGACACGACCGGGATCTCGGGGTCGGGCACGGCTTCCAGCGCGGCCCAGGCGCGGGCCAGCCGGTCTTCGGGCGAAACCGCGGAACCGGCGGGCGTGGAGTCGTCGCCGTGAGTGAATGTCGGCGCGAATGGCGATGCCGGACCTCGTGTCATCGGTGCGGGAAGGGTGCGCATGGCCGGCCTCGCATTACCACTGCGCGCCCGGATGGGCCCGCGCCAGCCCCTGCAGTTCGGCCAGCAGGTAGCTCATGTGTTCGGAATGCACGCCGTGCTTGCCGGTGGACACAAACGCCGACGGGGCCGGGCGCCGCAGGGTGGCGTCATCGAGCGTGGCGGCAACGGTGGCCTCCCAGGCCGCGCGCACGCTGGACGTCAGCACGCCCACGCCCTGCGCAGCCACTTGCTGCTCCACCGCATCATCGACGAAGCACTCGTTCATATAGGGCAGCAGGTGATCGAGCGCCCGTTGCATGCGCGCGTGCGACGCATCGGTGCCGTCGCCCAGGCGCACCACCCAGTCGGCGGCATGGTGCAGGTGGTAGCGCACCTCCTTGGCCGACTTTGCCGCGATGGCCGCCAGCTCGGTGTCGGTGCTGAGCGCCAGCGCCGGCCAGAGTTCGGCCATCAGCGCGCTGTACAGGAAGTTGCGCATGAGGGTGACCGCGTAGTCGCGGTCGGCGCGCGCCGTGCCGGCCAGTGGCCCGTGGTGCGGCAGTTCCTGCAGCGTCCAGTTGCGGAATTCCGGTTCGCTGCGCCAGTAGGCGTAGTCGTCCTCGTGGCGCACGCGGCCGGTCAGCCGGCCTTCCAGCGCGCCGGCGTGGCTGTACAGCAGGCGTGCCTGGCCGATCAGGTCGAGGCTGATATTGGCCAGCGCGATGTCTTCTTCCAGCACCGGGCCGTGGCCGCACCATTCGGCGTTGCGCTGACCCAGGATCAGCGCGTTGTCGGCCAGGCGCAGCACGTATTGCAGGGGGGCCGTCTGCGCCAGCGGCAGGCGTGCCAGGGCGATACCGTCGGCTACGTTGGGTTGCGTCATGGGGCCGGCCTTACATATGGTTCACTTCGTCGGGCAACTGGTAGAACGTGGGGTGGCGGTAGATCTTGTCGGCGGCCGGGTCGAACAGCTCCGCCTTTTCGGCCGGCGCGCTGGCCGTGATGGCCGCCGACGGCACCACCCAGATCGACACGCCTTCCTGCCGGCGCGTGTAGACATCGCGCGCCATGTGCAGCGCCTGCTGCGCGTCGGCGGCGTGCAGGCTGCCGCAGTGCTTGTGTTCCAGGCCCTGCTTGCTGCGGACGAAAACTTCCCACAGCGGCCATTCCTTTTGTTGTGTCATGGTGGTCTCCGGGTCAGGCCGCCTTGGCCGGGGATGCGCGCCGGGCGCGCTTTTCGGCATGGGCCAGCGCCGCCTCGCGTACCCAGGCGCCGTCTTCGTGCGCCTTCACGCGCGTGGCCAGCCGCTCGCGATTGCAGGGGCCGTCGCCATTGATCACGCGCCAGAATTCTTCCCAGTCCAGTGGGCTGTAGTCGTAGTGGCCGCGCTCGTCGTTCCAGACCAGGCCGGGGTCGGGCAGCGTCACGCCCAGCACCCTGGCCTGCTCGACGGTGGCATCGACGAACTTCTGGCGCAGGTCGTCGTTCGAAATGCGCTTGATGCCCCAGGCCATGGTCTGGGTGCTGTTGGTGGACGCCGCGTCCGGCGGCCCGAACATCATCAGCACCGGAAACCACCAGCGGTCCACGGCGTCCTGCACCATGGCGCGCTGGGCTTCGGTGCCGCGCATCATGCTCAGCAGCGCGTCAAAGCCCTGGCGCTGGTGGAACGACTCTTCTTTGCAGATGCGGATCATGGCCCGCGCGTAAGGGCCGTACGAGCAGCGGCACAGCGGGATCTGGTTCATGATCGCCGCGCCATCCACGAGCCAGCCGATCACGCCGACGTCGGCCCAGGTCAGCGTAGGGTAGTTGAAGATCGACGAATATTTGGCGCGGCCGCTATGCAGGCCATCGAGCAGGTCGTCGCGCGATGCATCGAGCGTTTCGGCCGCACTATATAGATAGAGGCCGTGGCCGCCTTCGTCCTGCACCTTGGCCAGCAGGATGGCCTTGCGCTTGAGCGACGGGGCGCGGCTGATCCAGTTGCCCTCGGGCTGCATGCCGATGATTTCCGAATGCGCATGTTGCGAGATCTGCCGCACCAGCGTCTTGCGGTAGGCCTCGGGCATCCAGTCCATCGGCTCGATCTTGGCGTCTTCGGCGATGCGCGCGTCAAAGGCGGCCTGCCGGGTGGCCTGGTCGGCGTCGGCCGATGTGGGCACATGCTGCGGCTGGCCTGGCAGGTCGAGGCTCTGTGTGTACATCACGTCTCCTTGACTTTCGTCTTTGGCAGGGGCCGACCTGTTTTTTTGGTGCGCTGGCGCGATACGGCCGAGAACGGCGCGGACTGTTGTGGGGTCGGTCAGTTGGCTCAATATAAATATAAACCGACTGGTCGGTCAATTAATAGTTTTACGATGGACACGTGGATTCGGCGCCACGTGTAGTATCGAGCTTCCACGTCTTAATGGAGGGCAAAGCTATGTCGAGCAAGGCTTACGGCAAGATCGCGGTGGCTGTGGATGGCAGCAGCACGTCGGATCTGGCACTGCAGGAGGCGATTCGGGTGGCCAGCGGCGGCGGCACCGTGCTGGCGCTCTATGTGGTCGATAACGGCGTGATGCTGTTCGATGCGGGTTTCTACGATCCCACGCAGATCGAACGGGCCTATGTGGACAGCGGCAAGAAGGCGCTCGAGGCCGCCAGCCGGGTGCTCGGCAATGCCGGCGTGCCCTTCGAGACGAAGCTGGTGACCGATCCGGCCGTGATCGGCGACATCGCGGGATCGATCAATGCGGCCGCCAGCGAATGGGGCGCGGACCTGCTGGTCATCGGCACCCATGGCCGCCGGGGCGTACGTCGTCTGGTGCTGGGCAGCGTGGCCGAGGCCGTGATTCGCCAATCGACGACGCCGGTGCTGCTGGTGCGCGGCAAGGCATCCGCCGATTGATCGTCGACAGGTAGTCGTTCCGGGAGCCGGGCAGCCGGCCATGCAGGGCCGCCGGCGCCGATGCGGCGGTCAGCCGGCGAACCGGAAATGGCCGCCGCGCAGCACGATCTCGCGGGCTTCGGTCAGCTCGAATAGCGTTTCCGCGAGCTGCTCGATACGCCTGCGGTTGCTGGTGAAGGCGCGGACGAGATCCTCCTCGCGTGCCGATTGCGCCCCGCAATAGGCTTCCAGTGCTTCTGCCGTGACCGAGTATTGCGACCGGGTGCCGTTCACGGTGGCGGGGCAGGACAGCGTCAGGCTGGCCCCGCAGTAGGTGGGAACGGCGCTGGGGAAGGTGATATCGACCATGGCGTACCTCGTCTTGCCGGGAACGGGGAAATCGCGGATATCCGTTCAATATAGGCAATCGCGGTGGCCAGGCAAGTGGACAGGGCCGTGTCTCAGGGCAAGCCCCGATCCGCTGCGTCAGCCGGCCCGCGCGCCCGGCAGCCGGACGCGCCCCGCCTCGGCCTGCTCGGCCGCCAGCGCGCGCAGGTGGGAAACGGTTCGATGGGCGCTATCGATATGCGCATCCGCGTAGGTGCACTGTTCGGCCAGAAAGTGTTCGAACGGGGCATCGGAAGGCGTCAGCGGCGCCATGCGCGCGGAGGCAATCGCGGCACTGACCCCGGTGCGACCCGGCCGGACGGCCACTTCGGCCAGGCGGGCTTCCAGATCGGTGAGCAGCGATTGAATGGCGGCACCGGGCGCCGCATGCACTTCACCCGATTCCGCGCCCGCCCGGACCAGGCCGGCCAGCGACGCCATGCGTCGCGCCGTGACGTGCAGGGCGGCATGGGCCGCGCCAAGGCGTGGGTCGAGGTCTGCGGCGCACTGGGCCAGCGTATCTTCGGCGCGGGTGGAAGCCCGGCCGGCCGCCACGCGCAGGGCTTCCAGCCGCATGCGGGCCGGCGTGACGCTGCGGGCAGTGCTGATTGCGGCACGCAGGTAGACGGCATTGACGGACAGCGCGTCCAGGCTGTGCCGGTACGCGCGCGACAACTCGGCGCGCGGGGCCAGTATGTAATAGCTGGCCAGCGCGATCAGGCATCCGATGGCCGTATCCATGCCGCGCAGCGCGGCCACATGGCTGCTGCTCGAGGCGGGCTCGCCCAGCCACGAAAACAGAATGACCGCCGGCGTCAGGCAGAATGCGAAGCCGCCTGCGCTGCCGGCCAGCCGCAGTGCGTAGGCGGCGGCCAGGAACATGGCGCTGAGCCCGAGCGCCAGTGTCGGGCTCGGATGGGTCAGGCCCACCAGGCAAGCCAGCAGCGCGCCAGCCAGCGAGCCGGCAAAGCGATGGAACGAGATCTGCCGCGTGGTCTGCAGGCGCGGACTCAATACCATGATCACCGTGACGGCCACCCAATAGCCATGGTCGACCTGGAGCAGTTGCGATGGCAGCAGGCTCAGGCCGCCGGCGAACGCCATCCGCAGCGCATGTCGCGTGATTCTGGCATCACGTGCGGCGATATCGGCAAGCGTATGGCCGATCCGATCGACGATTCCGGCCAGTCCGGCATTGGGCCAGGCAAACGATTCGCGCCAGCGATCGAACGATGGATGCTGGGCCAGCGCCGCCAGGGCGGACTGATAGGCCGGCGGGGCGCCGGCGTTGGCGCGCTGGCCGATCAGCCTGCGCACATCGCGATCGAGCATGGCGCTCAGGGCGGGCAGGTCGGGCGCATGGCGGGTCAGCGCCTGCCGTACCTGCGCCTGCGTATCGGCCAGGCAGCGCGCGGCATACATCAGAGGCAGGCTGTGCTGTCCGCCCGCCCGCTCGCGCAGTTCGCCGGCGACGATCAGCAGCGCAAAGATGGCGTCCGCCACCGTTACCGCGTAGGCGTAGTGCAGCATGCCGACCGGATCGACCATGCCGCGGCGGCCCATGACGGCGGCGCGCGCGGCTTCGATCCGCAGGCGGATTTCTTTCTTGTATAGCGAGGTGTCTTGCAGCCCCGGCGCCGCCAGGTGCTCGGCAAAGCGCCGGAGGGCATCGTAGACGGCGGCGATCTCGGGCCGGGGCCGTGCATCGCGCTGCGAGGGAATCAGCACCAGCGAAATCAGGCACGCAAAAACACCGCCGCGCAGATAATCCACGCCGGCTGTCCAGGCATGAACCAGCACCGACGGCTCGGCCACTGGCTGCAGGCACGCGGCGATCAGCACGACATAGAGCAGCTTGAAGCACAGCGCGGCGGCGGGGCCTCGTATTTCCGCCAGACCGGCGACCAGGCCCGCGCAGACCACGACCGCCAGCGCGATCAGGGGCGACGACGCAAGGCTGGCGCCGAGCACGCTGGCCGCGGCCCCGCCGATCCCCACCGCGCCAAGCCCGCGCATGCGAGCGCCCGCCGTCCCTTGCCGATCTGCCAGACACGTCCAGATCGAAGCCGTGGCCGACCACAGATAGCCGTTGTCTCCCATCAGCCAGGCAATGCCGGCCAGCGCAAAAAACGAAACGGCATAGACCACGCCGCGCTGCAGGAAGGCGGAATCGGGCCAGAAGGAGAGTGAGCGCGGGACGCGGCGCATGGTCGGGGGGCGTGGGAGTGGACGTCTCAGGGTGAGTACGGAGTCCACTCTACGGGGACTATTGCTGCGTCGCAACATTTCCGTGAATCCAGACGCCTTTGCCCGGCAAGTGTGCGGTATCGCACCAACGGCGGGAAATGTGACGCAAGACGGTGCAATTGTCACATTTCCGAAGTTCTACGATTGAAAGAACTTCGGTCGGGGTGGGATTCCCCGGATTTTGGGTAAAAAAAACCCGCGCAGGTTGTGCGCGGGTTGGAATCCACCGAGGTGGTGGAGGAGACAGACTTCACTATACACGACTTGTTGCGACGCACCAAGCGGCATCGAAAAAAATGACTGCAAGCCAGCACAATCACCGTTGTTGTCGTACAACAAGGGCGGACAAGTCACCGAAACAGGTAGGCAATCCACACCGCGGCACCCATGCCGACGACGTCGGCAAACAGGGCGCAGCCCAGGGCGTGCCGGGTATTTCGCACATTGACGCTGCCGAAGTAGACCGCCAGCACATAGAAGGTGGTTTCCGTCGATCCCTGGATGATGGCGGCAAGCCGCCCCTGGAAGGAATCCACGCCGTAGGTGGTCATCACATCGACCATCAGGCCGCGGGCGCCGGCCCCGGACAGGATCTTCATCAGCCCGACGGGCAGTGCCGGCACAAAGTCGGTGTTGATCCCCAGCCACGTAAAGCCGGCGGTCAGCGCCTGCATGACCACGTCCATGCAGCCGCTGGCCCGGAAAAGTCCGATCGCCACCAGGATCGCGACCAGATAAGGAATGATCTGCACGGCCACGCCGAAACCTTCCTTGGCGCCGTCGATAAAGGCATCGTAGACATTGACGCGGCGGAGCGCGCCGCACACCAGGAACAGCGTGATCAGCGACAGGATAAAGCCGCTACCGGCCAGCGCCGTCACCTGGCTGACCTGATCGGGCGGGGCGTGCCGCAGCCAGGCAAACAGGCCGGCCACGGCCAGGCCCGCCACCGCAAAGGCGGCCAGCACGGCGGGCTTGAGCAGGTTCAGTCGCTGGACCCACGCCACGGCCAGCAACCCGGCCAGGCACGACGCGCCCGTGGCCAGCAGCGTGGGCAGGAAGATGTCGGCGGCATTGAAATTGACCAGCCCCTGCTTGACGGCCATGGCCTGGCGAATGGCGATGACCGAGGTCGGAATCAGCGTCAGACCGGCCGTGTTCAGCACGATGAACATGATCTGGGCGTTGGTCGCCGTGTCCGGCTGCCGGTTCAGCGACTGCAGTTCGCGCATCGCGTTCAGGCCCAGCGGCGTGGCCGCGTTGTCCAGCCCCAGCATGTTGGCGGACACATTCATCATCATCGCGCCCTGCGCCGGATGCCCCTGCGGCACGCCCGGGAAGAAATGGCGCAGCAACGGGTTCACCAGCCGCGCGAACAGGTCGATGACCCCGGCGCGTTCGCCAATCCGCATGATGCCGATCCACAGGCTCATCACGCCGACCAGGCCGAGAGAAATCTCAAACGCGGTGCGGGAGCTGTCGAAAAGGCTGGTCAGCAGGGCGGGAAACACCGTAGTGTCGCCGCCAATGAGCCGCACACAGGCGGCCAGGAAGGAAAGTAGGAAGAATCCGAGCCAGACGAGGTTCAGTGCCATCGACGTAAATAAGGCCAGTGGAGGACTTCGCCACGTGGCTCGCGGCGAAGCCCAGCATCATAGCCTGCCGGTCTCACGCGATGTCGGCCCCGCGTTCCGCCAGCAACGCCCGCAGGATCGAGCGATGGCAGTGCGACGCATCCTCGCAATAGCAACCGAGCGAGAAATTCGTCTGATGGGAGAAGGCGGCCAGCAAATCGAGCGTGCGGCTGGCATCGGGCTGGGCCATCTCGGCACGAAAGTGCTTCTCGAAGGCGCGCCATGCCTTGGGATCGTTGGCGGCCTGGGCTGCCAGGGCTTCAGATACAAGTTCGGCGGACGGCGAGAGCACGGGATACCAGACATCGTAGAAATCCCGGCTGGCGAATTCGGCTTTCGGCACCCCGCGCGGCGGGCGGCGAACGGTGCCCATGCGCAGGCCTTCGCCCTGGGTGCGCGGTTCGCCGAGCCTGACGATGCGGATGGTCATCGTAATGTCTCCAGAATCTCCGGAATTACGCCGTGACGGCCTGCTGCAGCCCGAGGTCGTGAATCATGGTGTCACGCATGACAAACTTCTGCACCTTTCCTGTCACAGTCATCGGCATTTCTTCAACGAACCGGATATAGCGCGGAATCTTGTAATGCGCGATCTGGTCGCGGCAGAAGGCACGGATATCGTCCTCGGTGGCGGTCTGTCCGGGTTTGAGCACGATCCATGCGCAGACTTCCTCGCCGTATTTGGGGTCGGGCACGCCGAACACCTGTACCGCCTGAACTTTGGGATGACGGAACAGGAATTCCTCGATCTCGCGCGGATAGATGTTCTCGCCGCCACGGATCAGCATGTCCTTGACGCGTCCGACGATGTTGCAATAGCCGTCCGCATCGATGGTCGCCAGGTCGCCCGTATGCATCCAGCCGTCGCGGATGGCCTCGCGCGTGCGCTTGTCGTCGTCCCAGTAGCCCCGCATCACGGAGTAGCCGCGCGTGCAGAGTTCGCCGGTCTCGCCGCGCGGCACGATGTCGCCCGTGGCATCGACGACCTTGCATTCCAGGTGCGGCTGGACGCGGCCCACCGTGGCCACGCGCTTGTCGAGCGGATCGTCGGTGGCGCTCTGGAACGACACCGGGCTGGTTTCCGTCATGCCGTAGGCAATGGTCACCTCCGCCATATGCATGTCAGTGACCACTCGCTTCATCACTTCGATCGGGCACGGGGCGCCAGCCATGATGCCGGTGCGCAGCGTCGAGAAATCGAACTGGCGGAAGTCCGGATGATCGAGCTGGGCGATGAACATGGTCGGCACGCCATGCAGCGCGGTGCACCGCTCGTCGGAAACGGCCTGCATGGTCGCCAGTGGATCGAATGCCTCGCCCGGAAAGACCATGCAGGCGCCGACTGACACGCAAGCCAGCACGGACAGGACCATGCCGAAGCAGTGGTATAGCGGGACGGGAATGCAAAGGCGGTCGGCGGCACCCAGGCGCATGGCCATGGCAACGAAGCGGCCGTTGTTGACCACGTTGTGATGGGTCAGCGTCGCGCCCTTGGGGTTGCCGGTGGTGCCGCTGGTGAACTGGATATTGATCGCGTCCTGGGCGTCCAGCTGGCGGGTGACGGTATCGAGCGCGCCGCGTTCGGGCGGCTGGAGCAGGCTGGCATAGTTGAGCATGCCCGGGGTCGGGTCTTCCCCCAGACGAACCACTGACTTGAGATGGGGCAGGCGGGCGGCGCGCAACTGTCCAGGCGTCGCATCGGACAATTCGGGTGCCAGCGCCTGCAGCATGCCTAGATAGTCACTCGACTTGAATCGAGTCGCCGTGATCAGCATCCGCACGCCAGCCTTGTTTAGCGCGTATTCCAGCTCTGCCTGACGGTAGGCGGGGTTGATATTGACCAGGATTGCGCCAATCCGGGCGGTGGCGAACTGCGTCACCAGCCATTCGGCCCGGTTTGGCGACCAGATGCCTACCCGGTCGCCAGGGGAGATCCCTCTGGCCAGCAGGCCGGTGGCCAGCCGATCGACCTGATCGGAAAATTCCCGCCAGGTCCAGCGTATGGACTGCTCCCTGAAGATCACTGCGTCGCCGTCGGGGTTTGCTGTGACGGCACGCGCCAGTAGCGCGGGGATCGTATCGTCGGACAGCGGGATATCGGTCGCACCAACCACGTGTGAACGGTCGATGGGCACGGATGGCTTCATGGGTGTCTCCTTCAACAGCGTCTTCTGATAGGTTGGCTGCCAGCTTAGGACAGTTCCGAAACCAAGGCTGTCGCCCCCGTGACAGTTGGGCCGATTCGGGCGCCTTGAACTTTTCGCGGAAAGCGCTTGCGCCCCCGGCCAATCCCATCTAATATTCGCCCCCTCGCAAGACAAAGCGCGCTGCAAACGCAGCAGCGACAACGGTTGCGGGGTTGGCAGGAGGTTGGCGTTGCGATGTTCGCGGCACCGGCCGGCAGAAAAAAGTTCTGCAAAAACTGTTGACGAAACGTTGAATGCTCTGCATAATCTCGTTTCTCCGCTGCGACGAAAGACGCAGCGACAGCGAACGGCAAAGCCGGTCGCTCGGGTTCTTTAACAAACAAACAACCGATAAGTGTGGGCGCTTGATGGCGAACGCCACGGAGCTTCGGCTTCGTGATGCTTCAAAAGTTATCAGTGCTCGCACAGTAAAACATGTTGGTTTGCGTCGCGAGACGTGAACCAGTCAGTTTTCTGAGAGTGAGCGACCGCTCGAAAGAGCGAGGTGCTTCGGCACCACACAGAGATTGAACTGAAGAGTTTGATCCTGGCTCAGATTGAACGCTGGCGGCATGCCTTACACATGCAAGTCGAACGGCAGCG